>NZ_DJAY01000005.1:0-229540 GCF_002429815.1 Lysinibacillus sp. UBA5990
GTTCGTGTTTGTATGGAATCATACTTAATCCTCCCTTGTGAGATATATTTGGGTATGCAAAAAACATTGACGCAAAATATCTTTGCGTATAAAATATTCTTACACTTATTATAATGCAAAATTTCGTTGCATATTTCAAGTAAAAAATTTTTGAGGTGCACTTTTTTATGAAAAATTCTGAACCTTTACTACCTTTTTATGAGTTTATTGCAACAAATGTATCCGTTGGTATTCATGCAGTAGACCTATCCGGCAAGACGATTATTTATAATACAAAAATGAAAGAAATTGAAGGATTCCATTTTGATGAACTTGCGGATCGTTCGATTATTGAAATGTTTTCCTTCCGTCAGCACGAAAGTACATTAATGCGTGTATTACAAACAGGAAAGAAAGAAATTAATGTCAAACAATCCTATTGGAATAAAAATGGCCATGAAATTACAACCATTAATGATACTTTTCCACTTATTGTAGAAGGAAAACTGATTGGGGCAATAGAATTTGCGCGTGATATTACATCATTAGAAAAACTTGTTTATCAACCCCTTCGTCGTTATGATGAGCCTTTGACGTTCGACATGATAAAAGCTGAATCTGAAGCCATGAAGCAGGTCATCGAAAATGCTAAAAAAGCAGCGGCTGTAAAATTACCAGTATTATTAATTGGGGAATCTGGGACAGGCAAGGATTTAGTGGCTGAAGGTATTCACCACGCCGCTTCACCAGATCCTGAAGCCTTTATGACTCTCGTTAGTCGTCGTTCCGCTCAATCGGTGCTTGATAAATTAAATCAGCTTTTAGAAGAAGATAAAGACTATACCTTTTTCTTTGAGCGCATTGATTTTTTGAGCTTAGACATTCAAGAACAATTATTAGATATACTTCAATCCCTACCGCAGTCCAAGTATATGTTAATTGGTAGTGTAGGTAGCGACCCGATTACATTAATTGCTGAAAAAAAGCTGTCCAAATCCCTTTATTATTTCTTTGCAACGATGGCTATTACTATTCCCCATTTAACTGATCGAAAAGAAGATATTCTTCCATTTGTGGATGATTATTTTAGCCGTCATCGAGAACGATTTGCTTCACAGGTTACAGAACTAGCGCCAGATGTACAGGAATTATTCTTACAATATGATTGGCCTGGAAATTTAAAGGAACTCGAGTTACTATTGGATGAAATTGTTTCATTTATGACGATAGAATCTACCGTAACCTCTGATTTATTGCCGCTGCATTTTCGCTTTAAGGTACAGCAGCAAGATACCAACAATCGTGAACCAGAATTCTTTATGTTCCATCAAAATCATGATGTCATGCCATTAGATGCTTATTTGCGCGAAGCCGAATCATATTATGTGCAAAATGTCTTAAATTTATATGAGGGCAATATTACAAAAGCAGCGAATGCACTTGGAATGAGTAGACAAAACCTTCAATACCGAATCCGAAAAATAAAAAAGCAATAACATAAAAACGAGGATACCTTCACTCTGAAAGTATCCTCGTTTTTTATTGTCCAGATTGTTCAATCCAGTCCTGTAATTTATCTTTTAAGGAATTAAAACCATTCGCATCCGATTCATCTACACGGTCTTGCAATGATTTTCGTGGTGGTGCTTCTTTTTTTCTTACTGTTGCCGGGCGTTCCTGTAGCGCTCTCATCGATAAACTAATTTTTTCGGCCTCTTCATCGATTTCAAGTATCTTGACCTCTACTTCTTGCCCAACAGCTAAAAATTCACTAACGTCCTTTACAAAGCCGTATGTTATTTCCGAAATATGCACAAGGCCTTGCGTATTGTCATCTAATGCAACAAATGCACCGTATGGTTGAATACCTGTAACTTTTCCGGTCAACACGTCTCCTAATTCATATTTTTTTACCATAACCTTTGCCCACTTTCTTTTGGTTTGCTACGTATATATCGGTTAAATTATAACATACGTGTAAAATCGGGGCAAAAAATCTCCTTACTCAGAAATGGCTGTAATGATGCAACGTTTTTCACCTTTTCCTGTAGTCGCTGTACCTAACTGGAAGGTTAAATGCTGACCAATCAGTTGAACTGATTCTGGCTTAACACCCGCTTTAATGGTTGTTTGAGAAGCATCTGTTGCATAAAGAATTGTAAAATGTTCCATACCCTCAAATTGAACCATTTTACTCAAATCTACTTCTTGAGACAATAACTGTTTAGCTGTTTCTTGATCACCTTTTCCGTGTGCATATAAGAATAGGCTAACGACGTTCATTGGATTTAATGAATCTAGGATGGTATAATCTTTGCTTGTTATATAGGAATTGTATAGTGCTTCCGTTTGGTAAATCCATCGGAAATCAATACGTAAACCTGCTGAGCCATCTTCTGTTTCTATATAAACTTTGTCTCGTAAATTTAACAACTCCAACCAGATATCCTTTGTTGTAAGTATGTCTAATGTTTTTGATTGTTTATTTGCGTTATATTCTTCAACTATAAATTGAGCGGTCAAGCGCATCGATTCTCCATACTTTCCATTTGCAGATGCAGTTAAAAACTCGATATGTTCGGGCGAATATCTACTCATGTCTTCAGTACCTTTTAGAAGTACAAGCCACGTATTTTCGAATTCTTTCTTTAAATCCCGTAATAGGAAATCAAGTCCTGCTATTGATAGGTCCATTATTAAAGTTCTTTCGTATAATTTTAAAATTCGAACAGTTTCTTCTGCAGAAAACCGTAAATTCTCACCTTCCAATAAAGAGCCAGTAGCCAAATATTTAAAAAGACCTAATATATCAGAGTGAAGACGTTCAGCATATGCTGGTGAATTTTTCTGAAAAATAGGATTTGCTCTAAAGCTAAAGTTATTCCCATCATTAGATAACTCAAAATACTGTTTTTTAGCCGTAGCGATTAATTGATTTAGTTCTTTAGGGTAATTTTTCTCTTTTTGTGCTAGTACACTCGTATACGGAGAAAGCTGATTTGTATAATATTGCAGAACATCTTTCGTTGAGTAGAAATAATTGCTAAAGAAATATCTAGATTCTTCGTATGACATAGAGTTTTCAAATGTGCTGAGTTGCTCTATCAGCTCCCGAGGTGTTTGCAAATTATCTAGTATTTCTTGCTCCAGTTCCACTAAATATTTTGGATTATCCATCATTCTATTAACAACTAATTTTTTATTTCTAGCTTTATCATTGTATCTATTATCAGCTGTTCCAATAAACGATAGTTTCCTAAAATCTTGCTCAGGTATATTGAGCTCCTGACGTGTTTTTTCGCGCTTTTCTAGATACTTTTTTTGTAAACTCAAGAACCATTCTTCATAGCTACTTTCTATCTTTTCTTCATCTGAATGCACGGATGTTGACGGATGGAACATATATGACGACATTAGAATTCCAACTAATAACACACTGGCGATGCTAGCAATCCAAACAGCATGCTTTTGCCATTTTGTTGAAGATTTTGGAACCGTATTATTGATTTCATGAGATTCCCTTATGGCATCTTCATTTTCAATTTGCTGAATAACTTGTTGTGGATCTAGCTCTGATTCCATTCGCTCATAGGATTTTTTCAGTAGTGCCATACGTTGATTAAATTGTTTATCATCCATTTTCTACACTCCCCTCTTGCATTAATGCTGCCTTCAACTTTTCTTTTGCACGTAATAACCGTACCTTAACCGTTGATAATGAAATATTTAAAACCTCTGCGATTTCTTCATATTTTAACTCGTGAAAATAATACAGTACGATAGGGTACCTATATTTTTCATCTAGGGCTTGAATAGCATTGTGTAAGAGTTTATCTTCTTCAAATAATAGAACATCGTCTTCAGCAGAGAGGAAAATAGTTTGCCTTTGCGCATTAAGCTTGTCCTCTTTTGCCAGTTCTCTCTGTTCCTTACGATAATAATCACGTGTAGCATTCAATGTAATTTTATAAAGCCACGTTGTAAATCGATCCTGTTTAAATTGATGTAAAAAGCGATACAGTTTAACAAATACCTCCTGTGAAACATCTGCTAAATCATTGCTATGTACGCCACACTGAAAGGCAAACTTTTCAACTGTTTGTTGATGAATTCGAATAAGATCGATATAAGCTTCTTTGTCTCCTTGCTGTGCCCTCGCTATTAATTCAGCCTCCTCCAAAGCAATCTCCTCCTTTTGTTTATGGAACGACAGAACCTCCCTAATTGTTACATAATAAGGATGTTATTTACTCTAAAAGGAGGAACCTTACTAAAACTCCACCACACGCTATATAAATTGGCTCTTAATGTAGAAATCCCCCCAATCAATATTCAGATATTTGCTTGTGTTATGGAAATATTGCGGTAAAATAAAACTTTAGTACAAGGAGGCTTTATTTTTGTGTCATCGAGAGATCAATTTACAACTAAAATTGGGTTTATTTTAGCTGCCGCCGGAAGTGCTATAGGGCTAGGAGCCATTTGGAAATTCCCTTATATGGCTGGTACGAATGGTGGTAGTGTCTTTATTTTATTATTCATTTTATGTACATTCTTTATCGGCTTACCAGTACTCATTGCAGAATTTATGATTGGTCGTCGTGGACAAAAGGATGCTGTCACATCCTTTAAAGAACAAGCGCCAGGAAAGCCATGGTATTTAATTGGTTGGGGTGGTATGGTCATTGCTGGCCTTATCTTATCTTTCTATAGTGTTGTAGGTGGGTGGATTTTAAGCTATTTGGGTCGTGCCTTTACGTTTAAGCTAACGAATGCAGGTTCTAACATCAACTACGCAGATTTATTTGGCCATATAATTTCGAGTCCATTTGAAGCCGTGCTTGTGCAAGGGCTATTTATGTTATTGACAGTAGTCATTGTGTCAGCTGGCATTAAGGGTGGCATTGAGAAAGCCAGCACATGGATGATGCCGCTCCTATTTATTTTCTTCATTATATTAGTCATACGCTCTTTAACATTGGATGGTGCAATGGAAGGCATTAAATTTATGTTTGTGCCTGATTGGTCTTACTTGAATGCAGAAACATTTTTAATGGCATTAGGACAAGCATTTTTCTCATTAAGTGTTGGTATTGCTGTGATGATTACCTATGCTTCATATCTATCAAAAACAGAGAAGATTGGTAACTCAGCAATCAATGTTGCATCCATGAACATTATCATCTCTTTACTTGCTGGCCTTGTTATTTTCCCAGCAGTATTCGCACTTGGCTATACGCCTGATCAAGGACCTGGCCTTGTATTCATTATTTTGCCGGCTGTCTTCGAACAACTGCCTCTCGGTGGTCTATTCTTAACCATTTTCTTTATTTTATTATTATTCGCCACAGTTACATCTTCCATTTCTATGTTAGAAATTGTCGTGGCAATTGCGATTGGAGATAAACCAGAAAAACGAAAAAAAATTGCCTGGATTGGTGGCATCATTATCTTTATTGTTGGTATTCCTAGTGCATTGTCATTTGGTATACTATCAGATGTGAAGATGTTAGACCGTTCTATTTTTGATTTTGTTGATTTTATGACCAACAATATCGGAATGCCTATTGGCGCTCTGCTAATATCAATTTTTGCAGGTTATTATTATACAAAAGATATTTCTCGTAAAGAGCTAGCCGCATCTAATTGGACGTTTACAATTTGGTACATGTTAATTCGTTATGTGTCCCCAATTGCTATATTAATTATTTTCATTCAGGGCATCTTACCAATATTTAAATAAGCATATAGAACCTCTATTATTACAATGCAAAAAAGAGGTTGTCGTAGGACAACCCCTTTTTTTATAGGAAATATGCAAAATATTTTAAATAATACATTTTGCTTCAAATTTAATAGCAATCAGTTTGTAAGAGATGGATACACAATCTTCAAAAGGAATCCATTGCTCAAACGAATGCTCATATGTTTCTTGAATTACTTTTGCAAGCGTCGATGGATCATCGATTCCTTGCAATGCCGCTACAACATCTGCTGTTTCCGTATCATAATGGTCTGGACCTAAGTGGAATGGATCCCACTCCTCTAGCAGATGGACAGCTGCTTGATTCATTTTTACATTTTCCAAAATACTCACCTATTATCCTTTGATCATAATCGTATGATACCATAGTAAATAAAAAAGAAAAGAGTGATTTGCTTGTCTATTTTTGATCAAACTATCAAACGACGTTGTACAAACTCCGTAAAATGGGACGCAATGAAAATGGTTTATGGACTAAACGATGCGTCCGATATTCTGCCAATGTGGGTAGCTGATATGGATTTTGCTGCTCCAACGGCCGTTTCAAAAGCATTGCAGGAACATGCTGAACGCACTATTTTTGGTTATAGCTTTATTAGCGAGGAAGCGATACAGTCAATCGTGGACTGGCAAAATACTCGTCATGATTGGCACATTGACAAGGATTCCATCGTATTCTGTAATGGTGTTGTTGCTGCCTTAGCAAATAGCATTGTAGCCTTTACTAATCCAGGAGATAAAGTCCTTATATCTACACCTGTTTACCCACCATTTTTTAACATCCCAAAAAGCAATGGGCGCGAAGTAATAAGCTGCCAACTAGTTGAAAAAAATGATGGTAAATTTATCATTGATTATAAAGCTTTTGAACAGGCATTAGCTCAAAATGTGAAAGCCTACATATTATGTAATCCTCACAATCCTGGCGGTTATGTATGGGATGAAGCTACTTTAAAGGAAATTGTACGACTCTGTGCTCAATACGATGTCCTTATTATTTCAGATGAGATTCATGCTGATTTAATGATAAATGGAGAAAAACATATTCCTATTGCCAAAGTAGCAGGCGATGAAATCAATCGTATTATAACGTGTATGGCTCCTACTAAAACATTTAATTTAGCAGGTATTCAGGTTTCTTATATGATTGTGCCAGATAAGAAAAAACGTCTACAGCTTGAAGCCGTGAATATGGCAAGTGGACAAGGCTCATTAAATACTTTTGCCTCTGTAGCATTGCAAGCTGCATATACGGAAGGCTCCCCTTGGTTAGATGAATTGCTGCCGTATATTTCAGCAAATATGGATTATGTTAAAGAGGAGTTAGAGCAGATTCAAGGCATTCGCATCATTAAACCACAATCCACTTATTTAATATGGATTGATTATAGAGAGCTTAAGCTTGAAGAAAAAGATATTATGAATCGACTATTAGAAATTGGTAAACTGGCATTAGAGCCAGGGACAAAATACGGAGAAGAGGGTCGAGGCTTCTTACGTATGAATGTAGCTTGTTCATTTGAAACAGTACAAGACGGCGTAGAACGCTTTAAAAAAGCGTTTAAACAATAAAAAACAAGAGAAGGAATCCCGACTATTTAGGATTCCTTCTTTTTATATGTTTAAAATCCTTAATATGTGGAAAAGTTTCTTATCAATCGGATGGAAAAAGGGGTGTTTTCAATGGACTTAGTTCCTTTAAAAATTCAGCGTGCCTATATGACATTCTTATTTCCTTTCGCCTACCAAACAAAAGATCGGCAAAAGATTGGTAATATCCTTTTAGAAGAAGAGTTTTCTTTTTTTGAATTGAACAATGCTACTCTTGAAAAAGCCTTTTATGGAGACATAACAATCATCCATGAAGAACTTGCCCAGTTTTTTTATCCCTTTCTTGAAGACAAATTATTTCCAAACAAAATGGATAGCCCAGACTTTCTTCGTTTCTCAAAAGCATTTTATACACAAGGAGCCTTACACCATCAAGAAAATTGTATAAACTATGAGCTTATGAGTATCGATGTAACGCTATGCCCTTTCGGCAATGGCATCGTCACTGTACGAACAAGCATAGACAACCCTTATGACATTAGCGATATTTTAAATTTCATTCATTACTTTAGGGTGCTGGAGGCAAAACTGCGAGAGGAAAAGGGCGCAAGTCACCATTTCTCGTTCGGTCAATGTGATTCTACGAGTGAACTATTATTTAACTATTTTATCCCCTTCTTAAAGCCTTTTTTACAGCATCACCAAGACCATAGCTATGAAGGATTACCCTTTTTTGAAGATGAACGAATGTTTTCCTCAGCCTATTTAATTTGTGATGAACAAGCAGAACTTTTACCTGAGCATCTTTTTCGATTAGGGCAAGTAGATGGAAGAACACCTGATGGCAAACCCTTTATTTCAAGTACAAATCCTAAGTATATTTCAAACTATGTGCAGGAACACGCCCATACACGCTGGGCACCCAATAGTTATATTATCTCCTCAGCGCAGGCGCAAATGACACTTACAAATAAGGCATTTAAACATTGTTCACATAGCATTCAAGAGTTTATGGGGACTCACTATTATAATTTGTTCATTCATTATTTTTATAAAATGATGCTCTTAAAGCTTTCCTATGAATACAGTGAAATAAAGTGGGGAAAGGATAAACAAATTGTCAATGAATTAATCGAACTAATCACAAAGTTTTCTGCACGATATTATTTCGAAGAAGTTGTTGTTCGAACTGAAGGTAGGGAAATTTCTCAAATGCTACGAAAGCATTTCCGTATCAATGAACATTATGTAGAAACAAAAGCGACATTGAACAGCTTGTATCGAACACAAGAAGATCAGTCTGATAATCGAAGTAATAATTTATTATTTATTTTAACTGTATTTACGGTTATATCCGGTATTTACGGAATGAATTTAGTCATTGAAGAATGGAAGGACAGTAGTGATCTAGATAGTGTTTGGAGCTATACGCCGTTCGAATGGGTTGCTTTTATTACAGCCATGAGCGGGATTGGCCTATCCATTGTACTCGTTTGCTTCAATGCCTTCAAAACTCTACAAAACATAGTTCGTCGTTCTAAAAGAAAAATTTAAATAAAAGAATCTGTCTCCATTAGAGGCAGATTCTTTTTAATTAAATATTTTGTTGGTTGTTTGTACTTTTCTTTTCTGCTAGTATACGTGCTTCAATTTCCTTTGACTTAATTTCCTGTTTCTTAGAAATTTTACGGAAAAGCGTAAACACGATTACACATAAAATAAGCATGATTAAAAATTCAAATGCTGCTGGAATATATCCTGATTTATCTTCAGGGAAATATAAAAATTGATACATTAAGTTTTCCATGCTCTACACGTCCTTATAATTATTATTCAAAGACTGTAATTGACTCAATTTTCACATCTTCTAATGGTTTATCACGGGGATCTTTTTCTACATCCGCAATTTTATCCACAATATCCATTCCTTCTACAACATGACCGAATACAGTATGTTTATGGTCTAACCAAGGTGTACCGCCATTTTTTGCATAAGCTTCAATAATTTCCTCTGGGAAGCCTGCTCCTTGCAATTGACGAAGCATATCGCTTGGAAGATGTTTCATCTGAACGATAAAGAATTGAGAACCATTTGTGTTTGGACCGGCATTTGCCATTGATAGCGCACCGCGTAGGTTAAACAATTTATCTGAGAATTCATCTTCAAAAGAATCACCCCAAATTGACTCACCGCCCATACCTGTTCCAGTAGGGTCCCCACCTTGAACCATAAAGTCTTGAATAACTCGGTGGAAAATGATGCCGTTATAATAACCTGATTTAGCATGACCCAAAAAGTTTTCAACAGTTTTTGGTGCAAACTCCGGGAACAATTTAATTTTAACTGCCCCTAATGTTGTGTTCATTTCTACAAGCACTTCGCCTGCTTGTACGTCTGTTGTTAATTGTGGAAACATGGAAGTCTCTCCTTTAATGATAATTTTCAGTTTCAATGAAAAAGATGACAATTCATCCTTCTTGACCTCATTTTAGTCTAACATACTTCCGATTGGTTTTCTTCATCAAAGTATTGACGATTTATGCACTTTTAACTTCCTTTCTCAAAATAAAGGAAATAGGTCTGACCGAGTATTTGGAATCAATCCAAAATATGTTATTCTGTTGAAGGATTCATAGAAAGAGTGGAGGCACACATGAAAAAGGCTTTTGGTTTTTTTATTATACTTCTTTCCTTACCTGTTCTATGGTGGATTAGCACAAACATACGAACAGAAATCAATACCGCACAAGCACATGAGGAACAAATTACACAGGCTATTCATTTACCTGAAGTACAACCTCAGCTTCCTGTAACACTTAAGGACCAAAATGGGCAAACATTTAGTGAGGAATATGTCGAATGGCGGCAGCCACTAACATTACAAGAAATTCCACAAATTGCCCAGGAAATATTCATTGCAAGTGAGGATGCCGACTTTTACGAACACATCGGCTTTGATTTAAGTGCTATTATGCGTGCAGTAGTCGCCAATTCAAATACGAGTACTAGCTCACAGGGTGGCAGTACGATTACACAGCAGCTTGTTCGAATGCGTTATTTATCTGATGAAAAAACATATGAACGAAAATTAACCGAACTTTTTTATGCTTATGAATTAGAAAAAGAGTTCGATAAAGAAGCAATTTTAACGATGTATCTTAACGAATCCTATTTTAGCAATCAAGTTTACGGAATTGGTGGAGCCGCAACTTATTATTTTCAAAAGCCACTTCAGCAATTATCAATAGCTGAAATTGCTTTTATTGCAGCGATTCCCAACAACCCCTCCCTTTATAACCCTTTAAAAAACTTTGATCAAACTAAAGCACGTCAAGAACGCTTATTAGATACACTTGCCTTGAAAGGTAGCATTACAAAGGAAGATGCAACGGCTTATAAGGCAGAACCTATTACATTGCGTATTAAGGATAAAATACAAAGCTATCCTATGTATGGCACTTACGTTCTTCAAGAATTAAAATGGTTAGTTGCAGAAAAAGAAGGCTATTCGGATCGACTTAACAATACAGAAAATGAGGAAGAAAAGAAAAAAATTAAGACACAATTAGACAATCGACTTGATACATTATTTCAAAATGGACTCATAATTAACACTGCATTGAATCCACAAAAACAGCAGCATGATGAGCAACAAATGACCGCTACCTTGGGTGCCGGTTCATTGCAAGCAGCAGGTGCTGTTATTCAAAACCAATCCAGAGAAATCGTTAGTTTATATGCAGGAAAAAACTATGAAAAGTTTGATTATCATCGCGCATTTCAAGGAACACGTCAGCCAGGTTCCGCCTTTAAGCCACTGGCTGTCTATGCTCCTTTTTTTGAAACAACAACACATACACCTGATTCAATTGTAAATGGTGGTAGTTATTGTGTTGGATCCTTCTGCCCTCAAAACTATGGGGGCTATAAGTACGGTGATGTGTCGCTGCGCACTGCGTTTCGACATAGCTACAATACATCGGCACTGCGACTGTTCCAGACAGTTGGCGTTGATACAGCATTTCAATATTTAGATCGTTTCCATTTCCGCTCCATTGTAGAAAAGGATCATAATTATGCTGCTTCCTTGGGCGGGCTTACTTACGGTGTAACAGCATTAGAGCTAGCAGATGCCTATACAAGCTTTATTGATGGATCTTATGTTCTAGCCCATAGCATTCGTAAAGTTACAGCTTTAGATGGAACTGAACTCTATAGTTGGGAAACACAGCGTGATCAAATTTGGTCTCCTAAAACAGTAAAATACATGCGTGAGCTACTTGCCGATGTTGTGGCGAACGGTACGGGACAGGGAGTCTACAGTAATAGCAGCTATGTTGGTGCCAAAACAGGGACAACGAATGACTATCGAGACTATTGGCTTGCCGGACTTAATGATACCTATACAGCTGCCGTATGGATTGGATATGATAAGCCTCAATCCATGCAAAAATTAGAAGAATACAAAATTCATCATCAATTATTTAATGTTTTACTTGAGTAAGATTAGTGGTTTGGATGTAATGATCGCAAAAGGGAGCAGAAAGAGATGGTCTACTCCCTTCAGACTGTAGACAAACTCGAAAAAGTTGAGAGTTTGCCTATAGTCTTTTTTCATTTACATTCGAATAAAGTAAGCCATTGATTTCCACTACGGGTGGGGTGGAGCTGCTTCCTTTGCTTTGTTGCTGCCGCTTCACTTTCGCCAGAAAACATCCGCTCAGTCCAGAATCTCGACTTTCCCGCTTTTCCCGCTGAAGTCACCGCCCTTCGTTCTAAACAACTTCTACATAAAGCACTTCATTGTTGCCATTAATGGAAAGCTTGGACGTGACAGGTAAAATAAGAAGTTGCCTATGCTCGAACAACATGTAGTCATTCACCAAATAGTAACTTGAACATAACAAAAACCATCGAGTTTGAGCCTCTCGATGGTTTTTTTGCCTACAGTATGAATTTAGTGGGCAAATGGAAGACTTGCTAAAATACCATTATATAGTTTCAATACAACATAAACGATGAATGTTAATAGAATCGTCCACATAAAAAGTTCAAAGATTAATAGGCCGATTGTGCCGCCCATTGACATGAAATGACTCATTTTGTAAATAAGATAAATGAAATATGTAAAAACAGTTAGGACAAAAATTCCTATTAACACATAAATAAATTGGATGGCAAATGCTGAACACATGGCACCAATAAACAAAATAATATAGCCGTCTCGCGCTTGGCTAACAGTTGCTCCATCGTTGTCTTTTGAAAAAAAGAGCATTCCTAACTCATGGATGGTTTCTCCTACTAGTTTGAGTGCTGAAAATAGCATAAAAAAAACAACTGCAAACACTATGAGTAAAAATACACGTAATTCAACATCAGATAAAAATTCTCGCATTCCTGAATATACACCGATCGCTCGAAAAATCTGTAAAGATTCTCCAACTGCATACATACCAAATGTCAAACTA
Organism: Lysinibacillus sp. UBA5990; assembly: GCF_002429815.1. Taxonomy (NCBI): domain Bacteria; kingdom Bacillati; phylum Bacillota; class Bacilli; order Caryophanales; family Bacillaceae; genus Lysinibacillus; species Lysinibacillus sp. UBA5990. The sequence continues at coordinate 12,764 of NZ_DJAY01000005.1, forward strand.
AACAATAAAATTGTAATTAATGGTAAATAACCGTAGATATATGGATTCTTCATAAAAAATTTTTTCCTCTATTTTTATTGATAACTTCCTATTTATAATATAACGAAAATTCTTCCACTACCGCAAGCTAAATCCCAATAGTACGTATGCATTCCCAATTAAAGTACGTTATAATTGATTTACTTACCTGCATAAAGGAGGGTTTTTTTGTTACAAGTACTTTATATTTTCATTCCAATGCTTGCTGCAATCTTTGTACCATTTTTATATAAAAGCATAAAAAATATTCATACTGGCTGGTTTGTTCTCGCTGTTCCAGCTACGCTCGTAGTTATTTATGCATCCTATATTGCACAAGTAGCTAAAGGTGGAGTATTTACCGCTAAACTTCCTTGGATTCCATCGCTTGATATTTCCTTCGTCTCCTATTTGGATGGCCTTAGCTTATTATTCTCGCTATTAATTACTGGAATCGGGTCTTTAGTTGTCCTCTACTCCATTTTTTACTTAGATAAACATAAAGAAAAATTACATAATTTTTATGTTTACTTACTGTTATTTATGTCTGCCATGCTTGGAGTAGTACAGTCAGATCATTTAATTACACTGTATTTCTTTTGGGAATTAACGTCCATTTCCTCATTCCTGCTCATTGGTTATTGGTATAACCGTGATGCATCACGCCTTGGCGCACTGAAGTCAATGATGATAACAGTTGGCGGCGGATTAATGATGCTAGGTGGATTCGTACTTCTCTACTTAATGGGAGGAACTTATTCCATTCGAGAGCTAATTATTATGGCACCAAATCTAATCGATCAACCTTTATTTACATGGTCGCTTGTTTTATTACTTCTAGGAGCATTTACAAAATCTGCGCAATTCCCATTCTACATTTGGCTACCAGATGCAATGGAAGCACCTACACCAGTAAGTGCATACCTTCACTCTGCCACAATGGTCAAAGCAGGTATTTATTTAGTAGCACGCTTTACCCCAATATTTGCGGCTTCCGAGCTCTGGGTATGGCTTGTAACAGGTATAGGTATTTTAACTTTATTCTGGGGTTCTTTCTTTGCAGTCAAACAAACGGACTTAAAAGGGATTCTAGCCTTCTCGACTGTTAGTCAACTTGGACTTATTATGTCCCTACTTGGGGCAAGCGCAGTTGCGTTTCATGCGAATGAATCAGTAGATACAATTAAATTCGCGGCATTTGCTGCCATCTTCCATCTAATTAATCACGCAACATTTAAAGGTAGTCTATTCATGATTGCAGGGATTATTGATCATGAAACAGGGACACGTGATATTCGAAAATTGGGTGGGTTAATGAGTATTATGCCTATCAGTTTTACAGTTGCAGCGATAGGAAGCTTATCGATGGCTGGTCTTCCACCGTTTAATGGCTTCTTAAGTAAAGAAATGTTTTTAACAGCCATGCTCTCCCTACAAAAGTTTGAGCTCTTTGGCTTTGATACATGGGGTGTGCTCTTCCCAATCGTCGCTTGGATTGCTAGTATTTTCACATTTATTTATAGCTTTTATTTTGTTTTCCGAACATTTAATGGCAACTACAAACCAGATCAATTACCTCATAAACCACATGAGGCACCTATTGGAATGCTAGTTTCTCCAATGCTTTTAGCGGGATTAGTTGTGTTCATATTCTTTATTCCGAATTTTATTGGCGATACATTTGTCAAACCGGCTGTTCTAGCGATTCAGCCATTTTTATACGAAACACCACAAGATATTGACATACAAGTAGCAGCTTGGCATGGGGTCAATCCCGAACTTCTGATGACGATAGGAATTATCATTATAGGGGTACTGCTATTTGTATCACTACCGAAATGGCAAGGAATGTATCAGCGATTCCCAAAGGCTTTCACCTTGAATAATGCGTATGACAAAATTATGCAGGGGTTAGATGTTGGCTTAAATCGCCTCTCTCGACTCTATATGACGGGTTCAATGCGCCATTATTTACTCTATATGTTTAGTGGTATTACTATTATCGTCATTGGTTCGCTTTTTGTAAAAAATGCCTTTAGTCTTTCATTCCAAGGGACCGCTCCGATAAGACCATATGAAATTATTTTAGTCGTGGTTTTATTAATTGGAACAGCTATCACCATTCTAGCCAAATCGCGGTTAACGGCCATTATAGGTCTGGGCTCTGTTGGTTATACGGTAGCTCTATTCTTTGTTATTTTTAACGCGCCTGATTTAGCCTTAACACAGCTTGTTATTGAGACCATATCTGTAGCCCTCTTTTTATTAGCATTCTACCATTTACCAAAGCTTGGTAAACGAGAAGAACGTATGAGATTTCAATTAAATCGAGCTGTTATATCCATTGCAGTCGGTGTCATGGTAACACTTGTCGCACTATCTGCCCATTCGCAAAAACTCATTCCTACTATTTCTAAGTACTATGAGGAAACCGTTTACTCTTTGGCGGGCGGAGGAAATATTGTCAACGTAATATTAGTAGACTATCGTGGCTTTGATACATTGTTTGAAATTACAGTACTCGCTATTGCTGGGATGGCCATTTTTGCAATGATTAAATTGCGTATGAATAGAAAGGAGAAAACACATGAAAACAAATGATGTGATAATACAATTTACGGCTAAAATTGTATTCTTCATTATTTTCTTCTTCTCCATTCATATTTTTTTAGCAGGTCATTACACGCCTGGTGGTGGCTTTGTTGGAGGGCTTTTAACCTCCAGTGCCATCGTGCTATTAGTATTAGCCTTTGATATCCGTACTGTACGACATATTTTACCTATTAATTACACGTATTTAACGGCTATTGGTTTATTATTAGCCCTTGCTACTGCGGCATTCCCTATGTTTGTGGGCGAACCTTTTTTTACACATTTCTTTGATTATTTCGATTTACCGCTTCTAGGCAAACAGTCTTTACACACGGCTATGCTTTTTGATAGCGGTGTCTATCTGGTTGTTGTGGGTGTTACGATGACCATTATTCAAACGATTGGAGAGGATGAATAATGGAAATAATTATGGCCTTTGTCATTGGCTTCCTCTTTATGGCAGCTGTCTATTTAATTTTATCAAAAAGTTTATTACGAATTATTATTGGTACAGGACTTTTAAGTCATGGTGCTCATCTACTTATATTAACGATGGGTGGTCTTGGTGGTGAGGCTCCACCCGTGTTAAACGAAGGAGCCAAAACTTTTGCAGACCCATTACCTCAGGCACTTATTTTAACTGCTATTGTCATTAGCTTTGGCGTCACAGCGTTTTTCCTAGTGCTGGCATATCGTTCCTATCAGGAGCTGCAAACTGATGATATTAGCTTAATGAGAGGAAGTGATGAGGATGAATAACTTCCTACTGCTGCCTATCATCATTCCGTTTTTCTTCGGTATGATTTTAATGTTTGGGCAAAAAAATCTAATTTATCAACGAACGTTTTCATTACTTGGAATTGGGATCTCCTTGATCACTGCCATTTCACTTCTAATGAAAGTGAAACATGATGGTATCCAAAAGGTCACTTTTGGAGATTGGCCAGTTCCTTACGGTATTACGATGGTTTCTGATATGGTATCTGCATTGCTCGTGACAACGACATTGTTAATTGCCTTTTTTGTTGTTTGGTATGGCTTTGGTTCTATTACGAAGGAACGTGAACGATTCTTTTATTACCCTGGTATCATGTTTATTTTAACTGGGGTTAATGGGGCTTTTACTACAGGCGATATTTTTAACTTATTCGTTTTCTTCGAAGTATTATTAATGGCTTCTTATTTACTGATCGTCCTAGGTGGCGAGAAAGGGCAACTGAAAGGATCGATTAAATATATTTTAATTAATGTTATTTCATCTGCCCTATTTGTCATTACTGTAGCCTTTTTATACTCGGTTGTAGGAACATTGAATATGGCTGATATTGCCGTTAAAATAGCTGAAATCAATCAACCAGGTATCATTACCGTTATAGCTGTACTCTTTTTAATGGTATTTGGATTAAAAGCAGCCATTTTCCCATTGTATTTTTGGCTTCCTACTTCATATGCAGCGGCTCCTATACCTGTACTAACATTATTCGGTGCACTGCTCACAAAGGTAGGTGTCTATGCGATTACACGTACCTATACATTATTCTTTGTACACGATTTATCCTATACTCATGATCTATTGATGGTACTTGCCATTGCTACAATTGTGGCTGGATGCATTGGGGCACTCGCTTACTTTGATGTCAAACTTATTATTATCTACAATATTGTCATCGCCGTAGGAGTTATTTTATTTGGTGTCTCACAAATGAATGAAGCTTCCTTAAAGGGAGCAATGTTTTATTTAGTACACGATATGCTCATAAAGGCTGCACTCTTTATGTTAATCGGTATGATCATCTACATTACAGGTACATCTGATTTGCGTAAGATGGGTGGTCTGATGAAAAAATACCCGGCACTTGGTTGGTGTTATTTAATTGCAGCATTTGGCTTAGCCGGAATTCCACCACTTAGCGGATTTGTTGGAAAACTATTGATTGTTCAAGGTGGCTTTGAAGCGGGAAATATGTGGAGTAGTATTTTCATATTAGCATCATCACTGCTCGTACTACTTTCCGTAATTCGTATCTTCATCTATGCCTTTTGGGGCGAGGAAAAAGAAACGAAGGTTATCGTTGACAGATCTATCTACAAGATGCTGTTTATGCCTTCAGCCCTTTTAGTACTTATTTCTGTCGCATATGGTGTCGGTTCCGAATGGATGATACCATTTATGGACGATGCAGCAAAACTTTTAAATGATCCATCTATCTATATAGATGCTGTGATGAAGGGGGATTAACGCTGTGGCATTTCAAATGATTTTAAACTTTGTACTTGCCTTCGTATGGATGTTCCTATCCTCTAATTACACAGCAACCGGCTTTATTATTGGGTTCATAATGGGCATCATTTTACTCATAATAATGCGAAGATTTTTTAAATCTCGTCTTTATGTCTACCGCCTATGGGCCCTTTTAAAATTAACTTTGCTGTTCTTTAAAGAGTTAGTATTAGCGAATGTGCAAGTACTGAAGGTAGTATTAAAGCCTAAATTGGACATGCAGCCTGCCTTTTTTGCTTATCCTACTGTATTAACGGAAGATTGGGAAATTACATTATTATCCAGTCTTATCACTTTAACGCCAGGAACTGTAGTCGTACATGTATCGGATGATTCTAAAACACTATATGTACATGCTATTGATATTAGTGATGTGGATGAGGCTGTTGCTTCCATTCGAGATTCATTTGAGAAAGCGATTTTGGAGGTGAGTAAATCATGACAACATTTATTATAACGGTCATTGTAGTGATTTGCTTATCGATGATTGCGGTCATTTATCGAATGATCAAAGGACCTTCAGCATCTGACCGTGTAGTCGCTTTAGATTCACTGGGTGTCTCACTTATTTCCTTGATTGGACTATTTTCGATATTAGTGGAAACAAGCTTCTTCCTTGAGATTATTTTATTGCTAGCGATTTTATCATTTATTGGTACAGTTGCTTTCTCTAAATTCATAGAGAAAGGAGATATCATTAAACGTGACAATTCTCGCTAATAGTTTAGTTATCTTTTTCATTTCTGTTGGAGTACTTTTTATTGTCGTCACAGCTATTGGGCTTATCCGCCTACCTGATTTATATACGCGAGCACATGCTGCCTCAAAAAGTGCTACACTTGGTGTCATGTGTGTACTAATTGGTGTATTCTTACACTTTTGGCTAATTGAAGATCATTTTAATCCACGTATATTACTAGGGATACTATTCCTCTTCATCACTGGCCCTGTTGGAGGACATATTATGACCCGCTCCTCTTATATTGCTGGTGTAAAGCCTTGGAAAGGTACAGTACGTGATGAATTAGGTCCTGAAATTGACAGAATGAAAAAAGAACAAGACGCACAATAAGACATATAAAAAATCTGCTCAATCGTTCTGAACGAGCAGATTTTTTTATTGGTTTATTATATATACCCTTTGGAAGTTAAAATACTAGTCAACTGTTCCACACACTCTTCTATCGTATGATGTTCTGTATCTAAAATAATTTCTGGGTTTTCTGGTTCCTCATAAGGGGCACTAACACCAGTGAAATTAGATATTTCTGCTTTTCTCGCTTTTTTATATAGACCCTTGGGATCACGTTTTTCACATGTTTCTACTGAACACTTTACAAAGACCTCGATAAATTCACCATCTTCAACAAGCGCACGGACCACCTGACGATCTTCTCGATAAGGCGAAATAAATGCCGTTAATACAATTTGACCACTTTCTATAAAAAGCTTCGAAACTTCCCCTATACGACGAATATTTTCTTTTCGTCCTGCCTCATCAAAACCTAAATCCTTGTTTAGGCCATGGCGGACATTATCGCCATCCAACACAAAGGCTTGGTTGCACCTTTCATATAATTGACGGGCAAACGCATTGGCTATAGATGATTTTCCTGAAGCAGACAAGCCCGTAAACCATAAAATAAAGCTTTGATGTTTATTTTGAGATCGACGCTCCTCTTTTGTAACGGAGGCCTCATGCCAAACAATATTCGAACTCATTTGACTACCTCCTTTTGCATGCCTTTTATTAATACTTCTACTACCTCTTTACGGCTAAATGTACTTGGTGGTACTTCCCCATTGCGTAGCATCTCTCGTACTTTTGTTCCTGATAAAATAATATGGGCAGAGCTATCGTGTGGACAAGTTTTTGTAGTAGCCATTCCTTCACATTGCTGACAATAAAAACTATGCTCGAACTTTAATGGAACAATCCCTAATTCATCTTCCGTAAACTGTTCAAAGATTTTTTGTGCATCGTACGTTCCATAGTAATCCCCTACACCTGCATGATCTCGTCCGACGATAAAATGTGTACAGCCATAATTTTTCCTTACAAGTGCATGAAAAATGGCTTCTCTTGGTCCTGCGTAACGCATAGCAGCCGGAAACACTCCTAATTGCACACGATTTTCAGGATAGTAATTTTTTAATAGAATCTCATAGCTTTCCATGCGGATAGCCGCAGACACATCATCCGACTTTGTTTCACCAACAAGTGGGTTTAAAAATAAACCATCAATCGTTTCAAGTGCTGCCTTTTGGATATATTCATGCGCTCGATGCACCGGGTTACGCGTTTGAAAGCCAACAATGGTTTGCCAACCCTTTGAAGCAAATAGTTGACGGGCTTCCACCGGATCAAATGAATACGTAGGAAACTTTTGTGCCAGACGTTTGATTAAAGTAATTTTCCCTCCGACATATATGGTAGGACGTTCATGTAGCTTGTGAACGCCAGGATGTGCGAGATCCTCAGTACCATATACAAGTAATGCCTCTGTTCGCTTATTCGGCTCAAAAATATCAGCCACCTGAATAACGCCATAAGTTTCACCTTGGTAGACTAATTTTACCTCTTCGCCAGGTTGTAATGTTGCTGCCTTCTCTTTCGTCACAGGGAGGGTAATTGGAATACTCCATACTATACCTGATGCTAATCGACTTTTTTCCACTACTGATTCATAATCTGCTTGTGTTAAAAAGCCTTCGATGGGGCTGTAGCCACCTATGGCAATTAACTCTAAATCACTCAAAGAAATGGCATCCAGCTCAATCTCCTTATGAATAGTTGTCATATCCTTTTCGGGATGAAAAGCTTGCACAAGAAACCCTCCATGTGGTTGTAAACTCATATAATCTCCTCCTAATTCTAGTTAAATACTAAGTTTAATAGTTGAAATGTATGAAAGATCAACATCAATGATGTTGTAATACTAGTGAAATTAAATACCCTCTCCTGCATCATATATGGATTGTTCTTCTTCTCGCATTGTACGCATTAAACTAATAACCCCAAGCGTTCCAACGATAATGCTGCCATTCAAAATAATCGCATAAAGATCTTTTTCTAAAAACAACTGCACTAAAAAATAAGAAATGGCTAATGAAAAAATTGGGGATACAACCCATATACGAATAATCTTTTTCACAATATGCTTATGGAAAATTTGTTTTCCGTTCTTCGCCATGCCCATTCCAATAATAGAGGAAGATGTTACTTGCGTTAGTGGCACTGGAAGTCCAAAAATGGAGCTTATACCAACAAGGAGCGCACCCGTACTTGAAATTAAAATACCCTCTGCCTTTTGAAAACGTATGATTTTCTTACCGTTTGTTTCAAGAACTCGTTTTCCAAGTAGGATGGCTCCTATAGCGACAAATGCACCCCCAAGCATAATGCCGATAGTAACATCCATCATGCCAGCACCTACAAGCGGTCCAACTGCATTCGCAACATTATTCATACCTGCCGAAAAGGCTTCAAAAAATCCTGCTAATACAAGTAGAACCGTTAAAATTGGATGATCTTTTAGTAGCCCCCTGTGCTGTAATTTATATAACAACTTCCCACATATAAGGGCTATAACAAAAGCTATAAGTGGGACGATAACCCAAAAGGACATGATAACAAGTAAAGAATGGACGAATAGCACTTTATAAGCCATTCCCACACCAACGACTGCACCGACGGTCACCTCACTCGTAGATAAGGGGATGCCTAAAAGATTGGCAAAAAATAAACTGCTTGTTGCAGAAATTAAAATAATGATGACAATTTTCACCGTAATATATTCCTGAGGCATAATGCCTGAGCTAATCGTTTTGACTACTTCTCCTCCGCCTAAAACTGCTCCACTATAAACTCCTATGGCGCATAACAGTAATGCTTGCCAAGCCTTTTTTATAGCTCCGGCCCCATAAGCAACTCCCATCGAAGCAGCTGCTCCACTTGCACCAATATTCATTGCAAAAAATAAACTAATAGCTATGGCGAAATATTCTAGCATGGCATAACTCCTTTATTCATGTAACCCACATTCCGTCTTACCAGAGCCTTGCCATCTACCTGAACGTAAATCATCCATCGTAAACGCCGGCTTTGTACAATGCTCACAGCCGATACTTGGATAGCCCTGATCATGCAAAGGATTGTATGGCAAATTGTGTTTTGAGACATATCGCCAAACATCCTGCCATGACCAATGGATAAGTGGGCAAACTTTAATCGACTTAAATTTATCATCACGATTAAGAAAATTTGTCTGTTGACGTGATGGCGATTGTTCACGACGCAAACCAGATATCCAAGCCTTTGTACCTGAAAGGGCTTCATGTAAAGGCTTAATCTTGCGTATAGCACAGCATTGATTTGGATCTGACTTCCATAGTTCATCACCATATTGCGCCGCTTGTTGTTCAAGTGTAAGTGCAGGCTTTTTCATCACAATATTTAATTGTGGATATTTTTCCTTTACACGCTGGATCGTTTCATAGGTCTCTTTAAAATGAACATCTGTATCTAAAAAGACAATGGTTGCATCTGGCTTTACCTTTGAAATGAGATCAATTAAAACTATGCCCTCTATCCCAAAGCTACAGGCATAGACAATTTCATTCCCATACTCTTGATAGCTCCACTGTAAAACCTCTAATGCTCCCTTATACGTTTCATCAACTTGAAAATTAATGTTTGGCTCTTGCCAATTTGCATGTGTTAACATTGAATCCCCCTCATAGCGAAAAAAGGCGTTCTAACAAAAGACACCCAAAAACATGTCTTTGTTAAAACGCCTCTAGTTTGACTAGCCAGCTCATTATTCAACGATTTTTCACTAGTAATTGCTACCTCGTTCTATAATCGTCTTTTCTTATTACCAAATATATACTAAAGTACACCAAGCAGTCAACTAGGCTTTTGAAATATATTATGCTATTAACCCATTTTTGACACTCTTAGTTGCATAAGATAAACGATAGCTAAGTAAATCACCGTTATTTTCAACATTTCATAATTCCTTGTTGACTAATAGGAAATATATGTTTAATGTATTATCTACAAATACTAAAATGCTGATCAGAGGATCTGAAGGCCATCTACCTATGACGAATAATCGTGATAGGGGATGGCCTTTTGCATTCTTTAGCCGAAAAAGGAGCGAAATGGAATGAAGAAAAGGAAGAATGTCTTTCAATCTTTGGCACTGCTAGCTGTATTAACTTTATCTGTAACAGGATGTAGTAGTGCTACCTCAAATGAAGAAGCAAGTGGCCAGAAAGGTAACAAATCAGTAGAGCTATTAAATGTATCCTATGATCCAACACGCGAGCTTTACGATGAGTTCAATCAAGATTTTATAAAAAAGTGGAAGGATGAAACAGGACAGGATGTCACGATTAAACAATCTCATGGAGGCTCAGGAAAACAAGGTAGAGCAGTGATTGATGGCCTCGAAGCAGACGTTGTCACGCTTGCTCTCGCCTATGATATTGATGAAATTGCCCAAACTCGTGAACTGCTGAATAAAGATTGGCAAACAGAATTTGACCATAACTCTACTCCATATACATCCACTATTGTCTTTTTGGTACGCAAGGGCAACCCGAAAAATATACAAGATTGGGATGATCTCATCAAAAAAGATGTATCCGTCATCACCCCTAACCCTAAAACATCTGGTGGTGCAAGGTGGAACTACCTAGCTGCTTGGGGATATGCTGGAAAGTTATATAACAATGATGAAACAAAAATAAAAGAATTTATGAAATCACTATACAGCAATGTTGAAGTACTAGATTCTGGTGCCCGAGGTGCTACCACAACTTTTGTGGAACGAAAAATTGGGGATGTCTTAATTGCATGGGAAAATGAAGCTTACTTATCACTTCATGAATTAGGAAAGGACGAATTCGAGATTATTACTCCATCATTAAGTATTTTAGCGGAGCCACCAGTGGCGGTCGTTGACAAAATCGTCGATAAAAAAGGAACACGCGAAGTAGCCGAGGCATACTTACAGCATTTATATAGCGAAACAGGTCAAGAAATTGCTGCCAAAAATTATTACCGCCCTCGCAATGAAGCTGTTCTAGCTAAATATAAAGACCAATTCCCTCAGCTCGAACTTGTTTCTATCGATGATTTTGGTGGCTGGACAAAAGCACAAGCAACTCACTTTAAAGACGGTGGTACCTTTGATGAAATCTACTTACCACAATAAGGAGTGTTCTGATGAGTAGTTTAACCTTGACGAAGAAATCACGTCGGATTATTCCAGGATTTCACCTATCTCTTGGATATACGATGTTATATGTTAGTTTATTAGTGTTATTACCACTTTCTATGATTTTTTTCCATACGATGTCCTTAAGCTGGACTGCGTTTCTCGATATTATCACCGATCCTCGTGCTGTTGCTTCCTATAAAGTGAGCTTCAGCACAGCCTTCATTGCAGGTCTATTAAATGTACTTTTCGGTACAATTATCGCTTGGGTTCTGGTTCGCTACCAGTTTCCTTTTAAAAGGATGATTGATGGATTAGTAGACTTACCCTTTGCTTTACCTACTGCTGTAGCGGGGATTGCTTTAACATCACTCTATGCCCCCAATGGTTGGATTGGCCAATTTTTTGATTTTAAAATTGCCTTTACGCCCCTTGGTATTATAATTGCCTTAACTTTTATTGGTCTCCCTTTCGTTGTACGGACAGTACAGCCAGTAATGCAAAATATTAGTGCTGAAGTCGAGGAGGCTTCTGCTAGCCTTGGGGCCAATCGTTTACAAACCTTTCGTAAAGTGATTTTACCAGAGTTACTACCAGCCATATTAACGGGCTTTTCATTAGCCTTTGCCCGTGCTCTAGGAGAGTATGGCTCGGTTGTTTTCATCGCTGGAAATATGCCGATGAAAACCGAAATTACCCCTTTAATTATTATGACTAAACTTGAGCAATACGATTATGCGGGTGCCACTGCAATTGCAGTAGTAATGCTTGTTACTTCATTTATTTTATTATTAACCATTAACGTCATACAGTGGCTAGCCAATCGTCGGTTTGTACATTAGGAGGAGCTATATGGAACAATCAACATTTATTCAACAGGCTAGTACTGAAAAAAATAAGGTGTTTAAGTCTGCCGCCTTACAGGAGCCTCGTGTTATTCGCTATACGCTTACATTTATTGCATTAGCCTTTTTAGCTTTTTTTATCGTCCTACCATTAGCTTCAATTTTTATTACAGCCTTTCAAAAAGGTGTTGATGTTTACTTCGCAGCTATCACACATCCAGATGCATTAGCTGCTATTAAACTCACTTTAACAGTTGTAGCAATTGCTGTACCTCTAAATGCAATCTTTGGCGTAATGGCTGCATGGACCCTTACAAAATTTAATTTTAAGGGGAAAAATCTTTTACTAACCATTGTTGATTTACCTTTTGCGGTCTCCCCTGTTATCGCAGGTTTGGTATTTATTTTACTATTTGGATCGCAGGGATTATTTGGTGATTGGTTATTCGCCAAAGATATTAAAATTGTTTTTGCCCTACCTGGCATTGTCCTTGCGACTATATTTGTCACACTGCCCTTTGTTGCTCGTGAGCTAATACCTCTAATGCAAGCACAGGGTACGTCTGAGGAAGAGGCGTCAATTTCGCTTGGTGCAAGTGGCTTTAAGACATTTTGGTATGTCACCTTACCTAATATTAAATGGGGTTTATTTTATGGTCTAATTTTGTGTAACGCACGAGCTATAGGAGAATTTGGTGCAGTTTCAGTTGTATCTGGCCATATACGAGGCATGACGAATACAATGCCCCTTCATATTGAAATTCTCTATAATGAATATCAATTTTCAGCCGCCTTTGCTGTTGCATCCTTAATGAGTGTCATAGCTATCTTTACTTTAATTTTAAAAGACATAATTGCATGGAAGTCCAAATCTAGTTAAAAGGAGATGATCAGCATGAGTATTCAAATTCAAAATGTCTCGAAAATATACGGATCCTTTCAAGCATTAGAGGATATTTCTATTCATATTCAGTCAGGGGAGCTTGTTGCATTGCTTGGCCCCTCTGGATCAGGAAAAACCTCTCTATTACGTGTTATTGCAGGGCTGGAAACCGCCGATACGGGTGATATTTTTTTTGATGGACATTCCATGACGGATCGGCATCCAAAGGAACGTAATGTAGGCTTTGTGTTTCAGCATTATGCCCTATTTCGTCATATGACAGTCTTTGAAAATGTCGCCTATGGCCTAAAGGTTCGCCCTCGGAAAACTAGACCTACTAAGCAAGAAATACGAGACAAAGTGATGGAATTGCTACAATTAGTGAAACTCCAAAATTTCTCTGACCGCTATCCTACACAGCTTTCAGGTGGTCAAAGACAGCGTGTGGCACTTGCAAGAGCACTTGCAGTAGAGCCGAAAGTTCTTCTGCTAGATGAGCCATTCGGGGCACTCGATGCAAAAGTTCGCAAGGAGTTGCGTCGCTGGCTACGAAAGTTACACGATGAATTTCATATTACAAGTATTTTTGTAACGCATGATCAAGAGGAAGCATTGGATGTGGCAGATCGTATTGTTGTCATGAACAATGGCAAAATCGAGCAAGTTGGGAGTCCCGATGAGGTATATACGCATCCCCAAAGTCCATTTGTCTATGATTTTTTAGGGAACGTTAATCTTTTTAAAGGACGCTTACATAACGGTAAGCTGATGCATGGAGAAGTTGCACTGGATGTGCCTGATGTACAATCACATACAAAAGATAATGTGATTGGTTATGTTCGTCCCCATGATATACAAATAGAAAAGGTAAGTATTCCAGGTACGGTTCCCGTCAAAATCAATCATATCCATCTGTTGGGACCAATTGTCCAAATTGAGCTACGCCGTGAAGATTTAGATGAATTTTTAGAGGCAGAATTATCAAAAGAACAGTTCTATCATCTTCAGCTTGAAGTGGGCGATCATGTATTTGTTAGGCCGAAGCAATTAAAGGTCTTTATCCCCGAAGATTACTCCATTTAAAAAACCATGTAGCAAATTTCTTTGCTACATGGTTTTTCTATTTATTATATGTGAAATTCTTTACCATCATATACAGCCGTCACATATCCAGCACGAATGACAAAATCACCAAAATGTTCACCGTCTAAACGTTCCTTCGCATAATGTACAAGAATTGGTCGTAGCTCCGCTAGTATCTCTTCCTCACCTATATTTTCACGATAGATTTTATTCAATCGATTACCAGTAAAACTTGCCCCAAGATATAAATTGTATTTCCCAGGACCTTTACCGATAAAGCCTATTTCAGCCATCGCTGCTCGGGAGCAACCATTTGGACAGCCTGACATCCGAATAACAATTTCTGTATCATTTAACCCAGTTTCATCAATGATTGTTTCCATTTTTGTAATAAGAGATGGCAAATAACGTTCCGCCTCCGCCATGGCTAAACCACAGGTTGGTAAGGAGACACAGGCAATGGAATTACGGCGCAATGCGGAATAATGCGCACCATCCGTCAGCTTATATTGCTCTATAATAGCATCAATCATTTTCTTTTTCTGTGGTGTTACATTACTAATCATTAAATTCTGGTTAGGAGTTAAACGGAAATCACCTGTATGCACCTTAGCTATTTCACGTAACCCTGTTAACAACTCATAATCTTGAAAATCTTTAATGCGGCCGTTTTGAATAAATAGCGTATAATGCCACTTACCCTCTGCCCCTTTAATCCAACCGAACTCATCTCCTGTACGTTCAAACGTATAAGGACGCGCTTCTTGAATACTCCAACCCAAACGTCGCGTTAATTCTTCGTTAAACCATTCTAGTCCTCTTGCATCAATCGTATATTTGAAACGTGCATTTTTACGAACTGAGCGATTCCCATAATCCCGCTGAATTGTTATAATCTTTTCTGCTGTTTCCAATAGTTTATCTGGTGTAATAAAGCCAATTTCACGCGCAAGCTGTGGATAGGTAGCATGATCGCCATGCGTCATCCCCATTCCTCCACCAACAGCTACATTAAAGCCAATCAGCTTTTGATCTTCTACGATCGCGATTAGTCCGATATCTTGTGAAAATACATCGACATCATTACTTGGCGGAATCGCAATGCCAATTTTAAATTTACGGGGCAAATATTGTTCTCCGTAAATCGGTTCAATTTCTTCATCCTGACTGTCTATTACCTTTTTTCCATCTAACCATAATTCATGGTATGCACGTGTACGAGGTAGTAAATGCTCACTTAGTTTAGCAGACCAATTATAAACTTCTTCATGTAATGTTGATTGATTTGGGTTTACATTACACATAACATTACGGTTTACATCCCCACAGGCGGCAAGAGAGTCCAATAACACGTCATTAATTTCTTGCATATATTTTTTGACATTCCATTTTAAAATACCGTGCACCTGAAACGCTTGACGTGTAGTTAGTTTTAAGGAGCCATTGCCATACTTTCTAGCCATTTCATCCATTACAAGCCATTGTTCCGGCGTAGCCGCTCCTCCAGGTGTTCGTACGCGTACCATGAATTGATAGGCAGGCTCTAGTTTTTGTCGTTGTCTTTCATTGCGAAGGTCTCGATCATCCTGTAGGTAACTACCATGGAATTTCATTAAACGATTGTCATCCTCAGGAATACCAGAACTTAATGGGTCATTCATAGTCCGTTCGAGTGTCCCACGAAGATAATTACTTTCCGTCTTAATACGCTCTACATCACTTGGTTTCCCTGACTGTGTAGGCAAAACAATTTTCTCTGTCATTCTTTATCGCTCCTTTAATCCATTACACCTCTCCAGAGGCTTTGCTTGCTAGCAAATAGTCATCTTCCTACGAGGAAGAGTTTTTTTCTTAATAAACATCCCGTTGGTATCGTTTTTGTTGCTTTAGTTCTTGCACAAGGGCTTTTGCTTGCTCAGACGTTTTCTGCCCCTGCTGCTCTATAATACGGTGAATGGTTGCATCCACATCAGCTGCCATTGATTTCTCATCACCACATACATAAATGACAGCACCTTGCTCAAGCCATTCATAAAAATTAGCTGCATTTTCTTCCAATTTGTGTTGAACATAGACTTTTTTATCGGTATCACGTGAAAAGGCTATATGCATTTGGCTTAATGTGCCAGAAGCTAGCCAGCGTTGCCAATCTGTTTGATAGAGGAAGTCCGTGACAAAATGCTGATCACCAAAAATAAGCCAAGATTTTCCCTCTACCCCTAACTCTTCTCTTTCCTCTAGGAAAGCTCGATACGGTGCTATACCTGTGCCCGCGCCAATCATTATTATGGGTGTTTCCTTCTGCTCAGGTAATCTGAAATTTGGATTTTTATGAACATAGATTGGTAATGTAGCGCCAATTTGAAGTTCTGCCACACTGCCTGAACATACTCCCAGACGTTGTCGACCGTTCGTCTCATAGCTTACCTTGCTAATCGTTAAATGCACCTCATCATGATTCGCCAATTGGCTACTTGCAATGGAATACAGTCGTGATGGAATTTTTCGCAGAATGTCCACGAATTGTTGCGCACTCCATGTGAAAGGAGCAAAATCCTCTACTACATCAAGTAAATCCCTTCCCTTGGCATAATCCTTCCATGCATTAGGTTCTTCTAATAACGATGAAAACTCATTATGTTCTGTGTAAGCTTTAATTTTTTCAAGAACTGGCTTAGATAACACTGTAATTTCCAATTTTTTTTGTAAGGCATTCTTTAAGGACACTGTTTCATCAAACACAGTCACCTCAGTAGCTGGATCAAATTGTAGTACTCCCAGTAATGCATCGACTAATGGCTCACTATTTTCCGGTTGAATCCCAATACTGTCTCCTGGCTCAAATTGAAAATTAGCCCCTTCAATGGATAACTCTAGATGACGTGTCTCTTTGTTGGAGCCGCGACCATTTAGATTAATATTTTCTAACACTTCAGCGTAAAATGGATTTTTTCTTGAATATGTAGTAGCTCCTTGTATTTCATCGCTCTGTGTTGAAGTAACCGATATTGTAGTAGCCTGTTTGAGAAATTCTTGTTGAACAGCTGAGAACCATTGAGCAGCAGCGTCATCATAATCCACATCGCAATCAGTACGAGGAACAATTCTTGTTGCACCTAGTTTGGCAAATTGCTCATCAAAGTCTTTACCTGTTTTACAGAAAAATTCATAGGAGCTATCCCCTAATGCAAGTACCGAATATTGAAGATACTCTAGTTTTGGTGCTCGTTTACTATGCAAAAATTCATAGAACTGGATCGCCTGATCAGGTGGATCACCCTCACCATGTGTACTCACAATAAGTAATAGATTGTTGATTTTCTTTAAGTTACTTGCTTTAAATTTCCCTAATGATGAGACCGTAACGTCTACGTTTTGAGCCTTTAATAGAGAGGCATATTTTTCAGCTAGCCCTTGACTATTACCTGTTTGGGAACCATATAAAATCGTCATGGTTTTCGTAATAGGGGCTGTTGCTGGGATCGTCTCAACTACGGCCTCCTGAGTAGCTTGTGGTGCACTTAAATAACCGTTTAACCAAATTTTTTGCTCCAGTGTTAATTGAGGTAAAAGTTCGTTTAATAATTTTACCTGCTCTTCATTAAATGGACTGTTTATAACTTGCAGTTTCAATCTTTGCCACCTCGCGAATCGTTATCATTTCATCCTCTAAAAAGATTTATCGGAGTCTTATTTTTTCTTTCTTTTCGATTTGAACCACATAAGAGTTTTGAACAATCAATGTAATCGAACCATGGTTCACAGTATTTAGCATTTGGCGGACATTATCTAATGCTAGATTTACATTTTCAAGCTTTTTATCTGCCATTATGAAACACCTTCCTCTTTGAAATGTAGTAATTCATCAATACGTTCCACTAACACTTTTTTTACATTGACGTCATAACCTAAGCTTTCACATAACATCATGTTGTTGTTAGATAGTCCTTGTAATCGCTTTGTAATGCTTTGCCGTAAAATACCAGTAAATAAGAGATACGGCACAATAAAAACTTGATGCTGCCTCTCTTTTTCTTGCTGGAGCCAGTCATCAAAACTCGGACCCATCCCATATAAGAAGCAAGTATCTACTGTTTGATAGTTGTATTTCATTCGCAATCTTGTTGCAATTTCAGCTAAATCTCTCTTTACGGTCGGATCACTACTGCCACGTCCTATTAGTAAAACACATGCTTCGCAGTTAGGCTGCTGCTTTTCTAAAATCCTAGCCTGCAACGTGTCAATGATTCGTTCATGAATGCCTAATGGTTCACCATAGGAAAAGTTGATATGCGGATAGAGCTTTTGAGCTTCGGCAATTTCTCTTGGAATATCTTGCTTCGCATGCTGTGCAGCTAGCAATAGAATGGGCATAACAGCAATCATAGTTGCCCCTTGTCTAACACAGTTGGCAATCCCCTCTGCAATGGTAGGTGTTGCAAGCTCCAAAAAGCATATTTCCTGAATAGATACATGAACCTCTTGTTGAACGCCTTGTAGAAAAGCTACAGCTTGATCTGTACCTGCCTTAACACGACTACCATGAGCAATATATAAAATAGCCTGCATAAAGTCACATCACATCCTTACCCCGTAACTTGGATTGGTTGTGGACTGTTATGCTCGAACCATTGTATCGTTTCTCTTAATGCCACAACCTCTCCAACTAAAATGATACTCGGGTTCTGAATATTTTCTGTTTGAACGATTTCTTCAATTGTTGCTAAAGTGCCCGTAACCGTTTTTTGCTTAGCAGCAAAAGTTCCCCAATGAATAACGGCTACAGGTGTTTCTTCCTCACGTCCATATTTGAGAAGTTGCTGTCGGATGTACGGCAGATTACCTACCCCCATATAAATAGCAATCGTATCGATTCCTTTTGCAAGACTTTCCCAACGTATTGCGTCATCTTTTCCTTCCTGCATATGTCCCGTAACCATGGCAAAACTAGAGCTTAGATCCCGATGTGTCACAGGAATTCCTGCATATGCCGGGGCTGCTATACCTGAAGTAATCCCCGGTACAATTTCAAATGGAATATGATGTTTGGCTAGCACTTCAGCCTCCTCTGCCCCTCTTCCGAAGACAAATGGGTCACCTCCCTTTAATCTTGTAACGATTAACCCTTGCTGTGCATAACTGACAAGCGTTTGGTTAATATGCTCCTGAATCATGGAATGTTGCTGTGGCAGTTTTCCGCAAAATATTAATTGAGCGTCTTGTCGAGCATAGTTTAATAGCTCTTTATTTATGAGTCTGTCATATAAAATGACATCTGCACATTCAATACAACGTAAACCCTTGACCGTAATAAGATCAACATCCCCAGGACCAGCACCAACGATATATACTTTCCCCATTTCATTTCACTCCTTCTATCCGTTGCGCCTCCGCGTCATGGTGTCCAGTTTTTAGTTGACGGAGTAGCAACCGTCACGCCCTTTGACAACCGCAAGCGGTTGTATCTCCAACTGGTGGCGTTTGAACAAAGCTTTTGATTCTCCCCTATAGAGGAAAAAGATTGCTGTAATCAAGGTAAAGAAAAAAGGCCAATATTATCCCTAGGCACAAAAATGCCCATGAACAATAAAAGCCTCTAGTTTGCTAGTCAGCTACTTATTTAATTCTTAGTAATATAATAAGAATAATAAATAATTTAGTATATTCTGTCAACACAAAATTTGATACTTCCTCAACACAACAAAAAACCAGTTGCCGTTTTTGACTAGGCAACTGGATTATTTATTTTATGTTCTTACCAGCGTCTACGATACCGTGGTCCTGGTCGGTAAAATGGACCAGGCGGATATGGCCGATAGTTTGGATAATATGGATTGTAAGGATATTGATTAAATTGAGACCCTAGGAAACTTCCTAAAAAGCCACCGAAAAACGGTGCACCGAATGGCCAAATACCTCCTCCAAATCCTCCTCCTGGGTAACCTCCGAAATTACGCATATGCTACCTCCCTTTTTATTCTATCGTATGAAGGAAGATGCATCTATCATATGTACATTGCCTAATCTATCGGGATAAGTGCTGAAAATACAAAAAATCAGCGGAAAGACAATCCCGCTGATCAAAATGCTCTATTATTTTTCTTCTCCTAAACGTTGGACAAAATTAGCGAGTGTACGTACCATTACGCCTGTACCACCTTTAGGACCTAGATCATGGACAGCTACTGCATCGGATGTTCCGGCAATATCAAGGTGAATCCAAGGTGTTTCACCAACAAATTCTCCAACAAAGCCCCCACCAAAAATCATATGACCATCACGACCAGGTGAGTTGTTTAAATCTGCCACATCAGATTTACGAATTCTCTTTTTATCATTCTCTGTCAAAGGCATACGCCAAACAAATTCATCCGTTTCCTCTGCCGCTTCCATAAATGCTGCAAAAAATTCATCATCATTAGAAAGAGCACCTGTTTTATCCATACCTAGCGCAGTAATGACGCCTCCTGTTAAAGTAGCGACATCAATTAGCGATGCAGCCCCTTGCTGCTTCGCATATGTAGTTGCATCTGCCAGAACTAAACGTCCTTCTGCATCCGTATTTAATACTTCGACTGTTTTCCCACTATACGTTGTAATGACATCATCTGGTTTAAATGCTGTGTCAGATACCATATTATCAGTAGATCCGATAACGGCTACTACATTTTTATTTGGACGTAATTCACCGATAATTTTCATGGCACCAAGCACTGCTGCTGCACCGCCCATATCGCCTTTCATCCCAACCATCGAGTCTTTTGGTTTTAAGGAATAGCCACCTGTATCATATGTTACACCTTTACCTACGAGACCAATAGGATTTTCAAAATCATCAGTCGCTTTATATTTTAATGTAATTAATCGAGGTTCTTCGTAAGAGCCTTGGTTGACACTTAAAATGCCGCCCATTCCCAATTCTTCTAATTGCGCTTTACCTAGAATCTCTACTTCAAAGTCATATTCACTTGCCAAAGATTCCGCATAGTTTGCTAAATCAGTTGCCGTTAGTAAATTCGGTGGTAAATTAATTAGACTACGTGCCTCATTCACTGCATCCGCATAAATGACGCCGACCTCAAAGCCTGCTACAACTTCGTCTAAATCCCCTGCTGACGTCACTAGATGAACAGCATCAATACGTTTATCCACTTCGTTTGAAGTTGTTTTGTAATGAGGAATAGAATAATAGCCTAGACCAGTTCCTTCACCAGCTAAGAAGGCTACATCAGTCACTGAAATTGTTTCTGTTGTAAATGATTCAAGCCAAATGGAATACTCTTTTACTTTTAAAGCTCTTAACTCTTTCCCAACTAAACCAAAGGCTGCTCGAATATCCCCCTCTTTTAGGTTTTTACGCTCATCTAGCCCTACAAATAAAATACGTTTTAAATTGGCATGATCCTTCACAAATGGCAGCTTCGTTAGCTTCTTAAGCTCTGTTGAAACGTCTCCCGCGCTAACCCACATATCAAGTGATTCACCATAAAAAGATGAAAAGCTTGCCCAATCCTGCATTTGCTCACGGTGTTTAGTGACACCCACCACTAATAATTCAGTAGAAATTGTTTCAAATGTCTTTGCTTCTTTTACAATATTCATGTAAATTCCTCCATTCCATCTACTATTATAACGAAGTTTCTGAAAAGCGCGTAATATTTGCCTATATCTTCTTTTAGAAAATAATGAATGTTATAATAAAAGCAATTATTTGCGAAGGTTGTGATGAATTTGAGTTTACTTCAAAATACCCCATTACTGATTGCCCTCTTTTCGGTTATCTTTGCTCAGTTTGTCAAGATTCCTATCCATTTTCTAATGACCAGACAAGTGAAATGGAGCCTCTTTACTTCAACGGGCGGAATGCCTAGCTCTCACTCCGCTTCTGTTACTGGACTGGCAACATCTATTGCTTATGAGACGGGTTTAGCATCCCCAATTTTTGCCGTAGCCGCTATGTTTTCCATTATTGTTATGTACGATGCCAGCGGTGTACGTTACCAAGCTGGGCAACATGCTGCAATTTTAAATCAATTGCGTAAGGATTTCCAAACACTGCTTCATGATTTAAAAAAATGGCCTCAAATGGATGGGCAAGAGAAAATGGAGGAATTAAAAACGTTATTAGGACACAAACGAAGCGAAGTATTTTTTGGGGCGCTCACAGGTATTTTTATCGCCATCATAACCTAC
This sequence comes from Lysinibacillus sp. UBA5990, assembly GCF_002429815.1. NCBI lineage: Bacteria > Bacillati > Bacillota > Bacilli > Caryophanales > Bacillaceae > Lysinibacillus > Lysinibacillus sp. UBA5990. The sequence continues at coordinate 34,886 of NZ_DJAY01000005.1, forward strand.
GAATTTTTCATATGATAGCTAAAACACATCCTTTTATGATGGAGGATGTGTTTTTTATCGAATAAAAAAAGTACTCTTCTTTCAGTCAATAGAAAGAAGAGTACTGAGCAAATTAGAACATGCGATATCCACTTTTTCGTAAAAAAATCATCACAATACCTGCCACGATGGAGCCTGCAAAGCCGCCCGATAAAATAGCAATATCTACAAACTGAAGGGCTTGTAATTTATCGATTAACGCTGGAAATGCAGAACCTGGCTTGAAAATATAATCTAAGAAGCTTACTTCATCCACGATAAAGATCACAACAATTGGATATACAATCGCCATTAACCACGTCATACGTAACAGCATGTTTAATAAGAATCCGATACCAAAGAACATGACAAAAAATAACAAAATAGATATGATTAACTGTACTAATGAAACTGGACCATCCATGTATGTATAACCTCCGTTTTCCTCTCATTAGTTTACATGATTACGACAACGCTTTCAATGAACATATCCTTGTTTTCGCTTGTTCGACATATTTAGGAAATCATTTTTGTTGATTGTGATTGATCATGGATATTTAATACCAAAAAATATCATAAAAAAAACTATTGAAGACCATTTCTTATCTCCAATAGTTTCTTTTCTTACATTATGAAGTTGATTGAGTTAATACAAACTTTGGAGATTTCCACAGCTGTGCCCATTTTTTAAACGCTGAAATAACAATGAGTAGCCCTAGCATCAGCATGATAACGGATAAGATGCCATTTAACATATTAAAGCCGGCAGCTGCGGGATTCCAATAAACATTTTTAATCATCCAATAACCTGCCACATTCACAGTGATGTATAAATAAGTTAATGGGATAAAACAAGTTAGTGCATAGATTCGTTTATCTGCCACCTTCAGTACCATCGTCACTCCACATACTAAACCAATTGCCGCCATTAGCTGATTAGAAACCCCGAATAATACCCAAATGGAGCTGATATCTCCTGAATACAATAAATAACCCCACATAAAGCAAGCAAGTGCACTAGCGAAAATTGTCCCTGGTATCCAATTAGTACGCTTCAAGGGCTTATAAACATTGCCCCCAAAGTCTTGAATTAAATAACGTGCCACTCGTGTTCCCGCATCTATCGCTGTTAGAATAAACACAGCCTCAAACATAATGACAAATTGATAGAAATAGGAGGATAACTCCGCAAACCAAGGAATACCTGTAAAAATATCCGTCATTCCGACAGCTAATGTCACGGCTCCTCCTGTTCGTCCCTCTAAGTCCATTCCAATACTTTGAGATAATTCTTGTAAATGAACAGGCTCCATTCCTAATGTAGCAAAAACTGCTGGCGCTGAGTTAATGGCAAAATAGTCTGCTGGATGCAGGGCTGTAGCTGCAATTAACGCCATCACACCTACTAACGACTCAACTAACATTGCTCCAAAGCCAACGATTCGAATATCTTCCCAACGGTCAATCATTTTAGGTGTCGTTCCTGAGCCTACAAAGGCATGGAAGCCGGAAATAGCTCCACAGGCAATCGTAATGGATACGAATGGCCAAACAGGACCTGCAATTACCGGACCTCCACCATGAATAAACTCTGTAAATGGTGGGAACTGAATAGCTGGGTTAACGAAAAAGACACCAATAATTAAAGCGATGAACACCCCAATTTTCATGAAACTACTTAAATAATCACGTGGAGCCAATAATAGCCACACAGGTAATGCCGCTGCAAAAAATGCATAGATAGGTAAAATAATTGCTAGTGTATCACGATCAAACGTTAAAAAATCACCAAATGCAGTTCCTTGAATAAGCGGCCCTATAAATACGCCAATCATTAATAAAATAAACCCAACTGCTGACGTAACAAGTAAATTGCCTGTTTTACGATAAGCAATACCCACAAGCATAGCAATTGGAATGGTAATCCCTACTGCAAACGTCCCCCATGGATTGCGTTCCAAAGCTCCTAAAACTACCATAGAAAGACCTGCCATTGTAATTGTAATAATAAACAGCATGGCAAGGCCTGTACAGAAGCCAGCAATCGGACCGAGCTCTTCCTTCATCACTTCGGATAAAGACTTACCACCATGGCGCATAGAAGCAAATAATACGACTGCATCATGGACAGCTCCTCCAATGACCGCTCCTATTAATAACCATAGAAGACCAGGTAAATAACCGAACTGTGCAGCTAAAATTGGTCCAACTAATGGTCCCGCAGCAGCGATCGCTGCAAAGTGATGTCCAAAGGTTACCCATTTATTCGTCGGAACATAGTCTTTACCATCTTCCAAAGCATGGGCGGGCGTGGGCGTATCATCCTTTATTTTCAATACCTTTTTTGTAAAAAATATGCCATACAAACGATAGCTAATCACCAAAACACAAATAGAGCCTATCACAATTGTAATCGCATTCATGCAAACACCCCTTTTACTTTTTCCACATCATAGCAAAGGAATGTCCATGATATTCATAAAATTAACTGAAATGTCAGAATCAAAAGTTGAAATGTAGTTTTCTACCGTTGAAATGCAACTACCTCGATAGGTCAAAAATTTTCCGCACATCCTTCATATAGAGCCTACTGACAGGAATGGAATGTCTGTTGTGCAAAATTAAATTATATTTAGAACTACTCCAAGGCTCTAGCTCCACAATATGCTCTAAATTTACGATAAACGCACGATGGACACGCACAAATCCTTTTAATGTCAGCTTCTTTTCTAATGCTGCCAATGACTCCGAAGCAAAAAACCTCCCTTGCTCTGTGACAACAACCGTTTTACTGTCCTCCGATGTACAATATAAAATATCCTGTATTTTTATTAATAAAATTCGATCATTGACATAGACCGTTAATTTATCAAGCTTGTCAAGCTGTGATATCTTTATTTCTTCCATTGTTTTCGCCTGTGCAGCTATTTTTTTAGCTACTAACTTTTCTACAGCAGCCTGTACTCTCTGTGCTTCAAAAGGTTTCAGAATATAATCAAAGGCATTCACCTCGAATGCCTGTAATGCGTATTCATCAAAGGCAGTAGCAAAGATAATTTCGGGTCTTTGTGTATGCAACAGTAATTGTTTAGCTATATCAAGTCCATTATTCATGCCTAACTCAATATCTAAGAATACACAATCAACCTGTTCATACTGTGTCGTGTTGTAAAAATCCTCTAGACTTTCAGACTCACCACAAACATTTACTAACGCTGTTTGCTCTAATAAATAGCGCAATTCAGCACGAGCCAACGGTTCATCATCCACAATAAATACATTCAATCTCTTCTACTCCCATCTAGTCGCCTTTAACGGCAGTTGAATCATTATTTTTGTTCCTACATCCAATGTACTCACTATATGAAAATCAGCGTCAGAGCCGTAAATTTCATGAATACGCTGATAAATATTCCATAACGCCGTTCCAGTCCCTTGCTCCGATTGCATAATCTGTTTACCGAGCTGCTTTACCTGCTCTTTTCTCATGCCACAACCGTTATCTTCGGTTAACAAGACTAGCTTATCGTTCACTCGTTGTACTTTGACAATAATCTTGCCTTCCTTACTATTTTTAAAAGCATGATAAATAGCATTTTCAACAAGAGGCTGTAATGTAAATGGTGGAATCTGCACATCGAAAAGTGATTCATCCATAATAAACTCAACTTCGTAACGCTTAGGAAATCTTGTTTGCTCAATGGATAAATAAGCCTCAACATGATCTATTTCATTTTTCAATGGAATAAGCATTTGCCGTGCACCTTGCAAATTGCTTCTAAAAAATGTACTAAGCTTGATCAATAATGCTCTTGCCTCATCTGCATCTGTACGGATCAAGCTTGATATCGTATTAAGGCTGTTAAAGAAGAAATGAGGATGAACCTGTGCCTGTAACGCTTTAATTTCAGCATCCTTTAATAACTTTCGTTGTTGTTCAATTTCAGCATATTCCAGCTGTGAAGAGAATAGTCTACTTAAACCCTCCGCAAGCTCCTTCTTCACTCCTGTTAATGAATCTGCTTTGGTGAAATACAGCTTTAGACTTCCAACCGTGCGATGCTGTACCATTAAAGGCAAAACAATGGCAGCGCTTAAAGGGCAATCATCATGTGGACATTGAATTTCCTTTGCCGAAGTAGCCATTAAAATTTTCCCTTCCTCTAGTACTCTCTTCGTCAAAGCCGTCATAATTTCCCGATGAATTAAATGATGGTCTTCCCCAACGCCAACATGTGCTAATACACCGTTTTTATCCGTAATGGCGACCGCCTCTACATTAATTTCTCTTTTAATAATTTCAGCCACCGTCTGACAGGATTCCTCATTCAAGCCTTTTCGGAAATGCTCAATCGTTTGTTGAGCAATTGAAAAAGCTTGATGTGTTTGCAGTGCCTTTGCTCGTTCTTCTTCATCGATAAATGTTTTTATAATCATGAAAAATAAAAAGATTCCAAAGGCATTCATCAAAATCATTGGCATGGCAATTAATGTCACTAGCTGCAAAGCTTGCTCGAATGGCTTCGCAACTACTAAAATCACTAACATTTGAATCGTTTCTGCACAAATTCCAATGATAACAGCTTTCTTATAGGAAAAAGTTTGACGTATTTTGAAACGGTTGCTTAATCCACCGGTCATAAAGCCTGCTAAAATCGTCGAAATGCCACAGGCGATCGCTGTAAAGCCCCCAAGTGTCATACGGTGAATCCCTGCAATAATACCTACACATACACCAACAAGGGGTCCACCGAAAATGCCTGCAATGGCTACACCAATTAATCTCGTATTAGCAATAGCCTCCTCAGCATTAATCGTACTATGTATCATCTGATTTAACGGGTGTATCGTACCGCTTTCAATTTTAATCCCTGTATAACTACTAATAATACATAAGCTACTAAAGATAATGACGAGCCATATTTTCTCCTTCGTCCCTTGCTCCTGAAACAGCTTCTCTCGAAACAGTCTCCATCTTGACATTAAAAAGGCAAACACAATGATCAGCCCGACGCGCTCTAACATAAATAAAAACAGCTCCATCATAGGTCCCCTCCCAAAGTCATATCATTTTTTAAAGAACAGTCGATACGAGGTATACCCAAAAATATCGCCAGGATTAATCCCCTCTATCGCTTCTAACTGATGTTTTTCGAATTGATTGGATGCCATTTCTTTTAACATAACGGAGGTTGTTTCATCTTGTGCGAGCTCCTGAGGATACAACCATTTGGCTTCTAGTATTTCTTTTTCCTGAATGCATACCTGCTGCTGTTCATCTAGCATACGACAATAAAAAATCGCCATATTATCACTGATATCGTCACGGATGACGCCTGTACGAAATCCAATTAAGCCTGATACACTGCAATCTATTCCTGTTTCTTCTTTTATTTCACGTATGACCGCCTCATCCACGGTTTCACTTGCGTTAACAAATCCCGCTGGCAATGACCAACGTCCTTTCAATCCGCTATAAGCCTTTTTCACAACTAACCATTGTCCAAGCTCATTCACCGTAACACCTGATACACCCAACCATATTTTCCCTCGATCTTTTCTCATAACCTTCACCTCTATATAACTATTATACCTGCTCGCTTTCAGTGGAATGAAGCTTTTATTCAGAATTTTAAGACCAATCTTTATAATTCAATAAAATGCATAGACAATCCTTATTTGTAAATATGTTACGCTTAGTGCAACTCATCATTTTAATAAGAAAGGAGATTTTATGTTACATGCACTATCAGTACGAGCAAAATACTTTGTAGCAGCCCTTATATTAGCGATACTCACACCTTTTTTAGCCTTTTTTACGCCTCTAACCATATCGCAGACATTCTATGCCCATAGAGAGGATGTCGTCCTGATGACACCACCTAGCAACTTTATTATGCTATTAATAGCCTTAGGCTTGATCTTCGTAGTTTTCATTGTACTCGGATTAAAAAGGAATCCAAACATCTACAGCCTTGCATGCGTCATCATCTTAAGTAGTATCGTATTAGGTTATTATTCTTTATTAAGCTATAGCGCCATACAAAAGGATCAAATCGTTTTTCAACAGTATCACCATCAAACTATTTATAAATGGCAAGATTTACATGAGGTTATCTATGAATACGAAATAGGTACGTTTGGAACCTATTACTTTCAAACTAAAAGCAATGAACACTTTGTCATTGAGGAAAATGGACAATTTGGTCTTGATGAAAAGAGGGCCATCTATAAGCTAGCAGTTTTAAATGGAGTAAAGTTTATGGAGCGTGAAAAGTCTATTTAACTCCATGTTAAAAGGGTTCTTCCATCACTAACAAAAGAAGCCATTTTCTTATTTTCACTTTGTTTCTCTAACCAGCAATCGGGAGAGGAGATATAGATTTTCAGAAAATAAAAGCCATCCAACCTACCACATGGTTGAATACAGAAAGGGAGAGTAAAATGATCATTAAAATGACTCCATCTACTATGAAGGATTTTAATAAATCAAATGACGGTTTTATAGTCTCGGGGAAAATTATACCGACATTCAAAGATAAAGTTTGGACATTTACAGAGGAAATATGTTCGGAGCCTTACTTCAAAAAATATGAAGAAGATGTAATTGATCTCAGTTACATAGAAGATATCGAGAAAGCTGTATTTTTTTATTATACTGACAACCACTGTGTAGGGCAGATTAAGATGTGCTCTAACTGGAACGGATATGCACTTATTGAAGACATCGCTGTCGCAAAAGATTATAGAAAAAATGGCATTGGCTCTGCCTTATTAAATAAAGCCATTGAGTGGGCAAAAGAAAGAAACTGCTGTGGTCTCATGCTGGAAACACAAGATATCAATGTTCCAGCTTGTCACTTTTATGCCAAAAATCAATTTGTAATAGGTGCAGTGGATACAATGCTATATTCAAATTTTCCAACAGCTAATGAACTAGCAATTTTTTGGTATTATAAATTTTAAATGATTAGAGTGCCTTGTTTAATTATCTAGACAAGGCTTTCCTTTAAGACTTTTATGTTTTCAAAACACAGTAAAAGCCTCTTCAATTTGTTGTTTTCAAAACATACAAATCAAAAAGGCTTGGTATTCACAACCTAGTTCAGATTGTGTTTACATATTATCAGGATTGTCTTCTACATTTATATCACGTTTAATTATTCACAAATCTCAGGTGTACCTTCACGCTTTGCTGTTTTGAAAGATGTACCGCAGCCACATGATGCAATGGCATTTGGATTATCGATTGTGAAGCCACCGCCCATTAGCGATTGTTTATAGTCAATTTTTGTTCCCATCAAAATCGGCGCATCTTCACGGGAAACAAGAATTGTTAAACCATGTTGTACATCTACAAAGTCATCCTCTTTTTTCTCTTGATCAAAATGCATACCATAGGATAGTCCGCTACAGCCGCCACCGTTTACTACTACACGTAAAAAAGAACCTTGCTCTTCATTATGCTCCATCATCTCATTAATATGAAAGCCGGCAGCCTGTGTAATTTCAATAACTTGCTTTGTACTTGTCATCCCCATCACCTTCCTTCTTACCTACTATCATATCAATTTTGACCATTGTATGACAAACATTCAGCTTCAAGGTAAATTTTAGTGATAGTTCTCATATTTTTCACATGTTTAGGAGTTTTTGTTCATGTTTCTACCAGCTCCATTGGTATAATAGTTACAATGACTTCTATGTAGGGGGTAATATATATGGATATTTCACCGTATTATGAAAAACAAATTCAATGTTTAAATTGTAAAAAGGATTTTCCGACGTTAAAAGTTCGTTCCAAATTTATTAAAGTAGAACAAACAGAAACCGATTTCCACCCTATTTATACGGATGATGTGAATGCACTTTATTACAATGTCTTCGTTTGCGAGCATTGTGGCTTTTCATTTACAGAGGATTTTACAAAATATTTTGCACCAGGTATTCAAGATGAGATTCACACGCAGATTACAAAAAAGTGGGTGCATCATGATTTTAAGGGAGAACGTACTGTTTTTCAGGCGATACAGGCGTATAAATTGGCTTTCCTCTGCGGCACGATAAAAAAAGAAAAACATGTCGCTATTGCTGGTTTAGCTTTGCGTCTTGCTTGGCTCTACCGTTCTCTCAAAAATAGTGGGCAAGAGGAGCGCTTTATGAAACTTGCGCGGGATCATTATATGGAATCGTATTCAACAGAAGATTACAGTTCTACACAAATGTCTGCTGTACGTATCATGTATATGATTGCTGAATTATCAAGAAGAATCGGAGACATTGAAAATGCGACACGCTTCTTCTCTAGAGTAATTGAAAAACAAAGTAGCGGTGGTGAGGCAAAAATTATAGATATGGCAAAAGAGCAATGGGCTATCATCCGCGAAGAAAAAGAGCATGCGCGCCACATATAAATAAAAAAAGTTCTAGTCTGAGATTCAGCTAGAACTTTTTTAATGTCTTAGAATACTTGCTCTACTTCCACAATACCTGGTACTTCTTCTAATAATGCGCGTTCGATACCAGCTTTCAATGTAATAGTAGAACTTGGGCAACTGCCACAAGCACCTAATAAACGTAATTTTACAACGCCATCCTCAACATCTACTAATTCACAGTCTCCACCGTCACGTAGTAAAAATGGACGTAATTTATCTAATACCTCTTGAACTTGGTCGTTAATTGTTGCTTCAGCCATTTTATCTCGACTCCTTTCCTTATAATGATTATAATGTTAGCAACAGAAAAAATCCAATATTGAATCACAAGGAGAGAAAATACGATGCAACCAACTAAACCTATGATTGAAATTTATGGAACAGCTGTAATTTGCGCTAGCTGTGTCAATGCTCCATCTTCCAAAGATACATATGAGTGGCTACAAGCAGCTATCGACCGAAAATATCCAGATCAACCCTATGATATTCGTTATATCGATATCGAAGGTCCAATTGAGAATGATCGAGATCAAGACTATGCAACACGTATTCAGGAAGATGAATTTTTCTACCCTCTTGTTCTCATTAATAATGAAGTCGTTGGTGAAGGCTATGTACAGTTGAAACCGGTATTCACTGCACTTGAAGGTTTAGGGTTTGTTCCAGATAAAACAGTTTAATCAAACCAAGGGATTGTTTCAAATAGAAACAATCCCTTTTACTAACTAATCATTTTGACGTTTGTAATACCATAATAATCCAGATTTCATTAAACGAGCGATACGACCTGTAACTGTTGTATCTGCCAAATAGACAAAGCCTTGTTTTTTACCAAGGGCACCCATGAAACCTTTTAATTTAATATCTGGCATTTTTTCAGGTAATTGTTCGCCCTTCCAGCGCATACGAAGTACTTTTACAATTAGCTCTGCTTGTTCCTCTGCTAACTGTGCAGTTGGAGGTAAATCTGAGGAAGCACAATCTCCAACAATATATACATGTTCATCGTCAAGTACATTAAAGTACTGTGTTACTAGTGGACGACCCTGTTTATCCTTCTCTACATCCATATCACGTACGATTTTGACAGGCTGTACGCCAGCTGTCCAAACGACCTTGTCGAGTAAAATTTCATCTTCATGATTAAAAATTTTACCTGGTTCCACTTTAGTAATATTGGAATTGGCAATAACATCAACGTTATGCTTAACGAACCAATCCTTTACATATTTACTTAGTTTTTCAGGGAAATCCTTTAGAATACGTGGACCTCGGTCAAATAGCTTTATTTTTAAATCAGATCGACTTTCACGTAGCTCACTTGCAAGTTCGATACCACTTAAGCCAGCCCCTACAATTCCGACTGTAGACCCAGCTGGTAAACCACATAGCGCTTGAAGTGTAGCACGTGATTGTCCCATTGTTTGAATGCTATAAGTGTACTCCTCTGCACCTGGTACACCATGATATTTATCTTCGCAACCAAGACCAACGACTAAATCATCATATTCAATACGTTGCCCATCTTCTAAAACGACTACTTTTTCCGCACGATTAATTTCAGTGATTTCTCCATATACAGGCGTTAAACGTTCATGCTCAGGGAAGCTTACACGAATCTCTTTATCTGTAGCAGTACCTGCTGCTAACGCATAAAACTCAGTTTTTAAACTATGGAAAGGGGCTCTATCTATTATGACTACCTCTCTGTCTAATGGCAGACTATTTAATAGACGAAGCATGACACGCATATTGCCATAGCCGCCACCTAAAAGTACTAATTTACCCATAATATTCTCCTTTAATATCTCTTTTAATAATTGTTCACAAAGTATCCACAAACGAGTATAACCGATTGTGAGAAGTTTCACAATATCAGAATGAAAATTTGTGAAGGATTTCACAAAATAAATGAAAAGATGTTCATTTCGATAGATTTTTAATCAATTAATAACGGTTTTCCCTTAAAGTTTTATATAAAAACGCTTCTTTACCTTCAATTTAAATAATTGACGAATTTCGTAAAACCGAGTAGCATTACTTTGGTGAGGTGACATGGATGAATCCAATGGTTGAATTTTGTATTAGTAATTTAGCAAATGGCTCTCAAGCAACTTATGAAGTACTCGAACGCGATCCGAATATTGACGTTTTGGAATATGGCTGCCTCAGTTATTGTACAAAGTGCTCAGAATCTTTTTATGCTATTGTCAATGGTGAATTAGTAGAAGCTGATTCTCCAGAAGCATTAACGAAAGCCATTTATCAGTTTATTGAAGAAAATCCTTTATGGTAGTTTGCTAAAACGCCTATATGAATAAATTTGAACAAAAAAAATGGATGTTATGCTAAAAAATCTGCATAACATCCTTTTATTTATTGTAACGCTTCCACTACATATGTAGGTTGAAGTTCTTTCTCTTGTACAACCTTTGTGGGCGTAACGCCTGTATTCACATGGATTGTATCACAGCCAAAATTAATACCGCACATAATGTCCGTATCATAATTATCACCAATCATAACCATGTCTTCTTTAGCAAAATGATGTTCTGTCGCAATCACTTCTAGGATAGCAGGTGATGGCTTACCTATATAAATAGGATCAACGCCTGCAACCTCTCCTACTAAACGAGCAAAAGAACCATTCCCTGGTAAGAAGCCATATTCTGTTGGGAACTTAATATCCTGATTTGTGGCAATAAAGACTGCTCCTTTTTGGACAAAGATAGTCGCTCTAGCAAGTGCCATATAATCAAGCGTTCGATCAATTCCCATGACAAATACATCCGCCTCATCTTCAACAGGCACAATATTTTCACTAAGCAATGCCTGACGAATACCATCAGAACCCATCATAGCTACTTTTTTACCTGCATAATGGAGTGCCACATACTTCGCTGTGACGGACGCACTTGAATAAATATGTTCTAATGGTGCACTAATCCCTATAGACATTAAAGCATCTTGCAGTTGTTCACGTGTTTTAGAAGAGTTATTCGTGACATAAAATGGCTCGATTCCTCCTTGCTGTAAGCGATGAATAAAAGCAACAGCAGAAGAAATCCCTTCCTTTCCACGGTAAACAGTGCCGTCTAAATCAAAGCAATAGGCCTTATAATCTCTCATTGATGATCCTCTGGTAAAAAGGCAGAAACTGGACCTAGCTCATTTGTTAAATAACTATGGACTGCAGGCGAAAATTGCTTTAATGCTGATAAATTGGCTGTAAGTACGTGGACAACTTCATCGATATCTACCTCTATAAACTCGCGTACAAGCATTTTACGCAAGCCAACAACTGCTTTATATGGTGCCTCCATTTCAGCAACTACGACTTTTTCATCGACTAATATATCAATAATATCCTCGTAGCTTCCTGGGTCGCGCATTATGAAACCGTCAATCATTAAATTTCCTACATCCATCATTGACTCCATAATGTTGTGACCAATTCGCTCGATAGCTAATTTCTTTATATCATTTTGAGACCAGTTATTCTCTGTCTCCAAAATGGCTAATAGCCCATCTAAGTACTGTAAATTTTTTGTGATTTTATTACGATCTACAAAATACACAAGGAAAGCCCCCATTCAAATCTTTAAAAGTTGATAGTCTTTTCTCTTCTATAGTACCATAACTATAGGACTGGAAGGAGATTAAAAGATGGAACGTTTTTTTTTATATGATGATGTAGAAGATACAAAAACTCGCTTTGTTAGCTTTGCAGGAAAAAAATTACGCTATGATTTAGCGATATTACAATCTGGCCGCTTCTTTGGGAAAGTGCTTGTCATGGATATTCAATTTGGTCGCTTTGCGATTATTGGTCCTGATGATGTAGAAGAGCCTGGCTACTTAGAACATGTATACAATCGTACAGAGGACGAAACAGAAGAACTTCGGGAATATTTACGTGAGCTATTGAACTAACACCCTTTTTACAGGGTGTTTTTTTGTAGGCCATCATTAAATTGCACGAGCATTTTTTGTGAATCAATAAATCAAGATAAAAAAATTTCGCTCACCAGTTGGCTTTTGCGAAATCTTTTAAGGTCGATTATTTATTGAGCGTGGATGGATTATCTTTATTATGTGGCTTGTCTTTATTTTCATTATCATTTTGCTTTTTCGCTTCGTTATTTTGACCAATAACGCCTAAATCATCTACACTAATATCAAAACCATATCCATATTCTTCACGATCTAGGGGCTTTTTATTGCGCTTATCCTTCGTCAACATCATCACCTCCACTCATAAATTATCCTTTTTTCAACGTTTTATACTTCTTGTACCTTCATTTCTCAAGCTGTTGCATCCTTAATTATCCACCGCGTTGCACTCATCAAATCAGGAAAAATTGCATCTGCTAATGGGTCATCCCCACCTAAAAACACGCCCTTTGTACCTGCTTGTTTTCCAGCTATAATATCTGTATCCGTATCACCAACCATATAGCATTTCGATAAATCAACGTTATATTTCTTTCCTAAATCAATAATTAGTTTACTATTAGGTTTCCTACAGGCACAGCCTGACTTAGGTTTATGGGGACAATAAACTACTTCATGAATAATGGCACCTTTTTTCTTTAGCTCCTTGACCATATGCTCATGTATTTTTTGCAAGCCACTTTCGCTCATAAAGCCTAAACCAACACCACCTTGATTTGTCACGACAAAAATATAGTCAAAGTGTTTATTTAATTTGCGAATAGCTTCTGGAACTTGTGGTAAAAAGTATAAATCTCTAGGTTTATTAACAAATTTCACGCGTTTTGTTAATACTTCATTGATTACACCATCACGGTCTAAAAAGACGGCTCTTTTCATTTGTATCTCACCTTTAATTAGCTGTTTTGAGCTTTATTATTCCCCAATCATACAAAAGCTAATAAAAACAAAGAAAAAAACTTGATGCACATCACATCAAGTTTTTTCTTTTTATTCTGCTAATGGTTCTTGGTCGGTTGGTTCCGCTATTATTTCATTAGCATCCAACACCTCTGGCTGTTTCATAACTTTCCCTGTTTTACGTAGGACAAAATAGGCGCAGCCAAAATTACAATACTCGTATAAATAATCTTGAAGCGTACTTATTTTCGTATCAAAAGTCGACTTTTGATTTTTATCATCAAAAAAGCCCTTTAATCGTAATTGGTTATAGCCCCAATCACCTACTATATAATCATATCTAGCCAATATATCGGAATACCTTTCCTGAAAAACTTCCTCCTGAAAGGCTTCACGAAAATCTTCTAATAGTTCATATTCTAATCCTTCAACTATGATCAAAGTGACACCACCCTCTTGTTCATCCTTGACGCTTAGAGCTCTGCTTGTAACTGACGTTCTTTTGTTGCAGCGTTTACTTGTTCGTCAGCATGGTAACTACTACGTACAAGTGGGCCAGCTTCACAATGTTTAAAGCCTTTTTCCATAGCAATTTTTCGCAGTTTCCCAAACTCTATCGGTGAATAATATTTTTTAACTGGTAAATGCTTTTTCGTAGGCTGTAAATATTGACCAATCGTCATGATATCTACATGATTTGCTCGTAAATCATCCATTACCTCTAAAATTTCATCATGAGTTTCTCCTAAACCAATCATTAAAGATGATTTCGTCGGAATATCTGGTTGCATTTCTTTAGCTAGACGAAGGAACTCCAAAGAACGCTCGTATTTTGCACGAGCACGTACTCTCGGTGTTAATCGGCGCACGGTTTCAATATTATGATTTAAAATGTCTGGCTTCGCATCCATTAACATTTGAAGGTTTTCCTTCATACCACCTAAATCGGATGGTAATACTTCAACAGATGTGAAAGGACTTTTACGGCGAATAGCACGTACTGTTTCTGCTAAAACTTCCGCTCCCCCATCTTTTAAATCGTCACGTGCTACCATAGTAATGACAACGTGCTTTAGGTTCATAATTGCTACTGAATCTGCAACACGTTCTGGCTCTGCCAAGTCTAATTCATTGGGTAAGCCTGTTTTTACTGCACAAAATCGACAAGCACGTGTACAAACCGAACCAAGAATCATCATGGTAGCCGTACGTCTTTCTCCCCAGCATTCATGAATATTTGGACAGCGAGCCTCTTCACAAACTGTATGAAGATTTTTCTCACGCATTAGCTTCTTAAGACCTTTATATTCATCATTAGTGTTTAGTTTTATTTTTAGCCAGTCTGGTTTTCTTAAATGTTCTTCCTTACTTGTAGGTTTACAAGATGTCATACGGATATCGCCCCTATCAAAAATATGCATTTTTTATATTAACTATCTTCACTGTTGTCAATGTAACATAATAAATGAACTCCAACAACTATCACAGTAAACATTTCTATTTAAATGGCACAGGTATTTCAATGGAAGGTTGAGGCGCATCACTGCTATTGGTATAGATGTTCGGTACTGGTCCTCTAGTTAACCCCATAGCTACAGGAATATCCTGTGCAACGGTTGAAGATTTACTTGCAAACGGAACAATAATTTGGACATTTACCTCTAAATGAATGCCTACTTCAACATACGCACTATTGATCCCAAATTCTTGAATGGATGAGGTCACATTACTATGGACATTTCCTATCACATGAAATCGTATAGGGATTTTTGGCCCTAAATTTCCGAGCAAAGGAATATTCGCGGCTTGCCCCAGCGGTACAAAAAAGACAATGCCATCGCCTTCCTGAATTCGATTAATATCATATTCAACATTATCTAATTCAGGTAAATGTGATAGTTCTCCTTGTTCTGCCTGCTCTAAATACATTTTTACAAGCTCTAATGTCTCCGCTCGAACACGATTAATAATTTCCGTATTAAACTTTGTTGTCATCATATCAGAACTACCTGGAGGAATATCTTCAATGATATCATTTACATCTAATACATTGGAGGTTCGTGAGTTAATGGCTTTACTTACTACATATGATGCAATTTTTGTAGTTTGTACCTCTGCATACTGCAAATATGTGGGCATGAGCCGTTCATTTAAATAATAAATAAATAATATAAGACAAACAACCATACTAACAATTAAAATGGTTAATCGATTAAGACGTATTCCCCGTTTGTTATACGAGCGCAATTTCATCCTTTTTCGAGGGAAAAACAAAAAAATCTCCTCCTGTTCCATAACGTATGAACAGGAGGAGTATTTTATTCTACCTTTGCAGGAACCATATAATCCGTCTCAACATTTTCAATTAAAACATTTGGATAGTCCACTAAATTAACCTCATATGTAGCTGCGAGCAGTTGATTTTGCTCCTCAAAAATACGAATCCATGGTAATGCTGCATCCAATGGGTTTTGTCTAGATACAATGCCACGTCGACCATCTGATAATTTTAAGATAACACCATTTGGATAATGAACGACAGCTCTTTTTAACGCTTTTACGATGCGAGCATCATATAGCGTACCGGAGCCTGCCTCTACAATAGCTAGTCCTTGTGAAGGAAGCATTTTTTCACGATATACTCGATTCGTTGTAACCGCGTCAAAGACATCGGCAACGCCAATAATCTTGGCAAATGGATGAATTTCAAAATCAACTAATCCTCGTGGGTAGCCACTTCCGTCAATACGCTCATGATGTTGAAATGCACAATGAGCCACTAGCAATGATATAGAATGTAAATTGCGTAATAAATCAAAGCCATATCGGGCGTGCATTTTCATCGCTTCAAATTCTTCATTGGTTAGGCGACCTGGTTTTGTTAGGATATCTTTTGGTACCATTAGTTTACCTACATCATGTAGTAATGCACCAATCCCTACTAACCGTAAATCCTCAGCAGAGTAGCCGAGCTCTTTGGCAATGGCTATCGAGTATAGTGTCACTTGGAAGGAGTGTTGATATAAATACTCATCAAATAAATAAGCATCTGTTAATATCGTTAAAATTTCATCATTTCCAGTAACAGCAGAAAGTAGTTCATCTACAATCGAGACAATTGTTTTTGATTGTTGATCTAATATATAAGAGGCATTTACTGAATTTAAACCATCGATTGATTGAAATGAGTCTTTAATTGTTGTAATGACTTTATTTCGCATCGCAGGTGGAACAGTTTCTTCTACCTCAATGCCCTCCGAAATATCATCGTCAATGTATAGGTAATGTGTATTTAACTGTTGAAGTCGCTGAATAATTCGGTCATTAATGATGACATCCTTCTTTAAAAGCGGATGCCCCGCCTCATTCCAAATGGTTCTGCCTAATACCATTCCTTCTTTTAATACATCGATTGAAATTAATCGCATGATTTCTTCCCCAATCTATTCTTTAAGCTAACACTATTACTTAAAGAAACTTTGACCATAATCTATCATAATGTTTCGTAAAAATTCTGGTAATATATATTGCTTCTTTGCATATTTGAAACTTGGATAAAAATATCCAAAAGTAAACAAATCTAATGTTACAAGTTTATAGATGTGATCATCATTTGCCAGCTTTCCATTAATTAATAACTGACGATTGTCGTTCATGGAAAAACCATATGTCAATATTTTTCCAAAAATTACACCTCTAAACCCTAATCCCTTTAATTCAATATAGGGCCATTCTTCATTCTTGGATTGCATATAAATTTCCTTCATTTCCGTAACGGATAATTCAATTGTACATAAATTAATAGGATGTGGAAAAATCCGATGTAAATCTAATGCAGTCACAGTTCCTTTTGGAAGGCCATCTAAAAATATTCCAGCATTAAACAAGGCACAGTCAGCACCACTTTTTTCTAAAATAGCCTGTGCAAATAAATCAGATAGCTGTGAGTAGTGGAACCATTCCTTATTATAAGATTTCTTCGTCGTAAATACTGGCGTATCCAATATTCTAATTCCCTCATCCTCTAAGGATTGTACAAATTGCTGCTCGTTATGGATATTTGGCAAGTCCTTATTATGAATTAAAGTATCCTTTTTTTCAACAATTTTCCTCATTTTTTTATCGTATTCGATAACAAGATGTCCTGTATATTGTCCAAATTTACCTCCACCTGTCAATAAAACACCATTGACGCGTTTCCCTTCTGGCAAGACATGATGTGTATGTGAACCGAATATAACGTCAATTTCTGGACATTCCTCCGCTAATAGCTCATCTTCGGTTATCCCTAAATGTGATAGGCATAAAACAATATCAACCTCTTTACGTAGTTGATGGGCTAAACGAAGAAGTGTGCTGCGCGCTTCAACCATCTGCCAATTTAACGCCTCATAATACACTTCAAACATAGCCGTGGCTGCAATTATCCCTAGCTTCGTCCCCTTCTCCGTTGTAAGCACAACATAGGGCTTCAGCCAGGCTGGATTTCTCCCCTGATATGCATCAATATTACCTACAACAACATCAAAATTTGCATCATCGTATAAATGAAAAAGCTCATCATGAGACAATGTAATGCCCTCATTGTTCCCAATTGTCACTACATCGTATTCTGCTTCGTTGAGTAGTTGTACATTCCCCTTACCGATTGTCGCTTCGGTATAAATATTAGAGCGATCTAAATGATCCCCCACATCAAACAAATAACTCGTTTCCCCTATTCTCGCTAGACTGTTGCGCTTCTCTTTCACATAGCTTTGCATTCGTGGCCAATACTTAAAATGACTATGCAAATCATTTGTGTGAAAAATATGGATTTTTTCAAGCATTAAAGCCACCTCATTTTCATTAGCTAGTATAGCCGATTAAGCCAATATCCCTTCAACAATGGAACGAATTCCTAATAGTAATAAAATAATTCGAAGAACCAGTACAAGCGTATCTGATTTAATTTTTTTATTTAACGCTGCACCAAGCTTCGCCCCAATAAAGGCTCCTGGTATGACGGGGATTGTATAAAGCCATGGAACATGCCCCAAATATACATGGCTGGCCGTATTAACAAGTGACGTTAAAAACACTAAAAACATCGAAGTTGCTACTGCTACATGTGGGGGAAATAAGAACAATATAATCATAGCCGGTACAATCATTGAGCCTCCACCTATACCAAATAGTCCTGAGGCAAAGCCCACTCCGAATGTAAATAAAATCGCAAACCAAATCGGATATCCGTAGATAAAGGTTTTCCCTTCGGCATCCGTAAATTCTTGTTGCAGACCATTTTTCACAAACCATTTTACAGGCTTCAATTTGTCGCGTACAAGTAAAATAATCGATAAAATAATAAGCAAAATACCAAAGTATAAATTGAAGGATGGTAAATCTAATCCTTTATTAACCCAAGCGCCCAAAATAGAGCCTGGAATACTGCCGATAAAAAATATATAGCCAGTTTTATAATCCACCGTTTTTGATTTCATATAACTTAATGTGGAGGCTAGTCCTGTAAAAATCATCATTACAACAGATAAACCAACTACTTTTTGTGGTGTTATATCTGGAATCATTCCAAGGTTTAAACCGATATATAAAGTTGCTGGCACTAATACCACGCCACCGCCTAGCCCAACTAATGAGCCAAGGAGACCTGAAAATAATGCAATAATTATTAATAAAATAAACGCCATTATAATTCCCCTTCAAACATGTTTAATTGTTTAGGCGCTAACCCAACATCTTTAATATTCAAAATACCCTGTAATTCCTTCGCGTTTTTCGCTGCATGATTACCCGAATTGTTATTAAATAATATAAATAGTTCCTGCACCTTTGTCTCAAGCTTCGTGATTTGCTGTCCAAGCTGCTGCAATTCTTCTTTATTATAGTCATATAAAAAGCGAACTTTGCGCCAATTTTCTGCATTCCCCGTGTTGCGCCAACCATGTATATTTCGCCCATGGATACGCACCAGCGCCTTATCGGCAGTCACTACAGGATGGAAGGGCACAGATCCTACACCAGCCTGTGGCTCATCACAAATCGTATGAATCAATTGATGCTCTCGTAAAAAGTCCATTGTTTGTTGTACTACATTATCTGCATACCATGTTTGATTGCGAAATTCGATAGCCACTTCGAAATCCTTTAGTTGTTGACGAATATACAATAAGTATTGAACATTTTTCGACTGACAATCAAACCACGGTGGAAACTGAGCTAAAACCATTCCTAGTTTCCCCAAACGTTTAAATTCATAGGCACATTCAATAAAAGCATTGAACATATCATTTTTGGATTCAAAAGGAATATCTCCCCGCAAATGTCCCGTCATGCCTTGATAGGCCTTCACTATAAAACGAAAATTCTCCGGTGTATTCTCACACCATTTACGAACATTCTCTTTGGATGGTATGGCATAAAAGGAAGTATCTACTTCCACTGCTAAAAAATGACCTGTATAATCAAATAATTTATCCTTTGAAGTAGTCACTCCACTATAAAGTGAAGGGTGATCGCCCCATCCAGTTAATCCAACTACAATCATGTGACATCCTCCTCTATCTACAACATAATCATAGCATACAGTCTTCTCATACAATTAAACATCATGTAAAAAATCTAGCTTTTCACAAAGAAAAAGCATGAGTCCTTATACAAATTGAACTCATGCCAAACAAGTTATTTATCAAGATTTTGTTGGATTGCCTCTAAAAAAGTAATACGACTAAACGCTGGGCCACCTTCCATTAGTGGGTCCACAACATTCACAAATACTTGCTCATTTTTAAAGGCATTAATATTTTGGATAATGGGATTCTTTTTAAAATCTTCTAACGCATTAGGAGCATCCGCATTTTCATCCGTTGAAAACTGCACAAATAAATAATCTGGATTCATATCCGCTAGTTGCTCAACAGAAATCGCTTCTTGTGATTTAGCCTTAGCGATTTCAGCAGGAACTTCTAAACCAAGCTCCCCATATAAAACGGGGTTTAAAAACACCTCTTTTGGATAGACATAAGCTTGTCCCCCACGAATTCGAATGGCTGCAACTTTTTTGCCTTCTAGCTTTTCTGTTAGGCTAGATTTTGCCGCTTCAATATCAGCCTTATATGTAGATAATATTTTTTCTGCCTCTGCTTGCTTGCCCGTTAATTCAGCTAATAAGTTTAAATTAGACTCCCAATTCGTAGAGATATGCGAAACTAAAATGGTTGGAGCAATTTTTTCTAATTTACTTTGTACTTCCTCTGGAAACTTTGTTGAGCCTAAAATCACATCTGGATCTAATTCTAATATTTTTTCAAAGTTTGGCTTAATCTTCTCCCCAATCGATTCTGCCTTATCTGTAATAGCAGCGTACAACTCAGGGAATTTACCACCAACCGCAATTGCTCCTACCGGATGAACATCAAGTACAACCATATCTTCCATGGCCTCCATCGCACCCGTAACAATAATTCTTTCGACCTTATCTGGCACTTCATAGCTTTCTCCAAGATAATCAATGGTTCTTGTCCCATTTTCATTGCCAGAATCGTCTTGTGTTTGTGATACTTCCTCTTTCGTAGAATTTGTGGACGTATCTGTTTTCTTCTCTCCGCATGCAGCGAGGATCAGCATAAATACCGCTATCATACTAATAAATAGAAACTTGTTTTTCATGTACTCAATCTCCCTTTCTTAATTGATATTGATTCTCATTATCATTGTAGTATGTCTCCTTATAAAAATCCACTATTATTTCAATATATTAAGAAAATTATTTTTCATACAAAACAAAAACCCTTGCCACAAACATAGTTGTGACAAGGGTTAATTAATACTTTATGCAGTAAATCCAGTTATCTTACAAAGCTTAATAAGTCCTAAACCTGATGATTGATAAAGCTTTGAACGATTGCCCTCCCTAAAGGGATAAGTGAGGGCTTCGCTGCTTCTCTCCATTTTCTCAGCAATTACTCTCAAGTGCCCCTTAAATTTTATCGAAGGATATAAAAGCATCCTCTACTTCCTCATAGAAAACGTAAAAAAGGAGCAGATATTAGAATCTGCCCCTTTTATTTTAATTTTATCCGATAGAACCTTCCATCTCAAACTTGATAAGACGGTTCATTTCTACTGCATATTCCATTGGTAATTCTTTTGTGAATGGCTCGATGAAGCCCATTACGATCATTTCTGTCGCTTCTTCTTCAGAGATACCACGAGACATTAAATAGAATAATTGTTCTTCAGATACTTTTGAAACTTTAGCTTCATGCTCTAAAGAAACGTTATCATTCAGAATTTCGTTGTATGGAATTGTATCAGAAGTTGATTGATTATCCATAATCAGCGTATCACATTCAATGTTGGCACGAGCACCGCTAGCTTTAGGACCGAAACGAACTTGTCCCATATACGTAACCTTACCACCTTGTTTAGCAATCGATTTAGAAACGATTGTAGAAGATGTGTTAGGTGCCATATGAATCATTTTTGCTCCAGCATGTTGATGTTGACCTTTACCTGCTAATGCAATAGATAATGTCATACCACGAGCACCTTCACCTTTTAGGATACATGCTGGGTATTTCATTGTTAATTTAGAACCAATGTTACCATCAATCCATTCCATTGTACCGTTCTCTTCAACAACTGTACGTTTCGTTACAAGATTGTATACGTTGTTTGCCCAGTTTTGAATTGTTGTATAACGGCAGTAGGCATCTTTACGAACAACAATTTCTACAACAGCTGAGTGTAAAGAGTTTGTTGTGTAAACAGGGGCTGTACAACCTTCAACATAGTGTACATGCGCGCCTTCATCCACAATAATTAGCGTACGTTCGAATTGCCCCATATTCTCAGAGTTAATGCGGAAGTAAGCTTGTAAAGGTGTTTCAACTTTAACACCTGGTGGTACATAAATAAATGATCCACCTGACCATACAGCTGAGTTCAATGCCGCAAATTTATTATCTGTGTATGGGATTACTTTACCCCAATATTGTTTGAAAATTTCTTCGTTTTCGCGTAATGCTGAGTCTGTATCTTTGAACACAATACCAAGATCTTCAAGGTCTTGCTTCATGTTATGATAAACTACCTCTGACTCATATTGTGCAGATACACCCGCAAGATATTTTTGTTCTGCTTCCGGAATCCCTAATTTATCAAAAGTCGCTTTTATTTCGTCAGGTACTTCATCCCATGATTTTTGTGTAGCTTCTGATGGTTTTACATAGTACGTAATTTCATCAAAGTCTAAATCACCAAGATCGCCACCCCATTGTGGCATTGGTTTTGCATAGAATGTTTCAAGTGCTTTTAAGCGGTACTCCAGCATCCACTCTGGCTCTTGTTTCATATTTGAAATTTCACGGACGATTTCTTCAGTTAAACCACGTTTTGAACGGAAAATTGATACGTCCTTGTCATGGAAACCGTATTTGTAATCGCCGATATCAGGCATTTTTTTAGCCATCTTTTCTCCTCCGTTCGTTGAGATGTATTGTTCGAGGTATTCGACCCTTGCCTTGAGTGAAAGTATATCACTTTCACCCAGCCGACAAGGCAGTATGATTTATTTCACACCTTTTTCCATTGCTTTCCAAGCTAATGTTGCACATTTAATACGTGCAGGGAATTGTGAGACACCTTGCAGTGCTTCAACATCCTCTAGGTCATATTTATCGCTATACTCTTCACCCATCATCATTTTAGAAAAAATATCAGCAAGCTCTAAAGCTTCATCTACCTTTTTCCCTTTAATCAGTTGAGTCATCATAGAGGCAGAAGACATAGAAATTGAACAGCCTTCACCTTCAAATTTGGCATCCTCTACAACACCGTCAGTCACTTTTAATGTTAAGTGAATACGGTCTCCACATGTCGGATTGTTCATATCAATCGTTACAGCTTCACCTTCTAAAGCACCCTTATTACGAGGATTTTTATAGTGATCCATAATGACTGAACGATATAGTTGATCTAAATTATTAAAAGACATCGCCAAAATACTCCTTCGCAGAACGTAACCCTGCGACAAGACGGTCAATATCCTCCTCTGTATTATACAGATAGAAGCTTGCACGCGCTGTCGCTACTTGCTGAAGACATTTCATTAGTGGTTGTGCACAGTGATGACCAGCACGAACAGCAATACCATTCATATCAAGCACCGTTGCCACATCATGTGGATGGACATCATCTAAGTTAAATGTCACAAGTCCACAACGTTTCATTGGGTCACGTGGGCCGAAAATTTTTAAACCGTCAATTGTTTCAAGCTGATCCATTGCGTAGCCTACAAGCTTATGCTCATGCTCTGCAATATTATCTAACCCAATCTCAGTTAAGAAATCAATAGCGGCACCTAATCCTATTGCACCTGCAATAATAGGCGTTCCACCTTCAAATTTCCACGGTAATTCCTTCCACGTTGAATCATATAACCCTACAAAATCGATCATTTCGCCACCAAATTCAATTGGCTCCATCTTTTCAAGGTGTTCCTTTTTACCATATAGTACACCTATTCCAGTAGGACCGCACATTTTATGCCCAGAGAACCCTAAGAAATCTACATCCAAATCTTGCACATCGATTTTCATATGCGGAGCAGCTTGAGCTCCATCAGCCACCATAACAGCACCATTAGCATGTGCAATTTGGGCAATTTCTTTAATTGGATTAATAGTTCCAAGTACGTTTGATGCCATTGACACCGACACAATTTTTGTTTGAGGTGTGATCGTCGCACGTACTTTTTCTAAACTAATCGTTCCATCAGCTTCTAGCTCAATATATTTCAATGTCGCCTTTTTTTCTTTGGCTAACTGTTGCCAAGGAATAATATTGGAGTGATGCTCCATTTGAGTAATGACGATTTCATCACCCTCAGCAACATTTGCACGTCCATAACTGGCTGCTACTGTATTTAAGGCTGTCGTTGTTCCACGAGTAAAAATAATTTCTTGTGTTGATTGAGCATTAATAAACTTACGAACCTTTTCACGTGCACCTTCATATTTATCTGTAGCACGGTTTCCTAATGTATGCACACCACGGTGAACATTGGAATTATCGAATTCGTAATAAGCTTTGATTGCTTCAATTACTTGAACAGGTTTTTGAGATGTCGCTGCACTATCAAGATACGCAAGTCTATGACCATTAACATCCTGATTTAAAATTGGGAAATAGCTTTTAATGTCTTTATTCATCATTAGCGAACTTTCCTTTCAATAACCTCCGTCAGTTGCTTTTGAACGCCCTCAATTGGTAATTGCGTAACAACTGGCGCAAGGAATCCATGGATAACAAGGCGCTCTGCTTCTGCTTTCGAGATACCACGGCTCATTAAATAGTAAAGCTGTAATGGATCTACTCGACCAACAGATGCTGCGTGTCCTGCTGTTACATCATCTTCATCAATTAATAAAATTGGGTTTGCATCCCCTCGAGCTTTTTCAGAAAGCATTAATACACGTGATTCTTGTTGTGCATCTGCTTTCGTTGCACCATGTTCGATATAGCCAATACCATTAAAGATAGATTGAGCTGCATCTTTCATGACACCATGTTTTAAGATATGCCCGTTTGAGTTTTTACCCCAGTGACGAACCTCTGTAGTGAAGTTAAGTTTTTGTTCTCCACGACCAACAACTACTGTTTTTGTATCTGCATGAGAACCGTCACCAATTAGATGAGTAATATTTTCTGAGATTGTATCTGAGTCATTCATTAAACCAAGAGCCCAATCTACTTTTGCGTCACGCGCTAAGCGTGCACGACGATTTACATATGTCGTAAAGCCTTTTGCAAGTACATCCACTGCTCCATATGTTACTTGCGCATTATCTTGGACAACTACTTCCGCAATAATATTTGCTTGGCCTTTTGCTTCTTCAACCGTTGAAATATATGTTTCCACATATGTTACAGCAGAATTTGCTTCTGCTACTACTAATACATGGTTGTATAATGATGCTTCAGCATTATCGTTTAAGAAAACAACTTGAAGTGGTTGCTCGATGACTACATTTTTTGGTACGTAAACAAATACGCCACCGTTAACAAGTGCTGTATGAAGCGCTGTTAACTTATGCTCATCCACTTTAACAGCTTCAGTCATAAAGTATTTTTGAACAAGCTCACCATGGTCACGAACTGCTGTAAAAATATCTGTAAAAATAACACCTTTATCAGCAAGCTCTTGTGATGTTTTAATGTAAGCTGGTGTATTATTGCGTTGAATATAAAGGTTTTCTTGCACTTCAAGGTCAATTAACCCTTTTGCTTCTTCAGGTAAAGCATCCAATGATGGAAATGCCTCACTATGAACTGTAAATACTGGGAAGTTCATGAAATCCCATTTTGTAATATTAGTTCTATCTGGTTTTGGCAAATCTAAACCAGTTACTTTGTCTAGTGCTGCCGCGCGAAGCTCTGTAAACCAAGTTGGTTCACCATTTGCTTCTGAGAACGAGCGCACGTCCTGTACTGTTACAGGCAAGTTAAGTTCCACTGTCATGCTAGTTCGTCCTCCCTCTTATGCTTCTTGTTCTTCTGTTTCTTCTTCAATACCTAATTCTTTTTTGATCCAGTCATAACCTTCTGCTTCTAAGCGTTGTGCAAGCTCTGCACCACCTGATTTCACAACACGTCCTTGCATCATTACGTGTACATGGTCTGGTGTAATGTAGTTAAGAAGACGTTGATAGTGCGTAATCATTAAGCAGCCAAAGCCTTCACCGCGCATTGCGTTGATTCCTTTAGATACTACTTTAAGTGCATCAATATCAAGACCAGAGTCAATTTCGTCTAAAATAGCGATCGTTGGTTTAATCATCATTAATTGAAGAATTTCATTACGCTTTTTCTCACCGCCAGAGAAACCTTCATTTAAATAACGTTGTGCCATATCTTCGTTCATTTCTAGGAATTCCATGTTTTTATCTAATTCACGGATAAACTTCATTAATGAAATTTCATCGCCCTCTTCACGGCGAGCATTAATAGCTGAACGTAAGAAATCAGCATTTGTAACACCAGCAATTTCAGAAGGATATTGCATAGCTAGGAATAGACCAGCTTGAGCACGCTCGTCTACTTCCATCTCAAGTACATCTTCGCCATCAAGCTCAACAGTACCTGAAGTAACTTCATATTTAGGGTGACCCATAATAGCAGAAGCTAGTGTTGATTTACCAGTTCCGTTTGGTCCCATGATTGCATGAATTTCGTTTGTATTAATTGTAAGATTTACGCCTTTTAAAATCTCTTTCCCGTCGATAGCAACGTGAAGATCTTTAATAACTAAAGTTGACATGAAATTACCTCCATAGTGTTCAGTGAATGGGTCAACCATTCCTTAATTATCATCATTCTAATCTTAACTGAAAATCGTTCTCTATGCAAACCATTTCAATTACTTTCCTTCTACGCAATTAAAATCTTGAAAAATAAAGGCTTTGTAAGCATTTTCAGATTATTACTATTTGGAATAGATATTGAGAATAGACTTTCTTCATTTTCAATGAATTATCTCTAATTGAGAATTGATTTCATCTAGCTACATAGTGGAAACCTCATGAAAAGGGCTAATTGTAGAGGTTTTATGACAAATTTGCATAAACAACCATAACTATACTATAACCTATTTCATTAAAATGGAATCAATAAAATGAAGATATTTTCAAGGCAATCTCTTTTACACCCAAAAAAATTCTATTATACAAGATTACTGAATACTTAAACTTTTTTCTGTATTTACAGTCACTTTTTATCTTCAATACTATATAATTGAGCTATAATCAATCTTATTTTTAGATTAATAGAGGTGAAATGTTAGTGGAGTTACGTCAATTACGCTATTTTGTGGAGGTTGCTGAACGCGAGCATATTTCAGAGGCCGCTGAGCATCTTCACGTAGCTCAATCAGCCATTAGTCGGCAAATCGCAAATCTTGAAGATGAATTAGGTACTCCGTTATTTGAACGAGTGGGTCGTAATGTGAAATTAACCCCGATTGGGAAGACATTTCTTGAACATACCATTACAGCATTAAAGGCCATTGATTTTGCTGCCAAACAAGTAGAAGAATATCTTGATCCTGCTAAGGGCTCTATTAAGATTGGCTTTCCAACAAGCTTGGCTAGCTATGTACTTCCAACCGTTATCTCAGCATTTAAACGAGAGCATCCAAATTTACAATTTCAGCTACGACAAGGATCTTACCGATTTTTAATTGATGCTGTCAAAAATCGAGAGTTAAACCTTGCCTTTTTAGGTCCGCTTCCTCCTAAAGATGAATCTATTGAGTCGACTATATTGTTTACAGAAAATATTGCAGCTCTTCTACCTGCCAATCATCCATTAGCGAAAAGAGAGAGTATCCAGCTCGCAGAATTGAGAAATGATCTATTTGTGTTATTTCCAGATGGCTATATATTACATAAAGTGGCAATGGATGCCTGTCGTGCTGCAGGATTTTTGCCTAATATTATTTCAGAGGGTGAAGATTTGGATGCACTTAAAGGCTTGGTAGCAGCTGGAATAGGCGTTAGTCTGTTACCAGAAAGTTCACTTTATGATTCTGCTGCTCGCTTTACTGTAAAGGTGCCCATCGAATCACCCTCCATCCCAAGGACGGTTGGCATTATTTCTCCAGTCAATCGAGAAATCGCTCCATCAGAAACCATTTTTTTAAATTTCGTCAAAGATTTCTTTTCACGTCTGTCCCAATTTCAATAAAAAAATCGCCTTAACTGGCGATTTAAACTTTAGGCAAAAGCCATCGAGAAAGTTCACTCTCGATGGCTTTTGTTGAAATTCTCTTTATTGGTGATTTTTTGGGGGAGACGAACGCTCTCCAGTTTCTTGCTCACTAATCCAGTGTAATGTTTTGACACCTAATCCACCTGCACGCCACAACACTACATCATGATAGCTTTTCCTCTGGACATATTTGACCCATTTTTCAAGTGTTTCTTGGTCAGCATACCAAACCTCATGACTAACATTGCTAGAATCTGTATACGTAAAATAAACTGCTCCACTTGCTTTATCACGTTTTTTATTAGCGTTTGTTTCAGCTAATACTTTCTCAGCCTCAAGCTCCGTTAATGCAACCGTATTCCCTTGAGCTACCCAATCGAAACCACCTGTGGCAAAGGCGATGGCTAATTTTTGATTGGATTTTTTGATTTTTTTTATTAAATCATTGAGGAAGGTAAAAGTAGCTTTCGCACCTGGACCACTATGATAACCATGTACATTATAGGCCATTACAGTGTAGCTAGGCCCATTTGGTAGCTTCACATCAAACGGAAAGCTTGGCTCTAACACAACATGCAGTGTAACATTCTTTTTGGCAAGCTCTCGGTAAAGCTCCTTTAAAAATTGAACATATTTTGAAAGGTCTTCTTTAGCTATCTTTTCATAATCAATTTCGATGCCATCCGGTTGGTATTGATCAACTACCTGCAAAATATTATTGATATGCTTTTTTCTTGCTGCGGAATCCTGTAATAGCCTATGCAAAAGTGTACTATCCTTTTGAACAGATGAAGCATTATCTGTCACATAATCATTAATAAGCGTTAGGATCACATGATGTGATTCATTGTATTGCTGCTGTGTCTGTTGCAACATATCGACTGCACTATCCGTTAACAACAATTCATCTTGATAATTAAAATATGCACCAAAAACGCGTATATCTTGTAATCCTTGTTGAGAATTTTGGACATCTTCTAAGGCTAATTGATTTTGCCATTCAGGTAACCACATAGATAAACGGAGCTTTGCTTTATCTTTCAATTCTTCCTTTGCTATAGCCGGTGGTTCTTTACTATTACTACAAGCAGTGATAAATATTAGAGCTATACAGATAAATAATATAAAATTTTTCACTTGTTTCAAATTTCACCCCAAATTAGAAGGTTTCTATAAAGAAATCCACAACATGATTAAACAATGTTGTACTTTTATACTTAACCTTCTCGAAATTCGTATATTGGTTTGTAAAAATGGTTTGATCTTTTCTATCTGTAATTAAAATATCTTCTATTAATGTATCGTATATATCATCTGCATACTGTTCATGGGACGTATCTTTATGACTAAACAACGCCCCAAATCCTATTTGTGATCCATGAAGGCTAGGGTTAATTTGAATAGTTTCAGATAATACATTATCTACATCTATGTTTATTTTATCCTTATTTACTGCAATGTTAAATACTCTATTTTTTCTTAAGTTTCTTGGGTATTCTTCTTCAACAATCCGCGATCCCTTTTGGGTATCCTGATACGTATAGACGGTCGCCTTATTAAATGCATACTCCTCTTCATTCCACTTAATCTCATTCAATGGAAAACGAGCCTTTTCCACAATGTCTGAAGCTGGTAATTTTTCACTTACTACAAGCTCATTATCGATTAAGGCAATGCGTAAATAGCTATTTGTTTTATCATCATAATTGACGTAGAACGCTTGTTCACCCACCACATTCCCTTTAAATGTAAAATTCGCATTGTATTGTTGCGGCATTGTTTCCTTTAAAAGTATCCTACCTTCACTAGAGGGAGCTGATGTTAATATGACTTTATTCTGATCAAATTCTGCCGCCCCATTAACGGTATGCCATTTTTGGGCTAATGCAGGATCTCCTATTTTAAACTCTACATTTTGATTGCTAGCCTGTCTGATCTTCATCATTACATGATTGGTTGACCAATAAGGGGAAACTTGTAATCGATTCAAGTTATATAGATCGCTATCTTTATCATTATAGGCACTCAATTCTCGATTAAAGTGCATAAGAAACTTGTCTTTAATTTCCTTGTCATTGGCACTCTGCACCAGTGGGTCCATATTGTTATACAATGAATTAGCATGCATAATGGCATAGGCTTTTGGAACTTTCCCAAACTCTTGCTGATAGATATCTTGCATAAGCTTGTAGTCTTTCTTAATTCGAATTTCCATCTCTTGTCGAGTTTCACTTGGAATCATATATTGATTACGAATAAAATCCATTAAATAGTGGTTATAATACTCGATTGTTGTTTTATTTGGTATATTATTTTCGTCAATCATTCCTAAGGACTGCCCTTTATCATTAAAAATATTAATATAGGTTAGTCGGTACCCATTAGAGCCTAATTCCCAATAGCCGCTTTTCTCCATCAACTTCAAATCTTTTGGCTTTAAAAATTTATGATCACGGGTATCCATTTTATTGGCATACGTAAACATCGTAGCCTTGTAATTTAATTTCTCCATAATATTTTGTGCGAAAATACTAGAATCCGTACGTCCATCCTCAAATGATAAAAACAATGCTTTTTCAGGTAATGGTTTGTTCTTTTGATAAAAATCCAATATATCCTGTTGTGTAATCGTTTGATAGCCTTGTTTTTCAAGCAATGTTAATTGTTCTTCTAAATTCTTCTTTGACACATATTTAGGGGAGTCATTTCTACTCACCCCAAAATAGGAAAGTGCTATAAATCCTTCTTTATTGTTTAATGGTACCGCCTCAGCAAATCTCTTGTCTGTCAGAAAAACGGCTTTAATTAACACAACTGCTAAAAAGACAACAACGATTAATTGTAGGATCGAGCGTATAATTTTCCTTCGATTTTTTTTAGCTGGCTGTAAAATTACATTTTTCTCTTTCATTCCTTCTCACCCATTTTTCTAATTTTCAACATTGAAAATCGGGATTTTCGTAATTTTTGCTTTTCTATTTTCTTTTCTTTTGCCAAAACGTCTTGTGGCGTTTCCCTTGTTCCCCACGTTGATTTCCAAAATGTTACCCATGCAACTGGCATTTGCCAGAGTAAAATAAATTCATAATAAAGAACGAAGATAAACCCGAATAACCATAATTTACTTTTTCTAAAGAATAGATGAGCCAAACTCATTAGCATGGCCATTAAAAGTAAACCTAATAAAAAGGTAGTTGGAAAAACGCCATACATAATCGGCACATAGATTAAGTTGTAAACGACGACAATGGGTGCTGCAATTGGCACAATTAAACCTATGATGAAGAAAAGGAACATGAAGGGTTCTTTTTTCCACATAAATAAAAATGCTCGTAAAGATTCTCTTAACCAAGAACGTTTCCATCTCATTTGCTGAGATAAAAAAACCTTTGTGTCAGAGGGGACGATCGTCGAACAAATTGCATTATCCTGATAACCTGTTCGATGAGTTTTCAAAATATAGTTTGTCATACTACGATCATCACCAAATGTAGCAGGCTGCCCAAGAAATTTTTGATTGAGCCAGGCTGTTTCATTCTTTAAAATTAGTTCTTTTCGATAACAAGCTAAAGGTCCTGATAAGCATGTTACCGTATCAAACCAAGATTCAGCCGCTTTCATTATACGAAAGGCAATATAATAACGCACTGTCTGTAGTTTGGTCAGGGCATTAGTAAATTTATTTTCTACCTCTGTCCGACCAGCTACACCACCCATTTTAGGATCTTGGAAAGGCTGTACTAAATTGCGAATTGCATGTGGCTCCAAAAAACTATCTGAATCCACAAAAACCACTAAGTCATGTTTTGCTTGATGAACACCGGCTACTAGTGCTTCACGTTTTCCACCATTTTGAGGGAGCTTAGAAAACTTTAAGCGATCAGTCGTTTTAAAACGCCCACCCTCAAAATGAATAAGATCAATCATTTCCTTAGCTTTTTCCTCCGTCCCATCCGTAGAGCAATCATCCACGACAATCACTTCTAACTTATCGACAGGATAGTACTGATTAATACAGCTTGAAATCGTTCGATGTATCCATTCTTCCTCGTTAAATACAGGGATAATTATGGATACACCGGGCTCATAATGCGGATTGATTGGTACATTTTTATAGAAAATACCAAATAGGTATCTACTTAATAGAAACGTTGCGGCTATAATACTATAAAGATATAAAAATTTATTAAACCTAAAATAAATAACACTTTCTGCTCTCATCAGCATGACAATAAGAGTGACGACCAATAAAAATAGGCTCGCCATAAAAACAGAAATGCCCCACCGCTTTTTTACCATATATTCATTTAAAGGTTGGAGAAATTCACAAGCAAAGTAATACAGCGTTTGACCATCCACCTCTTTAGTAAAATGTCTGACCACCTTTGCCTTTAACTTTACTTTTGCCTCATATCCCTCGGGCATTGCGCCCCCTGGAATCGTAAAATTCATTTCTAAAATTTCATCTTTTAATAATTGTTGAGGCTGTTGAGAATATACAAGGATTCCCGTAACTGAAATATCTTCCGCATAGTATTTGTCTGAACTTATTTTATGCCTTGCTCTTCTCACCAATACTTCAAAATGAGTTTCATAGCGTAAGCTAAGCTGTTGGAGACGATAAATTTCATTGACATCTGTCGGATCAATTTCTTCTTTCTGATAAGATGCACCTCGACGATTGACAAGGTTCCGGACATTTTCGGGATCAGGAATATTTGATAGAATCCGACGGTCTGATCGCGGTACTGTTAAAACCTCTTTTTTCGTTTTTATCATTTATTCACATCCCTATTTGCATCTTCTTCAATCCAAGTTGACATTTTACTAAAGCTATAACCATCTTGTTGCAACTTTTCAATAATTAATGGAAGTGCCTCAACTGTTTTAGTTCCATCTAAGATGTGCATGACAATAACCTTTCCTGGCGCTGCTCTAGATATGACCCGATCATAAATATCCTGAGCACTGTAATCTAAATTCCAGTCAAAAGAAGCAATGTCATACATGGCAATGGTTTGAATTCCTGTAGCAGTAATCACTTTAGCAGTTCGCTCATCCATGATTCCTTGTGCTGGTCTAAAATAAAGTAAAGGTGGTTCCTGTAACGCATAAGTGAGTGCCTTATGGGCCTTCACTAAATCATCCTGTATTTCCTCTGGCGTCATCTTAGTAACATCTAAATGGTAATAGGAGTGACTTGCTACTTCATGACCTTCCTCTTGTATTAATTTTGCTAATTGTGGATTTTTCTCCACCCCACTACCGATTAAGAAAAATGTACTTTTAATATTATATTTTTTTAAAACATCTAAAACATCTTTCACTTGCTGTTCATGTGCCCAGTCATCAAAGGTAATGGCAATTTCTTTTTTAGATGTCTCTTTTCGATAAAATAAATGTGGTTCGATATTTTCATAATTTAAGTTAGGTTTGATTGCATCATGACCTGCTATTTCTTCTAACGACTTTGTTAAATAACGCTCATCTAACAAATCATTTAAAGTAGTAATTGTGTAATCATGCTCTTTTGCTAATTGTGCTAGTAAAGGAATGGTATCTATAATGGCAGGATTAATATAAGTATTAAGATGAATAATAGAGCCTCTATCAATATATTTGTCAATATAATCAATCAATTCTTGGGCACTTTGCATTTTTCGATCAAGTGGATTAATAGATAATCCTATCACTGCATTCATATCCAGTGCAGCAGCCGCTAAGCGCATATTATCTGTAATATCACCGGAACGACTTCGAACATATTTGGGCTTATATCCTAAATGCTCCTCAAATATTTGATTCGTTAAATAAATCTCCTCATAGGTTTGATCATAGTCTAAAGCGGTGACATCTGGAAATGACAAGGTACCGTTTTGGACTTCATGGCCTCTTTTTAAAATGTCTTGAACAAGCTCCGGCTCCTGTGCCACTCGTAGCCCCTCTAAGAAGAAGGTAGCTTTCATATTAGATTCATCTAATTTCTTCAGTAGTAGCTCCATGGTTTGATTATCCGCAAAGCCATTAAACGTTAGAGCCACTTTTGGCTTAATAATATCGGCATGGCTGATTGAATCACTCATCGTACCATCAGATTCCTTAATCTCTATAGTAGAATCAATTGGTTGAATCGTTTTTTGAGGAGTGGATTGACATCCTGCTAAGAACATCAGGAGTAGAAGCCCACATATTTTTAGCTGTTTCATGACCCACGAACTCTCCTTATAACTTGTAATAATATTTATTCTTAAATAAAAAATGGGTATTACGTGTATCAAAAATTAATGACGCTTGTTGATCAATTAATGAATAATCAATGTTGGAATGGTTGGTTAAAATCAATACTGCATCTGCATCTTTAATAATTTTTTCTGTTAAAGGAACTGTATTGAATATCGATTGTTCTACTGGGAATGTTTGAATATAAGGGTCGATAATCTGTAATGAGCACTGATTATCTAGTAATTGTTGAATGACACGTAGTGCGGGAGATTCGCGTGAGTCATTTATTTCCGGCTTATACGTGACACCAATAATAACAATTTTTGCTTGGCGCAGCTCGGTATTTTGAATACGTAAGTACTGCTCAAGCCTCTCCACAACAAAGTTAGGCATCGAATCATTAATTTTATCTGCTGCTTCAATTAATGTTGCTGAGACACCATGCTGTTGACCCGCCCACAATAAATATTTAGGGTCCACAGGGATACAATGTCCACCCACTCCTGGGCCAGGTTTAAATGGCATAAATCCATAAGGCTTTGTTGAGGCGGCATCGATGACTTCCCAAATATCAATGTTCATTTTATTGCAAATTTGACTTAGCTCATTGACAAGAGCGATGTTGATTTGGCGAAACGTATTTTCCAATAATTTCTCCATTTCGGCAACTTTCGGACTTGTTACCGTATATACACTAGTATGAATGACTGTTTCATAAAAAACCTTTGAAACTTCCAAGCATGTGGAAGTGACACCGCCAACAACTTTGGGTGTATTAGAAACTGAAAAATTACTATTACCAGGATCCACTCGTTCTGGTGAATAGGCTAAAAATAAATCTTGACCAACTGCAAAGCCATGTTTTTGCAAAATAGGCTGAACAATTTCCTCTGTTGTCCCAGGATAGGTCGTACTTTCAAGAATGACTAGTGCATTTGCATTAATATGGCACCCAATATCGTGAGCTGCTTCTTCTATATAGGAAATATCAGGAGTACCATCCTCAGTTGTAGGGGTTGGCACACAAATGATGACAACATCAACAGATGCAAGTTTGGAAAAATCATAGGTTGCTTCAAATTGATGTTCCTTTAATAGTGGCTGTATATTTTCTTTCGGGATATCAGCTATATAGCTTTCACCGTTTTGCAACAGGGCGATTTTTTCTTGATTTTTATCAAAGCCTAAAACATGAAAACCTTTTTGAACAATTTCAATGGCAAATGGTAGACCTACATAGCCGAGGCCAATTACCCCAATTGTCGCTTTTTTTGTTTGAATTTTATTTAATAAAGCTGAGCTCATTGATTTCGTGTTTATCGTCATAACAATAACTCCTTTGGCTAAACTTTCATGTAATTTTTATCGCCATTTTTCCGTTTTCTATTCATTCTACTTATATATGCCGAATATTCTGCAACGTAATAGGTTATTTCTCATTGCCATTTTAACCAAACCCCTTTCATCTCCACATACTTAAGTATGATTTTTGTAGTCAAAATAGATGAATAAAATCTAAATTTCACAAAAAAACTTTTCTAACAATTATATAGTACTACTTGCAACTAAACAATTTCTAAATAATTCCTTCATTCACGATAAAACACCTACTTTATTAGTATTTAGAACAAAAAAATTCATTATTTATTCAAATTTTTAGTAAATATATTCAGAGTCTTTTTATAGTGTAGATGAAAAAGATGCTAAGTAACACTGAAGAATGTTAATAAATAGAAAATTAACATTTTTTTCTTTCTTGAAATCTCTAAAAAAATCCCTCCAGCATTGGTTTTAACCGATACTGGAGGGATTAGGTAGAACAATACTTTGAAATATGTAGAATAGGCACTACATGAGCTGTTGTAAATAATTTACATAGCTATTTTTATTTCCTCGGAAATCGACAACCTGTAAATAGTCACTATCCGAAAGCAGTCAAAATTTAGTTAAACAGCTTCAAAGAAAAAGAGTACATAAGTAATTCACTACTTACGTACTCTTCTGTTTAGATTATTGAACAGGTACTACTGCACCTTTCCATTCTTCTAAGATAAAGTCTTGGATTTCTTTAGACGTTAATACTTCTAATAATGTTTTAATTTCTGGTCTTGATTCATCACCAGCACGTACTGCGATGATGTTTACGTATGGCGACTCTTTGTCTTCAAGAGAAATCGCATCTTCGATTGGATTTAAGCCATTATCAATAGCAAAGTTAGAATTGATCAGCACTGCGTCCCCTTCGTCGTTTTCGTACATTTGTACAAGCATTTCTGGTGCAGTATTCGCATCAAATTTAAAGTTTTTAGGATTTTCTTCTATATCCTTAATTTCTGCTGCTGTTTTATCAATACCATCTTTTAATTTAATTAAGCCCTTAGCTTCTAATAATGACAGCATACGACCATGATCTGATACTGAATTAGAAAGTAAGATTGATGCACCTTCAGGCAGTTCCTCTAAAGATTTATATTTTTTAGAATAAATACCGATTGGCTCAATATGAACACCACCAGCATTGACGAAGTCATAGCCATTGTCTTTAATTTGCAACTCTAAATACGGAATATGTTGGAAGTAATTTGCATCCAAATCTTTTGATTCTAAATCTTGGTTTGGTAGCACATAGTCTGTATATGTTTCTACTTTTAGGTCAATACCTTTCTCAGCTAAAATCGGTTTTGCTTTATCCAAAATTACTGCATGTGGTGTATTAGAAGCTCCCACTGTTAAAGTAACGTTTTCTTTACTATCTGTTTTATCACCAGATGCTGAATTTGCATCCTCTTTTTTATCAGTACCGCAAGCTGCTAAAGCTAGTACAAGTATTGATAAAAATAATCCTGTTAATAACTTTTTCATTTATGACACTCCTTTTATTTTGATAAAAATATGTTAGCGGCAAGAACCGGAATAACCTCAGTTTTATTAACGTTTATCAATTTTTTCTGTAATGAAATCACCAATCCATTGGATGATAAAGACTACTACTAAGATCAAAATAGTTGCCATTAATGTCACATCTTGGCGATTTCTTTGGAAACCGTCTAAGAAGGCTAAGTTTCCAAGACCCCCTGCACCGATTATTCCTGCCATTGCTGTATAACCGACAAGTGCTACAGCCGTAACTGTAATACCTGAAATAAGTGCTGGTAAGGATTCAGGGATCAGAACTTTCCAAATAATTGTGGCTGTTTTAGCCCCCATTGAACGAGCTGCTTCAATAACACCCTTATCAATTTCTCGTAACGCAATTAATACCATACGCGCATAGAACGGAGCTGCACCGATAATTAAAGCTGGTAAAGCAGCATTAGCTCCACGGATTGTACCTAGTAAAAACTTAGTGAATGGAATTAATAAAATAATTAACACGATAAATGGGATAGAACGGAATATGTTAACGAGCGACCCTGTTAAAAAGCTAACAATTTTATTAGCCCATAACTGATTCGGACTTGTTAAAAATAGGACGATCCCAATGGCTAACCCAAGAATAAATGTAATAACTGTAGAAATGGCCGTCATATATAATGTTTCATACGTAGCCTGCCACATGCTATCCCAGTCTACATTCGGAAAGAGATTAGTTAGCATCTGCAATCACCTCCGTTTGTACTTCCACTGTATTTAAATAGCTTAAGGCTTCAGTCACGTTTGCTTTGGACCCGTCAATTTGCACAATGAGGGTACCATATGCACCATTTTTCGTTTGTGAAATATTTCCGTGTACAATGCTTACTTCCACATCGAATTGCTTCACTAGATGTGAAATAACTGGCTGTTCTGTTTTTTCACCAACAAAAATCAATTTGACAAGTTGTCCAGTTGGATAATTTGCTTTGATTTGTTCTACTGTATCCTGTGTTTCCTTTGTATTTGTAATTTGAGCTACAAATTTCTTAGTAATGGCAGCCTGAGGAGCCTGGAAAACTTGTAATACTTCTCCACGCTCTACAATTTCGCCTGCCTCCATCACTGCTACACGATGACAAATCTTGCGAATGACATGCATTTCATGAGTAATGAGGACAATCGTTAACCCTAAACGTTCATTAATATCCACCAGTAAATCAAGAATTGCATCTGTTGTCTCAGGATCTAGTGCAGATGTTGCCTCATCACATAGTAAAACCTCTGGATTATTTGCTAATGCTCGTGCAATCCCTACACGTTGCTTTTGTCCACCAGACAGCTGTGATGGATATGCTTGATCGCGACCCTCTAAGCCAACAAGTGCTATCAATTCCTTCACCCGTGCCTCACGTTGAGCTTTTGATACACCTGCAATTTCTAATGGGAAGGCAATGTTTTCTGCAACTGTTCGCGACCAAAGTAGGTTAAAATGTTGAAAAATCATACTAACCTTTTGTCTAGCTGCTCTAAGCTTTTGACCTTTAATCGATGAAAATTCTTGATTGTTCACCGTTACTGTTCCTGCTGTTGGTTTCTCTAAACCATTAAGTAAACGAATCATGGTACTTTTACCAGCGCCACTATAGCCGATAATGCCAAAAATTTCACCCTTATTAATAGTAAGGTTAACATCTTTGACTGCCGTTAATTCGCCATTTGCTGTTTTGTATTTCTTCGTTATATTTTGAAGCTGTATCATAGCGAATACTCCTTTTCTTATATAAAAAAACCCCTTCACTCATAGACAAGTAGAAGGGGTCACGTATTATACGTTGAACCGTTCTCTCATCTTTCAAAGAAAAATCTTTGGGTGATTTGGCACCTTTTCACTATGTGATGGTTGCCGGGCTTCATAGGGCACTTCCCTCCGCCGCTCTTCATAAGAGTTCGATATATTTAATGTTTTAGTAATATATTTGTTACTTTACCACGCTAATAAAGTTCAGTCAATTGATTTTTTTAACAATTCGTACAAAAATGGTACGGATTGAAAAGCATAAATCTTTTCTGTCACTTTGCCGCCATCACAAACAAGTAAACAAGGGACGCTTTCAATTTGATGTTCAATAGCAATTTGCTCCAAAAAATTAATATTTGCTTTCCCTAGTTTTAGGTGAGGTAATAGTTGTTCTACAATTGACATCATTTTCGATGCCACTGCACATGTACCACACATCGGTGTATATAAATAAAACGCAGCTTTTTCTCCCGACTGTAAAGCCGTCTCCCACTGCTCTTTTGACCATTCTTCCATTTAGTTCACGCAACCTTACAAAATATATTCATTATGGATTGAGAAATGCGCACGCAGTAAAATCATTGCTAACACTTTTCTTGGTGTTGTTTCTACTTCCTTATATGTCGGCATTGTACGTAAATGCTCCGCTTCCGGATAATGTCTGTCCATTAAAGCGCGTAGCTTATCGCCTGAAGTATCAGCATCAAAAAAAGTAAATAGCTCGCAGCCCTCATAGGGGTCTATTAGCTCCTCTAATTGATGCACTCCAATTGTTCCATTCGTACATAGTATTGTAACATTCTCGTTCAAAATTGGCTCAATTTGTAGCTTATCTGAGCGTCCTTCTACTATCAAGCATTTCCCATCGAACATTACGCCACCTCCATTTAGACATACCCACTTATACATTATTATATAATAAAAAACGCCGGTAGTTTCCGACGTTTTTTGATTATGGCTTGTCTTATTCTGCAGTCATCTCTTCGTATTGTTCTGCTGTCATAAGTTTATCAACTTCTGATGCATCAGCAGGCTCTACGACGATCATCCATGCTTTTTCATATGGTGATTCATTTACGAATTCTGGGCTATCTTCTAAATCTGCATTTACTTCCACTACAGTACCTGAGATTGGTGCATACAATTCAGAAACAGTTTTTACTGATTCTACGCTACCGAATGGATCATCTGTTTTGATTTCATCGCCAACTTGTGGAAGTTCAACGAAAACGATATCTCCTAATTCAGATTGTGCGAAGTGCGTAATACCAATACGTACTTTTCCATCTTCTACTTTTACCCATTCATGCTCTTCAGAGTAACGTAAGTCTTTCGGTGTGCTCATGCAAAAAACCCCTCCATAATTATGTAATATATTCACTTTCAGTGTGCCATACTTCTCCTATAAAAACAAGGATAAAAACGGTTATAACCAAGCTTGCTCAAAATCGGATTCTTTAAACCCTAAAGTTACTTTTTTTCCATCTGTTACGATGGGACGTTTTATTAACATACCATCCGTAGCTAGTAGCTCAAGCTGTTCTTCCTCAGTCATATCAGCTAGCTTGTCCTTCAAACCAAGGTCACGATACTTCATGCCAGAAGTATTAAAAAACTTTTTCAAAGGTAGTTCACTTGCTTGCCATAAAGCTGTTAT
Source organism: Lysinibacillus sp. UBA5990 (assembly GCF_002429815.1). Taxonomy (NCBI): domain Bacteria; kingdom Bacillati; phylum Bacillota; class Bacilli; order Caryophanales; family Bacillaceae; genus Lysinibacillus; species Lysinibacillus sp. UBA5990. The sequence continues at coordinate 75,498 of NZ_DJAY01000005.1, forward strand.
TTCATCCTTTGTTGGTGGCTGCTCTACGATATGTACCTCTTCATAGGAAACGTCATGATCATTTAACCACTTTTGTGCTTTTTTACATGTTGTACATTTTGGATAATGGAAAAACTGAATCGTCATAAAAATGCTCCTCTACTGTCTTTTTCTGTAGTATACCATCATAATCATTTAGAATGGTGGAACTTCGCTCATTTACGTAAGTCTATCCATCGGTTTTGTATTTTTATCCGTTACTTTCACAAATTTATCTGGAACAAAAAAACTAGCTACCCATTTACGGATAGCTAGCGTTTTTTTATACGATTAAACGATATATTTTTCTGCTTCAATTAATTTCACAGATGCTTCACGTTTCTTCGTAATTAGGTTGTATGGATTGTTACGCGTTAATTTCCGTAATGCAGATAAAGTCATACGTGCTGCATCACCATCTGCGGACGCAAGAATTGTATCTTTTGCTTCTTTTTCGATTTCAGCAAATGCTTCTTGGCAGAAAATTTGAGTGTATAGCAATTTTTGATGTGCTTTTTCAACGCCATCACGAGCAATCGCTTTTTCTGTACGTAATACAGCTGATTCCATTGCAAATAATTGATTAGCGATATTAGCAATATTCACTAAAACTTCTTGCTCTTGATCTAACTTCGCACCAAAGCGTTGTGCTGCTAAGCCTGCCGCTAATACAGCAATCTTCTTGGCATTTTTCACTAAGTATTTTTCCTGAGCTAGTGGCTCTGTACCGATATCCTCCGGCATTAACATCAGAAGCTCTTGCTGTAGATTTTGCGCAACTTGTAATAATGGCAGCTCACCTTTTAGTGCCTTTTTCATAAATGTACCTGGTACAATCATGCGATTAATTTCATTTGTACCTTCAAAAATTCGATTAATACGAGAATCCCGGTAAATACGCTCTACCTCATATTCAGCCATGAAGCCATAACCGCCGTGTAACTGTACCGCTTCATCAGCAATATAATCTAATGTTTCTGATCCAAATACTTTAGCAATTGAGCATTCAATCGCATACTCAGCGATAGCACCTGCAATCACTTTTCCTTCCTTTTGCTCCTCTGGACTTAGCTGGCTTAAACGATCTTCAAATAAACCAACAGTACGATAGTTTAATGATTCGGATGCATACAATTGAGAAGCCATCGTTGATAATTTTTCTTTTGTAAGGTTGAAGTCAGAAAGCTTTGTTTTAAATTGCTGACGTTGGTTTGTATATTGTACCGCTAACTCAAAAGCACGTTTTGATCCACCAATTGTTCCAACCCCAAGTTTATAGCGACCGATATTTAAAATATTGAAGGCAATGACATGCCCACGACCAATTTCACCTAATAAATTTTCTACTGGCACTTCTGCATCTTCTAACACTAGTGTACGAGTAGATGAGGATTTAATCCCCATTTTCTTCTCTTCAGGACCCACTGAAACACCATTGAATGCACGTTCCACAATAAAGGCAGTGAACTTGTCGCCATCAATTTTAGCGTAAACAACAAACACATCTGCAAAGCCCGCATTTGTAATCCATTGCTTTTCACCATTTAAAATATAATGTGTGCCTGCATCGTTTAGTTTCGCAGTTGTTTTTGCCCCTAAAGCATCTGAGCCTGATCCCGGCTCTGTTAATGCATAAGCAGCAATTAATTCACCTGAAGCAAGCTTAGGTAAATATTTTTTCTTTTGATCTTCGTCACCGAATAGCACGATTGGTAATGAGCCAATTCCAACATGTGCACCATGGGTGATGGAGAAACCACCTGCTACAGACATTTTTTCTGCAATTAATGCTGAAGAAACTTTATCTAAGCCTAGTCCTTCGTATTCTTCAGGAACATCTGCTCCTAGCAAGCCTAATTCACCAGCACTTTTAAGGAGACGTACTGAATGCTCAAATTCGTGGTGCTCTAAATTTTCAACTACAGGTAAAACTTCATTTGCTACATATTCTTCTGTTGTTTTGGCAATCATTTTATGCTCGTCAGTGAAATCTTCTGGTGTAAACACACGATCTAATTCCACATCCTCAATTAAAAATCCGCCGCCTTTAATGAAATCCGTTGTTTTTTCAGTCATATAAATTCCTCCCAATATATCTATTTTGATAGTCTAATCCCCTATTGAATGATGCCTCTTCAAAATCTGTGATATTTGCTAGAGGCTTAATTTTATTCAGCATCTTCTCCAACCATATAGAGAAGATTTCTGACACTACAAACCTTTTGCTGGTGAAGACAAACATATATAGAAAAGCTTGAAATATACATGCTCGGAGGCAACCGGAAACAGTACACCTCAAGCTGATCTAGTGAAAATTATAGAATTTCAAATACTCCAGCAGCCCCCATGCCGCCACCAATACACATAGTTACTACACCATATTTTTTGCCTTGACGCTTTAATTCATGAATAAGTTTTAGTGTTAAAATAGCACCCGTTGCACCAAGTGGATGTCCTAATGCGATAGCTCCACCATTCACATTGACCTTATCTTGGTCAATGCCTAAATGACGAACAACCTGTAAAGATTGGGATGCAAATGCTTCATTGATTTCCCATAGATCAATAGCATCTACTGATAAACCTGCTATTTCTAATGCTTTCGGTACCGCCACAATTGGACCAATTCCCATTACTTCAGGTGGTACACCACCTACTGCAAAGCCTAGGAATTTTGCCATTGGTGTTAAACCTTGCTTGATAGCCTCTTCACGATCCATCACCAATACAGCTGCTGCACCATCGGAAGTTTGAGAAGCGTTCCCTGCTGTCACACTCCCTTTCACATGGAAAGCTGGACGAAGTTTCGCTAAGCCTTCAACCGATGTACCAGGACGGACACCTTCATCCATGCTGAAAGTGAATTTTTTCACTTGTGGCTTATTGTTCTCATCAACATAATGTTGTTCCACTTCTATTGGTACAATCTCATCATTAAATTTACCTTCTTTGATCGCCTTTTCAGCAAGTTCATGTGAACGAACAGCAAAAGCATCTTGATCTTCTCGACTTACATTGTACTGTCGAGCTACTTCCTCAGCTGTATGCCCCATTCCCATATAATATTGTGGTGCTGTTTCAGCTAATGTTGGATTTAAGCGGGGTGTGTTCCCCACCATTGGCACCATACTCATTGACTCTACTCCACCAGCAAGAATGGCCTTTGAATGCCCTAGCATAATTCGTTCAGCTGCATAGGCAATCGCCTGTAGACCTGAAGAGCAAAATCTATTAATTGTTAGAGCCGGAGTTGTATCTGGTAATCCGGCAAGTGCACCGATACTACGAGCTACATTCATCCCTTGTTCTGCTTCTGGCATAGCACAGCCTAAAATTAGATCATCTATAGGTCCCTCATAGCCTGCTCTTTTTAATGTTTCTTTGACAACGGCAGCACCAAAGTCATCTGGTCTTACTGTTGCTAAAGAACCTTTTTTTGCTTTTCCAATTGGAGTTCGTGCTCCTGCTACAATAACGGCTTCACGCATCGTATAATCCCCCTTTGTTTCATGTGCAAGTTTTGTCTATTTCGTCCATTAGTTACGAAGTGGTTTCCCCTTTAACAGCATATGTTGCATTCTTTGCTGTGAAAGTGGATCAGCAACAAGGCTAAGGAATGCCTCACGCTCTAAGTTTAATAGATACTGTTCATCGACTAATGTGCCATATGGAACCTTACCACCCGCAATAACGTAAGCTAGCTTTTTAGCAATTTTCAAATCATGCTTACTGATAAAGCCTGACTCATACATACCTTGCGCACCAATGAGTAATGTACCGTAGCCTGATGCACCAACCACAGGAACTTTTGTTGGCACAGGTGGTTGATAGCCTGCTTCGTAAAGTGCTAAAGCCGCTTGCTTCGCGTCATATAATTGATGATCTTGGTTAACAGAAATCCCATCTGCGAAGTTTAAGAAGTTATTTTCACGTGCTTCCTCACCAGATGTTGAAACCTTCGCCATCGCAATTGTTTCAAAAACTTTATTTGCAATATGCTGATAGTCTATCTCAACACCATTTGGTAGGCCCTTTAGGAATTTTTGATAAAGCGCTTTATTACCTCCGCCGCCCGGAATTAACCCAACGCCTACTTCCACTAATCCCATATATGTTTCCATCGTTGCCTGGATATGTGCAGCAGGTAAACAAACCTCTGCACCGCCACCTAATGTCATCGCAAACGGTGCTGCCACAACTGGCTTACGTGAATATTTAATTTTTTGCATCGAATCTTGGAATGCCTTAATGACAAAATCTAGTTCAAAGATATTATCATCCTGCGCCTCGACTAAAATCATTCCTAGATTTGCTCCAACACAGAAGTTTTTCCCCTGGTTTCCAATAACTAAGCCCTTATAATTAGCTTCTACCTCGTCGATTGCAAAGTTGATCATTTGAATAATATCTAAACCAATAGCATTCGACTGGGAATGGAATTCTAATAATGCAACTCCATCACCTAAGTCTATTAAACTAGCACCTGTATTAGATTTAATTACGCCATGTTTTTTCTTATACCGTTTTAAATCAATTTCCTTTTCATTAACGGGCACTTTGACATACTCCGAACCATTATAGTAAGCCAAGTCACCATCGATATCTGAATAGAAAGTTTCAAACCCATTTGCTAACATCTCTTTTACAAAGGCAGGTACTTCTCGACCTTCTGCCTCCATTTTTGTTACAGCTTCTTTCACGCCAATAGCATCCCAAATTTCAAATGGTCCTTGTTGCCAGCCAAAGCCCCATTTCATCGCATTATCAATAGCTACAATATCATCTGCAATTTCACCGTATAGCTGAGCAGAATAAATTAATGTAGGAGCAAATATTCCCCATAATAATTCACCTGTACGATCTTTTGCATATGTTAAAGTCTTCACTTTATTAGCCAATCCACGAGTTTGTTTCGCCATTTCAATGGAAGGTGTCTTTAATTTTTTCGCAGGACTATAGTCCAAAGTCGTTGGGTCAATTTCATGAATCTCTTTTCCTTGCTTTATGAAGAAGCCTTGGCCTGATTTGGCACCGAGCCAACCATTCGTGACCATTTTTTGCAAAAATTCTGGGACAGCAAACACCTGCTGCTCCTCACCTGTTGTTTGATCGTATACATTTTTAGCTACATGAATAAATGTATCTAATCCAACAACATCGAGCGTACGGAACGTTGCCGATTTAGGACGGCCAATAAGCGGACCTGTCACGGAATCTACTTCCCCAACTGAGTAACCACCTTTTAGCATTTCCTGTAACGTGATGAGTAACCCATAAGTGCCGATGCGGTTAGCAATAAAGTTAGGTGTATCCTTTGCAAGCACAACGCCCTTACCCAGCACATCTTCACCAAAGGTTTTCATGAAGCTTACTACTTCAGGTGCAGTTGTATCAGCTGGAATCACCTCTAATAGTTTTAAATAGCGAGGCGGGTTGAAAAAGTGTGTGCCAAGAAAATGCTTTTTAAAATCATCTGAACGTCCTTCTGCCATCGCATTAATACTAATGCCAGAGGTGTTTGAGCTAATAATTGTTCCAGGTGTACGAACAGCATCGATTTTTTCATACAGACTTTGTTTTATAGGTAAGTTTTCTACAACAACTTCAATAATCCAATCTACATCTTTTAGTTTCCCTAAATCATCTTCAAAATTGCCGACCGTTAGTAGTGATAAATTTTTCTTAGAAGTAAGTGGTGCTGGCTTTTGCTTTAATAACTTTTGCAAAGCTCCGTTTACAAGACGATTTCTTACAGCTGGGTGCTCTAAGGAAAGACCTTTTGCCTCTTCCTCATGCGTTAGTTCCTTCGGTGCAATATCTAATAGTAATGTTGGTATACCGATATTAGCTAAATGCGCTGCAATTCCAGAGCCCATCACCCCAGAACCTAGAACAGCAGCTTTTTTAATGTTATAAGTCACAAGCAATTCCCCCTTATTCTTCCATTGAATGAATAGCCATTCATTTTTTAGTCAAAAAAATATCAAGTGTACCTTAGTGGATTTTTGTCCCTCTGCTGAATGAATATTTACTAAATTCAACAAGCACAACTAAGGTTTATCTCCATTTCAAAACATTGCTAATGAATGAAGATAAAACTACTTTTCTGTTTTTAGTGTAGATTATTTTGTCTAATTTAGCAATCTTTTTTCAAGAATTATTTTTGCAATATACATCTTTTTTTGTCGTTTACGAGCTAAATGGAGACAATAAGTAGCGATGACTATAGCCAAACAGAAAACTTTCAGGATACGCAAAAAATGTGTAGAATGGTAAGCAAGGAGAGTGAATACTTAATGAAAACAATTACTACTGCAGAACAATTTAATGAATTAATCAATGGCAACCAAAAAGTACTAGTGAAATTTTACGCTGGCTGGTGCCCAGATTGTACACGTATGAACATGTTCATCGATCCAATCATTGAAGAGTATAACCAATTTGATTGGTATGAGCTAAACCGCGACGAGCTTCCAGAAATTGCAGACAAATATGATGTAATGGGCATCCCAAGTTTATTAATTTTCCAAAACGGTGAAAAGCTTGCTCACTTACACAGTGCCAATGCAAAAACACCTCAACAGGTAACTGAATTTTTATCTGCTCAACAATAATAATAATGAGAGCTGCATTTCTTCATGAAATGCAGCTCTTTTTGAAAGGAGATACCATTATGCGCCAACAATTGGGGCTACTCGGAAAATCACAATATGATGCTTCGATTGCAGCTAACTATCGTAATTCTGCTTGTGGCCCTACTACAATACACGTTATGTTAAATTATTTGAATGGATCTGCTCCTTCGATTAATGAGCTTTATAAACAGCTTGGTAGTACCAAAATTGGTTTGTTCAAATGGCGTTTGATTCGCAATTTACGCCGATTATATCCATCATGGGATGTTCGTACTTGTTCATTAAAAGAAGCTTTACAGGAAATTGATGCAGGGCGTCCTGTTGCTATGCGCTTTGATCGTTATTTTAGTTTTCGTTGGCGAGATCAAACCTCTACTTTCGCCTATCATTGGGTACCGCTAATTGGCTATGACATTAGAGATGATCAGCTATGGTTAATTTTTCATGATAACGGTACAGCTAATCGTGATAGCATCATTCGTCAGGCACTCTATCAACACAACGAAAAAGTATTGTCCTTTGTAAAAGTGGCCCCTCGCTAGAGTAAATATCGAATCGCCTACTATTTGCTCTCTATTCTTCTCCTTACAATAAAAAAAGCAGAGCATATGACTATACTCTGCGATGATTAATTAAATAAGTGAATACAAAGAACGTGCATGCTTGGCAATAAGCGTGTAGCCACTCTCTTCGATCTCTTTAAATATGTGCGGCTCATAGTTTGGTAATATGAGGCTTGAAAGGTCTGCTTCAATAGGCACATCGGTTTGAATCGTTGCGAGCTCATGCGATAATTTCAGCATATCTATATTGTCTTGGATTTTAGTTCGTTGACCTGGCTTTAATTCACCGAGCGACGCTAGTACACTATCAATCGAGCCATATGTTTGAATTAATGTGAGTGCTTGCTTAGGACCAATACCTTTAACGCCTGGATAACCATCACTTGTATCTCCCATAAAAGCCTTAACTTGTGCAAACTGCGCGGGCTCAATACTATACTCCTCTTTAAAACGTCCATGTGTATAAATATCATATTCTGTGTAGCCCTTTTTCATAAATGCAATCTCTGTTGAGGGTCTCAAAAGTTGAAGTAAATCTTTATCTCCACTAATCACAGTAATTTCAGCCTCGTCCTGCCATTTGGTAATCATTGAGCCAATTAAATCATCAGCCTCCATGCCCTTCACACCAAAATTCTGCCAGCCCATTTGTAGGGATAAATTTTTCGCCATATCAAATTGAGGCAACATTTCCTCCGGTGGCGCTGGACGATTTGCTTTATAGCCATCAAATAAATCATTGCGGAATGTATGCGCCCCCATATCCCAGCAAACTGCCATATGTGATGGCTTCATTAAAGATTGCGCAGTTAGTACATGTCGTACAAAGCCTTGTGCTCCATTCGTCGGTGTGCCATCCGCCAAGCGAATAAAGTGACCCATGGCCGCCGAAGCGAAAAATGAACGGAATAACAATGCCATACCGTCAACAATCAGTAGTTTTGGTTTTGTTGTCATCATAAATTTCCTCTCTATAACCGTACAAGTTTGTATAAATTTTTGATACCTATTGAATAGTATAGCAAACTTTCAACAATGAGCATTGTCAATACACGGCAATATGCTTACTTACAACGTCACTTTTCCTTTTTTTGAGATACGATTGCGATGATCCAGCTGAATACCTGTTAGCCATTGTAAAAATGCCGTTACACCAATTTTAACGGTTTCTGGACGCAGCGTTCCTTCCTTAGGATCTGCATAGACAAAATCAATATGGCGAACCCCTTCATTTTCACCTATAAGTTTGAGGATATCAAATAATTCATAGGCTGTTAGACCACCTGGTGTGGCAGCGGGGACATCTCGTGCAAACATAATATCAAGTGCATCTAAATCCACTGAAACATAGATTCGATCAACCTCATACATTAGCTGACGTAACATTTCACGTATTGTGAGTTGAATACCATCACGTCGCATTTGCTTTAATGTAATCATATGAATGCCCTGTTCCCTTGCATAATGAATCATTTCCGGGGAATTGAAAAAACCATGCAATCCGACATTATAAATATGTCTCCCTTCCACAATCCCTGAGGCAATCAATTGATGGATTGGAGAATCTTGAGCCAGCCCAATTTCCTCTTGGTTTCTTGCATCTAAGTGTGTGTCAATTTGAATGATGCCAATACGGTCCTGCGGAAAGGCATTTTTTATTCCTTTTAATGAACATGCGGTAATGGCATGGTCTCCTCCAATCAAGCAAGTAAAGCTTTTTTGAAAAGCTATACTTAAATTTTCTGCTGCCGCCTCGATGGCAGATTCAGAAAGCATTCTATCTTGTTCATGAATCGCCACATCGCCAATATCAACGACTGATAGTGCACGTAAATTTATTTGCTCATCTAAGTTATATGATTGGAAGCTAGGCCATACTTTACGAAACGCTGTTGGATATTGCGCTTTTGCAGATGCTTCTCCTGCATACGATAACAGAGCTCCATACACAACTATATCCACATCATTTGGGTTTGGGTTTGTTTGCTGCTTAATCCATTGATGCATGGCCGATCCATTCTCTTGCTTCCATTGGCATTCCGGTTCTATAAACATATACATCTACCACCTTTATATCTTTTCTATTGAAGTTAAATTAACCTATATTTTTTCACATGTCCCTCAAATGTCCTACCCAATCTTCTCTCTATCTAATAGTACCATTCGTACATTCAACTTCGTCATTGTTTTTCACTTTTCCTCTTTTCTTTTAACTTTCCTATGGGAAACAAAAAAAAGCAAACTAGAAATCAGTTTGCTTCAAATTTCACTATGAGTTGGCGATGCTACTTTTGTTGTTTGAAGTGATTTTCACAAAGTTCGGCTACCTCATACATGGAATAGCTTTGAAAATTGTATTGACTGCGTAATTCTTGAAAATAAAGTAATAGCTCCTCTAACATGGCTAAATTTTTAGCTGTATTCTTCCCAAAATTATGAGGATGCCACCATAAATGATAAAAAGCTTGGGCCTTTGCAGCCTCGAGCATACTTTCCTTTATGCGTTTTACCTTTGAGCCCTCGAATACGTGAAATGGACGAAAATAGGGTCTTAAAAAGGCACTTGAACGAATATTAATCAGTTGCTCACCCCGCATTTCCTCCAAGGTTGCCATATGATGGCCAGTAAGATTGATATAGCTATCAAGCCATTTTTTCGCTCCCAAAAGTCTACCTTTTTTCGTAAACTTTTGAGCATCATACAATGGATGATTTTCAGTTCCTCTGTAACAAACATAGCCCGCTTCTACACATGCTTTAAAATAGTCCTTATTCACTTGATTTCTTGGAAAAACCATGGACTTCATTGGCGAAATATAACCCTCGCTTATGGTCTTTGTCGCGTCTAAATCTGCATAAAAGGCAGCTTCTGTTTGACCTGTTTCCAAGCAATAATAATGAGAAAAGGTATGGCTACCTATTTCCTGATGTGGTGTACGTTTAATCTCCTCTATTAAAGATTTACCAAAATGTAAGAGGTCCTCTTGTTCGTTTTCGCCTACTTTAGCTAGCTGGCTATGTGCTGCATAGCGCATATTGTCATACTTAACAGGGATACCTCGTAAATAATGAGCCATTTCAGCCTTTGATTCTGCAAACAGGAGTCCGACTGTCGCCCATGTTGCATGAATGTCATATTGCTCAAATAACGCAAGTATGCTGGGCAAGGCTTTCCGTACACCATATAGGTTTTTATTATATTGTCCATATCGAAATACATCATGGACGCCCCACTTCAGCTCAAAATCTAATGAAATAACGAGACCCCCACCATTCATGTTGCTACTTCCTCCATTTTTGCACGCCTAGTAGCAGTGCGCGTATTTTTGATTGGGTAATGTAGCCTGAGTAAACATTGACAACCTGTCCACCAAAGCTTAGTTTGAATGCACGTACATTCCGATTATCGGTTAATTCACCCATATCATATAAAACAAAACCTTGCTCCTTAAAATGAAGAAGATTATGCCAGATTAAAAAACGATTGGCATAGCGGTATGGTCTCTTTAAATGTGGAGATATAGCTGATGCCGCACAAGTTGCTTCATAATAAGACATTGCTTTATTCTCATGTACAATATCCAGTCGATAGCATAATGTTTGTCCACAAATACTTTGAATTTCAGATAATAATAATGCTCCCTGTTTGTTGAGAAGCATGATCGTATCCATTTGAGATTTACCAATACCCTCAAGCTTTTTTCTTTTAGCAAAATGATTATAAAATTGCTGAAAAGCTCGTAAGTTTTCGACGGAAGGCTCTTTATATAAAATAACTTGATAATATTCTTTATGTGCGCGTCGTAATATTTTACGGTTTCCTTCAGAAAGTGCTAAGTACAATGACAGCTCATGACCTTGAAGATTGATATGAATCGTTTCACTTTTAACAAGCTTTCGACTTGGGACAAGAGAATTTGTATAGCCTATTACTTTCATGGATTTTCGAACATTGGCTGGCTTTTCTAGAAAATAAAAATGCTGCAACGCAATATTCCATCGCTTACTTTTAATGGACAGAATGAACATCGCCCCCACTCTCCGTATTTTTTTGTACATGTTGTCGCTCAAAACGAGCTACTTTATAATGTTTCATTCGAGTAATAGGTTTATAGCCTAGCTGTACTAAGCGCTTCCGTTTTCGCCATTGCCAAAAGCTTGCCGTTACCCACAATGTTTGTCCAGGTTTGATTTTTCTGAAATAGGCCGTTATAATATCGATTTGCTTGAACATATCATAGGCTAAAAAATAAGTTTGTTTCGGTAATGCTTCTACTATTTGCAGTGAATCGACACGCCAATTTGTAGCGTGTAACGCGAATGCTGGCTTATTTGTCTCTGCAAAGGAGTCCTTATAAACCGTGTATCCTTTATAATAGAGAGCAATGACTTCCTCCTGATCAAGCTGCATCGCTTCCTGAATAGCCATTTCCTCAAATAAGTTGCCCACAGGTTGCTGTGGTGACACATCCTCTGCTGGAGATAATTCATAGAGCTCCACTTGCTTCAAACGAATAAACCTATCTACGAATTGTTGTCCATATTCTAGCCAATCTTTAAGCTTTCCATACTTTACTAAATAGCGGAATCGTCCAAGTTTGTTACGCTTCCAATCTACAAATCGCTGATTATTTTTTACATATTCCTTAAGCCGCTCCATTAGTAGCCATGAACCTGTCACTAGCCTCGCACGTCTCGTACCGCTACTGGCAAGCATTCGTCTAGTAAAATCGATATTCGTACGCCAATCAAATTTGTAAGGCTCATAGCCAATACTCATATCAAATAGCCGATAATTAGCCGCGAATGTTCGCTGAATAGATTCCTGATTGACGATACGTCCAGGACCAAATACATTAAATGTCGGTTCGTGAGCAAGCGCATAGGTTACAAAGCGTCCACGACAATAAAGTCCATATGTGAAGGCAATCCACTGATTTTCAAAGACAAGTACATCGACCTCTACTTGTAGCGCCTCCCCATGAAGCATTGTTAAGCGCTCAAAAAAGTCTCTTTTCTTCCCTTTTGTAAAGTCACTCGTATCCAGTTTCTTTGCCCACCGTCGATCAAATAATCGAAACATTTGCCATAGCTCGTCTTGTGTAGGGACTCTCCTTGTTAATGTGCCTAGCTTCCGTAGCTTTCTTTCCCGCCGATCGACACCATGCATTTTTCGGCGTTGCTGGAAATGCTGAGGAAAGTCTACCTCAGAAAAAGCGAGATATGGAGTGACCACACGGAACATACTTGTTCGTAACTGCCTTTCCACGAAATATTGTTCGATGACTTTAGTAGACTCTTTACTTTCCAATAAGCCATGCAGTGAAAAAATGACGTGCCGATGTTTTTTAAGAAGCTCATCGAACACAAAGGTCGTTGTGTCCATTAACCATTCTTTTTTGGCAACAACCCCTGTATAATTGGCAATACTTTCACCCGCGAAGGTATACACCCTAATCCCCCATCGACTAGTCACCATAAAGGGGAAAAAGGCCAAAATGATTCCTTTATGTTCCACAGCGAAGAGCTCTACTCGTTCTTTTCGCCCTACTATTTGCCACCAATTATAAAACCAAGCAAATTCAATAAATGGATTATCATTGTTCTCTTCCTCTAAAATACCATCCCAAATTTCCTTGTACCACATGAGCTCATCATCTGTTCTAATGCGTATTAATTGCAATTCAATCCCCTTTCTTTACGAGTTCTAAAACAGCTTGCTGATAGACCATTAATGTTTTTTGGTACATCGGAGTAAACGTAAAATGCTGTAAATAACGTCGTTCGCTCGCATTACCCATTTTTTTACTTAAGGTAGCATCCATTAATAAATAGTGAAGCCTCTGCTTCAATAATTCTTTATCCTCACGCTCCACTAAAAAACCATTGTCATGATCCACCACTAACTCTTTAACACCACCCACATTTGTTGCAACTATAGGGAGACCTATACGCATCGCTTCAATAATAGAGATTGGCAAACCCTCCCAATCTGACAACAAAACAAATACATCACTTTTCTCTAAATAGCTGTGTACGTCTAATTGATCACCCAAAAATGTTATGCGATCTGTTAAATTATGCTGTGCAACAAATTCTTCTAAAGCTGGCCGTAGAGAACCATCTCCAATCAATTGAAGCTGCCATGGAACATCTGTCAGTTCTGCTAACGCCTCCAGCAATAGATCCTGTCTTTTTGGCACTTCAAAACGAGCAACCATCATTATGACAGGCTGCTCCGTATATGTCTTTTCTGTTGATGAAATTCTATCTATTGGGGCAATACCATTATGAATAGTTAGCAGTTTATGAGCTGGAGCAACCTTTTTCATGAGTGCTAGCTCCCGATCATAATCAGATACCGTTATTATTTTTGTGGTGAATCGTTGAACCGATTTTTCCATTCGATAATAAAGCACCTGTTTCTTTTGAGGAACACCTTCTGTAAAGCTCCAACTGTGTGCGGTAAAAACAGTTGGGATACGCAGTAAACTTCCCACTATACGACCTATCACACCTGCCTTGGACGAATGTGTGGCAACCACATCAGGTTGTATGCTTTTAATGACGGCTCTTAATTGCCAAAATGCTTGGAAATCCTTTGTTAGATGAATAGCACGTTGCATAGCTGGAATACGAATAACCGTAATTTTTTCCTCTTGTAAGCGCCAAAGGGATGGCTGATAGGAGCCTGTCACGACAGTCACTTCATGACCATCTTGCTTGAGCTGGATCGCTAATGCCTCAACATGCTTTTGCGCTCCACCGATTTTATCCATTCGTGTAATAAACTGAACAATTTTCAGTACGGCCACTCCCCATCATTTAATAGGCACCCGTTCTTGCTACTACTACATAAAGAGTTTTCAAAACAATTTGGACATCCATCCAAAAGGAGTAATGATCCACATATTCAATGTCATATGAAATTTTTTGTCCATGGGAAATATTAGAACGGCCGTTAATCTGGGCAAGACCTGTTAAACCTGGTTTTACCTCTAGTCTCCTGGCCTGTAAATTGTTATAGGCGTTTGTAATGGTTGGAACCTCCGGACGAGGCCCCACAATGCTCATTTCTCCTTTTAATACATTTAACAGCTGAGGAATTTCATCAATACTTAGCTTTCGAAGGACAGCACCTACTTTGGTAATCCGTGTATCCTGTTCTACTTTAAAAAAATAGTCGTCTGGAATACCATTGGTACATATAGCTGGCATATTGACTGGAACTGCCTGTATACACATTGTGCGTAGCTTCCAAATAACAAAGCGGTGATGATCGAGGCCAGTTCGTATTTGTTTAAAAAAAATGGGGCGACCTGTTGAAATGAGTAAAATGAGGAATACAGCTAGCATTAGAGGGATTGTCATAAAAAGTAATAATAATGCCCCGATAATATCAAATATTCTTTTGCCATACTGACCATAGAATGTGAGATTCTTAGTTGTCGGAACGTGCACTTCACCATCCTTTGCATTTTTTTACTACTTAACACTATATATTCATTTTGAACATTTCTAGAACTATTTTAAGAAAAGTGCTTCTAGATGAAAAAAAGAGTTATACCAGCGACACTTGCTGAATAACTCCATTTTTCTTATTATATGCATGCTCCTAAGATTTGGGCATCACATTCAATTACTACATTGCCTTTTAATGCTTTGCTAATCATACATGTTTGTTCCGCTTTTTGTGCGAAGCGAGCAATTTTTGTTTCAAGTTGTTCTGTTAAATTGGTAATTACTATTGTAGGCTTATGAACAATTTTTTCATAAGTAAACACACCATTTACTACACTGACATACCCTTCAGATTGCAGAGATAGATCGTGTACAGCCACTTCTGATCTTTCGAGAAGAGCAGCTAATGTAATTAAATAACAAGTCGCTGAAGCCCCTAATAACATTTCATCCGGATTTGTACCAATGCCTGGTCCATCCATCTCCTGAGGAATAGAAATTTGCGTTTTCAGATTGCTAGCATTGATAGCTCCCGTACCATTTCTTCCATCCGACCAAGTTAAGTCCATTGTAAATTTATGCTGAACCATTTTAAACCCTCCTTTACATATGTATGACTATGAAGAAAAATGCTCATTCTCCAAAGAAGACGAGCAGTTCTCCGTCAATAATGTTTAGCAAGACGCTTGAACGATAATAGCGCATCCACTTTCGATACTGCTGCCTATAACTCTACCACATTCTAAACGGTATGCTCGAAATAAGTGGATCGTTTTGAAATAGGAAAATTTTACTTCGCTAAACAAAAGATAACTATTATTTTACAAAAAACAATGTGACAAATTTTATGGTAGAATAGAATAAATAATTCTTTAGGAGATTTTAAAATGATTTTAACCAAGCAAGAAGCAATACAGGCACTTAAAAAGAACAAATTTATCGGTTTTACTATTGCAACAGGTAATATTATTATGAAAAAGATGAATAAAACCGATTATAATATTTTTGTTTTTGAAGAAGGAAAAGAGAAGCCTTTACGTTATGTTGGCTCGATTATGAACGTTATGGCAACTATGAGTGATAAAGCATCGAATAAGGATTTTGTCATTGTAGAACAGCTTCCAACTCAAAATAACGTTGCCGAAACACAAGCATCAGAAAACGAAGTGACAGTCGAAGAGAAAGCTGTAGCATCAAAGGTAGAAGAAGTAGTAGTCGTTGATGAAACAGAAGAGAGTCGTGCTATTGCAGGCTATGAAGATCTATATAAAATGACGGCAAGTGGTCGCATTATTACGGTACGTGAAAATCGTCCATTAGCTCGTTGTAATGATGAATACGGCTTCCATATTGCACGACTTACAAAGGACGGAAAGGCTTCCAGTCATAATGTCTTTGAACTGTGGAAGCAAACATTCCCTGAGTTAGAGCAAACTCAATTCAAAGGTGCTTTAAAAGCAAAATACGGGACAGGTTGTAAGCTAATCGATAAACCTGGTATCCATTTTTAATCTCATTCACTAAAATGTCTCAACAACAACCCTCAGTTGATAACACTGAGGGTTTACTGTTTATAAATGAAACTCTTTTCGCCAATTGAACAACTTAACGATGTTAATTTGAGCCACTTTATGAAATCCAGCATGCATCAGCTTTCGTCGTCTGCGCCTCTCATACCACGGAACTAACGTACAGACGGATCGCCCTTCACGTTGCACTTGCACAACTATTGCCTCTAATAGCTGAGTGTCATATTCTCTGATGAAAGACATATTGGCGGATAGCTCATACGTATAGCCACTCTCCTCTTCGCGTGCTATTTGATCGTGCCTTCTATATACGATTTGATCTCCATCGCCAAAAAATTGATTTCCCTTATAAAAATGCGCTATATAAGCAGGCCGCTTATTCATTGTCATCATATCCTTCATTTGTAGCTCTTGAAAGGGTCTATATCCTTGACCGTTTTTTTGCTCCGCGATATAGATGGCTACTATATAAATAGCTACGATTCGTTGAAGGGCTCCTTTTATTACTCGGAACCATTCTCTTATTCGAGCATGCTTTAGAAAATACAACAATTCCCCTAACCTGTCCCTCTTCCATTTCACAAGCTGGTGATTGTTTGTTAATTTCCCTTTTACCCGATCTCTTAATACCATCCATGACCGAATAAGGCGCTCAGTAGTGCCTTTCGTACTCATAATAAATTTTCGTGTAAAATCAATATCGGTATACCATTGAAACTTATAGGGCTCATAGCCACTACCAAAATCATAGTAACGGAAGCCTAAATCACGTGCCTTGAACATATTTTCCTTTTCTATTAAACTGCCGGGGCCAAACCTATTGAAATCAGGCTCATGACCCATAGCCTGACAAAAATTACGATCTCTACAGCATAAATCAATGGTAAAGCCAATCCAATGCCCTTCAAATTGCAAGCTATCAACCTCGACTCTAAATGCTTCATTAGAGACATCGGTCAAACGTTCATAAAACAATTGGGTCTGTGCTTCTGTAAATCTGCTTTTGTCCAATTTCTTGCGCCATCTTCGCTTAAAAAGCGTAAACATTTCATGAAAATGACTGACGCTAACATCCTGAAAGTCAACGTGCCCAAGTAGTTTTAATTTCTTTTCATAACGCTTAATACTTTTAAACGTCTTACGATGCTTTTTCAAAAAATCATCAGGTGTCATTGATTGAAAATCTATAAATGACGTGACGGTTCGAAATATAGAATAAGGCATCTGGTATTCTATCGCATATTTCTCAAGCTCTTGGGAAGTGTCTTTACTTTCGATTAGACCATGAAACACGAGCAAATAACGCTTATATTTTTGCGTGAACACCTTCAATATATAATGAATAGCCCGCTCCAGCCATTGCTGCTCTGCTATCACTTCCATATAAGCCGCATACCCTTGTCCTAAAAAACCAAAGTGATGAATTTTACCGAATCCCACAGAATGAACTAACGGAAAAAATGCCACTGCCGTACCTTGATGTT
Organism: Lysinibacillus sp. UBA5990; assembly: GCF_002429815.1. Classification (NCBI taxonomy): domain Bacteria; kingdom Bacillati; phylum Bacillota; class Bacilli; order Caryophanales; family Bacillaceae; genus Lysinibacillus; species Lysinibacillus sp. UBA5990. Next base: position 93,188 of record NZ_DJAY01000005.1, read on the forward strand.
CGACTATAAATATTTCTACATTTTCATGTATACCAAGCGTTGCCCACCATGTCGTCACCCATTCGTATTCAATAAAAGGATTATTATTTTTTTCCCGTTCAAGTATATCTGACCAAGTACTTCGATAGGGCTCTAACGTTTTCATTGAAGTGATTATTTTATAATCTAGCAACGCACTGAATCGCTCCCTTTTTCATTATCATCACCACTTATTCAGTAGCCACTATATTCCAAGCAAGCAAATATTAGAACAGTCCATCAACGTGAAACCCTCCCCATTCAATTGAATAGGAAGGGTTTCGTCCACACTATACCTTTAGAAGTGGTTCCTCTATTTTGTTTACAGCATTGGCCATATGTGTAGTCGCTACATAGCTAAGTGTCATGCCAGGTCCAATCGTTGCGCCTGGTCCAGGATAGGTTTCTCCCATAATAGACGCTGAGCAATTACCTGATGCATACAAACCTTCTATTGGTTGACCATCCTTTTTCACAACACGAGCACATTCATCCACTACTAATCCACCCTTTGTACCAATATCTCCAGGATAAAGACGCAAAGCATAAAATGGAGCTTTCTTGAACTCTGCTAAATTAGGGTTGGGTAATGTCGGGTCTCCGTAGTAATTATCATAAGCACTATCGCCCCGATAAAAGTCATCATCATGACCATTCTGTGCAAAGATGTTAAAACGATCTACCGTTTCTACTAAGCTTTCTACTGGCACATTCATTTGCCTCGCAAGATCCTCAATCGTTTCGGCACTTTTCACGATCCCATGGTCATACCAGCTTTTCGGGAATGCTTGTCCTGGAAACAAACCTGTAAAAATATAACGGCTTTTAGCAGTAGCATCAAGAAGAATCCATGAAGGTACAGCCTGTTTCGTCTCCTCCTGATGCTTGTACATTGTATCTACAAACTCATGATAAGGTGCTGCTTCATTGACAAAACGTTGCCCTGCACTATCTACAACCATCATATTGGGAACGCCCCGATCAGCCACAAGGAAGAATGGTTGTCCTTGTGGATCTATAACAGAAGGTGCTCCCCATACTTTATCCATTAAATCGAGGGTAGCTCCCATTTTCACACTAGGCTCAATGATATCCCCTGTTTGCCCCATAGGTGAAGAAGTCCACGCAGCATTAGTAGGAGCAGGCAAATATTTTTCACGCAGTGCCTGATTATGTGAAAAGCCACCGGATGACAAGACAACGCCTCGCTTTGCCTCTATCCGCTGCTCTTGTCCATCACGTTCAACTATCACACCAACAACTCTTCCATTATTCATGATGAAATCTTTAAAAGCCGTTGATAACCAAAGCTCTCCATTCGCTTCGGCAAGTGATAATCGTAGACGTGCCACTAATGCTTCACCTAGCGCTACTAGTTTGCTCTTTGTTACCTTGGATTTCACTAAACGCATTCCTAATTTCAACGCAGTCGTTTTCCCTTTGAATGTTCGCATAATCATATTGACCTTATGAAACTCGTAACTATTCATCGTAAAGCCTTTGGTGGATAGAGTTGCTCGACGCATATGATCGGCCAGTGAGCCCATTTTTGTTAAATCAAAAATAAGAGGTTCAATGGAGCGTCCCTGCGACAAACCGCCCAATTTTTCAGGATAATAATCGGAATAGCCCTTGGCATATCGGAAGCGCATATGATTCGTTTTATTGTATAAAAATCGCAACATTTCTGGCCCTCTTGTAATATAAGCTTCCTTTAACGCTTCAGGTACACGATCACCTATTGTGGAATCTAAATATTGGCGTGCAAGTTCATGTGTATCTGGGACACCTTCACCTTTAATAACATGATTATTGGGAATCCATAAGGCGCCACCAGAAATTGCAGAAGCACCACCGTAACGATCTGTTTTTTCAATCACTACTGATTTTAATCCTTGTAATTTTGCTGTTAAACCTGCTGTCAATCCCGCTGCTCCAGAGCCTACTACAACTACATCAAAACTTGCATCCCACTTCATTCAACCATTCCTCCCTATGAGCTAAATCGATGAATATAATCTTCCAATTAAAAAGTATAGAATTAAACCAATTTTCAGTCAATTTAATATGTTCGCCATTTTCCTACATAAAGCTGGCATTCCATGTCAAGAAAGTTTGCTACAAGCATATTCAACTTTACTTAGCATATATTTGGAAAAACGACTTTAAGTTTATGATGAGGCGGGGGATTTTACAGGTGAGTGCAATGATACTTGGTGGATTTCTATTTTTCAGTGTGAGCATTGGTGGCGCAATTGCCTGGATTTTCTCTAAGCTATTTCAACATACAACTCAAGGGCTGTCATTATTATGTGGAGGTTTCCTAGTAGGCTTACTCGTTCTAGATATCATTCCTTCTTCATTTCAAATCTATCAATCATTTGGAATTATACTAGGGATTTTTATTGGCTATTTCATTTTCCAACTATTAGATACTGTATTTCATGCTTCTCATGCGCAAAATCCCTCTGTCTCTCTACTAACCCTTGCCATGATTATTCATACCATACCGATTAGTCTTACTGTCGGCAATTTACTTGGCAATGCAGCACTAAGTATTTCTCTCACAGCTTCCATTATTCTTCACCATGTTCCTGAAGGTTTTGCCCTATCCACCGCACTCATTGCTCAAGGCGAAAGACTATGGAGACTTTTTATTTATTTCTTTATCTTTTCTATTTTTTTTAGTATTTTTATTTGGTTTGGGCAATATTGGGCCTTACCCGAAAAGGCACAGGGTATCTTAATGGGCATTTCTATAGGTTTGATTGCCACAGCCAGCATTTCTGAATTCATTTTGCATCAACTAAAGTATGTCTCGTTTAAATCATTTTTTATGTATCTCATTTTAGGCTATATGCTAAGCTATATTTTCCATACACTAGTTAAATAGGCTACGAGTTGTAAAAGAAAAAATCACAAATAAAAAGCAATCCACCATCATAAAGTGGATTGCTTTTTATTTTTATTCCTCGTGTTGTTGCTCACTTGAGAAAGATCCACTTCCATCGCTTGTGAATATCTTGTTATCACATATGCTATTTCCTCACGTGTAACAAGTTTTTTTGGTTCAAACTTACTACCATCGAAAATATCAATTAAGCCATACTCTTCTAAAACTTGCCGATTTGGATTAAATGTTGTGGCAGATGAGCCATTAATAATATCCGCTTGATAGAGCAATTGAATAGAACTCTCCGCCCAATGTCCAATTGCATCCTTGAAATACCCACCTGGTTTTAACTCCACATCTGTACGGGCAAATACTAGCAACATATCATTTAAATCTGCGCACTAATTACTTCCCATTTGTTTGCTGTATAGATTTCGCTCTTAAAGCCATTTCCAGTTTGGATAATTTTAATTTGAATTGCATTACCGAATACTTTCTTAATGTCTTTATAGTTTTCCTTACACTCTTTTTCTCCTCCTGGATAAAGGTTTGTACCATCTTTATAAGATTGAAGAATTGCCTCTAGTGAAATTTTTACTTTATATTCGTATTCGTTGTAACGATTGTAACCTCATTATTTTCAAAGCCTACTTTAGATAGCAATACTATTATTGCTAAGACATGGACAGCTTAGTTGCTGTTCTTTTTTATTTCTACAGTTATGTTTAGTCGATATTGGGTACATACTTGAAAAGGAGGAATCCCACAAACTTTATATCATTATAATAATAGTAGCTATTATTTGATTTTCTATTACTTAAAGAAGTAGTATGGAATTGTAACGAAGGATTTTTTTACATATCCACACTATTATATTAATGTAACAATTTCAAAGGAGGAATTTCGATGAATTATCAAAACATTACGGTCGCAGGTAGCGGCGTCTTAGGAAGTCAAATTGCTTATCAATCTGCTTTTAAAGGTTTTCAAGTAACAATTTACGATATTAACGACGAGGCGTTGAAAAATGCACAGGATCGCATTACAAAATTGAAACCACTTTATCAACAAGACTTAGGAGCTACACAAGAAGAAGTAGATGCTGCCTATGCTCGACTAACATTTAAAAGCGACTTAGCACAAGCTGTTGCCGATGCTGATCTTGTAATTGAAGCAATCCCTGAAGTTGTCCAAATTAAAACGGAATTTTATACGACCCTTGGCAAAGTAGCACCTGCAAAAACAATTTTTGCGACTAACTCTTCTACTTTATTACCTAGCCAATTTGCAGAAGCAACAGGCCGTCCTGAGAAGTTTTTAGCGCTACACTTTGCCAATACTATTTGGAAAAACAACACAGCTGAAATTATGAAACACCCAGGCACAGATATGAATGTATTCGATGAGGTTGTTGCATTTGCACGTGCAATCGGCATGGTTCCACTACCATTATATAAAGAGCAACCGGGCTATATTTTAAACTCATTGCTCGTACCATTTTTAGATGCCGCTGAATCTTTATTAGTAAAAGAAGTGGCAGAACCAGAAACAATCGATAAAACATGGATGATCGGCACAGGCGCACCACTTGGCCCATTTGCCATCTTAGACATCGTTGGTATCAACACTGCTTATAATATTGTTGAAGCAAAAGCAATGGCTACTGGTGATGAAAACATGAAAAAGCTAGCCAACCTACTGAAAACAGAGTATATCGAAAAAGGTAAGCTTGGTCGTGCAACAGGAGAAGGATTCTACACATATCCAAACCCAAGCTTTGCTGAACCAGATTTCTTAAAAGGTTAAAGAAGAAAGAGCAATTGTCCACAAACAAGGAGAATTGCTCTTTTTTTTGGCTTATGTGAAGAAATCCCAAAAGCTAGGAGTATTGATGAATTCCTTAGTCGCAAGTTTTTCAATAATCTTTAATTTAATCTCCTGTTCCAAGTCTTCTCTTTCCTGATAGCTTGTCTGATGGAGACATTGTTTAATTTTAGGTGAAAAATTCTCAATGAATAGAAGTGACTCCTCATTATAGTTATTTTCCCTGTCCATCCGTTATCCCTCCTCTTTACGAAGCTTTTGTTGTAGTTTTTGTAATGCCTTTCGATGAAGATTCGATATATTTTGGGATGTTGTTTGTAATGCTTCAGCAATCGCCTTTATCGAATAATCTTTAATATAAATCATTTCTAAAATTTGAAGCTGCTTATCCGTTAAGCTCTTCAAGGATTGAAATAGCTCTTCATTTTCAACAGTATCTAGTAATCCTTCTTGAATGATTTCGTCCTTTCTCATCATCCCTGTCTCAAATAGTCCATCGTCTACAATTAATAAAAAACGGTCTTGCAGTCTTCTCCTTTTTTTATCAAAATCCAAGCTATAGAAATAAATTAAATTACTGACATATTTTATTTTTTGAACATTTATATAATGTAATTGAAACGTCTCATCAACCCTTTTCATATTACAATCGGTTGGATATAAAATCGCTTTTTCAACTAAATAAAGATTTTTAGCATTAGCCAAAAAGCTTTTGATAATTGGATTTTTTATCTGTTCCATATTCCTGTAAAAAAACTCTTCGATCTTGTAGTTATCGTTTTTCATCATCATCACTCCTATCTATCCGCCTTCTTGCTAAATAAAGTGACTATCATATATCTATTATAAACCAAAATAAGAACAAATGTTCCTAAAAATCAAATTCATATTGATTTTATTTAACTTAAAATCACTTTTACATACGTAAGACACAATATTGGTGGAGGAGGAAGATGTTATGCTAACACTCGAAAATATTCAAATGTGGATAAACCTAATTGGTAATTCAGGATTCCCAATTGCCATCACCATCTATCTCTTTGTGCGATTTGAAAAAAAAATCGAAAATTTAGAAGCTGTCATCATAAGAAGTTTAAATAAAAATGAGGAATAGTAAAAAAATACGGCAGCATCCTTTTAATGAATGCTGCCGTGTGATTTCGCATTGCTCGTGCATACAATATATGTAAAAATAAATATTTCTGTGATGGGAGGGGATTATGATTACTCACAATACAATGGTATCAGCCGATATAGCCATGACCATTTTTTTCATGCTAGGCATTACTTATAATTACTTTTATGATTCATTCCCCATTCAAATTGAATACTTGGGCAATCTTGTATTTTGGCTGATACTCCCATTATCAATCATTATTGTTGTGCTAAGCATATGGTTACTAAAAAAGAAAGTAAGCATGGTTAGCTCTTTATTAGCACTTTTTTTAGCGGTCATTACTATATTTATTTTATGGTTATATTGAAGTTCGTATACAAGCCTTTGAAGATTTGCTTACTTCAAAGGCTTTACATATAGAACCATATAATCTTCATCAAAGTATTGCTGGTCTATTTTTAAAGCTCTCTTCTCTGTCCCAAATACTTGAAAACCTAATGATGTGTACAGTCCTTTTGCCGAATCATTAGAAGATACTACGGTTAAATTGATTTGCTCTACATCTGCTAATTGTTTTCCTTGATTGATTATGGCTTGCATTAAACGTTTACCTAAGCTAAGCCCTCGCTTTTTTGGAGACACATAAACGGCAAAAACACTCGCTTTATGCTTTAGCTTCATTTTGCTTTCCTGCACCAATGTAGCAACCCCAAACAATTCATCCTGATCAAATGCTCCAAAGGTAAAAGAACCTTGCGCTTCCAGTCTACTTGCAAACAACTCAAGCGTCATATCTTTTTCCTCTTCAAAGCTTGCACCAAATGCCTCAGGATTTGTTTGTAATCCCTCTAATCTTAATGTCCGATAAGACTCAGCATCTTGTGCTGTTAATAACCTAATTTCCATATATCTTCTCCTCCCATTTTTATTTATCGACTAACAACGTTTTGAAAACGGAAAAAAATTTCTAAAATAACATCTTTAAAAACTGTTCAAAATGCACGCCTGCCTCGCGAGGCACTTGCTCCTTGGAAGTCGCTTCAATAGCAGCCGTTAAAAACGTCTCTGCTAGCTTCATGGACTCCACTAAATCCTGCCCACGCATCATGCCGCCCATAATAACAGACGCAAATAAATCACCCGTGCCCGAGTAACTTTCACCATTATAGTCACGAATACTATGGAAAGAACGGTTCGCATCGATAAACATATTCCCGACATAGCGCTTTCCCTCCACTACAGGTGGATTTAAGCCAGTAATAATGACATTTGCACCTGTGGTCAGTTGGAGCTGCTGTCCCCCTTCCTCTAGTGCCTGAATATAATCTATTTCATGCTGATAGCTTTGCAACCTCTCAAACGACAAGCCTGTGAGCAAACAACATTCCGTAACATTAGGCGTAATAATATCTGCACACTTTACTAACTCCTTCATCCGTTCCAGTAAGTCGCCCGTAAACATTTTATATACCTCACCATGATCGCCCATTACAGGATCAACTAGCAAGGTCGTATCCGTTGAGTGAAACACGCCTAAAAAACGGAAAATATTATTGATTTGCTCTTTACCTGTGACAAAGCCCGTGTGAATACCGTCAAAGCTAGCCCCAAGTTTGCTCCACTCATCCACAAAGTAGTCCATCTTTGAGGTTAAATCCTCACAATAAAAGCTGGAATACCCTGTTTGTGCCGTTAGAATGGCAGTTGGTAATGGCACAGCCTGCGCGCCCATCACAGATAATACAGGCATTGCAGCCGTTAGCGAGCATTTCCCAAAGGATGACATATCCTGAATTACAGCCACTTTTTTCATCATACATTCCACCTAACTCATCCTGATTATACTCACCTCATCGTATCACAATTAGAAAGATGCGAAAATATCCTCCAACTGACCTCTAACTATTTTATAAAATTGACACTTTTATAATAGTCAGTCCTTTGCTAAAGTAAAAATCATCAAAATATTCATCATAGTGAGGAAGATAAAGATGCAAAATATACAAAGATCATCTTATACAAGACCACGCACGAAAACATTTGATTTAGTCATTACAGCCATTTTAGCGGCACTTGTTTTCGTTGCTACCATGTTTATTAATCTTAAGCTACCATTTGGTCAAGGTGGACTAATTCACTTAGGGACATCGATGCTGTTCATCTCAGCCATTTTATTTGGACCAAAAAAAGGAGCACTTGCAGGAGCCATCGGAATGGGCTTATTCGATATCGTAGGGGGCTGGTTAATTTGGGCACCCACTACTATTATTTCACGCGCATTACAGGGCTTTATCGTTGGTAAAATTGCCTGGTCAAAAGGATATAAAGGCGACCATATTGGTTTAAACATTTTAGGGGCTGTAGTATCCATGCCCGTAATGATTGCCGTCTATTACATTGGGCAAGCGATTATGTTCAATAGCTGGATTGCACCGTTAGCATCCATTCCTGGTGATGTTATTCAAAACATTGTTGGCCTAATTATCGCTATCCCCGTATGTGTCGTACTGAAAAAAACACCCTATTTCAAAAGGAATTTTTAATAAAAACACGCCATCTTGCTCCTTTATTTTGCAGCACGAATGGCGTGTTTTCTTTGCTTATAAATAGAAAAACAGGTAATTTTCAGGATAATGTGAAATTCGTCTCGATCATTTTCATACTATATGGTGGAGGTGGTAAAAATGCCAAGAGTAAAATACCGTGATGCAGACGTTGCTTTAATGGCAAGGATGATGCGAGCTGAGGCTGAAGGTGAAGGACAGCAAGGTATGCTGTACGTGGGCAATGTGATTGTCAATCGAGCTGTCGCATCTTGCTTGGACTTCAATGATGTGAGAACTATCGAGCAAGTCATTTATCAAGTACAAGGGGGAAACTATTCGTTTGAAGCCGTTCAAAAAGGCAATATGTTTTACCAACGTGCAAGAGAAACGGAAAAAAGATTAGCCAAACAGAACTTAGACTTCTGGCGTCAGCACCCAGCCAAATACGCCCTTTGGTACTTCAACCCATATGCCCCATGTCCCCCAACATGGTACGGCCAACCATTTACAGGTCAATTTAAAAACCATTGCTTCTATGAACCTGCACCAGATACTTGTGAAAGTGTTTATATGGGGTAAAAATTAAAATTTTATTTTAAGCTTTTTAGAGGGAACTGTCTAAATTTCTGCTGTTCCCTTTTTTGTTCATATCTATTTCAACAGCTTATTAAAAAAACCGCTAGCACTATTCAATACTACCAATAACTAAAAAGGTTTCTTTATTTAGTCCTACGGCATACTATTAAAATCAACATCAACCTAAAATAAAGGCTGAAGAGAGTAGTTATAAAACTACTTCTCTTCAGCCCTTTTCATTATTTACTTTATAACTTTTACATAGCGGCTATACACATAACCCGTTTTCTCTTTATAAGAAATTTTATACCAGCCTTGTTCTTCCCCTAAAATCGTTATTTCAGTATTTTTTGAAATTGTGCCATATACTTTACCTGCATTCGATGGTTTCGAACGAACATTTAAGTGATACGTTGTCACAATGCCTTTAGTTGGTTGTGGTTGATTAACAGAAGGCTTTGATTTATCTGTCTCTGGTTTGCCTGGATTTGTTGGTTTTTCTCCTGGCTTGTCTGTTACTTTATCTCCCTCAGCTTTAGGGTGATTAATAGCTTTTACTAGCTTTTGATAAAATTCACCTGTTGTTTTTACTCCAGAAAATTGGCTTTCTTTGACGTTGGCCTTTGCTGCTAGCTCTGCTATTTCTTCTTTTGTTATGGCATCTTTGACATTAATAGATGCAATATTTGTATATTTTCCATCTTCCGTAGTAGGAATAGCTAAAATGTCTTTGTTGATTAATTCCACAACAGCAGCACGAGTTGGTGATTTTGTATCGACACCAACTATTTTCCAGTTATTTTGGATTACTGGCTCATAAACACCGTTCATCTCTTCTTTCAGGTATCGAATTGCAAGATTACGAATTGTCCCACCTGTTTCCCCATAAGCACTTTCATCTTTAGAGGACCAAGTCATATTAAACTTACGCCCTTCTAACGCTTGACCTTTTGACACAAGAAAATCCATTCTATAAGCGTTCATACCAAGCTTTAATTGATCTTCCATTTTAATTGGTGTTCCATCTAATTTACGAAGATTTTTGATTCTGTTGCCTGGCTGCTCCGTTAAATCGATGTCATATTTTACATGACCAAAATAGTCATTTGTACTATATTTCGATGAACGTCTTGTTTTATCAAAACTAATCGTTACATCTCCATCTCGTGTACTATTAAAATAGCCAACAGCCCATTCCATATAATCTTTTAAATCTTTTCCTGTTACTTCATAAACAGATACTTCTCCGCCAGCAAATTGATAATTATAGGCAATATCCTTTTTCTTGATAGGACCTATATCCAAAGAAGCTTTGTCATTATCAATCTGATGCGCTACTACATCAGCCTTACTATAATGTAGCATTACCTCATGGAAGAAGTCTGATAAAGGCGTTTCTTGGATGTGTACTGTAGGAATTCCCTTAATTTCATTTTTCGGGACAAGATTTGTTCCTTTCAGTTGTGCCACTTCGATATTAGCATCTTCACGTGCAAACTCATGGTAAGGCTTCAATATTTCTTCTAGTTCTTTATCAGATTCAATAAATGTGCCATCTTCGTTCTTTACCGGAATAGCCGAAGCATCTTTTTCTTTTAACACCAATTGTTCGCCTTGGCGAGTAAATGTTAAATCAATTCGTGAAATATGTGTTCCATATTTATTAGGCTCTGTTATAAAAACGCCATTCACTTCTTCTTTATTAATCAAGACATGATTATGACCTGCAAAAATAGCTGTTAGCTCTGGAATGGCATTAGCCATCTCCTTTACGCCAGTCCCTGGAATACCATTTTCATTTTCGAGACCCATATGCATGAGGCCAATCATGACATCTACTTTACCCTCTAATTCTTTGACCGCTTTTTTAGTCTCTTCAATTGGATTTTTGACCACTAATCCATCAAGATGATCCGTGCCTTTTTCATACTCTGTAATCAATGGTGTTACCATCCCGATAACGCCGATTTTTACCCCTTCACGCTCAATAATTGTATACGCAGGTAAATAACGCTCTCCATTTTCTTTATAAACATTACCCGCAAGTCTTGTACCATTAAATTGGCTAGAAACTTTATCAAGGATGTCTAAACCGAAATTGAACTCATGATTACCATATGTCCAAGCCTCATAGCCCATTTCATTAGCAGCAACCATCATTGGTGATTGTGGCTGATCATTGAAAAGTTCTGCCGAGTTATCCTGTATTAAATCTCCATTTTCCAACAAGATTGTATTCGGATTATCGTTACGAATCTTTTTGATAATTGTATATAATTGCGTTAAACTTCCTGTGAGATTTGGGCCATCCACCGCATAATCCCAAGGCATAGAACGGCCATGAATATCTGATGTAGCGAGGAGTGTAATATGAATATCTTTATCTTCCTCTTGTGCATTTACAGGAGTTTGCGTAACAAAAATCCCTGTGGCTAGTATCAATGCCACCATACTTAGTATAGATATAACTTTTCTAAATCGACTCATTTCCTATTTTCTCCCTTTAATTCTGAATTTTAAGATTCCTACCCAGTTTAGCATTTATGGTGATCACCATCCAGGTAAAATTAATCATAAAAGTAATAATAATGAATATTTTTAACAAATTTCAGCGTGATTAAGGGGAAAAAAGCTATAGTAAAAGGATATTTAACAAGCGCTTAATGCTCGCTTCAATACCCCTAATTTAGTAATTAAAATTGATATGACATTACCTTCGACTAGAGGTTTCGCCAAGTCATTGTAGGTCGGCTTTCATGCGCTGTTCCTTCAATAACAGTACTCCAATCAAGCCAATGGCGGAAAATACAACCGGGATGATAAATCCATAGTAGTACCCATCTCCTAAATAACCTGAAGTCGATTGAAAATAATCCAACACATAGCCAAAAATAATTGGTAGTAATGCAGCGCTTAAAAAGCCTCCTGTATTCGCAAAACCAGAAACGATACCAGACTCAGTGATAGGAAAAGTTTGACGAACAGCCGCGAACGTTAAGGCACTTGCTCCATACCCAAAGCCGATGATGAAGAATAGTACGATGAGCCAGAAAATGGACGGTTGCCCTTTATACAAAAGAAAGGAAAACCAACTCAATAAAACAGCGATATGAACAACAATATATGGTCTTTTAATCGTTTCTAACCAACCTGCCAGCCAACTCGTTAAAGGAGCCCCGATAAGTGCTCCAATAAGACCAACCATAATTAGCTGACTCGCCTCTGACCGTGTCATCTCATACATATTGATTCCATAGGGCACAGCCCATGAACTGATAAAGCCAACATATCCCCCAACAACCCCGAAATGGCAAAAAAATAATGCCCAAGCTTGTCGATTTAAAAATATTCTTCGCAATAAAACAGACGTTTTTTCTCGTTGTACTACCTCAGCTTCAACTATCGCTTTTGCTGAAAAGATACGTTTCGTATTTTTAACAAGTACAAAATAAAGAAGAACACCACATACACATAATAAGAGTCCTGTTGAAAAAAATGAAATTCTCCAACCAAATAGAAAAATCAAAGTAGCAAAGGGCACCGTCGCCAATAAGAAACCTAGACTCCCTGTCATACCAGCAAAGCCTATTAAACGCACAAATTCCTTCTTCTGAAACCATTGTGCCAAAATAAGCACCATATTCACCCAAATAGTTGCATCGCCTACACCCGTAAGTATTCTAGAAAAAAATAGGATAAATTCATGTGTACCTAGACTATATAGAATCGTGCCTAGCCCTGTAAGGATGGCACCTATTATAAGAAAAAAGTTCGGCCCAAAGCGATCAGCTAAAACCCCCATCGGAATTTGTAAACTCGTATACACAAAAAACTGGATACTCGTCAATAGCCCAATCGTCGATGCCGTCACCCCAAAATCCCTCATCAATTGGTCTGTAATTAACCCCGGAGCAGTTCGTTGACTGGCCATTAACAAATACGTAAACAATACAGCAACAAACACAACCCATCTATACCTGTGATGTTGTTTGTTCAATAATCACTACTCCTATTAGTTTTTACTTTATGTATATGAATTGGCCGATGGGGGAAAGACCTGTAATTCTCTTCTACTATAAAAACAACACAATGTGTTCAAAATACTTTTTAATGTTTGGATTTCACCCCTCCAAATTTAGTATCCAAATCTGCTTTAATGGAATCTCAGTACGAATTTCTATTGGTAGTTTCTCATAGTTATTAAAAATTTCTTTGATAACATCATTGGCATCCCACAAACGTAATTTAAAAAATTGCTTTGGAATTTCTCTATGAACTGAGCTTTTAAATCCACTCCAAGAAACTAACAAACCGTAGTCTGCACCGACATTGCTCATTGTACCAATTAATTGATCCATTGCTGGTCGATCAACTGGTGCATCATGTGATTTGACTTGTACACATATTTTAGTGCCACCAAATCCAAGCTCCCCAGATGATGCTAGTAAATCAACACCTCTATCAGCCCCCTCAGCACTTCTATATATGGTGTAACCTTTTGCTTTTAAAATGGCCCCAATCAACTTTTCCATATGGCTGCCTTTAAATTTTTGCAAAATGTACTCTGAAATTTGATCTAACATTGTTTCCTCTATATTGTGTAATGAAAGGTCATCTCCGCCATCTACATCCGTTGTAGTTATGTCTAATGACACACGTTTATTTGATTGCCAATTATTTTTCCAAAGCTGCTTAATTCTTTCTTCTGCATTATTTTTTTGAATTTTGCATACAGTCATAAATGCACCCATTGAATATAAAATATCCTGATCAAAAACATCTCTAGGAATATCCATTGCAAACCAATTTACTGCGCGGTAATGATAATATGGATTTCCTAGACTCTCGTCATATATGTAATCCCCTATGATTTCACCAAAATGAATCGTACGACTCCGTTTACTAGGTAACACAACCCAGTCACCTTTTTGCATTTTTGCAACAATTGGATAAATTTGTGATGCCCAGTTCACTGCTGTTTTTTCTTTTGGTAATTCATAATGCATTACTAAAAACTCTTTTAAATCACTTTGATTTTTAAAGCTGTTTAAATCTACATCCAAATCATTCCAAGTTAAATATACTCTTTTATCGATTAAAAATTTATCTTCAAATTCTCCAGCTGAACCAGCTCGAAAAAGCCAAATACTCATAGGCTTTACCTCCTATTATTCTTCTTTCATATATCATAAATTAGTAATCCTATTTTTTGAAGCATTTACTAAATATATATTTTACTTCTTCCATTTTGCTTAATAAATCAAATATATTAATGAAGTAAATAAAGACACTCTAGTGTAATTTACTCCCAATATAAAATTTAAAACTTATTTTTTAAACACTACTTTTTTGCTTTTTATTTAAGTGAAAAAACCGTCCATATGGGCGGTTTTAGATCACTTAGCCGTATGCATAAAGAGAAAGCCAATCAGCGATTTTTTGAATGTCTCACTTAGTTGACTCGTCTCATTTTAAGACGAGTTCACCATTCATCTGACCTCTTTCATAAATTCTCTTAAGCCTTCAACAATTTCTTTTGCCTTAGTACGATATAAATAATGATCCCCGTCAAATGTCACCACTTGCCCATAGACAGAATCTCTTATTTGCTTATGATGTTCGGGTACCCACCTGTCAGTGACTGGATGATCTGCTTGGATAAAGAAAATAACAGGAAGATTTTTGGGGAATGACAAACTTCCAGCTGCTTTAAAATTTTCATACATCATTTCAGCTTCATTTAACTGAGTGGAATTATACATGTTCTTATGCTTAAGCATTCTCAATTGTTCCTTTGTTTTTTCATCATACGTTAGGTCGGCGTATGGGTCATCACCTAGCTTCACCTGCAATCGAGCTAAACCCGATTGTTTAAGAAATTTTATAGTTCTAATGATAGATGAACCAATCTTTTTCTCGCTGATTGATGGAACACTGCTATCAAGCCCAACAAATGCACTCACTTCATTTGGATATGTATTCACATAATCCAGTCCATAAAGACCCGAAATAGAGTGACCCATTAAAATATACTGTTCAATATGAAGCTGCTGTAATGCTTCATGCACTTCACTAACTATATTTTCGGTACTCCGTTCCTTCTCAGTTGAATCACTTAATCCATAACCAAAGGGTTCCACAACAACAACTTTGTAAAATGGAGACAGTTCATCTACTAATGGCTGAAAATCAAGTCCCGGTGCCGCCGTTCCATAACCAGGTAAAAGCACGACCGTTTCCTCGCCCTCCCCCTGAATGAAAACATTCATATATTTCCCATCTACTGTTACAGACTGACCATACGATTCTATTTTTCCTTGCTCCATTTTGTTGCATACAATATTAACTACGAACACAATCAATAAAAAGAGTACTAGGGCTATCACTAAACCCGCTATCACTTTACCTATAATAGTTATCGTTTTTTTCATTCTATTTGTACGAGACTATAAAACCGCCCGTGCAGACCGCTTTAACTGCTCGTGCCACTCCTCCCTTTCATCATCAACTTCCTATCCGGCCACTTCCGCAAACCGTTTAGGATAGCTTACAAAATGAAGATGTCCTCCCTATGACAACAATATGAACGGAGTATGAACAAATTAAAAATGCTAGGGCGTGTGAAATCAATTAACGAGGAATAGATACTTGAAAAATAAACTCTACGATCAATTGAAAAAACATAGGGAGATTTTAATCTTCCTATGTTTTCATTCATATTATTGATCTGCTTGTTCTTGCTTCTTTTTCAAATACTCTGCACGTATTTTCTCAAGTTGCTGCTTTTTATCAAATTGAGCAGGCTTGTGTTTTTCATGATACTTCGCCACAGCCGCCTTACCTTTAGTATCCAATTGATATTTCCCCATTTTGGTTCACCTACTTTTCCTGTCTTAAAGAAAATCTATTCAACAAATATAATATACCTTATTTTGATGATGTATACATTTTTACTTTATTGGTGTACCGCCTAACCATGCATATATCACCTTCGTTTTCTGTAGCAACTGTATCCCCGTCTACAGCCTATTTTCCTTCAAAATAAAACTAACCAGTGAGAACCATCTATATAGTATCGAACGCTTAACAATACTCTAGTATGAATTAGAAAACGGCATTTCAACAGTTTATTAATATGTTATGTAAACAGATGAGATTACAAAATCTTAGATATTATGAAAGATGTTTGTTAAAAAATCACATCATTTTCACACTAAAAATGTCAACTTATAAAAGATTGATGAATGAATAGACGTTTGCAGGACAATTAGCCTCATATAAAAAATAATTTCGATACCATTGAATTATGAAGATTACTGTCGAAATATACCTATATATAGTTGTGGGAGGAAGCAAATGATGAAGAAAAATTTACGGTTACGAAGCATCTCAGGGAAGTTAATGCTACTAATCACAATTATTATACTTGTAACAGTTGTGATTATCGGCTCAACAAGCTATTTGGTTGCCAAAGATCAGCTCTTAGAATCAGGTCAACGAGAACTCCAAAGCATTGTCAAAGGGGCCTATACTTCAATAGAATTGATTAATGAAGAAGTGGAAAATGGCAAAATAACACTAGAAGAAGGAAAAGAACAAGCCAGAATTATTCTAAATGGACCCGTCAATGAGATGGGAGAGTACGATTATCAAAAATCCAATTTTACCTACAAAGAAAATGGCTATATATTAGCTTTTGACGAGGATTTAGTGTTACAACTCCATCCTTCTAAAATAGGTGGAGCTCCTGCCGATGACCTTAACAGAAGTAATCGTGAAAAAATCATTGCAGGCGGCAAGTCCAAAAATGAATCAGATCGCTTTGTCATTTATTCTGATAAACAACCAGATGGTTCCTTTAAAGATAAAACAGCCTATACAGAATATTTTGAGCCTTGGGGTTGGACTATTGGAATTGCTGTCTTTCAAGATGAATTTTATGAAGGGTTAAACATTTTACAATATATTATTTTTGGTGCAACAGTCATACTTATTATTTTAAGCTCACTGGTGTTTTATTTAGGTATTCGGAAGAAATTAAATACTTTAAAAGAAGTAGCTGAGGCCGCAACAAAAATTGCTGATGGTCATATAATGGTTACCCATCTACCTGAATCAAATGACGAAATTGGACAACTTGCTACTGCTTTTAATAAAATGTCACAGCAATTACGCACGCTCGTCGAAAAGACTAAAAATACAAGTGAACATTTATTGGATTCAGCGACTAACTTATCAGCCGTTTCAGAAGAAACATCTGCTAGTAGTGACGAAGTTGGTAGAGCAATTACTGAAATTGCTACTGGTACACAGGAACAAGCCAATGATTTGGACAACATAAACCAAACAGTAGAGCTATTATCAAGTTCTATAGAAACCACGGAAAAACAAAGTAAAGTTATGTACGACATTACAAAACATGCAGAAAAAATATCATCCGAGGGAATTGAAATAGTACAACAATTACAACAGTCCAATACTATTTCACTAGCAGCCTCACAAGAAGTCAGTGATGAAATTAAAAAATTAAATGATCAAATAAATCAAATCACACAGGTGATGGAAACCATTGAAACAATCGCAGAGCAAACCAATTTACTAGCTTTAAATGCGAGTATTGAAGCTGCAAGAGCAGGTGAGTATGGTAGAGGATTCTCAGTGGTTGCCGATGAAATAAGAAAACTAGCAGAACAATCGAAAATGGCCACCCACCAAGTACAAGGAGTGGTTTCATCCATTGTTTCAGAAACGACTAAAACAGTTGAAACTGTAGAAGGAACAATGGAGACTGCTAAAAAGTTAAATGATGATGTAGTCCTAACACAAAGTAAATTCAATCAGATGTCTGATTCTGTTAAACAAATTGTAGAATCCATATTAGCCGTTAATAAAGAAATGGACGTGATGACCTCCTATAATAAGTTGATGAGTGAAGGAATCGAAAGTGCGTCCAGCGTATCAGAACAGACGGCCGCTTCCGTACAGGAAATTGCTTCTTCCATCGATGAGCACATTAAAGCAATTACGGATGTTGCTCATGCTGCTGAAAAACTAACGGAATTAAATCGTGAATTAAATACTTTAATGGAGCGATATACTATATAAAAGCTAGTTTTATGAATAGATCTAAAACGACAACAAAAGATAACCGGTTTAAATACTTTACAATTACTGAAGGTATTCCAAAGTGATTGGAGCTTTTGATGAAACATACACTAGATTGTTAAACAAAAGCATCGAATCAAATGATTCGATGCTTTTATTTTTTGGTAGGTTGACACGTCAATTTCTAAAAATGATATCCATATTCTTTTGGTGTTGTTTAACAATGTGGCTCTCTTGTTGAAAAACAACTTTATTATTAATAATACACATTTTTATTGAATTACCTAAGAAGTGAATAAGTGCTCATGAAATCAATAATTTTGTATGATGGAGACGGCGGGGCTGTGCCCTGTCGTCGTGGAACGCTGTTGTATCAAGGGTTTATAGCCATCCGAACTATTTTGACCATGGTTTTGACCTTAAACGTGAATTTACGGGGACAAATCTAAATACTACTATTTTACTTCCTTGTATTATAATAATAAAAATAAATACAAAGGATTGATAAGCATGATACATAAACGATTACTCTACTATAAAATTATAAATATGCTAAACGAAGAATACTACCCATATTATCTAAATAAGTCAGATTCCCTTACTTTACCACCTTTTAAATCAATCGTTCCCGACATAATTAATTCTTGTATAGAAATTGATGCCAATGTAATTGATGTACAGAGATTAAAGAAAAACTTTTATAGGCAGGAGCTAAAAGAACGCTGGGTAAGCAATGAGTTAAAGAATACACGTGATATAAAAGATAGCTTCTATTATGAAATAAATCACAAAGCAAAAGCTATTTTTAATTTACCGCGCATTAATTCAAATATACTTGTCGACTTATATAGCGCGGAAGATTACCGAACATTATTAACAACAGAAACCGACAAATTATATACCTGGCAAAATGATATTAATTCGCTATTCATTCGCTACCCGTTCATAAATTCATTATCTTCTCAAGATTATATAGATGCAATTAAAAACGATATAGAGTTTTTAAGCTTAAACTATATAGCTTCGAACAAAACTCTTCACTTGATACCTGACGACGTTATCGACCATTTTGATCAGGGGAATTTCAATGAAATAATCGAATTTTTCCATACCGATGCCCGTTTAGTTAATTACGAAGAAAAAATCCATTTGGAAAGTTTCACTTATAACGAAGACATATTTGATTTAAATCTATTTTTAGAATTCTTCGATGAAACTGATAGAAAAATTATTAAATACCTACTTCATAGTCAATGCGGGCGCGACAGCTTAACACATACTATTTCCCTGAAATCTATTATGCGCCATTTAGATAAAGCACCTGATAAAATGAATTACTTGAATTTAATAAAAAGATTAGTAAACCTAAAGAATTTTTATACTAAAAATACAACGCCCAAATATAAATATGCTTCGCCATTTGGGATATTCTATTGCCTTAAGTTTAATTTAGTAGTAAATAAAGAGCCTGTTATTGAATCAACCGCTGTAACTTATGTAATGAATCCAGATTTGGTTAAAGTATATTAGGATTAATAAATGGAATATTTTAAAGGCACTTGTCTATAATATAGCATCAAAATTTAAAGGTGTTGCAAACGTGAATAAAGACAAGTTTCTTAAACTTAATAATAAGGACCGCGTTACTTTCGTTAATGATTTATTAAAAAATAAAGCATTTGATTTGCAACAAGTTGCCGATCACATCGGCATCAATTACTCAACATTCACAAAAGTAATGCAAGAGGATGATTTCGTTTATATTAAGCGCGAGAACCAATACTACAAATTCGTACGTGATGAAAATGCGATTTCATCCGCTGAAAACTTCGAGAACGAACTTACAGCTTTTCTTAACGAAAATTTAGATACGCTTAAATCAATGATTGATAAACATAAGCGTAATGATGACTTCACAATTGATAAAAAGATATTTGCTTCAAAACTCTCAACAAAGACATTTCGTATGCCAGAAGAGTTATACCAGCAGTTTGTCCGCACTTGCGAAAAGGAATTCCCACATTTAAAAATTCAAGATATTATCGCGCAACTACTATCGGACTTTACTGATAAATACAAATAACCGCTGTTATTCCTTTTGGAGTAACGGCGGTTATTTCCATTGTTAAATATAACTAATTAACCAATCTGGATTTTCTACAACTTCACATTGTACTTCCTCCATACTTTTAGGGTTCGAACTTAGCTTATATACTTTTATTTGTGATGAATCAAAGTGGTTTACAATCACTGAAATTATTAAATTTTTATACGCTTTTGGGACATAATTATTTAAACCTTTCAAAGCCCTAAAATCTGTGCTACTTGGGCGTAAATCATCTGAAAGGTGGGTATGCCAATCGCCTATAAAATATATTTTTTTGTCAGAGATTTCATTCAAACTATTGGCGAACTTAGTAGTATGAACATTATCAATTACAATTGAGTATCGTTCCATTTTCGCACATTTACCTGGATCAGATGCATGAGTTACTAATAATTCTTCACCATATTGACATCCAACGATACAACCGCCAACCTCTGTAAAATCGCCATATCTTCTAATCACATCCCGAATATTTTTCAAAGAATTCTCTGTAAAATAAACCTTTTTAATAGCCATTGCAAGCTTCACAATCCCTTGACCTCGGATTTCCTAAATAGTCTATATTATAGTGACGGTTTCCTTTTGAATCTCTTTCGCTCCATCTTATATATTGAGTATCTTTTGTATCAATATTTAATAAAGTATCTATGCTTGCTTGAACAATCAGTCCACTTGCAATATTAACGCTCGAAATCCCCCCTATAAAAGTTGGTTGATCACATCCAGGTGCAAATTGAATTTCGGATAATGGTGCACTTGGTGGAATTTCAGTTCCATAATTTATATTCCAACATCCCCAACAACCTGTATCGCCAGGAATAATTCTTACTACTTCACAACTCCAAGCTCCATTAGTAACAGAACCTATGATTAGAGGAATATTTTCACTTAAACAATACCTATTTAAATAATGAGATACTTTATGAGAACCAGTAGTTTCTATAATTAGATCTGAGCGATTAAGTAATTGATTTAGTTTAGTTAACTGTTCGGAACTTCTATGCCCTCCAATTCCTATATACTCAACATTGACGTACGTAGATGGCATTAATGCTAATATTCTTTCCTTAACAACATCTACTTTGGGATAACTAAACATATGTTGTTCCCCCTGATGCCGAATTGAATTGGCTGGTTCGAAAATATCATAATCAATCAAATTAATTTTTCTTATACCTTCTTGTGCAATTGATGTTGCAACAAGTGAACCTAATGAGCCCAAACCAACCAAAGTAACTTCCTTATGAGCTAAATCCTTGCCGTACGGAGTTCTTATCAAAGAATCATCATCATTTATTATATAACATCTAACCCATTCCGCTTTATTATCTATTATTTTCAAAGCAACCCAGCTAATCCGTTTGTTACCTACAAATCCCCAATCGTCTTCAAAAACAAAAAATATAAAATACTTTTTCTTATTTTTTATTTGAATGCGCATATTCGTTAACCACTCAAATATTTTCTCAGTTGTAAATGGAGGATGTTCTGTAACCTTAAAAATTTGCGCGTTAAAAGTAGGCTTCTTATTGAACCATTCATCATAATTTTTTTCTCTTGAAACTTTTTTTTCATCTATCCATACGTCAGCAAGTATTCCTCGATGCTTGTCATACCTAACAGTACAATTGTTTCTATCATTAAAATTATCTAAGACTAAATCTCCAAAAGGTTTTGGTATTAAAATACCACCCATTTTATAGTCATATTGATTAATAAGAGGCTCTGGAACAATATCTTCAACATTTTCTTCAGCATCATAAGTTTCTGGTGAATATCTTAGTATTAGTTCTTCAATTTCTTCAATTAATTCTATTGCAGAATAAGAAGCTTTCCATCGTTCACTTGCAAAACCAAACAAACAGAGGCTTTTAGTAAGCTTATTTTGATGTCTTACCAATATTAAATCTTCACTTACTTCACATTTTACAGTAGGTGGAAATGAAGGAAAGCCGTCGGAATAAATAATCTTTATTGGATACTTAGAGTTAACCGAAGAAATACCTTCGCATTCCAGAGTCCCATCTTTAATATAAATCTCATATCCATATGACTGTAATATTCTTTTTTCTTTTAAATATAACTCTCTATTTTTTTCATACCAACGCATATGTTTAACCATGCCTTCTTGGAGGTTGCGCTCCCCAATCTGCCGTATCTCTCTTAGCAATCCCACTTAAGCTAAACTTAGATTCATTAGTTGTGTCTTCTGTAGTGTCATCGTTATATACTTTTTTCCATGCAGATAGTTCTGTTTCATCTCCGCTTTCAATACCATCTAAATACGCTAAACAACTTTTTGCCTTTAATTTCATTCGTTTTTTATTAATACTCTTTATTGAATCTGAAACATTATTACTTGAATTCGCAGGATCAATTAGCTCAACAGTTTCAATATTTTCTTCAATGTATTCTAAAACTTTTTTAGTTTTATCTTTTAAACTTGTTCCTTCAAAACCATCTAAAGCTTTTATTACTAATAACTCCAAAGCAAAAGATTTAAATTTCAGGTCGTTTCTATATTTCCAGATTTTCATGAGCCTAATTATTTTTCGACAACCACTTTCCTTAATATGATTCTTGTGTGTTTCAAGATTAGTCTTTAGGGATGTTCCTGTATCTCTTCTATAAAGCTTTACATCATTATTTGAAGTATCTTCATCTAACCGCCTACCAGGAACTACATCGACATTTTCATCCTCTAATCCAATTGAAACATTTTGCTTTCTTGGATTGTCATACTCACCTTCAAGAAACTCATATACTGAATCATACATTTTTTCTAACGTATCAAATGCATCCTTTTTAAAGTGCACCGCAATATCAATGTCTTTACTTGAACTAATGGCAGTTTTCTTAGAAATAGAACCCGAATACTTAATCTTTACAATTTTAGAACCAAAGTGGCTTTCTAACTTTTCTTTAACTTCATCTCTTTTAGTCTTAATTTCTTCTTTTTCATCATCACTTAACTTATAGTCCTCTAATAATTGATTTAAATACTCATTAGCAGTCATCTTCATCTTTCCTTTCATATGAAATTATATTTGAGAGAGAAATAATACTTGTTGTTAAGGTTGCTGGCATATTAGCAAAAGTAGAATATGGATATTGGTTGGCTAACTCCAAATTCATTCCTGCAAGAAATGCACGGCCAGTATAAATAATTATCGGAATCTTTGAATCCTTCTCAATTAACAATTCCAGATAGACTCCAAGAGTTGGTCGCTCATTTTCATAGCTCTCTTCATAGAGGTAAATAAGCATATCCATTTTATTTTCTTCTACAAATTGCTGGAACTCTTCAATAAATTGCATTGAGTGAATTTCTACTTTATTTACAATAGCTTTAGAGCGTGTTTGTAATTCCTTACCTAATGAATCTTTCTGATTATCGTTACTAATTAATAGAATGTTACTATTTTTCAATTTATACTGAGTATCAAGCAAACGAGTCAGTTCATTTAATTTTTCTTCATACTCTGTTATTTTCGGATCAATTAATGAGCCTATTTTCTGTTCAGCACTTGATTTTATTCCTGCTAAGGAAGCTTCAATTTCTCGATTCGCATTTTTTCTTACTTCATCCCTTGACTGTCCAAACATCCAATAAATAACTACAATTGCCCCCGTTACTAAAACGCCTAAAGCAACAAAAAAGAGATTTACTAAATTAAAAAAGCTCTCTCTGTCCTTATCTGCAAATTCAATATACTTATCATATTGGGCTTCTAAAAATTCTATTGTTTCATCTTTACTTTTAGATTCTGCACTATTTTTTTCATCCTCATTAATAACTTTTTCTAACTCGGTAACATTCTCATTTACATTATGAATCTCATTCAAAAGCATTTTTTCTTTTGTATGAATTGACTTCCCAATCCAAATTAAAAAGAACAAGTTGATGACTAAAATGACGATTAACAAATACTTACCAATTGTATTTGCCCTATCAGAAAAAACTTTTCCTTCTTCTATTTTGTTTTCATTTGACAATCTTTCCGTCACCTCAAATCCAATTTTCATATAATAAAGACATTACTATTAAAATTAGTGTTTCATATCATAAAAAAAGACAGCTCTAATAAACTTAGAAACTGTCTTTCGTACTTATTCTGGATGTCTGTTCATGATGTTATAGTTCGCGCACAATTTCTTCATCTAATATCTTTTTACGCTTTTCCCAATCTGGCATGAGCGTATATAACATATTGTAAAAGCTTTCACTGTGGTTGTTATACTTAAAGTGTATTAATTCGTGCAGTATTACATAGTCAATGCAGTATTTCGGCGCCTTGATAAGTTCCGTATTAATTAAAATCGTATTGTTGTCAATTTGTGCTGATCCCCAGCGCGCTTTCATGACACGGATTTCGAGTTCAGGTTTTTCAACACCGTATTTCCCCATTAATGCGGACATCTTATTTAACGATTCACCGAAAATCTTAAATGCCTTTTCCTTGTACCACGCATCCATTAACTTTTCTTTCTTTGAAAAGTTCCCTGGGTTCTGCGTTTTCAAATATATAAAACCTCTAAAATACTTGACCGCTTCGTCTGCCGATTGTTCGACGCGCAGGCGGTATTGCTTCCCTAAATATTTGAATGACTCACCACTTACATATTCTCGTTCGCTTTGTTTATGTGGAAGTACGTCTTCAAATTGTTTTACGTTTTTCAAAATCCAGGAGCCTTTGCTTTTCACAAAGTCATATATAAAACTTAATGGTACTTTCTCATTAGCTGATATTTGAATGCTCATATCAGGCTTAATGTTTAAATTGACGTTTTTGACGTCTTTTCTCTCAATCCAAAAATCAATGGGCTGACTGCCATAATGAATTTGGTGCTTTTCCATATTGCTCACTACCTTAATAACGCTTGATGGCTACTGTTTTTACTTGTTCAATCACTTTGTCAATCGTGTCGAAGTCTAGTGTTACATTATTTTCATTTGAGAAATCAAACAATAAATCATCAATGTCTTGCGCAATACGATTGTGAATTTGCGGGTTGTTATGCCAATCTACTTTTTGATGTTGCTTAATAATCGCATCCATCTTAATTGCTAAATTAGCAAAATCTTCGTCGCCATACGATACTTGCTCGTCCTTCATTGTTAGAAGGTCTTTCGTAACACCGTAAAAGGCTTGTGCATGGCCGTTATCTTTAATGATTGATGGATAATCTTCTTTCGGCTCTCCTTGGCGGAATTCTTTTAGCAATTCATTCATCGAATTTAAGTAATCCGCTTCTGAAATGCGCTTTTCCTTATATTCGTCAATTACTTGCTGAATGCGCTCAGAGAACTTCTTATAATACGCTGGGTTTTCATCCCACTTCGTGCTGACGCTTTTCGTTAAACGTGTACGAATTGCATCAGCTTTTGCGCGTTTTGAGCCAAGACGTTCAAGCTCTTCCTCAAATCCTTTTTCGTTCAAAATGTCGACTGGGTTCGTAATACGAATAATATCTTCTGCTGAAATATATTGGTCCATCAGCTTTTGCATTTTCGATTCGTATTCCTTATGGTCAATCGAATCTGAGTATCGTAATTTAACGCTTTTGCGAAGCTCTTGAAAGAATTTTAAGTCTTTCTTATATTTGTTCAATTCATCTTCCTGTAAAGCATTATAAATACGCTCTGATTCTAAAGCGATAGCAAGGTTACGTCCGAATTTACTTAACGTGTCATAAAAATCGTTACGCAATTCTTCGTCTTCTAATAACACTTCATACTCTTCAACGTCCGACTTATTACGAATCGGCGCAAAGATGTTGTCCCAAAGCTGTGAATGGTACTGACGAAGCTCACCGATAATTGTAATAATATCGTAAATAGCGCCTTGAATATCTTCAGGATCGAAGTTTTCAAGCCCAGCGCCTGAATACATTTGTAATGCTTCATCTAACTTTTCAAGTAAGCCACGGTAGTCGATGATAAGACCGTAATCTTTACCTTCATAAAGTCGGTTTACGCGGGCAATCGCTTGTAATAGCGTATGCTCTTTCATTGGCTTATCAATATAAAGTATCGACGCCCGTGGTGCGTCAAAGCCTGTTAGAAGTTTGTCTACTACAATCAATAAGTCTATGTCATCACCATTAATAAACACGTCTTTGATTGCATCTTCATACGCATCCGCAGTGCCATAACGGTCCATCATTTTCTTCCAGAAGCGCTGAATTAAATCTTGTGATTCTTCATCAATAGAATCATGACCTTCGCGTTGATCTGGTGAAGAAATAACGACTGCGCAATTTAGATCGCCAAACTCTTCAAATGAATTTAAATAACGAATAGCTTCCATCTTACTGTTAGTTGCCAACATCGCCTTAAATTGCGAACCTTGCGTTTTATAGTTGCGATAGAAATGTTCGTTAATATCAAATGCAATCATGCTAATACGTTGGTCTGAAGATGCAATATGTTCAAAGTGCGCCCACTTTTTCATCACTTCTTCTTTTTGTTTGTCATTTAAATGACGTGTAATCATATTTAGACGGTTATCAATTGCCGTCTTATTAACTGTTTGATCGACCATTTTCCCTTCATATAATAAAGGTACGATGGCTTTATCATTAACTGCATCTGCAATCGTATATTTATGAATGAGCTTACCAAACTTAATCATGGTGCTCTTTTCTTTTTTCATTAAAGGCGTACCAGTAAAACCGAGATATGATGCATTTGGGAATACTTTCTTCATTTTGTTATGAAGCTCTCCGTACTGTGTGCGGTGCGATTCATCAACAAGAACGAAAATATCACGTGAATCATTTACTTGTTGCTTTGCAGACGCTGTATTAAATTTATTCACTAATGTAGTGACGATGTTGCATTTTCCATCATTCAACAATTCAATTAAATGATTACCCGAATTTGCACGGCTTGCTTTTAGGCGCGTATGATTAAACGTCTTATGAATTTGTTTGTCCAGCTCTACACGGTCTGTTACAACGACTACTTTTGGGTTGCAATCTGATAACTCTGTTAAAATATATCGCGCCAGCATGACCATCGTTAACGATTTACCAGAACCTTGTGTGTGCCAAATGACACCTGATTGACGATTACCATTTTCATCACGCTGTTCTACTGTATTTAAGATTTCTTTAATTGCAAAATACTGCTGATAACGAGTAACCTTCTTTACATCTTTATCGAATAGTGTAAAGAATGCGGTTAGCTCCAATAGACGCGTTGGATGGAACATTGAAATAATGTTTTTATCTTGCGTTGTTGGTAAACGGTCTGTCACTGCCCTTTGTAATAACTGCTCTAACCAATCTTTCTCTTCTTCTTTCCATACAGACCAGAACTTTTTCGGTGTACCACAAGTTGCGTACTGCGTTTCATTTTTATTTGTCGCCATGACAATTTGAATGAATTTAAACAATTGTGGGATATAATCATTTTTTTGATTGCGAATCATCTGACTAATGCCTTGGGTCATTGAAATGGATGATTTTTTACATTCAAGAACCGAAAAAGGAATCCCATTCACGAAAAGTACTATATCGGGGCGTGCAAGGTTGCCGTTCGCGCGCTCAACAGAAAATTCTTCAACTACATGAAAGACATTGTTTTCGATATTATCCCAGTCTATAAACTGTATTGTAAAAGATTTCTTTGAGCCGTCTGGAAGAAATTCAGTATAGCTTCTCCCTAACATAATTGTTTCATAAATAGCTTCATTTGCCTTTACAAGCCCGTTCGTTAAAGGCTCATCTAAATCACGGATAGCTTGTTGAATGTTGTTTTCTGTAAATGAATACGCTACACCTTTAGATTCATAACGATTTATTTTTCGTAGTTGATCTTCCAACACATCTCGAAGTAATACGTTATGAAGATTCCCGCGCATTCGTTCTGCTTGCTCAGTTGGAATATAGTTGTACCCCAACTTTTTCAACACTTCAAGCGCAGGTTGTTGACTAATATTAATTTCATCATAAAGTTGCTCAGTGGACATGTCGCCACCTCCAATCTATAAATGAAGGAAAAGGAGCAAAGGTATTATACCTTCACTCGGATTTTTCCTGTTAGAAGTTGTTGCATGAGTCCTGCTTTTTGTTGCCTAACAATTTTAAGTTCTTGGGAAAGAAGTTTTATTTCCTCATCTATATTTGCCAGCAACTCTGCTATATCTATTTGTTCTTTTAAAGAAGGTTTATAAAACCACATTTCCTTTAAGAATTTGAAATGCCTATTATATCCTGTATTTGGAATGTATTTGTTTAATAAGCAATAGTAATAAAACTTAATATTAAATCCATCATTAGTATTTAAAACTTGTGTACCATCAGCACCAACTATAAAATCAAAATCAATAAATTTTCTTTCTCGCGTATGATCACCAAATATTATTACACCTGAATCAACTTGGAAAACTTTTAATTCATCATTAGAATAAGCTACAATTTTTTCTTTACCTTGGTCTACTACAGGAAATTTACCACTTTTTAAATATTCATTAGTTTTAATTTGATTTTTTTTAATAGGTATTCGAATAAAAACTTCTTCGAAATCGACCTTTTCCCACTTTTCATCATAACCAGGAAGCCTATTTTCACCCGTTAGCAATTTTTGCATTAGCCCTTTTTTTTGCTCTTTTTTCTGCTCGATTAATTTTTCTTTTAGTTCAATGGCTTTGTCCCAAGTTATTAAAATAGAGGCTATTTTTCTTTGCTCCTCAATATCTGTAGGCAAGAGAATATTAATTTCTTCAAATTCTTTCTGCCCTAAAGTTTTATTTCTCCCTGCCCCTCCTGGAGAAGCCAAATTTAATAAATACTTTCCCCGTGAAGATTTAAATAAATAAGTGATGAAGTCTAAATCCAAAATCTCTTTCTTGGGTTTATACATTGGAAATCTATGTGATGCTATATACCCCTTATCTTTTCTTGTAGTCCGTGCCACTGCCATTTCCCACGCAAAAACAATATTGACAATAAAACAATCAGGTTCTATCCAAAAAACTGCCTTATTTCCTAATTCTTCACCCGTCACTGGTTCCTTGTAGAAAATCCCCTTTCCATGAGATCTAATTCCTATTTGAGTATAGTTTTCATCCTTAATTACCTCAACAGGATTTCTAACCCTATCTAAAATATCCTTTACTTTTACATTACTCCATCCTTCAAGAGTTTTTCTTTTACTCATATAATCCGCCCTCGTTAATTATTTAGGAACCATTTGGAAAAACCGAATAGTTCACAGATAAAACCCTTAGCTATCAAGAATAAATTGACAACTCATAGTCCTAATTCTTTCAAATACTTCTCCATCTCCGCTTCAACTACTTTTAACTCCTCTTTGATGTTCACAATGTTTTGCTTCACTGCTTCCATATCAACAGGTTCTTCTTCTTCGAATGTATCAACATAACGTGGAATGTTTAAGTTGAAATCATTATCTTTAATTTCATCAAAAGTCGCTATACTTGAATATTTATCAATTGTTTCACGGTTGTTATAGACATTCATAATTTTTTGTAAGTCTTCTTCGCGTAGCTTATTTTGATTTTTGCCTTTTTCATAGTTGTCCTCCCCAGATGCATCAATAAATAACACATCTTTGTGGGAGCGGTTCTTCTTGAATACAAGTATACATGCTGGAATATCTGTACCGTAGAAAAGTCCTTTTGGTAATCCAATAACCGTATCAAGTAAATTCATCTCTATAATTTGCTGACGAATTTTACCTTCGCTTGCGCCACGGAATAAAACACCATGCGGTAAAATCGTTGCCATTGTACCGTTTTCAGCTAATGAGTAAAGCATGTGCTGTACAAAAGCATAGTCACCTTTTGATGTTGGTGGTACGCCCCACTCGAAACGGCGGTGTGGATCTAAGCTTGCTTCCATTTTAAATTTACTATCTGAATTACTTTCACCTGCAAAACCCATCGCCCATTTATCTAATGAGAAAGGTGGATTTGCAACGATTTTTTGGAACTTCATTAGCTTTCCCTCTTCTAAATGTAATGGATTTGCTAACGTATCGCCCCACTCGATATTAGCGTCATCGATGCCGTGTAAATACATGTTCATCAATGATAGCGCATGCGTAGCACCATTACGCTCCTGACCATAAATCGCTACTTTATTGTTTGGTACTTGTTTCGCAACACGGATTAATAATGAGCCTGATCCACATGTAGGGTCATAAATACGGTCATTTTCTTGTGGCTTAACTAAACGAGCTAACAGTTCTGAAGCCATTGTAGGCGTATAAAATTCTCCGCCTTTTTTCCCTGCATCAGAAGCAAATTGCTCAATCATATATTGATAGGCATTACCAATAATATCCTCATCCCCAATAACTGATGGCTTTAAGTTTAACTTATTGATGTCTTCTAATAATGTACGTAACATGGCGTTACGTTCTTTTGCTTTCCCTAAAATTGCTTCGCTGTTGAAATCGATGTTACGGAATACGCCACGAAGCTTACCAGTGTTTTCATTTTCAATACGCTCTAACACTTTGTTAATAATTTCACCAATTTCAGCATCATTACGTTTGCTGTACAGATAATCAAATGTTGACTCATCATCTAATACAAAACGTTCACGAGTTAATGCACGCTGAATACGTTGTTCATCGCCGTTATAACGCTCTGTGTATTCTTCTAAGTGCTCCTTATACGAATCGCTTAAATATTTAATGAACATCATTGTTAAAATGTAGTCCTTATAAATACTTGAGTCGATTTTTCCGCGGAATGTATCCGCGGCCTGCCATAATATACTATTGATTTGATCTTGAGAAACTTTCTCTACCATGTGATTTCCTCCTAATTACATTCCTTGAAGCACTTTGTTTGTCTGCGCTTGGAATAGCTTTTCTTTTTCTTCGATTAATTTGTTCAGCAATTGTGTTTCTTGTAAATGAAGCTTATACAATTGAATAATGCTTCGTTGCTTTTCGAGAGGCATTGATTCAATCGGTATCCCACTTAATGTCGCTTTATTTGTACTTGGAATTCGCGTACCTGCCTGCCCTTTTTCTAACTCTTTTTTTGCGGGCGCCGTGTTCAAATACCACGCTACATACTCAGGTAAAATGAAATCCACTTGAACATCGATTACTGCAAATGATGAAGGAATTAATAGTCCTGCTTTTGATTCATCAATATAGACCGCCGAATATGGATAATTCAATCGGAACAGTATATCCCCTTCCTTTGTGAAATAATGCTGACTTAGCACCTCGTTACTTTCAAATTGCTCAAACGATTCTTCTAAAGAATCAATGCTTTTAACTGTAAACATGCGGTACGTTGCTTTTACTTCATTTGAGGTCGTTGCTTTTTTACGCGTAATTACCATTCCTGCGCGAATATCCGCTATATCTCCTAACTGCAAAAAATCACCTCAGTTTCGTTAAATCGGATATTTAACATTCAAGTTAAATACATCATATAACAAAAAGGTAAAGTTTGCAAATAAATTGTGCGTAAATTTTTTAGACTATTTGATTCAGTTACAAAGCTAACATTATTAATGTGTAACAGCGCGGATAATCTAATCGAATCACGATTATAATCGCAAACATAATTCGAATTGAAATAGAATCACAAATAGCATTCAAAGTAAGTTGTGTAAAATTACGATTATACTCACGCATCTACTTTAAATAGAACAGCAAATAGAATTTATTCGAATTTCGCATATACGTCGTTTAATGGATTCTCAAATTGTTTAGGAGCTTTAGGGTAATTTTTTGGTATGCACACTGGATTTATGCCCAGATTTTGAAGCAAGCGCATCGCCTTTTTATACTTGTGTGGCGACACATGTTTTTTAGGGGTACTTAAACTATGAGAAGTTGTTTTTAGAAGGAATTCCTTTAGAAGATTTTTATCGGAAGCGCTAAGCGAAGAGTCGCAAATAATTCGCTCAGCCTCGGAGTATTTGTAATAATCCCCTTGAGGATAAATTGGGATTAAATACTTTTGAAGATAATCATTAAACTGCTCATCTTTGAAATAATTTGATAAATGCATCGAGGTAGGATTAGGACAGCGCGTACTCGCTTTATAGTATAGATGTTGATACATTAATCTCACTTCGAATCGTACAACATCTTTTTCGTACACTTGAGTTTCGCATTCCTTTGCTTCTCTTTCTGCCTCTTTATCATATGCAGTTGTAACAATAGAACCTGAACTATGGTAGATTGTCGTTATATACTTTTCAAACTCTCCTGAAGCGTTCCTCTTCCCCTTATATTTTTGCTGAAAACGATAGCGGTCAACATGTTTTGTAATTAAATGAAAATACAGCTCACGCAACTGTTTGTTTGGTAGAATGACATCGTAGCGATAATCAGTTCTCACTAAAGTATGGTCTTCATAAGGTGCGTGACCTATTAGCATCATAAGCAATTCCATAATACGTTGCTTGACTTTAGGATAATCTGATTCCTGTATATCCGATTTCCTTAAAAGAAGTATTACATCTACGACTAATGAAAGATAGATTTTGCCTGGGTGGCGCACTACTTTGACTGTAAAAGCATTATTAAAATATTCACCATAATGCATTTGAATATAATCATTTACTTGTTTATAGTTACCGCCGACAGTTTCTTCTAAAGTATTTAAGTCCTCCTCTGTGATGTGAATATTCATTTGAAACGTATGAAGCATTCAAATTACCCCTTTCATGATAGAAGCTGTACATTTGAGGTGCGGGATAAGTCTAACCATTGGTATGATTAGGTTTCTTTACATTTTTTTATCCCGACTCAACTATTATTATTTCTTTTTTAGGCTGAAAATTTCGTATCAAAAATGATTATACAAAGCAAAATGATTTTGAAAAGCCTTTATCATGTTTGATCCCGTTTTATGTAATAAAAAAGACCGAGAACAATTACGTCCTCAGCCCAACAGCGTGCCTTCCTTTGAAAGCATATATTAAACTCCCTACCTCACAAAGTTCGTGCCACATTGTTTGTTCATTCCAGTCAAATTTCGCAATTCGTTCGATTAAATGAATTACCTGCCTTGTTTCCTCTTCAGTTAAAATCTTGTCCGCAACGCGCAACGGTGACTTGAACATTAACGAATAAAGATCTACTACTTCATCTTCTTGCTCAACTAACCCTTCCGCCAGCGTCAATACATCTACCTTTAACGCACGCGCGAGTTCTACTAAAATTGGGAACGATGGGGACTGCTTTTCGTTGCGCTCTAATCGCGAAATATAACTCGGACTTACGCCAGTCATATCACCTAATCGTTGCAACGATAATCCTCGCGCCTTTCTTAGTCGCTTTAACTTGTCCGCAAATGCTTCATCAAATACCTTTACCTGTTTCATCTCATTACCTCCTAAACTATACCGATACGGTAATCCTTTTTTATGAGTTTATATATTTTAGAAAGTAATAAAGCATTTATAACTGTATACGCTATATTTTTTTATTTGGTGATATAATTGAGATTAATCGCGGTGTATAGCTTCGGCTTGCACTTAAGGGAGCTGGATGCGTCTGGCTCTCTTTTAATTCCAAAAAAATTCATTAAGATTTGTTGACATGGAAAATAATTTGTTGTATTTAAAAATTGAATATAGGCAATTTCACATATGTTTTTTATTTAGTTTTTGATATTTTTAGCTGGTTTATTTAAATTTACATGTATTTATTTAGAGTGCTTTTTAGCGATTAGTGGGTATTTTGCGCCCATTTATAGGCTAAGTGCGCCCTCTAAGTATGAATGTATCTTTAAATAAGCCAGTTTTTATTTTGCTTAAAATTCCAATTCCTCCTGCGACAAACCCATTTACATATTGCGAAAGGAGGAGCCGTTATGTAACTACTTTTCTGATGACCTTAACATGTAAAACAATTCGATTAGGAGGTTATTCTAAATGGAACTAAATACAGCGGAAATTCAAGCAACTACGCAAACAATTGTATTAAACACAATTGCTGAATTACTCGAACAAATTGTCAGTAACAAGCCTGAAACTTCGAAGGAATGGATGTCTATACAAGAAGCGTGCCAATATATCAGCATCTCTTTCAACACCTTCAACAAGTTTCGAGTTATGGGACTTAAAGTTGCCGAAATCGACGGTGTAAAGCGCGTGTCTAAAACCGAAATTGACCGCTTCCTTCTTGAACATTCATTTTAATTCCACGCAGTAAACAACTTTTCTATTAGCGTCCGCTAATTAAAAATCTCATTATTTCTAAACTAAAAACAACTTACGGTGGCAAATTACGCTATTTTTTAGACAACTCGAACCCGTAATTTTATAATAAAAGTGTTACTTTCGATTAGTAACGCTGGTTATATTCCCTTTGTAATTTGTCCCCGTAATTATAGGAGGAATACTAACTATGCCAAGAAAATCAAATACTGCTATTAAGGCCTATAAGAAAAAAGACGGTAAAATTTATTATATGTTTAAAGTATATCTCGGTTTAGATGCATTAACGGGAAAACCGCAATATACGACGCGCCGAGGCTTTAGATCTTTAAAAGAAGCTGAAATTGCGCTGGCACGTATTCAAGTAGAAATCGCTAAAGGTAAGTTTCAAAAAAGAACTTATGAAACATACCGCGAGCTATATGAGGCATGGATAGAAGTCTATAAAAACACAGTCGAAGAAAGCACGCTCAATAAAACGCTGAAATACTTTGAGCATCATATCCTTTCTGCAATCGGTGACTATCGTATAGAGCAGTTAAACGTGGATGTATGTCAAAAATTCGTTAACCAATTGCACGAGAAATTAGCGAAAGCCCGCACGATCAAAGCTTACGCATCAAAAGTATTGGATTACGCAGTTAAACGTGATTTAATACCATCCAATCCATTTAAGTTGGTGGAGATGCCAAAAAAGCGCGCGCACAAATCGACAATCAAAAAAGTAGAGCGCAATTTCTATACGAAGGATGAATTAAACAAACTGCTAACAGTTATGAAAGAAGAAACGAATCGGAAAGCATACGTTGCCATCCATATTCTTGCCTTTACTGGAATGCGAAAAGGCGAATTATCAGCGCTCACTTGGGAGGATATTGATTTTGAGAAAAAGGAAATGACAATCAATAAAGCAATTGCACGAGGATTAGAAAATACTATGTATGAGAAATCAACGAAGACTGGTGTTAGTCGAACTATCAGCTTAGACGACGAAACAATTAATCTTCTACAAGAATGGCAAATTGACCTTAAAAACTCTTTAGGTAGACGATTTAAAAAGAAAAAGCAGTTAGTTTTGCCGAACGAGGACAATAGTTATTTGCAAACGACAAAGACGAGAAAATGGCTCAATTATGTCATTGATAAGTATGAACTACCGCCACTTACAACTCATGGATTGCGCCACACGCATACGTCAATGCTAATAGAGGCGGGCGCTAACATGAAACAGGTCCAAATGCGTCTTGGTCATTCCGACATCAAAACTACTATGGATATTTACACGCATTTAACTGCGCATGCCGAAAAAGAAACAGTCAATTTGTTCGCAGACTTCTTAAAATCCTGACCACAAATTGACCATAAAATTGACCATATAAAGATGAAATTGAATGAAATTAGATGAAAGTAAATGAATCTCTAAAAACGACAAAAACCCTTGAATATCAAGGGTTTTGAGGTTCATTGAAATCAGATGAAATTCAATGATATTCGTATTATGGAGACGGCGGGAGTCGATAAACCATATTATTTGAATGTTAAACATTATGCAAAATCGCTATAAATCTGCGTTCTTGTGTATATGAAAATGAAATACTTATCATAAGAATTAAATATCTTGTTACCAAAAGTGTTAC
The DNA here is from genome assembly GCF_002429815.1 of Lysinibacillus sp. UBA5990. Classification (NCBI taxonomy): domain Bacteria; kingdom Bacillati; phylum Bacillota; class Bacilli; order Caryophanales; family Bacillaceae; genus Lysinibacillus; species Lysinibacillus sp. UBA5990. The sequence continues at coordinate 129,180 of NZ_DJAY01000005.1, forward strand.
CACATGACCGCCATAATTAGGTGGTCTTTTTCGTATCTAACTCAAACCAGCTGTTTTTCTACTTCTTTTTCAGCCTGTTTGCCTTTCTCTTCATTTGTCACTTTAATATATGAATAAAAATCGCTCTGTTTATACTTAATTTTGGTGTATTTAAAATACTTGAAGTATATCTTTTTCAAATATTCATCATAATCATTTTGCTCGTTAAGTCTATATCCGATTACGTATTTTTCGAATCCTAAAGTAGTATAATACACGTTCAATATTTCATCAGTTACATGGTGAGTTGCAGCCCCAGGAATTGAAATGGGTATGTATAAAACCTCGTCACTTTTCCATATTGGCATATTTATAGATTGCTTTGACTTTAATGATGTATCATCATAAGATGATACAATTTCGACTTTCAAATCTAGTACATTATTTTCTGTAAGATTTTCAAGAACTAAAAAAGTCATCCTGGTTTTTTCGTCATCATGCGAAAGTGACTCCAAAACGTTTCTAATGTCATTAGTATATAATATAGTACAGTCTCTATCATTAAAGGGATAATCCGTCTCAACCTGTTCGTACCTAATGAAAGCCATTTTTTCCATTCTAAATTGTTTTTTATCTTTTCTCTGATTAACAACAGTTGTTAAAACAAAAGTTACAAATCCGACGACAATAGGTATAATCCACACATAACGTAATAAATCAACTGTTTCCGTTGAAACCTGAGCTTCTATTTCTCCCACCTCCCATTTGGTATATTTTAGCACACAATCACTTGTAAACAACATATCCAACCCTACGAGGCACAATCACAATCTTTTTATCAACAGGCTTGTTAACATTTGTGAATTCCTTTTTGAATTTCATTTCTTCATATTGAACTTCCAAATCAAAAATCGTTAATTGCCCTTGCTGTTCCATGTATTCAAAATGAGTCATGTTCTATTTCCCCTTTCACCATTCAAGCCAATTTTCTAAGTTTGGTCTACTACATATTTCCGAACGACTATCACGCTCATTCAGCCAGTTATAGAAAGGTACTGGACGCTCTCTATCTGCTGTTTCTTCTATAGATGATGAATTAGTCACCTTTATGCTAGAACGCTTTATAGCCTTGTTATACGCTCCTGTGAATACGGCTCTTAATGTACTTGTAATAGTTAATGTACCGTTCACAATATCGCGGATAATGTTAGCTAAAACGTCCTTAGCGTTCACAAAATCACGTATATCGTTCATTTTTGTGGCTAGTATGCATTTATGCAGTTGATCTTTTAAATCATCTCTCATAGGCAGCGATTGCATAAAGTCAAATAGCATCACCTGATATTCATTCATGTATTCCTTACAAGCTTCTTTTTCAGCGTGAGCATTATTATATATTTCTTGTAAAGTGCTTGTTTTAAAAGATAAATGATTAAACGATTTAGATGATTGGTTTTCAGTTTGTTGCGCTTCAATCTTACTCTCACAAGGCTTTTCGTCATTTTCACGCTCGGACATTAACGCTGGGACATTGTAAGGCAAAATAATGTAGATGCTTGCTCCCTGCCCACCTTTGCTTTTAACAGTCGTTTCTTACTTAACAATTCCTAACGATTCCAGTTTTGAAATAGCTCGATAAACTGTCTTTGTGCTGATCTCCAATGCTGCAGCAATTGTGGCAGCTTTCAAATGACAAGCTCCTGGATTCTCTAAACTATGAGAAGCAAGTTTGAAAACGATGGCGCGCTCTGATTCCGTTAAATCGTAGTAATGAGCAGCCATGTGATTTTCTACAGCTGTGTCCATATCTGCTATTGATTCAAATGTTGTATATTGTGCTAAGTATTCAAATGCCATCGTTTTCACCTCACTTTCACTTAAAAGTGTAAATAATACACTGTTTGATAATAATATATATCATAAAAGTGGAAGTGTAAATAAAAAATACACTTAAAAGTGAATTTATATTTTATTTCAGTGTATTTATAAGCTATAATAGTGGTAACAATAATTATTGAGGCGGTGAAAAAACATGAGCATGGCAAAGAAAATTAAATTGTTAATGGTTGAAAGAGATGTAACAGCTGCTAAATTGGCTGAAAAACTAGGTACTTCCCAATCCAATATTTCTAATAAGCTAAAGAGAGATAATTTTAGTGAAAATGAATTAGAGGAAATTGCAAACGCATTAGATGCAAAATATGAGGCTCATTTCGTTTTAGAGGATGGACGCAAGTTTTAAGTAACAGATAACTATTAGTTGTCTGTTTTTTTATATGTACTATTGGTAGGATTTTCTATAGAATGAAATTACAATTATCTGTAAGGAGTGCATGACATGGACACTATCGCTGAAACAATCAAATTTGCTGGCTTTGGTAAGAAGAAAGCAATGGCTAAACAAATTCAAATGTTCGATGATCGACTAACTGAACAAGGTGAAACGCTACTAGCTGTATGTGCATCCGTTAAAGGCATCAAACAGCTTTATGTAACTGACAAACGTATTCTATTACATGAAATAAAAGGCATTGTTTCGAACGATGAAAGAAGCATTCCTTTAACATCAATTAGTAGTATCAACATTTCCAATAAGCTTGTTTACTCAACAATCGAAATCGTTTCTACTGGAAACAAAGCAATTATTGACGATGTGCCAGCGCATATAGCACTTGAAATTAAGAGTGGGATTGAGAACCTTAAAGCAATGGCTAAAACATCAACTGCACCTGCAGGTAAACAGGAAAAGGACATGTATGATGTAGCCGATGAAATTAGAGAATTGAAAGATCTATTAGATGATGGGATATTAACGCAAGAAGAATTTGACGCGAAGAAAAAGCAATTGTTAGGAATCTAGTCACTCATTCGAGTGGCTTTTTTTATGAAAGTTTTTAGCAAAAGAGTAAAATAATATACATAAAGCTATTTACTTTATTGAATAGATATAGTATAATAAAAGTATAGAAAGGAGGTGAACAAGAGTGGATGAATTTGAAAAAATCCTTGCAACAGTCGCACTTGTCGCAACAACGTTCAAAGCTATCACATCAGGCTTTAAAGACATTTACGACATGACACAAGGAACAAAGAAAAAGCGACGCTCCCCCGCAAAGAAGAAACGTCGCAAATAAGCTGTGAAGGAGGTTAACCCCTCCTTCTCAATCAAATTATATCACATCCACTTACATGTATGAAAAAATTGCTTCAAAGATTCGGTTACACAAACATTGCTTTATTAATTGCCAGTACAATCATAATAATGGTATACGTTGATTTTCAGAATCCATCAACTTTAGATTATGTTTTAATTGCATTGTATGGAATCACAATCTTAATTCACATCACAAGACTTATTCTGTTAATGTTTAAAGCGAGGTGAGGTTAATGGAATACAAATTTAGTTCAACCGAAGAACTTCTAGAATTTCTAAATGAAGAATTGCTTTCTGCAGCCGAAGCAACTGAGGTATTGGAAATATCGAAAGTAAGACTTGGGAAATTAGTAAAAGACGGAAAGTTAATAGCAGCTAAAGATCAACCTAAAATGTTTTTAAAAAGCATGTTATTAGAGAAAAAAGATGAACTCGAAACACTACGCAAAAAGTATAGACCGTATGATGAATAAAAAGAGGACCAGGTACTCACTTTCAATTGAGCGCCTGGTCTTTATTTTGGTGACTGATTAATAATTTTTCTACCTGAGTTTTTAAAGCCATATTAGCATCATTGATCTTAACGGCCTCTGTGGTAAAAACGTTCCGTTCACTTTCAATTTTGATTATAGCGCTATCATGTAAAGTAAATTCGTATTTGTGCATCATCTCATCTCTTTACCAACAACTTACAGTAAATTGGTAGACAAATCTATAAAAGGTGGCAAAATTTCTTTTTGGTCCTATTGCCGACAAAATGCAACAAACATTTATTACTTTTTTCAGTCTGCTTAAAAATGACTTCGGAACTTAATCTAATAGGTATTTAGTATTAAATTACAAAATTACCTATATTTAACTTTATGTATATGTAATAATAGAATCCTATTCTACAAAAATATAATTTCGGAGGTAATTAAGAATGAAAAAAATTTTTACTTTATTAAGTCTTTTAGTTTTATTCAGCACTACTATTTCAGTTCCTTTTGCTAGTGCAAATGAAGAAGAGTTTCTGCACTCTACCAATGCTAGCCAAATGGAAGTAGACACACAAAGTGAGTATGATTTGAAAGCGCTCGAGATAATAAAAGAATTAGAAACATCAGATGAAGGTGTTATAGTAGAAGAATATCAAGCAGAAGAATATAAGATAGATGAAGAAGTTATAGTAGAAGAATATCAAGCAGAAGAATATAAGATAGATGAAGAAGTTGAGAAAGCTATAATTTTAAAAAAGGGTAAAAAGCCACCCAAAAAGGATCCATCTAAATCTGGACCTGTTTACAAGACAGATAAAGAAGCAACTACAGCTGCAAAGAAACTCGGTTATACTAAAATATCAGAGACATGTGGTAAAGCTGCAATTTTCAGAAACAAAAAAGGAAAACCTGAATATATATCTCGTGATATAGATGGTCATATTGGTGGAGCTTGGAAAGGTGGCTCTTCACCTAGTACTATCTGTTCAAAAGACACTAGGAGTGGTACATATGATAAAAACCTCACAAGGATTGGCGACTAAATCTATTCATACTAAGTCTGGGGTTCCCATTACTGAACCGTGGAGTTCTTCAATGTATTTTAATGCGTCAATGGAAAACCGTGTTCGATTCTTAACGGATTATTTTAAAGAAGTTCGAGTGGATGGGATTCGAAAGTTTATTAATGACCTCACACTGGATGATCCCACTGTTGATCTATTCATTTCTTTAGAATACGATAATAAAAAGAAATACATCTCTAATAACTTATCCAAGCGTATACGCTTAGTTAATTGGAAAGAATATAAACTTACAAGTGAAGAGTTTGATCTTTATGAAGGCTTTGGTAAGATTGCATTAATAAAAGATGTAGCAGTAAATGACACCATTTTATATACAATAGATGCGCTTCTCAACAAAAATAAGTGTGCCTCTAATGCTGTATTTTTTATTGTCACGAGTAAGTATTTAGTTCATTTCGGAGCGAGTGGGGACGTAATTAATATACTTTCTACAGATCCTATAAATATTAAAAACCTAAAAATGAATTATAAAGGTATTTTTGATACTTTTTATGATGAACCTTTAAGCTAACTTCAGTAATTAAATATGTAAACGCAAAAAGCCCGTCATCACTGTGATTTGAACATTAATGACGGGCTTTGATTTTTATTTAACTTTACGTTCAATATAAATCAATGCATACTCCAATATTTTCTCTGTTGAATAATTATCAACATCAGTATGTGGCGATGTAAATGTACCATCCGCTACTGCTTTACGAATTAAATTACGCCCTTTGTCCTCCACAGTTGATGATGTGGAAGGCTTCAGCATTTTACCGACCGCTTTTGCTAGTTGTCCTGCAATCGCTTGGCATATCTTCTCAAAGTCTCGCTTGTACATTGCAACATCTACGCTATCATTTACAAAGCATACTTCAATCAAGTAACAAGGTTTATTCGTACCTTTTAGCAATCCTAAATCAGTACGAATTTTCACCCCACGATTCTGCAATCCACTCGCGTTACTAATCGCATCTGTAATAGCTGTAGCTGTATCAATATTTTTCCCACTATAAATAAGTGTCTCTGTGCCGATGCCTTTGTTGTGTGTGCCTGGAACTGAATTAAAGTGAATAGACACATCAATTTCTCGGCTCGATTTATTATGTTGTGCAATCAACCATTTGATGTTTGCTGCCTGCGATTTACTCACGTTATCCTCAATGTAATTTGTAATAATACCTGCTGCACGTAAAATAGACGTTACACGCTTTGCTACGTTGATTGCTTCGGTTCCTTCGTCGATTAATCCCATAGCTCCAGTATTCTTTCCTCGATGTCCTGGGGAAACTGTAATCATTTATTACCACCGTCCTTTTTATCATCGTTGTCCATTTGCAATTGCGTTAATGCATTGGTTAAAAATTGAGGTACTTTGATTCCGAGTTTACCTAGATTCTCAATCATCGAAATACCTTCCATGCCGATTAAAAACAATATCATAGCGTTACGCATGAAGTTGCCACTCTCTGTTGCTAAGTCCAATTGCACTGCTGCAATAACCATTAAAACCATTGCTGTTTTTTTAATCAAACCTTTAAATGCCTTTTTACTTTCAACGTTTTTATGGATGAATCCAACCATGATGCCAAGAATATAATCAATTACCATGAAGATGATAAAAGCTTTGATTAGATGGTCAATGCCACCGACAAGGTATGCTAACCATGCCATTGAGCCACCTACTAGTGACGTGTATAATGTATCTGTTTTCATTTGACACCTTCCTTTTCTGCATAATAAAAGCCCTCCACAGATGATTGTGGAAGGCATGAAATCAATGGTTATTTATTTGACTAATAGCAGCTGCTAACCAAAAGCCAATTGCGCTGATAAATAGTAATGTTACAATCGGATTCTCATATACAAGTTGCATTTCCTCACCTCATTTTTGGCATAAAAAATAACGCTTGCTTATGCTTGCGTTTGTTGTGTATCCATATCTGTTAATAGTTGCGTATATTCTTCATCTGCCAGTTGATTATTGGCGTAGAAGACATTTACCTTCTTTAACATGTCGTCATAGCTGTAACGGTTACGATCAATTAAAAATTTACATAAGTCATAAACCTTCATTATAATTTTCCTCCCTCGATGCCCATTTCATTCATGGTAATTAAGTATTCTGTATTGATAAGCGTTTGCGCCTGCATTTCTTCAACTGTTGGTGCTGGCTCAATAGGTAATGGTTCGGGTACATCATCCACAATAAGTGTTTTCGTAATCGCTGACGCTTTTTTACCGTCACTAGTATACTCAATAACGTGATAACCGTCGTCGTCATACTCGCGTAAAATGTGACTCATATGAATAGCCCTCCCTGTATACGGTAGTATCCATCATTAGACATTCCTACACTTATTTCTAATGATTTATTAAACTTTATCGGCCTATTAATCCATAGGACACCCATAGACGATGTTGTTACCCCAGGCGTGTACGTTCCTGAGGGTGTTATAACTGAGGATAGACCATTCCTAGTAATATGAACAAATGGTGTAGAAGCCCCCGCCCAATCGCCTATTGGTACTACCCCTACGGCGTAAGCTGTTGTAGGTGGTGCTTGAACCATTACCACTCCGTCTACAATTACTCGTATAGAAGCAGTATTAGGATTACTAGATGCTACTGCTAACGCTAAGTCTAACAACCCAGACCCTGTTACACTGTACACTACTGTACCACTTGATGCTCCTAAGTTACTCTGTATCTGAAATGGCACAAATTTATTTGCCTCAAAAGGAGAATCCATTTTGACAATCTTAGTATTCATACCATCTATACTTGAAGCTAGCTGATCTACGCCTGTTTTAGTAATATCAGTAGTGGTTTTTATACCATCAACTGTATTTTTTATTGCTAATTGTGTAGCTTTGTCAGGAAAATACCCTTTATCAATCCCTGCCATCATTCTACCTCCTGTTGAATATAATAAAAGCCGCCTGCATCTACTCCAAATCCTATACGATATTTCTTGTTATTATCGCTGTTAGTGTATATGTGAGGCATTGAATTAGTCATATGGCTTTCAATTTCCTGCCTAACATTAATCACCTCATTCTTTACCTCGTTAATGGCACCGCCAATTGTTTTATCCTCTGTTTCTAAATCAGGAATAGATGCCGTACCTTTTTGTAATTCACTTACTGCAGCATCCAAGACTTCCATATTTTCATTAATGTCTGATATTAAAACACTTTCGGTTCCCTCAGGTTTTTTTAAATTTAAATTCGGTGTGTATTTCATTAGCTCACCCCATCCCATACTCTTATATCATCCCAAGTTAAATTACTTACACTCCCCCAGGTACGATTTTTCACAAAGTCCCAAACGTTGAAAGTGTACGCATAGCCAAACTCTAAATGAGCTGGCACAATAATTTCTATCACTTGCATAAGGCCCTCCAAGTTATTAGGAATGCCCTTTGTGCCAATGAATTTGATTTCATATACGCCAGGTGTATTTGTTTTATTTATTTCTACTTCACCATTACTATAAGCAGCTGCTACATCTTTAATAGTTTCTTCGGTTGTTTGGTCAAAGCTTGCTCTGTATCGTGAAATAATTTGTTCCCTGCGTTGGTCATAGCGTAATGTGCTATTTGGTTTAATGCCAAGATCACGTTCATAAATAGGTAATGCTTCAATAGCTGTATCGATAAAAATGTTACGGTTCACGATTTCAAGTTGTTGCTCTGCATTCCTTAGTTCTCTATCATCGGCTGTAAGTACTGTTCTAAAGGTATTGGATTTACGCTCATATAAAGGTAAATACTTCATCATATCCGATAGATAGTCTTTTGTTGAAACAACAATACTTGTAATCATCTCAGCTCTTGTCTGCATGATAATAGGTGATTGAACCACCTTTACCCCTTGCGATAGTTGCTCAGTGATTACCTCATTTGTTGCGCCTGTTGAAGCAATTGAAACACCTTGCGTCTGCAATTCTGTTTCGGTAATCATCAAGGCAAGTCTAAAGCATTCCCATTGGTGCGCTGATAACTCACCCCAGGTAAAGACTGATACTTGGCCCCACTCAGATTGTGGTATAGCGTGCATTTGTCCTCACCTACCTTAAACGGACAATTAAATAGTTTTTAGGGATCTTGTATTGGCTTGATATATCGATGTTCTTTGTAAATTCTGCTTGCGATTTAAACAGCAAATTGCCACCTGTTTTTGCATCAAGAATCCCAATGTGCGTAATATCTCCCCATGTCTCTGCAGCAATAGGAAACAAAATATCAGCGCTGTTCGATGTTTGGCCATCTGTTGGCGCTGTGAAGCCTGCAGGTTGTCGTGAGTAGCTTGCTGCATTTACTTCTACGTCACCATTAAATAAGGCAACAAATACTTGCGTAGTTCGTAAATTGTCCGTTAGAACTTTATTTTTTAAATGCACTGTCATATGATTCATTCATTTACACCTCCCATTACTGGAACCCCAACATCAGGAATAACCACGTTAGCAGTTGATCCATTGATAAGTAAATCCTGATAATCCATAACCCCATCACTATCTATAATGAGCGCTACAATCTTTGCGTAACTCACAAAAGAAGCTTTGAAGGCTATTTCTCTCAAATGATTAGTAATGTTCTTTTTGATATTTGTTTTTACGATTTCCTCCGTGTAACCAGGTAATAATTTGAGGGCTACAGATAAATTGAGGAACAATGCAGCTGCAGGTATTACAAGTAAATCCTCTACACCAAACGGCATTTCCTTCTTAATATGTTTTCTCACATCTTCTACTAATTCAACCGATGCAGGTAGCTTATTCGCATCGATCACGACAACCTTCATTGTTAAGGGACCTTTGTAGCGAGGGAATATCTTTGCATCCCCTGTCCCTGTGACTTCTAAGGTCCATTCACGGTAATGATATTCATTTCCTGATTTCCCTGGACGTTGAAACTTATCATAATAGCGCACAAGTAAATCTTTTTTTGATTCCTCATCATAGCCATTTACTACAGGCTCAGGATTGTAGACATTCACCAAGTCATTAATAGATGCAGGAAAGTTTACAATTGTGTTCGCTGGCACGTTTCCTATTTGGCCAAACTCATTACATTGGATACGAACATGAGCGAATCCACTTTCATTAAGAACGGCTTCTTCAATTACTGAGTATAAAATTGTTTCTGTGCCTACTAATTCACCAACCTTAACAAGAGTACCAGCAGTACCGGAAACAATAACAGTTGTTGTGGCTTGTGTAGCAGGTTTACGCATTCGCCCTGTACGCTGATATACTATTTTTGTTAGCTCGTCACCTGTTAAATTTTCAATATCTAACTTATCTCGTACTGCAGCAATTTCCTTTTGATGTTCGGCAAATTCAACGGCCACAGGTTTTGTAATATCATAAACAAAATTACCTTTTGACTTGTCATAATCATTGCTGATATTTGCCATTATCCGATCATGTATGATCTTTTCATCTTCCATCTACGCTGCCACCTTCTTTATTGGCTCGTCAATTTCGAATGCTCCCTCTACTGTGACGACTCTGAATTTTATTCGCATCCACTTTCCACCATGGTTGAACTGCCATTCCTGAATTTCTTGAATGTGTGTATGTTCCATCAAGGATGCTGAGACTTCTCGTTTTATTTCTGCTTCAATAAAGGCGCGTGGTAAGCTAGAACCTATCAAATCCTCCAATGTCACCCCATAAGGAATGTCTTTGTAAATGCGGAATCGAAAGCGCTCAGTTTTAAGCACTTTTAAGATCCATTGTTTTAAGGTTTCGAGTCCATGTATCTCAACCATTTTTCCATTTCTAAATACAAAATCACCTTTATCAAAGTCATACAAAAAAGACTTACCTAGTGGCGGCAAGTCCGGTTTAATTTCCTGTGTATCAAATTCTAGTTGTGCGATCTTAGGTAACATTATTCAAACCTCACCGCCTTACCTACAACAAAATAAAGCTGTTCATCTGCAGTCGGTAACAATATTACCTCGTCACCTTCTTTGATCGTATCCTTTGTTTTAGATTTCACTTCTCTAGCTTCAAATGATTGAAATTGGCTATCTGTAAATCGAATTTCACCCTCCAGCTCAATTTCACGTTCATAATCTTCAAGGACATGAGCAGCGAAAACCAATTGGCTATTTGTTAGTATGACTGTATCATTTAAGCGTATTTGAGCATTAGGCGGTGGCGAAATAACAATACCAGTAGACATTGAAACTTGCTTAGGATTTTCATTTTGTTTAAGCATTTTAGCTAAAGTCGTAATCGAATCCATTTACTTCACCTCTAATGTAGGCTTCATGGTATGAATGCCTTTGCTAATCGTGTGCAACACATCTTTAATTAAAAAAGTACCTTTAATACCTGTGGTTGGTTCCTCTAATTTGAACAACCGGCCAGCTCTAAAATCATCATGGCCCATCAAATCAACGCTATTTTCCTCTATCACTTTTGAAAACTGTTTTAATTCGTTTTCTGCAATCTGTTTAGCGCTTTTCTTTTCATTCTGATCTAGCTTCACAACTTTTGTAATACGGCCATACTTCTCAGCCATTTTATTATCAGACTTGGTTAAAACCACTTTGTCATTGTTTCCGACAACTTGGATTGTATTAGCCATTTCTGTAATGCTGCGTCTTTTAGAGGGATTCATAAGGGCCGAATGAATATCGTACTTTGGGCCACCTTCAAACAATTGAAATGTGCCTGTTACCACTACATCACCTTGCTTTTCGATGTATAGTTTGCCCTGGCGCATTTCCATGAGGTATTTCACGCCTAATGATTGTTCTGCAATAGTAAGAATTTCTTTGATAATTTCGCTTACCTTTTTATCATTGAATATCTTCTCAATAGGTTTAGGTATAGATACAATCTTACCAACTTGGATATTGAAATCTTTAGCGATTTTCTTGATACAAGCATCTGCAGATAATTTTTTAAATTGATATACAGCTGAGGATTTATTTAGATAAAAGGCATAATCAAAGGCAACATAAGCAATTGGTGATCTGCCATTTTTCAGCTCGTCCACAATAATAGCTCGAGTAATCTCTTTGCCATTATTATAAAGGGCCACCATATCGCCAATGTCACATGGATTTTTAGGGAAGTAGTTCGTATCAGTAAACGCAATACTAAAATTGATTTCGTCCCCTAGTTCCTCCATGTTGCTACGCCAGGTTAATGTGCCAAGCAAGGGCGTAATATTCGTCATGGTTTCACCTTTAATTAACCATAATTCATGGGCCATTATTTCACCTTCTTTGTTTCTAAAATAATCTCTTTAAATTCTGATAGGACCAGTGAATAATAAACATCACCCGAACCGTCTTGAAGTCCAGCCTCAAAGCTTTCGATCGTCATTAGCATATTAATAGGTGTGTTTGACATAATCAGGCGAATTGGCATTCGTTTATCTATCCAACCCTCTATGATCTCGTAATACTCCCACCCAAAATATTTATTGCTTCGTGAAAATGGATACACCTTTGAAGGGAAAAAGGAATCAATCGTAAGTGATTTCAAGCCTCTACGTCCAAGTAATTTAATGTCACCCTGATTAATTGTTGTAAAGACTTCATTGCTCACAGGACTAGGTATTTTAAAATCAGGCGGCACTATAGGAAGTTGAATAATTTGTTTTCGATCCATTGTGCTTAGAAAAATATCCATCTGTTCAACCCCTTATAAATTGGCCAATCGTAATTGTAATAATGGTACAAGCTCATTAGCTACTTCCATTGCTGTAACGCCTTTAGCATTTAGGTTTTGAATAATAACTTGCACACTACCACTATTATTTGAAGTTGTTGATTGTGGTGTACTTCCTCCTGCAGGTGTAGTCGTTGTTGTTGCCCCTGGTGATGGTTGCACCATTTGATCCACATTATCGATTGATCCACCAGCTGCACGAATTCTTTCAGATTGTCGAGCAGGAATGACCATTTCATCTTTGTGTAGCTCTGCAATGTATCCATCGTACGGCACTCTATTTAATCCATCTGCGTGTGAACCTGAAACGAATTTACCAACGGCACCTGCAGCTTTTCCAATTGCACCGCCAATTTTCGATACCCATTCAGGCGGTTGGAAGTTACTGATTGCATTTTTAAAGTCTACAAACTTATCATAAAGTCCTTTGAAAAAGTTTGTTACTGGCTGAATCTTTTGAGCAGCCCAATCATAAATGCCTCCGAATACCTCTTTTGTCTTGGCCCACAATTCCCCTGCTTTTGCTTTGACAGTATCCCAATTTCGATATAACAAGACACCTGCCGCAACTACTGCAGCTATGCCGATAACTACCCAAGTCAAAGGACTGGCAAGCATGGCCGAATTCATGGCCCATTGTCCAGCTGTTGCGAGGCCCATTGCTGTTTTAAAGCCTTGAACCATAGTCGTTACTGTTGAAATGACTTTTAATGTGCCCATTCCTGCAGCTACAACCCCTACCGCTGTTCCAACACCTATAAGAGTCTCTTTAATAGGCTCCCAATTTTCACGAACCGTATTGCCAAACTCGAAAGCTTTTTCTATGATACCTTGAATTTTAGGGACTAATTCATCAGCTTTCTGTGCAACTGATCCTAGAAATTCTTCCGCTCCTGCATCATTTACAACATCGGCTATACCTACCTGCAACTCACGCCATGATGAAACTAATCTATTTTTAAGGCTTCCTTCCACTTTGGATGAAGCTGCATCTGTCGCTCCCTCGAAATCCTTCATAGCGTCCTTTGATCCGAGCATTGCATACATGGCTCCTGATTCGAGATCTTCCCATTTAGTTCCGAATAAAGCTACAGCTAATTGGTTGGCCGTTACCTGATCATCCATACCTTGCAACTCTTTTGTAACAGCGCCAGCAACATCAGCTACGCTTGCTTCTCCCCTATTGAAAGACTCCCATAAATCAAAAGTCGATTTACTCATGGCTGAGAATGTTTCGTCAGTTGACTTTGACCCATCTTTTACACGGATCTGAAACTCTTTCATTACATCATTTACATAGTCTAAATTGTAAACGCCTGCTTGGGCGCCACGTTCCATGATGCCGAAATATTCCTCAGCACTATAGCCCATATTGCCAAATAAGGATGAATACTCCGCGACATTATCAAACATTTCATTACTAAAGTTCAATCCGCGTTGGCACCTGCAGTGAATAAGTCAAATGCTTTATCTGCAGATATACCAAATGCCTCCATCATATTGTTAGTACCGCGAGTGACTTCGTTTACATCAGAATCAAATGTTTTACCTAATAACATTGCTTTAGAAGTAACATTACTAAGTTCACCATTATCGATATTGTGCATATTTTGTTTTACTCGTGATAAGGCATTTGTTACTTCATCAATATTTTCACCGTACCCTTTTTTGAATACATCTTTTGCGGCACTTCCGTATACTTCCATTTGTCCTGCAGTTGCACCAGTTTGAGCTTGTAAAGTTGAAAAAGCTTCGTCCATGTCAAATATGGATTTCGCAACGCCTACACCTAAAGCCGCAACCCCTGCGCCGCCTAAAGCAGCCGCACCAGCCCCGACCGTTTTAAATACATTGACAGCACCTTTGCCGAATCGTTCTAGCTTGTTGCCTACTCTTACAATACCTCGACCAAAATCGTCAGACCGATCACTGGCGCGTCTAAGATTGCTCGAAAAATCTCTGTCCTGTAATGACAAGACTGCAGATATTACCCTTCTTCCCAACTTTTCACCGCCTTTACAAAAGAAAAAAGCTAGAACGGTATTGTTGCAATCGCTCCAGCTTTCAAGTTTTTATCCCTATCTTCTAATTCCTTGTCCAAACTTGCTGTCATTAATAACTTTGTATCGTAATCAAGATTCAATAAATATTCAGTCTTGAAACCTTTTTGAATATAGTGATGAAGAAAATAAAAATCATCATCACTTTCAATTAGTTTTTTATAGCTTTAACTCCGCCTTTTTTAAATCCTGCAAGCTCGAAAGCAATTTCAGATAGCAAAGCAATTTCACCAGGTTCAAAAATTTTAGCTACAATGTCGGTCGGCAACGTGCATCCGTAGGACTCTTTTAACTCTGGTTCTTTTAAATTTGGTTCTACCATTGTGTTATACACCATGTATTCATCCGCATCAGTGTCATATTTTTAATCACGCGACATCTTCATTACATCTACACATAAAGATTTTTCAGGCTTGCGAACAACTACTTCGACACCTAATCGCTCCACTAGCACTACCTGATTAACATCATCTTTCAACTGGTATTTTTCTTTCTGTTTCATTAAATCCAATACCGATAGTCGTTTATTTTCTTTTTGTGACATTCTAAATTCCCCCAGAATATATTTTTAAGCACTAATTCGATCAATGAAATCATAATCAGCAAAGTTAAATGGTAATGTACCTGCCGTTTTTTGTGCAAATTGCATTAACATAAATTCATTAAATGTTACTTCGCTAATGGCTACTCGTTCCGAACCAAACGCTCCTAGATCAGCTAACTTCCCAACAATATTTACTTCAGGAACAATACCCTTTTTAACATCGTCAGCTAGTAAATTTGCACCTCGGCTATAAACCTTTTTGACTTTTAATGTCCCTTCACCTGACCAATCAAGCATCTTTTTATGTGTTGCTGGATCTTCGGCCATATTAACATCTTCATAATCAACGGAAACTTTAGCTTCAAATTCCTCAATATCGAGCCATTTTTCGTTGTTCACCCACACGCTGCCATATGTGCCGTTAATAACACGATTAGATTTTAATTTACCCATGTGTCAATCCTCCTTAAATCGCAATATCCATATCTAAGTCCTCGATAGCATCAACAATCTTAATGTTGCTACCTAAAAAGACGTTCTTTTTAAAGGACATTTCTTTTACTTTTTGATCGTCCCAATCTGTCGTGTCTCGGCCATCATTTTCCCACGCTAAACGTTGCTTTTGTACGTTAATTTCAGCTTTATTATCAAAGTTCGGATCAAGAATCTCCTCACCTTCTAAGCCGTCATAATAAGCGTTAATGGATCGGATAAATAACACTTGATTATCGTAAATATTGTTGTGTTTACCGATGTAATGCTTATCAAATGTAGTGCGAATATCATCTTTAATTAAATCCTGAACTTCCATGACACGAATCGATTTAAAGTCTTCTGTTTTTTTGCCTGTTGTTGTCGTTAGGCTGTTAATACCTCGGCCAATTTTGATATTTTCGCCATCATTTATCAGGATCAGTTCACCATCATCAACAGCCTTATCAGGATCTTCAATTTCTGTGATAGCATCGACCTCATTCAATTCGTAATAAGTAGATGATCGAGTAAATGGCAAACCTGCTAAGATGCCAGCGATACGCGCGGTATACTCTGCCGTTGTGTACTCTTTTTCACCGACTTTAATTCCTGCTGTAGTTAAATTAATGATTCCCTCATGATCTGCCTCACTGTTTGGCAATACTGCTTTGAACGTTTTCTTATTAATGTCACGCTTTGTTTTAATCCACGTTTCAAAAGTTGTTGTATCCTTAGCTTCAATACCAGGGATGGACAAATAATTGAATCGCTTATTATTTAAGCGTGTCAAAGCTGCGTTGTAATCAGCTGCAGTTGTTGGCAAACGCTCAATAATAATTTTGCTTGGTGTGCCCTTGAACGTTAATTGAATGTAATCTAAGTTTTCGGGCGACCATCCATCTGTTGGTACGTCCTCAATGCTTTTGTAAGTCACAGTGTCAGCGGTTTGTACATCGTCTTTTAAAATCAATGCAACAATTCCTAGCTGGCTACGCTTGATCGCTGTTACAGCTTTACCATTAAAATCTATAATAATTTGTGGTAGGCCCATTGTTTAATCCCCTTCCTCATCATCCAATTCGCCCATAAGCTCAATTGGATATTTTTTATAAAAGTCTTTGCCATTTTTTATTTCATCTTCGATGTTGTTACCTGAACCGCCTTCGCCAAATTCACGACCATCAAAGAATTGAAGATCAAATTCAAACTGCAGCACACCGTCTATTTCATCAAAATTAGGTTCACCTATATCCAAATGTCGATCTCCTACAAGAATTTCAGATCGAATAAATTACCTAGCGCTTCTTGAACATCCAACAATTCAATCGCGTTATCGTCTATTGATGAAGGAAAATAAAAAATGCGAACCGTGCAAGACTTTTCAACTTGTGTTAAATAGCCCTCACGCTTCACATTATCTAATTGAACTTTGAATGATGGCCGTGTAAAGCCTTCATTTGCTGATTTACTAGAAACATCAATATCAATAAAGTTCGATTGTAATTTCTTATTTATTGTCGCTTTAATTTGCTTAAACGTAATCATAATTTCTTTTTCCTCAACAATTCATCTAGCCATTTTACCGTTTCTTTTTCTACATCTCCCGATGATTCAAATTCACGCATACCCTTATCTAATGGCTTTTTACCTTGGACAAAATCGCCTGTTTTATTGCCGTCTTTGTCAACCATCCAATGGCCATCTTCCACTAAGTGGGCATGTGGTGAAGAATTATAAACACGAACAACTAATTCACCGTGATAACCAACAAAGACTTTTCCTCGTTTCCACTTCTTGTGATACCCACCTGTTTTCTTTTTTACCAGGCTTCGAGATTTCTTAGCTACGTTAGTCCTTGCTTTTGAACCAATTTTACGCATCAGTTTTGGAGCTTCATTAGGCAAATCTTTCGTTGCTACATCAAATAAATCACGTTGGAAGTCGGTTAAACCATTCATTTGAATACTCACTTCAACACCTCCTGGACAAAAATTTCAAGAGTTTCATTCTTAAAATAAGGATTGAGAACATATTTGATTTCAAACTCATGATCCTTATATCCGATACGCATATCTTTTGATATATCTTTGCCAGCGTTATATCGAACAATGATTTTATGTGTAACATTTGTTAGGACTGTATCAGCCACTTGCTTTTGTAGTGAGCCAGTTTGTGGAATGATTGCAGCCCATATTTTTTTTACAGGCAGAAACATATAAATGGTTTCTTCCAATTCATTTTTCGCCTTTTGATTAGTGAGGATTTCGATTCGGTGTCTTAAATCTCCAGGATTCATAGTCTCACCTCAAAGTAAGTTAATAGAGTGCATATCTAAAATGGATTGAACAACCTTATTTACGTTGTTATCCTTCACTGGAAAGATACGATTTTCATACATTTCATTAGCAAGAACAAATACAGCTATCGAAATATCCTCTTTGGTGTCCATTTGTTCATCCGATAGGCCCGTATATCCTTTTATAAAAGGTTTTACAGCGGATAAAATAAGCGTAAAAGTTGATAGTATTTCGGTATCTGTTTCATCTTCTCGCACATATTTAGCCAGCTCGCCTGGCGTGATCTCACTAACCAACATCAGTTTTCACCTGCTTTTTCGTAACAACTTCCTCTACATGGCCAGCTTGTAACAAGTCCTCAGCAACTTCTTTCGATAACACTTTAACTTCATCTTTAGACATTGTGACGCTACCCGAAAAGCTTACAAGTGCTTTTACTTTCATCCTGTCACCTCCAATAAAAGAAGCGTAGAGTATAGCCCCTACGCTGATTTCATAACTAATTTAGAGATTTTTTGAGCATTTTCAATCTTAGAATCAATTTCAATCCAGCCTACTACACCAATTGCGTGTTGAGTTGCAAATTTTTCGCGTAGAATTTGAATAGAAACATCTTCTGCAAGTTTTACCGCAAGGCCTGACATATCGCCATAATAAATAGCTGTTTTACCTGCTTTCATTCCTGACATATTGTCAGATGTGTACACATCTTTACCTAACAACGTGTAGCCCCATTGCGCTGTTGCATCTCGATTTAATAGGTAGTTGCCTTGTCCATCTTTTAATTTTCGAATAGCTTTACGTGTTGTTTTATTCATGATCCAAATGGCGTTACCTTGGAAAACATCGGGTACTTCTTCTTGTACATCGATCAATTCATCAGCTGTTAAAACTTCTGTTGCTGCTGCAGTTACAGTTTGTTTAACAGTAGAAAGTCCCTCGACTTTATTTAACGTACCATTTAATAATTCTCTTTCAATCCATGTAGAAATTGCTTCTGCCATTTTAGTGACTACGAATGAAACAATATCGAATTGTGAATTATTAACAAGTGATTTAGATACTTTGCTTAATGCACCAGCCAAGAAACCTTTTAACTCAATTGAACCTAGTTTACCGCTAGTAGATTCAAGTTCTGCAAATTCATCAGCATACGCCATTTCAATTGTTCCTGCAGATTCGTCATAGTAAGGAATACTTAACGTACCGCCAACATTATATCGAGTTGCTAATTGATAAATCGGTGAAATATCTTTTACCTTTTGAATGATTTTGTTTGCAATGCTAGAAGGAATAACAGCACCGTTTGCACCTACAGTTAAATTAACATCTGCTCGTTCCTCCACTAAACCACGAATGTAGTTATCGAAAGCGCGTGTTTCAGCTTCTTCCAAAGTACGTTTTTCAGCCTTTTTAGCAGGTTCTTTTTTATCTAAAGAACGTGCTTCATCCAATGCAGTGATTGTTTTATCTAGTCCTGCAATTTGGCTTTTGATTTCATCAAAACGAGTTGATTCTTGGTCAGTTAGCGCGCGCGTTTCTTCTTTGGCTCCCTTTAGTAAATTGTCCATTTCATCTAATAAGTTATTGCGTTGCTCCACTAGTGATGGCATAGATCGCTTTTCAATAAATTTCTTAATATTTTTTTTCATGTTAGTTTCCACCTTTCAATTTTAAAAGCTCAATTTGTTTTTCAAACAATGAGTAATCAATTTCTTTATTAGATCGCGTTTCTTCTGATCGATTTTCAATTTCGGCTTTAAAATCAGCACCGCGAGTTTCAGAAATCGCTTGTTCTTCTCCGCGAGCTTCGATTGAAGTAGCTACATAAGCTGGCGTTATATCTAAAATAGACACCTCCAAAAGCTCGATGTCTTCAAGCGTTCGTTTTTGTATGCCATCTTCTCCGTCTTCCCACAATGGCTTATTATCAACAAAGCCAAATGACCAGCCTTTAAGCTCGCCATCTTTTGCTTTTTGAATGATTTTTTCATCAGTTACATGAGCAATAGCACGTAAACCGATGTTATCCTCATACAATTGCAAGTTGCCCTCTTGTAATGACCCAAGCTTACGGTTCTTGTCGTGATTGAATAATAGATCAACATTTTCAGCCTTATCTAAAGCTCTTTCAAAGGTTTTGGCGCGAATTTTTTCTTTAAAACGACCTCTTGGCGAAGGTAAAACACGACTTTCGCGCTCAACAGCATTTACATAACCATCTAGTAATACTTGATTTCCTCTAATTTCAATCCTCAACTTCTTCACCTCCCTTCTCGGATACCTGGCCACCTTCTGAAATATCAGCGGTTTTATTAGTGTTTGGCGTGTAAATTGTCTTTGTTTTTGGATCATATAAGACATCTTGCAAGCCCAGCTTAATGAAACCTAAACCAAGTGGTGGTTGATCTTCTAAATAACGAACCTCGTCAATCTGCATCCAGCCAGTTTTAATAGCAATTTCATAAGCTTTATAGCGTTTTTCAATGTCACCTTTGGTTAGCTCTTTCATATCAAAAGCAAAATAAAAAGACTGCTCTTTTTCCGATGGAAGAAGCAAGTCCTTGTTCAATGCCGTTTCAATTGCTCGAATAATCGGCAGTATGCAATTTTTAATAAAGTTTGTATGCACTTCTTCATTGGCCGAGCCATCCAAAATACTATCAGGTACTTTAAAGAGTTTATTTATTTCGCTTGAATTGGTCTTTTTGTTTTCATTCAGCTGCATTTCAACCGATGTACTCGATGCCTCTTTGAAATCCAAGCCATTATTTAATACAACAATATTCTCTGTATTGTTCTTGTATAAATTGTTCCAGGCTTCTTTTAATTCCTTAATTGCATCCTTTGACAATCGGCCCAATGACTTTAAGAAACCTTTTTTATTACCACCCGTTTTCACAAGTGATTCCTCAAAAACAAGCGTATTGTATGCAACCGATAAAATCTTATTGTGATCCTTAATAATGCCATTGCCTGTTACACCGTCTTTTGAATTTCGAGCAATCTTTATAAATTCAAACTCCCGATAGTTCACTCCATTGACGGAAATATCATAGCTTTTAAATATTGGATCAATACCAACTAGCACAGATACATTTCGATTTTCTACATAGTGAATACTTTCGACATTATTTCTTTTTCGGTTGATATATGCATACCCTGCACCCTCCAACAAGTAATCAGTTACTAAGGCCTTTTTAAATTGGAAACCGTCTAACGTATCTAGTGTCTCGTCATTAAGTAGAAAAACACGTCTATCATCTTCCAATTCTTCGACTTTACCGCTAGTTTCTTTGTGCAATTTGATTGGTAAAGTTGCAATAATATCAGAAATCAAGTCAACACAGGTGCCGACACTAGGTAGCTTAGCGCTTCTTCTTTAGTTAAAACTGCACTTGTTAAACCTGCTTGCAGCAATAATTCATCCATTCCACTTTCGCGAAATTCCTGAATACGTCTATAATCACGCCATTCGCGCCACTCTTTTATTAATCCCACAATCTCACCTCCTTAAATGACTTGTGCGCCCCAATCAGCATCAGGATTAAAGATGACATCATGCTGCAGTAAATAGATTGCATTGATAAGACTTACAACCATATCGACCTTGCCTGTTGATTTTTTCTTATTAACGTAAATGTTTTTATTTGTGTCCTCAGTGACTTTGGCATTTTGAAAGTTTTCTTCTAGCAATTCATTTTCGGTATAGTGAAATTCCTTGTTCATAATCTTTTCACGTAATAGCTTTGTAGCTGGGTGTAATACGCTAGAATGCTGTTTTACTTCTACCGTAACCAAACCCTCTTTTTCTAGTTTCTGAGCAGTAGAAAGGCAGTTATAACGGTCATACGCTACGCCCATTACAAACACACTGAATTTTTCTTCTACCTCTAAAATCATTTGTTCAATAAAGCCATAATCAACAGTCATATCACCACAAGAAACTTCCCTGACTTAATGTGATCGTAGTAATTAATCTTTTCCACTCGGTTTTTATCAGGGATACGCTCAGATGGTACAAACGCGTAGGAATCAGCATATATTTGCATGTCTTCCTCTGTCACCATCGAAAATGAACAGTTATCATTCGTCATGGCCAAGTCTAAACCTAGCCAAACTTGACGGCCCGACCAATCGAACTTATCCATTTTACATTTCCGCAAGTCTTCCACATTTACATACGCTTCACCACTGTTAGAAGGTAAAAAGTGATTCATATGTTTACAAAGATATTCTTCACGCTCTGAGGGCTTTTCTATGGCTGATTTACGGCTATCTCGAATCTCGTTATAGTTTTCCTCAACTCTTAGTGGATTCGCTTGTAACAGACCTGTATCGTCCCATAAATGCTCGTCCTCAGCGTAATAAAGCAGCGCAAACATACGATCATCTTCAATAAATCCATTAAAGACTTTCTTTGCATACGCCAATTCTTCCAGCATGATCGATTTATCCTCAGCGTAGGCCGTTGTTAATTTAAAGCGTAGTGGATTTTTAACGTTTAGTTGCCCTGATTTCATAGCGTTTATATTCTTATAATCTTTAAATGCACCAACTTCATCAGCGATAAAAGCAGATGGCCGGATTGAGTTATTTCTATTCGCCTCTGCAGTACGTGCCTGGTAAAAACTATTTGTTAAAGTACATACAATTTTTCCGCTTAACGTTTTTGGAATCACAAAGTATTTAGCAACGCCCGGGCTGGCCATAATAATTTGCGTCATAGCCTTTTTAACTTCACCTGCAAGCTCACGATCCAAACAAATAGAATAGAACTCTGAATAATCATCCTCTGTAAGCATTAAGATGATGATGATTAAAGCACAAATGAAGGTCTTCGCATTCTTACGAGGTATAAACACCGTAATATCACGGTATCTAAACTTTTCTTTATCGTTTTTAAAGCGCCAACCGAATATATTGACAAGAAAAAAAGCCTGGAATCCTTCCAAGCCTTCTAATATCGTTTTCCCTGCAACGCCTAAACCTGTAGCAAAGTTAAGTAATTCTAATAGACCCTCTATCTTTTCTATTTCTTCCATGTCGAAATAGTAATCAAAATCATCTTCATACTGCTTTTCTAAATCTTTTAGAAACCAATTACACTGTATAATGACCTCTTTTGTTGTGATTTCTTTGCCTTTTACAACTCTTTCAGCGTATTTTACTGCCTTTTCGAATATCATTTTTTGCCACCACTCAATACTTTTAACAGTGGTTCGTCTTCTTCAACTCGAACTTGGAAATTGATATTACCTAGCTTTGCTCGACTTTGAGGAGATAGACTTAATTCATTACAGCAACGGAAAAACTCTTTTGAATACTTATCTTTAGCACTCAATAAGTTACGATCTAAAAGCCTTTCAATATCCCTGTTAATAATTCGTTCAATTTGTTGCACTCGGTCAATGGCTACCGCACAGGTGCTTAGAATATAAATATCGAGATTACCAAGAATCCCACTTGCTTGTAACTCCTTCACAATGAAATTGAAAATTTTCTTTTGCCTTGCATTCAGGTGTGTAGGAGGCAAGATTTCATCGGCAGCACCTTTTAATTTGTCTTCTGTTTGAGTACGAATTGCGATTTCTTCTTTCGTTAAATTCTTGCTCATTGTTTTTACACTTTTAGACGGTCTAGCCAATTTCCTCACCTCCTTAAAAATTTTCATTTAGGGAAATTTTTTAGAGCAAATGGGGGCAGTCGGTGTACAGGAATTTCAGATTTTTTCACCGAATGCCAGGGGGGTGCTCTCCAAAATAATATTTTTTAATTTTTTTGCAGGTATTGATCCCTTCTCTGCCAGCTCATGATGATAACGACACAATGATATAAGGTTGTCATCCTCTAGCCTCTTGTCCCAGGCATCTGCTATACGCTCTATGTGATGCACCTCTAAGTCTGTGAAGTTATATTGCATCTGAGTATTGTATAAGTTGCGTAGACATACCTGGCATAGATGTTTGTCACGATCAGCAATGTGCGCTCGCTTGTTCTTCCATGCCCTTGACCATCTGAATCTATCAATGTATGTGGTCTGCTTTGTAGCTACTGGCTTAGATGCACACCGTTGACCACGCTTATGAATACCACCACAATAAGTACAACTCTTTAGCATTGTTTCAGAACCCTCCACAATATTTTCATAGTAGGAATATAATTTAATCTCATTGCATAAACTAACTTTTAGCTAAAGGTGGTGAGATAAATGAAAGCAGAAATAAAGCTCACTTGTAGTGAAATCCTTTTAGTTTTATTAGTAATTGAAAAAATCTTCTTTTAGTTAAGAAGGTGACAATGCGAAAGGTAATGCATTGTCATAACGTTTAATTAAATAAATACATAAAAAACGCATAATAAAAAGCCACACCCTGTTAGATGTGACTCTTTTAAAATTAACTATATTATAACGTTTTTGCTGCAGGAAAATCCTCATATCCGCTATACATTACTCGACCTACCTGGTTCACACGATTTACATACCCAACTCTACTCATATATGGATTAAAACTTGAACGTGTAGATGTTTTACCTTTTTTAGTAATCAACTTACCATCATTAATTTCCCCTAGGTAATTTCCACTTTGTCCATAAATTTCATTTCCATAGAATTTACCAACATGTTTTCCGTCATGTGTCCAAAGATTATCTCCATCCTTGTACCCAAAACTTTCTCCACCCCATGTATATAACCAATCCATAGAACAACATCCTCCTTTATATTTCCATTATAAGAAAATACGAACTTGCGTGTCTAATAATTACTCTAATAAAAAGCCACACCTTGTTAGATGTGACTTAGTAGTTTAAAAGTTAGAGCCTCTTTCTATGAAATCGATTCCGTTATGTGAGATTTTAATGGCCATGTATCCACCTTCGAGTGGCTCGGCAAATAGTAACCCACTATCAATCAAATATAAATAAGCTGCATTTTCTTCTGGATCTTTGGATATTGGAATACTTGTCCTTTTTGCTGAACCACCATATTTAAAATTAAATTCATAAA
Organism: Lysinibacillus sp. UBA5990; assembly: GCF_002429815.1. Taxonomy (NCBI): domain Bacteria; kingdom Bacillati; phylum Bacillota; class Bacilli; order Caryophanales; family Bacillaceae; genus Lysinibacillus; species Lysinibacillus sp. UBA5990. The sequence continues at coordinate 153,944 of NZ_DJAY01000005.1, forward strand.
AGGAGAATAATATTTCCTTTCTTAACTCTTTACGTTGTAAGATTATTTCCTCTGAAACTAGTATCTCGTTCATACAAACACTCCCTTTCATACTATTCATATTATCATGGAAACAAGTGTAATTAATAGAAAAATAGTCCTGTGTAAATTACAATTATTGCAGGAGGTGAATAGATTGTTTGAGTATCTTTATAAAGGTATAAATAGAATTTTAATTATCCCTACTTTAACTGCTATTGCAACAATTTTGGGGATAATGGCCATAGCGAATATTTTATCCTAACTAAAACGACCACCCTTAATAAGAGTGGTCGTTTGCTTGTTTCCGACATACACGTACAAGCAACGTGTTTATTTCGTAATGTTATTTTGTTAGCGTATTTCCGTACGCTTTTGTTAAAACTTGATAATATCAATTTACACCGTTTTTTAGCGAAGTTCACTATATCACACAATTACACTACATCATCCATCCTATTCTTTTTGCAGTCATATCGATTAACGCATTTCTTTTTCTTAATACTCTTTGTACAGACATATATAATTCATCAGCAATATGCTGCCATTCATAACAATTGTTTTCATTGTCCCAGTAGCGCATATCTACAATTGTTTTAAGATCATCATCTAATTCTTTATATATGTCCTCAACTGTTTTAACGATACGATTCAAATTTTGATAATAAACATCATTCATAAGTATTATGGCTTTGTTATGAGTAGGATTAGATATTTTACTACTCTTAGCATTAAAATTTAGAGCTTCCTCATTATGTGGATTTAATAGCTCCCACTCCCTATATTTCAATTGTTTTTTATAATCTTCATAATCAGTCCAGTATTTTTCTATTGTTTGTATTTCACTTCTGGATAATTTGGTCATTCGCAACCACCTTTCGGTCACTGTTTTTGAGAAAAATGCGTTACGTTCTGTTACATCTGTTACGCGTAAAAAGTCAGTGATATCAATACTTCAAGGTACAATCAAATGTAAAACGTAACGCATTTACCCCCTATTTTTCTTATATAAATAGAAATTTTTATTTTTTTAATAAAAAATATAAAGAAGTTCATTTTATCTGTTACATCTGTTACACACCCCATAAACCCTTGATACATCTACGTTTTTGACGTAACGCATATCTGTTACACGTAACGCATTTGACCTCTTTTCAACGCTTTTTATTTGAAAATAGAGTGAATTTTAGCTAATTTCGTGACCAAAAACGGTCAAATACCCTCTATTTTTGACCGAATTTGGTCAGACGCGAAAAAAAGATATAAAAAACGCTAAAACGTAACGCATTCACAATTTAGACAATTATTCATCATCAACTACAAATAGGCGTTTATTTTTCCCATCCACTCGTTGAACTTTTGTATTAAAACCAAATAAGTGTTTTATTTGTTTACTAAAACTAATATTACTTACTGGATTGAATCCATTGTCTGAGCAATATAGCTTGTACTGCATGTAAATGTTACCCACTACGCTGCGTTCCAAATAAATGTCTTCATTATGCACAAAGCTAATAATCGGATTGTTTTCTTCCTGATATTTTTCCATTTCTTTCTCAACAGCTTTGGATTGAGTGAATTTTTTGTTGTTAAGTAATCGTTTTAATGCAACCAATGCAACATTTAAAATATATTGCATTGATTCATCCGAAAGTAATTTATCTGTAATGAATGGATCGTAATCTTCATCATCAGGTGTAAATTTAGCTTTGAATGGCACTATTTGAAGTCGCCTACCAAGACCATCACTATAATCATTAATTCGCGGCATTTCATTCGCTGAGAAGATTAGTTTTGAATAGTTGGTAAAATCGAATGGATCTTTCCCTTTACGCTCAACGTTCAATGTTTCACGTTAAATACAGACGAATCTTTAATATAGCCTTTGGCAATATCATCACCAATATTGACTAACTTTCCAAATAACTCGGCTGTTTTAAATCGTTGGTCCAATTCTTTTAAATCCAAAGATGCAGCATTATCCTGTCCTACTAAACGGCGAATTATTTTTAAATAAGATGATTTACCATTGGAACCATCACCAGTAAGAATAAAGGTTGCTGCAAACTCATTTCTCCTAAATAAGATGTAACCTAATATTTCCTCTAACATTGCACGAATTTTTTTGTCCTGAACAAAAACACCATTTTTCATAACAATGTATTGTGTTGAAGCAAACTGTTTTTCCTTTGCATTGAGCTGTATATATGCCAATGTTTCTTGTCGTCTAGCCCTAGTCAATGATGAAATATGTTTAACCATCATTCTCTCAATGTCTTCCTCATGATCCGAATATACACCATCATGGTAAATATGCAGCACGTTCGCTATTTTACAAATGTGATGTTCATTAATTAAAAAATCACCGAATTTATCATGATGGAATACACCCTTAATAAAAAATGATTCTTTCATGAATGCATCATCACGTAAAATAATATTCAACTCACTCTTATCAACTGGCTGCTCTAAAATATAGCTGTTGATTATTGCAATGGTTTCTTTAATATCTTTCTTGGCCATGCCCTGTGACTGCATTTTTAAAATGTAAGTAAACAACTTATCATTACGTCCGTCACCATCTGAAAGCTTGGTTAAGTTAGGATTTTTCTTGTTATAAGGATAAAGCCAAGCTGGCAAAGGATCATGTTCTTCACACTTACGAAGCCATTTGCGAATATGACCATTTATTTTTAGTGGATCTGCAGTATTTTTAATTCCCAACTTATAATCACAATGAATGCCGATATTGGAATACCATTTAATTTTATTCGCTGTTAAATCGTAGCCTTTAAAGTAAAAATGCATGCCGTTGTTCGTTTGTAAAACGGAACAATTAATATTCTTATCCTCTACTATGTCTAACAGTACCTCTGCTTCGTCTATATCATCCACATCGACCATGATAAAGTCGTCCGCCAAAATACCAACATAGGATTCTTCTTTTCTTGCCGTATTATAGGAAAGTAGCTTGCTACCATCTTTGAATGATGTGGCAGCATGCTTACCATTTCCTTTCAGGTAGCCTTTATAAATGACAATCACCTACTTCCATTGATAAAATATTACTTTAATAATATAAAAAGGATGTGTGTTATTTGCTTAATTTAGTTGGTACTATTATTGCAATAGTCTCCGGACTTTTATCAAGTATTCAAATCATTACAAAATTCATCAAACCAGATTCAAATGTAAAAATTCATCAACATAATGAAAATGGAAATAATATTAATATTGATAACTCGACACATATAAATGCTTCAAGAAGCATTATTGTTAATCCAGATAACAATAATTCAAACAATGATATAGTTATTCCTGCGATAATAGTAATAGGTTTAATCGTCCTCGCTACTATGTTGGCCTTTTATCCAATGACTTATATGCTAATTCCGTCACTTTGTATACTATTACTTACAATCAATATTTATAGAGATACTACAGTATCATTCGAAAGTGTTAAAGCAAAGATTCAATGGGCACTAAAAAATGTAGTATTTCTTATTGTGATTTTTATTTTGTTGTTCACTCCCAAATCAATATTACATATCATTGATCAAATTCCAAAATTCCATTATGATTCTTTTCAAAATGTATTGGATTCACTTATAAATAACATAAAATTTATAAATTATTATTTTGATTTGTCTAATCTATTAGCTATTAATTTAGTTTTTCGAATGCTAGTTACGTTCTTACTTTTTATCCATCTCTTTCAATCAAGTATTGCTAAAAGAAGTATTATTAAAGCATATAAACCAATTGATTTATTGATATTTGCATTTGTTACTTTATTGATGTTATTTGGATCAAATACCGAGTTTTTTTGGAATTTAGTTGAACCTTATAGAATCAATATTGCAAACTGGTTTAGTCCTCCCCAATAAATGCATTAATTCGTTCATTGGCCAAATCCAAGTACCACCAGTAGTCAAGCTTTGAGGGTACTTTCATATCACTTATATCCTCATTTACAATGAAACACTTATCTGGAACATACGGTATCTTTTCAGAGGTACCGTTTTTTACTTTCTTCAATTCCTTATCATTCTGATCTATACTTGCGAACACACGGAATACTTTTTCATTCATCCTTCTTGTGCCATAACGAGCATAATCATATTTGTTACTGATCTTTACAATCTTTTGAAATTTAATTAAATTAGTACAATCAAAAATAGTTTCTTCAGGATCAATGCCTTTTACAAACCAATTAACAATGGCTTCATTCACTATAGGGAGATCATTGTCCAATGGATTAAGCTTCTTCACATAAGCACCTTTAGCTTTATAGCTACCAGCTGCATCAACAAGAATATAATTGTTTACATCCTTTTGAATAACTTTTGTAAATTCCTCAAATTCTAGCTCCATTTTTGTCCGCTGTTCCCACTCATAACAAATATCATCAATTAATTCGTAATCATTATAATCTCTTAATTTAACCAGAACGCCGTCTGTATTGGATTGGATGATGTCACAATACGGCTCTAATTTTTCAATCAAATCTAGCAGTAATGTCATGCCGCCAATGCATACATTGTTGGCCATCAATGGATCATAAAGACCGTTATACTTGTCCTTCATGGCCCCGTATGTACCGTTAATAACGATTTTTAGTGGAGCCTGACGTTTATCCTTCGCTGCTTTATACTCAAGTCGTCTATCACGAATTTCAGTGAATTTTTTAGGATCTTTTACGTTCCTAGACAAATAACCATATTCAATCATTAATGCTGGATAATAACTAGCCACATCGATATTTAAAAAGTGACCAGTACCGATATAGTTATTCCTTGCGCCATGTAAGCCACCCCACGCAAATAGATGAAGTACCCCTGCAACATCTAATTCAAAAACCTTACTGTAATCTTTATTTTCCTTATAAAAATCAAGGACCTGAGTATATTTATTAATCTTTAAAGTAGCTGGGAATGAAAAATTAAATTCATCTTCTCGTTCTACTTTTGGTTGCTGTGCTTCTAAAATTACAGCTGCTAATTGCGCTTTAGTTTTAGATATTTGCTTTAATGGCATATTGAACATTTTTAGTAATTCAATCTGTGATTCAAATTCTGATATTGTCTCCATGAAAATGTGAATCGTTTCGTGTACATCATGGCGGCAATATTTAAGGACCTCTAATATTTCATCATCAGTCAATGGCCGATCAGTGGTAAATGAAACTGTAGTTTCTTGAATATCATGACCCTGGAACCCTTCAAGCTGTTTTAAGGATCTAAATTTATTGGTCATTACATCAAAATTAAATAATTGGATTTTCCAAAAGTCTTTATAAAATTTCCATCCTGGCTCACGTTTAACAATGATCCAGTGATTTATTTCTTGTGGTGTAAAGCCGCAAATAATTGCCTTTAAGATGTATTGGTCATAGTGGCGTGAATTGTAACCTACCCAAATGTCTTGTTTGTGTGTGTTGTAAAAATGAATAAGACCAGGTACGTCATTTATAAATTCATGTTCTTTTTTTGTATCTGTATCAACGATGACAACTAGCCAGTCATGGTTAAATACTTCAAAGTCATAAAAAAGCAATGTTATCACCTAACTTTCACATTTTTCCTTTTATTCATATTATTCCAACGTATACCAGCCCAATTAAATGGAAATTATAAGAATGAGTTTAATTTAAAAGACGGGAGGTATTGCGTATGAAAAAATTAGAGTTAACTTTATCAGACGAGAGAGTGTTTGTAGTTGAAATTAAGCATTGTACTAAAGCTAATCAGGAGTATGTCATGACATATTTAATAGATCCAAAAGCTCCTATAAATGATTGTTTCAATGTTTCTGTTACTTGTTCCTATCCAGACGGTACCAGTGAAACAACTACAAAAAAGTGCAAAACAGCTAATTCAAGTTCAGATTGTACTGTTAGACCCCCTACAATCACTTGTACAGATGGTGATTGTTAATGCGCCTAGATTAAAAGGGAGCTTTTAGGCTCCCTTTATTCATTTATTCAACTTCGAAAACTTCTTCGATTTTAAACTGATCGTAGCCCTTATCATCAGTTTCTTTTTTCAGTAAGTATTCAAACTTACCTTCAATATCCTCATGAATATCCAGGACCAAATCTGCATAATCTTCGAATCCTGTAAATTTAACATCATCTTTTTCACAATCCCACAACGCGCGTAACATTTCATTGTTTTGGTGTACCTGTAGGCCAAATGCACGATCATTCTGCGGTTGCATCACTTTGTTATAGAAAATGCGTTGACCTTCATATTCACCTTCAAGGACTTTGAACCATACTTTTAGAAATCAAAACGACCACCACCGAATACATTTTGTTTCTTAGCGAGTTGTAAGAAACGTTCATCATCTGAATTAACAAATGCCTGGAAAGAGAGGTGGTTCGGGTGACTCAATACAGTTATAGTCGTGTATCACTCTTTGAAGATTGCCCATATCAATGACAAACTTCTGATTCTTGTCATCCCATTCTTTGAAAACGGTAGATGGTAATATTTTTAAATAAAAAAGAACGCACATTCCCACTAAAGGAGGTGATAATAATTTTGGGAACGGAAAAAAGAAATTCAATAATTGAAAGGAGATTTTAGTTTGGCAGTATACAAAGATGAAGCAAGAGAAACATGGTATTTTGTCACAAGAATTGAACAATCTGACGGTTCAAAAAAACAAGTGAAACGTAGAGGGTTTAAAACAGAAAAGGCTGCATTACTGGCCGAGGCAAAATTAGAGGCTGATGGATTTGCAGAAGAAGTAGTAACATTTGAATTTGTTGCTAAAGAATATTTAAGTTGGTACAAAAAACGGCGAAAAGAATCATCTTACATTAAAATAAGCAGCATAATAGATGTTCATTTAATTCCCCATTTTAACCGTAAAGAGTTAAGAAACATAAAACAGCGAGATATAGTTAAATTTCAAGACAAATTAATTGAAAGTAAAATGGCAGCATCACATGTAAAAAAAATTCACACAACACTTTCTGCTGTGTTTAATTTCGCTATCAAGAATGAATACACTAAAGAAAATCCAGCTTCAATAGTTGGTAATGTAGATCTAAAAGAAAATAAACACGTAAACTTTTGGACGCTTGATGAATTTAAGTCTTTTGTGGCAATAGTGGAAGATCCATTGTTCTATGCTTTATTCATGACATTGTATTACAGTGGTATGCGAAAAGGAGAATTATTAGCTTTAACATGGGCAGATTTAGATTTTGAAACTAACTCAATTAATGTAGATAAGACAGAATACAATCGTAAAGTAACTACAACCAAAACAGATGCATCACGCCGCAAAATACTTATGCCAAAAAGTGTAATGAATCTATTAAATGCAATTAAACTGGAACGAAAACCAAAATTAAATTATGTTGTATTTGGTGATATTAAAGATAGTATATCAACAACTACATTAGATAGACGATTTGAGAAATATGTAAATGATGCTGGAATAAAGAAAATACGTATACACGATTTCAGACATTCTCATGCTTCTTATTTAATTAATAAAGGAACAATTATTTCTGTAATTGCTGCACGACTCGGGCATGGTGATGTTGCAACTACTTTAAACACTTATAGCCATTTATACCCTACAACAGAAACAGAAGCCGTTCTCGACATGGAAAACGACTTCAAACCTGCTCAAATTATTGAATTTAAAGCTAAAGAAACGTGAATTGTTACCACAATTGTTACCACACTTTTCAAAAGCCTTGCTACAACTGTACTTTGAGCCACTAAATGGAGACGGCGGGAGTCGAACCCGCGTCCAAAGACTCCAATACTTCAGCTTCTACGCGTGTAGTTTGCCTATTTCGATTCGCGTAACATTATGCCGACAAACAGGCGTCCTGCACGCTAACCTGGAAATCTCTTGCCGATGACTCAGGTGGCACCATCGACCGTATCCCACTAAAGTTGGGCCCCACGTTCTCTACATGGGCGATAGAGAGGCAGAGCGCTTACGAGCTTACGCTGCGAAAGCTAAGTTTTGTTGTTTGCCAGTTATTATATAACTGTCGTTGATGACGGAGCCGAGCCCTCCGACGCGCGACTAAAGCTTGAACCATCCCTGTCGAATCCGTAACGTCCCCTTGATATATGAACCGAAGCGGTTAGGCCTCGTTCAAACAAAGAGCTAGAATTGCTTCTAGTACGGTGGGAGCTTAAAAGTACGCTTCCATGAAATCTGGCAATCAGTAATACATATTATAAAACAAAATCTGCGATAGTTCAAGTGTCCCGCTATAATAGGAAAAATTGGCTTGGGTAGAAATGCTATCCGTCACTTCCGAGATTCTATCCGCCACGCGCCGCACACTCCAACCAAAAGCAAAAAGCCCACCAACCATGTAGTGAGCTTTCTCCCAATCTATTAATATTGATTTTTGGATTTGAAGGTGCGTTCCATTTCGCGTTTGGCTTCTTTTTTGCGCATGTCGTTACGTTTATCGTAGTCTTTTTTCCCTTTGCCGACGCCGATTAAGAGCTTGGCATAGCCGTCCTTGATGTACATTTTCAATGGGACAATTGTGTAGCCGTCACGTTTAACGGCACCAACTAGCTCGCCGATTTGCTTTTTATGGAGAAGCAATTTGCGGGCGCGTAGTGGGTCGTGATTGAAACGGTTACCTTGATCGAAGGGGCTGACATGCATATTGCTAATCCATGCTTCGCCATTGGTAATTCGGACGTAGGAGTCTTTTAGTTGGGCCTTGCCTGCACGAATGGATTTGATTTCTGTACCGGTTAGGACCATGCCTGCTTCGATTGTCTCTTCAATAAAGTAATCATGTCCAGCTTTTTTGTTTTGTGCTAATACTTTTCCTGAACCTTTTGCCATATGATTCACCCTCTACTTAAAGGTTGAGCTTGAGCGAAAGTATCCTTTCTGAGGACACTTTCGCGCATGCTTATTTACGTTTTGATTTTTTCTTTTTGTTTTTCTTTGCAATGCCTTCATAGAATTTTTGCTTTTGCTTCACGCGTTTTTTAGGACCTGGGCTGCTTGAGTCATCTTTGCGACGTCCACGTGGATCACGGTCACCTTCACGGCGTTCACCGCGTTTAGTACCATGACTTCCGCTTTCTTCTTCTTGGCGACTGCTTCTACGGCTGCCACCACGCCCGCCTTTTTCGTCGTCGCTACGTGTGCTTCTGCGACTGCGTTCACCTTTATTGTCGTTATAATTTTTACGTGCGTGAATAACAGTCGGCGCGGCTTTGCGTGTTCGTCCATATGAAGTTACCATTCCAACGATTTCAAAGTCAATGGATGACTCCTCAATAATGACATTGGCAACACGGACTGTTACTTCATCACCAATACGGAATTGACGATTTGTACGTTCACCAATCATGATCATTTGACGATCATCGAAACGGTAGTAATCATCTGTCATATTGCTAATATGGACAAGTCCTTCAATCGTGTTTGGCAACTCCACGAAAATACCGAAGTTGGTAATGGATGACACGATTCCTTCGAATTCTTCGCCAATTTTATCAGACATATATTGTGCCTTTTTCAAAGCATCTGTATCACGTTCTGCATCAACCGCACGGCGTTCACGCTCGGATGTGTGGTCAGCAATTTCATCCATTGCCATTCCCCACTGTGCAACCGTTTCTCGAGAAGTATCCTTATTAATTAAATACGTACGAATTAAACGGTGTACGATTAAGTCCGGATAACGGCGAATTGGTGATGTGAAGTGTGTATAGAAATCAGTTGATAGGCCAAAGTGACCTAGGCTTTCTGGGTAATATTTTGCCTGTTGCATCGAGCGTAGCAGCATCGTTGAAATAACAGGCTCCTCTGGCATACCTTCAATCGCTTTCAGAACATCCTGTAATGCTTTAGGATGCACGGTATTGCCTGTACCTTTAATTAATATCCCGAAGTTCGTAACAAATTCAAAGAAGCGTTGAAGCTTTTCTGGCTTTGGATCTTCGTGAATACGGTATAGGAACGGTACATTCATCCAGTGGAAGTGCTCCGCTACCGTTTCATTGGCAGCTAGCATGAAATCTTCAATTAGCTTCTCCGCTACTGTACGTTCACGAAGCTCAATGTCAACGGGCCAACCTTCCTCATTCACGATGACTTTAGATTCTTTAAAGTCAAAGTCAATGGCACCTCGAGATTCTCGTTTACGACGTAAAATGCCAGATAGATCTGCCATATTTTTAAACATCGGAACAAGTGGCTCATAGCGTTTGATTAACGCTTCATCTTGCTCCTCTAAAATTTTGTAGACATCATTATACGTCATACGTTCAGTCGTTTTAATCACACTTTGGAAAATTTCATGTGAAATAACATTTCCATTCGCATCGATAATCATTTCACAGGATAGTGTTAAACGGTCAACCTGTGGATTTAATGAACAAATGCCATTTGATAGTCGATGCGGAATCATCGGGATAACACGATCTGTTAAATAAACACTTGTTGCACGATCATAGGCTTCAAGATCGATGACAGAGCCTTGCGTTACATAATAACTAACGTCTGCGATATGTACGCCAAGCTTATAAGTACCATCCACATTTTTTGTTACGGTTACTGCGTCATCCAAGTCCTTTGCGTCAGCCCCATCGATGGTTACAATCGTTTCATGACGTAAATCACGACGACCTACTAAATCAGCCTCTGTAATATCATCTGGCACACGTTGTGCAGCAGAGATAACTTCGTCTGGGAATTCAGGCGGTATATCGTGCTTATATAGGATCGATAAAATATCCACGCCTGGATCATTTTTATGCCCTAAAATTTTTGTAATATAGCCTGTAGCAGATTTTAAATCTTCAGGCCATGTAGCTACTTCAACCACAACTTTATGTCCATCAACAGCGCCTAATGTATCCCCTTTTGCGATAAAGATATCCATTGGCAGCTTTTTATCGTCTAAGACAACAAAACCAAAGCCACGGTTAGCTTGGAATGTGCCGACAAAGCTTGTTTGACCACGTTCAACAACCTTAGTTACGGTCCCTTCACGGCGATCACCAAATGATTCTTTTAACACACGAATAAGAACGATATCTCCATTTATAGCGCCATTAATTTCATGCGGTGGGATGAACACATCATCCATGCCCTCAACATCAGGTGCTACAAAGCCGAAGCCCTTCGCGTGACCGATAAATTTACCTCTTAGTAAATTCATACGTTCTGGTAGGCCATAACGATTGGAGCGAGAACGCACAACTAAGCCCTGTCCTTCCATACGAACTAATGTTTTGACAAGCTCCTTAAATTCTTCCGCATCTTCAAAGCCGAATTCATCCTCGATTTCACCGACAGTTAATGGTTTGTAATCATCCTGGCCGAAAAAAACGAGTAACCGACTTTGTAGTGTATCTTTTTGGTCTTTCATACATATTCCCTCCTTCATGAGAAAATCCTATTTATAATTTTATTGTGCCCAATTTAGGCTTTCTAAAAAGCGATAAATGTCTTCATGTAATTGATCTTTTTCTTGATCTAACGTAATAACATGTTTAGAGTTTTCATACCACTTAATATGCTTATCAAGTGACTCAGTTTGATTATATATAATGTTGGCAGATTCTGTCTCTATTACCTCATCATTTGTAGCCTGAACGACAAAAATAGGGGCATAAATCATGTCAATTTCTTGACGAGTACGTACAATAAATTCACGTAGCTCTTGGAGAGACGGCATGCCTTTTTCAGCAATGAGTGCTACTTCTGTTTCGATTTGTTCCTCCTGTTTACCTTGGAACTTTTTATAGTCTTTAGCATATTTCAAAACACCCTCAAACATGACGTCTGTAGTACGCATAGTCATAGGTGCACACATTGTAACAATTCCTTTAACAGGGTTGTTTAAGGCAACGTTTAATGCCATCACACCACCTAATGAAAGGCCGGCAACAGCAATTTCTTCATAGCCAGCATCCTGTAACTGTTTATAGGCGGCCACGACATCTTGCCACCAGTCTGCTGGACCTGTTGTGATTAGTTCTTCTGGTTCCACACCGTGACCTTTATAGTGAGGTGCTAAAGTAGTATACCCTTTTTTCTCTAAAAATCTACCAAGCATGCGGACGTCTGCCGAGCTACCTGTAAAGCCATGTAGTAATAAAACGGCACGTGGTCCTGCTTGAAAGAAAAATGGCTGTGATAATGATTTGTTCATGGTAAGCACTCCTTCATCCTAAAACGCTCATATATACTATACCCATTATAGCCCTCTCGATGATGCCTCGAGCATAACATTTGGCTATAACGTTACATTTCAATTTTTACTCCATCAAGAAAATTTTCCATTTGGTTATGATAAAAGAAAACGCCCAACCAATGTGGTTAGGCGATAGATCTTCAACTATTAGATTTTTGTAATAGCGATTGCTAAAATAAAGAATAGTATAGCTAACACAATTGTTGCACGGTGAAGGATTAAATCCATACCACGCGCTTTTTGCTTTCCAAATAGTTGCTCAGCTCCACCCGAGATGGCACCTGATAAGCCTGCACTTTTACTAGATTGAAGTAATACCACCACGATCAACGCTAATGATACGATAACTAATGAAACTAATACTACTGTATGCATTCACTGCACCTCCCGAACTTTGAAACATCACAACAGACTACATTATAACAAAAAAAGGTTGCCGTGACAAACTTAGCTTTCTGTTTAGTAGGAATTTTTCCTCTTCACGTATATCTATTTGTCGGATTATACGACTATTTGTGGATAACACCTCCTCTAATTTTAGATTATAATGGAAAAAATGATATTTTATTGGAGGATTTATGTATTGAACAAAAAATTAGCACTGCTTTTATTATGCTGCACCATTCCCTTTTTTACAGCATGCTCAAAGGCAATCGATATCCTACTACAAGATGAAGAGGATGTCACAATGACAACAACTTTAACAGAAGAACCAAATGAAACAAATACTGATATAAAAATACCAGAAAACAAAGCATTATCTGCCTCATTTTCACCTACCGATTTATTTTCAACCACTTTATTTAAGGATGATCCGGCTTTACTACAATTTGCAAAAAAAGTGGAGAAGCAGGTTGCTCAATTTGAAGAGCACTTTGAGGCTTCTTATACAGGGAAGCTGGATTTTGAGGATTTTGAAGTACAGCTCAATGATTTAAATAACCTGATTACCTTCGTTGACCCTTATACAGCTGGTTATTTTTTATATTATGAATGGGTAGCTTGGGAAACCGATAATGGCTATTTAGTAGAATTGTCCATACAATATTTAACCGATGACAAGAAGGAAAAAAAGGTAGACCAATATGTGGAGGCGTTCGCGAATCATTATATTACCAAAGACATGACAGACTTTGATCGTGCGAAAGTCATTAATGATTATGTTGTCCAGCTAGCCACATATACGGAACAGGGCTCTACTGAAGGTCAATCCGTTTTCGAATTAATTAATGAAGAAACTGCAGTATGTCAGGCTTATGCTTTACTTACTTACCGTCTATTAGTAGCATCTGATCTCGATGCGAAGTACGTCTATGGCTATAGTGAAGATCAGTTACATGCCTGGAATCTAGTCCAGGTTAATGGCAATTGGTATCATCTTGATACAACTTGGAATGACGTTGCCCCTACCGAGCCTTTTACAATTTCCTACGAATACTTTTTGGTCAATGATGAAAAACTAAGCCAAGATCATTTATGGGCCAATGAAAACTATTTTGCCGCTACTAGTAACGAATATGATTTTATGCATGATATGTGGTATGCCAATACAGTAGATAATGTGATCTATTATAACAGCATGAGCGATAGTACAGTTTATTCCTATGACTTAACGACAAATGAAAATAAGCAAATTACTGCAACTGCCTGCTATTATTTAGTGACTGACCAACAATCTATTTATTGTAGTGACTATGATAATGCAGGCTATTTAACAAAAATAAATGTCCAGGACGGTTCCGAGGAGGTATTATTCGAAGACGAGGTACTGAACTTGAACATTCAAGATGGTATTTTGTATTACGAAACGCTTGACGGTTCCAAGCATCAACAAAATTTGTAATCCTACATTGAATCTGTGTGCGGATTCCACACAGATTCTATCTCCCTCTCCTTCAGTTGGCCAACGACAGCACTATCTCTTCACATTTACAGTATTACCATATTTTATTAACAAGTTTTTAACGGTAGCTTTACACCCTTCCTTTACACTTACAGTTGATCATTCACCTAAAGGAGGAAAATCATGAAATACGCAAAAAAATGGGCTTCATTACTATTAGCAAGTGCAGTGACTTTATCCGCAGTTAGTATTCCACAGCAAGATGTACAAGCAGCTGAAGTAAAAAAAACAACAAATGTCATTATGCTGGTGATGGATGGGAGCAGTAATAATGCTGTAACACTTTCCCGTTGGTATAAAGGTGAAAGTTTAGCAATGGATGAAATTTTATCGGGTGCGATGCGCACATATTCTGCTGAATCAGCCATTACAGACTCTGCCCCTGCCGCTACTGCGTTAGCGACGGGACATAAATCGAATGATAAATATGTAGGGGTTCTCCCATCTGAGATTAATTCACCTGGATTAGCGCAAATAGATAAGAAGGATGCCTTTAGACCTGTAGCCAATGTATTAGAAGGTGCTAAACAGCAAGGGAAAGCTACTGGCTTGATTTCTACCTCTGAAATTCAACATGCGACGCCTGCCGGTTTCTCAGCACATGCTAACAATAGGAGCCAATATGGAGATATTGCTGAACAGCAGGTTTATCAAAATATTGATGTTGTCTTAGGTGGAGGTTTAGAATCGCTTACACCAGGTACATCTAAAAATGCCCGCAAGGACGGCGAAGATTTAATTAAAGTATTGAAAGATAATCAATATGATTTAGTGCATACTCGTGATGAGTTATTAAATAGTCCCTCATCAAAAATTTGGGGAAGCTTTGCACCAAGTGCCTTGGCGTATGATTTAGATCGTGCCAAAACTAGGGAATCTGAGCCTACACTTGCTGAAATGACGAATAAAGCAATCAACACGCTTAAAAAGGATAAGGATGGCTTCTTCCTTTTTGTTGAAGGTAGTAAGGTAGACTGGGCTGCACATGCCAATGACACAATCGGTATAATAAGCGATATTTTGTCGTTTGATGATGCCGTAAAAGAAGCCGTTGATTTTGCGAAGGAAGATGGGAATACATTAGTCATCGCAGTCACAGACCATGGAAATAGCGGAATTACGATGGGGAACGCCAATACTACTAGTACCTATTCAAGCATTCCTGTTTCAGCTTATATTGATCCATTAAAAAAAGCTTCCATGACCGTTGAAGGGGCTTTAAGCCAACTAAAAGAAGACCGTTCCAACATAGTGGAGGTTGCTACTCTGTATGGATTAGATCCATTAACGAAGGACGAGCTTTCTACATTAAAATCAGTGAAAGATGTCGGTAGTGAAATGGTAAAAATGCTTGCAAACCGTGCGAACATTGGTTATACGACGGGTGGTCATACGGGTGAAGATGTCTTTCTTTATTCATTTGGTCCTTCTAAATTAACTGGACTAGTTGAAAACACGGATTTAGCTCATTCAATGGCGCAATTTATGGGCTTCGACCTAAAGTCACTGACAGATGATTTGTATGTGCCAGCGACAAAGGCATTTACAGAGAAAGGCTTTACAACAAAAATAGATCTATCCGATAAAGAAAACCCAACTTTCGTTGCTCAAAAGGCGGATGTAACAGTGAAAATTCCTGTTAATAAAAACACCATGATTTATGAACAAACTTCAACGAACACAGAAAAAACCCACACATTCAATACCATTAATGTTTACAATGGCTCTGAATTTTATGTTTCTAAAAAAGTTATAGATGCCGTGAAATAAAAATAAGAGCACGAACATAAGTTGAGATTATTCCCTTATGTTCGTGCTCTTTTTACATAAAAATAGCCATCCAACAGTTTGTAACTCTTGTACATTCCCCCAGAACCTTAAATTTACCTTAAATTAATCTTATGATTTAATGAATTCACCTTAATCCAGCAACATTTTTCTCCACATTCCGTCAAATCAGTGTTAAAAACATAAGGTAAGGATTTTTAACTAGTAAATTAGTATTTTTTGAAAGTTTAATCCTATACTTTTTTTCATTGGAGGTGGACAAATGGAATCCATCAAAAATAATGAGTATCTACGCTTTATCGGATTCACGTTATTTTATTTGATCGTTTTGGTGCTGTTGTTTCTTATACATGGCTTTCATGATATGAACGCTGGACCATTTATATATACGGAATTTTAAATAAAGGAGTTTTACTGATGTTAAGTATTTTAGCAGCTATTGAACGTGTGGCCATCCAACAGCCACAAAAAACTGCTTATCAAACCTACAATGCCTCCTTAACATATGGTGAGCTTTGGCATTATTCGGATTGTCTAGCCGATTATATCATGGCACATCATTTGCAGAGACAGCAGCCCATTGTCGTTTATGGACATATGTCCCCTTTACAGATTGCTGCCTTTTTGGGTGCAGTAAAGGCGGGACACCCATATGTACCCGTTGACTCGTCAACACCGTCTGAAAGATTACAGTTAATTTTAGAGGCATCGAAAGCTTGTCTAGTATTCACTACAGAACCATTACAGATGCTAACAAACATACCTGTAGTAACAGTGAGTGATGTGTTAGACTCACCCTCCCTCCAAGACAGTCCAGCATCAACAAGCTGGGTGCAGCAGGAGGAGATTCATTATATCATTTACACTTCTGGCTCGACTGGGCAGCCAAAGGGCGTCCAAATAACTGCCAATAATTTAGCTCATTTCGTTACTTGGATGCAGGAGCATTTTCCAATACAGGAATCAGGCGTATTTTTAAATCAAGCTCCCTATTCTTTTGACTTATCCGTCATGGATCTCTATCCAGCTCTTATAGGAGGGCATATGCTTTACGCAATTACACAACAAGAAATTGCTAACCCGCGAGCTTTATTTGACTCATTAGCGCTGTCCAATACTCGTGTTTGGACGTCTACCCCTTCCTTTGCCAAGATGTGCTTAATGAACAAGGAATGGGAGCAAAAGCTCATGCCTGCATTAGATACCTTTTTATTCTGCGGTGAAGTTTTACCAGTACCTGTCATTAAAGAGCTCATGCAACGTTTTCCACAGGCCACAATCTATAATTTATATGGACCTACTGAAACGACTGTCGCTGTATCCTATGTAAAGGTAACGAAAGCATTAATAGAACAATTTGAGCAATTACCGATTGCTCCTATTTCTGAGCCAAATGTTTCTTTATTAGATGATGGAGAAATTGTTATTTCGGGGCCAACTGTCAGTGCAGGTTATTTAGGAGCACCCGAGTTAACAGCTAAAGCCTTTCCAACTGTAGCTGGTCATCGCATCTATCAAACCGGAGATATGGGCTATGAGCAAGATGGGTATTTGTTCTTTTTAGGTCGCAAGGATTTCCAAGTAAAATTACATGGTTATCGCTTAGAGATTGAGGAGATTGAGAAACAAATTAGTAACCTACCACCTGTTTCAAGCTGTGTAGTAGTTCCTGTCTATAAAGATAAAGAAATTGTTTCTCTAAATGCTCATATCGTTTTACGTGAGCCTTTAGCGGACTCTGCTTTTAAAATGACGAAGCAGCTGAAGACCCTATTATCAGAGTATTTACCTGCCTATATGATACCTAGAACGTTTAAATATATGGACGCTTTACCGCTAAATCCAAATGGTAAAGTCGATCGTAAAGGATTGGCGGTTATGGAAACAGTATGACGCCTTATGGAAATATAGCATTCTTTCTCATTATTGGACTATTATTGCTACCTACCATTCTATTAGGTTTACGTGGCAAGTCTGCGAAGCATTATAATTTATTAGTTTCGTTGATTGTTTTAGCCATTATCTTTGGACACTCATTGAACGGATCCATTTCGTTAATATTGTTTACGGTCTTTCAAATAGTGCTTATTACGACCTATCAACGCTATCGACAACAGCAAAATAATGGACCTGTTTTTGTCATGGCTGTGCTCCTGTCGATTTTGCCGCTTGTGCTAGTGAAGATTTTGCCTATCCTTGGTCTACATCATTTATTCGGCTTCCTAGGTGTGTCCTACATTACATTTAAAGCGGTGCAAATGATTTTAGAAACACGCGACGGCTTAATGAAGGAAAAAGCCTCTATCGTCGAACTGGCCTATTTTTTACTGTTCTTTCCTACAGTATCGTCGGGTCCTATCGATCGTTGGCGCCGTTTTACCAAGGATTTTCATTCGGTTTCCTCTTCGGAAGACTATCAAAAGCTGTTACTAAGTGGCATTAACTATATCTTTGTGGGCTTTTTATATAAATTTATATTGGCTTATTTAATCTACAACTACACACTTATTTATTTGCCAAACCATACGTATAACTATTTGACACCTTTCCAAGGACAGCTGGCGTATATGTATATGTATAGCTTTTACTTATTCTTTGACTTTGCAGGCTACAGTGCATTCGCAGTAGGCGTGAGCCGAATAATGGGCATTCAAACACCTATTAACTTTAACCGTCCATTTGCCAGTCGCAATATTAAAGACTTTTGGAACCGTTGGCATATGAGTCTTTCCTTCTGGTTTAGAGATTATGTTTATATGCGCTTTGTCCTTTGGATGACGAAGAAAAAATGGCTGAAAAATAAATTCGCCATTTCATATATAGGGTTCTTTTTACTCTTCTTTTTAATGGGCATTTGGCATGGCCTCGAATGGCATTTTGTCGTTTACGGCCTCTATCATGCCTTATTAATTATTAGCTTCGATAAATTCGAACGCTGGAATAAAAAGCATAAGCTTTGGCCAAAAAATAAATGGACGCATGCCATTGGTGTATTTATCACGTTCAATGCCGTATGTTTTGGCTTCTATATCTTTTCAGGAAAATTATTTTAACTAAAGGCTTTCTACAAATAAAGCCTGTTCAATAAAGGAGAATTATTAATGGATAAACAACAAGTTTTAGAAATGCTAGTAGAGTTATGTGAAGATGAAATTATTGTAGAAAACCCAGATATCGATCTATTCGAGGAAGGTCTTCTCGATTCTTTTGGTACCATTAATTTATTGGTAGAAATTGAGAATCGCTTTAATATTTCTGTACCTATTACTGATTTTAATCGTGAAGAATGGAACACGCCGAATCGTATTGCAGGGAAATTAGCTGAAAGACAATGATAAAAAAAGGCTTTCTATCACTATTTATTGCCTTAGCCCTGTTTTCAGGCTTTGTCTTCTTTCCAAATTCTTGGATCAAAGCTTGGATATCAGAAGATGATGTGGAGCAAGCCAAAACAAATATGTCTCCACTCGTTTTTCAAGGCACGTATTTACAGGAGCGAATGTTACAGGAACCTACTTCCATGCCTTTATACGGTTCCTCTGAATTAAATCGATTTGACCCGTTTCACCCTTATAATTATGCCCGTGCAACAGATGCCCCGTATACGACATTTATGATTGGTCGTGGTGGGATGCAGTCCATTACGCATTTCTTAAATTTTGCGGCGCAAGAGAAAAATTTAGAGGGCAAAAAATTAGTCTTTATTATTTCACCCCAATGGTTTACGGAAAAAGGCATGGGTGAATTCCATTTTTCACCGAATTATTCTATGTTACATGCCTATGACTTAGCGTTTAATCGTGATATGGATGCTAATCTCCGTAAACAGGCTATGGAACGCCTGTTAGAATTTGATACTGTTGAGCGAGATCGTCTCTTAAAAACGATGTATCAATATCAAATGTCTAATGGCAAAAAACATCCTGTTACAGGACGTATTGCTATGGTAGCGGGCCGCTTTCACAAGGAATTACTAGAAAAAAAGGATCTCTACTATTCGCTATTCCCTCGCAAGGGGCATTCATTAAAAAATAATGATAAGCTCGTTGCGGACCAAAGCTTTGAACAGCAAATACAGCATGCTGAAGCCTATGGGGAGAAACGTGTCTCCAATGAATATATGATTGAAAATAGAGCTTACAAGCGACTGGTTAACGCTAATTTTTCAAAGTTTAAGAATATGCGCAAGCATGAAGATTATACGGAATCTCCTGAGTACAAGGATTTTCAGTTAGTTATGGATGTGTTAAAGGATGCTGGTGCTAAGCCATTATTCGTCTCTATTCCCGTTAACGGCTATTGGTATGATTATAATGGCTATCCTAAAGAACGTCGTCAACAATATTATGAGAAGATGGCACAACTATTAAAGGATGCCAATGTCGACTATGTTGATTTTACAGACCATGAGTACGATCCTTATTTTATAATGGATACGATTCATATTGGCTGGAAGGGCTGGGTTTATTTAGACCAGAGTATGGATAAATACTGGGCACAGTAATAATTTAATAGTAAGTGGAGAGTCAGTCTGAAGTGTTAGCTCACTACAGACTGACCTTTTTTATGTTCATTAACTTTCCTCTTCATTAAATGAGAAAAGTCTAAGTTCCTCAGAATCATTGGAAAATTGGATGACCCTTTCAAACTGCAAGCCAATTCTTTCGAGTAACTTAGCTGACGCATGATTATCTTGGGTAGTAATAGCCACAATTCGATTAAATCCTAGTGTATCTAGACCATAGGCTAAAACCGCTGATGCTGCTTCATAGGCGTATCCCTTTCCCCAATAATTAGGGAGAAACGCGAATCCAATATCTACATCCTCTAAAGTATCCCTTTTGACGAAACCGCATATTCCAATCGGGGTTTGATCTTCCTTTTTTTCAACTACATATAGGCAGAATCCGAATTGCTCATACATACGTATTGCACCATTTTCTATATAATTAGCCGCCTCCTCTATGGTCTTCACACCGCGGTCACCGATAAATTGTATCCATGAGGGATCATTCACTAGCTCAAGAATAAATGGCGCATCATCCGTTGTTTGTAAGCGCAGTATAAGTCGTTCTGTTTCAAGAATGTACATTGTCACTCTGCTCTCCTTTCGTCTGGAGCTTACAGTCAAATTTACTGCTCTCCCATTCAGATGCTAAAATAGAATATTGATATTCATCCACCCATTGCCCTTTTGACATATAGTTTTGTAAGAAATGACCTTCACGTCTCATCCCTACACGTTCAAGTACGGCAATAGATTTGTTATTTCTTACATCCACAAAAGCAATGACTTTATGTTTCTTGAATGAATGGAAAAGATAATTCATTAACGCGCAAACCGCTTCCTTTGCATATCCCTTCCCTTGATGTTTCGGAGAAAGGGTAAATCCAATTTCTACAATGCGTGGTTCACTTAAAGGCGTGTGAAGTGCGCAATCTCCAATAAGCTCATTCGTTTCCTTCAAAGCAATGGCGAATTGGTACCATGTCCCTGGCTGATGAGGAACATGGTTTATTTGGTGATGCACGAACGTTTTTGCTTCGTGATATTGATAATTCTCCCACGATTGATATTTAGCTATTTCAGGATCAGCCCGATATGCATAAAAGCTCTCAATATCATCCGTCTGAAATTTTCTTAATAGAAGACGATCTGTTCGAGCAAATACTTCCATATTTTTCTCCATAGTATTTTCCCTTTCATAACTTTCTTTCATACATATTATTATAATCATAATAAACGATGGATGCTTTGTTCATTTTTCATGAACACATCCATCGCAATCATTACATCCATAAAAAAATCGCCCCAAAAGTATGTTTCACTTTTGGGACGATATACATATCAGTCGCTTATTTTAAGTTATAGAATGATTTTAAACCAAGGTACTCAGCTGTTGAACCAAGTTGATCTTCGATGCGAAGAAGTTGGTTGTATTTAGCTACACGGTCTGTACGTGATGGCGCACCCGTTTTAATTTGGCCTGCATTTGTTGCTACGGCGATATCAGCAATTGTTGCATCCTCTGATTCACCAGAGCGGTGAGAGATAACTGCTGTGTAGCCTGCACGTTTTGCCATTTCGATCGCTTCAAATGTTTCTGTTAATGTACCGATTTGGTTCACTTTGATAAGGATTGAATTTCCTACTCCTTGCTCAATGCCTGCAGATAATTTTTTTGTATTTGTAACAAATAGGTCATCACCTACTAATTGAACACGACTACCAATACGTTCAGTTAATAGCTTGTGTCCAGCCCAGTCATTTTCATCTAAGCCGTCTTCAATTGAAATGATTGGGTATTTGTTTGTTAACTCTTCGTACCAATCAACCATCTCTTCTGAAGTTTTGACAACACCTTCACCATCTAAGTGGTATTTACCATCTTCTTTATTGAAAAGCTCTGATGAAGCTACATCCATTGCAAGCTTCACTTCTTCACCTGGTTTGTAGCCTGCTTTTTCAATCGCTTCTAAAATGACTGTAATCGCTTCTTCGTTAGAGCCAAGGTTTGGTGCGAAACCACCTTCGTCACCTACTGCTGTATTATAGCCTTTAGCTTTTAGTACTGCCTTCAGGTGATGGAAAATTTCAGCACCAATACGTAGTGCATGGCGGAAAGATTCTGCACCGACAGGCATAACCATAAATTCTTGAATATCTACATTGTTATCTGCGTGTGCTCCACCATTTAAAATGTTCATCATTGGTACTGGTAATTGTTTAGAATTAAACCCACCAAGATATTGATAAAGAGGTACATCTAAATAATCTGCCGCAGCATGTGCAACTGCCATGGATACACCTAGAATTGCGTTAGCACCTAGCTTGCCTTTATTTTCTGTGCCATCAAGCTCTATTAAAGCTTTGTCAATGACAACTTGGTCAAGAACAGAATAGTTACCTTCTAATTCTTGTGCAATAATTGTGTTAACATTTTCAACTGCTTTTAATACACCTTTGCCTAGGTAACGAGAGTTGTCACCATCGCGTAATTCTACAGCTTCGTATTCACCTGTTGATGCACCTGATGGTACGATTGAGCGTCCGAAAGCGCCCGACTCTGTAAATACTTCAACCTCTACTGTTGGGTTCCCACGTGAATCTAAAACTTCGCGAGCATAAACTTGTGTAATAAATGGCATAATTAATTCTCCTCTTTTTCAATTAATGATTGACCTGTCATTTCAGTAGGCTGTGACACCTCTAATAATTCTAACATGGTTGGAGCCAAATCGGCTAAAATACCACCATTTCTTAAAACAACATTTGGTTTTGTCACAATTACTGGAACAGGATTTGTTGTATGAGCTGTCATAGGCTCCCCTGCTAGTGTTACCACTTCATCTGAGTTCCCATGGTCAGCTGTAATAATAGCTGCACCACCTTTTGCAAGAAGCGCATCGACTACTTTCCCTAAGCATTCATCCACTACTTCAATGGCTTTAATTGTTGGTTCAAGCATTCCACTATGACCTACCATATCAGGGTTGGCAAAGTTAAGAAGAATACCATCAAATTTTTCAGCCTCAATTTCCGCAAGTAAGGCTTCTGTCACCTCATAGGCAGACATTTCAGGTTTTAAATCGTATGTGGCAACCTTTGGGGATGCGATTAAAATACGTTCTTCACCTAAGAATTTTTCCTCACGTCCACCACTCATAAAGAAAGTAACATGTGGATATTTTTCGGTTTCGGCAATGCGTAGCTGTGTTTTACCATTCATCGCTAACACTTCACCGATTGTATTTTTCAAGTTGTCATTTTCATAAGCAACCTGTGCATTAACTTCATCACTATAATGAGTAAAGGACACAAATTTTAAGTTTTTTGGATGCTTGGCAGATACTGCAAAACCATCAAAGCCTTCATTTGTGAATACTTTTGACAACTGTATAGCACGGTCAGGACGGAAGTTAAAGAAAATAACTGCATCGTTATCACTAATCGTTGCCACTGGCTCTCCATGCTCTTGAATGCTAAACGGAATGACAAATTCATCTGTCACTTCACGCTCATAGGATGCTGCTACACCACTTTTTGCACTTTCCGCTGTTTGACCAACGCCATCTACCAGTACATTATAAGTAAGCGCGACACGATCCCATCGCTTATCGCGGTCCATTGCATAGTAACGACCGTGAATAGATGCAAATTGACCTACTCCCATTTCAGTCATTTGTTTTTCTGTTTCTTCAATATAGGCTAAAGCTGTTGTAGGCCCAACATCTCGACCATCTAAGAAGCCATGAACGAAAACGTCCGTTAAATCTTGCTGTTTTGCAAGCTTTAATAGAGCAAACATGTGCTCATAATGACTATGAACACCACCATCTGATAAAAGCCCCATAATATGCAGCTTAGAATTATGTGCTTTCACATGTGCCACAGCATCTAAAAATGCTTGATTTGTAAAGAAGTCCCCTTCACGTATCGATTTATTTAAGCGCGTTAAGCTTTGATAAACAATACGACCAGCACCAATGTTTAAATGACCCACCTCGGAATTACCCATTTGTCCTTCTGGTAGCCCAACGGCCTCTCCAGATGCTGTTAATGTAGCGTGTGGGAATTGGCTCCAATATCGATCAAAATTTGGCTTATTAGCCTGTGCTACTGCATTTCCGAATGCTTCATCACGAAATGCAAAGCCATCTAATATAATTAATGCTACTGGCTTTTTAGGCATTTGCTGCCGCCTCCAATAATGTTAAATAAGATTCTGGTTGTAAGCTTGCTCCACCAACTAATGCTCCATCAATATGCTCTTTTGTTAAAAGCTCATGAATGTTGTCAGGCTTAACGCTGCCACCATATTGGATGCGAACTGCATTAGCCGTTTCAACATCAAATAATTCCTCAACGACCGAACGAATCGCTCCGCAAACTTGATTGGCATCATCGGCTGTAGCCGTTTTACCTGTACCGATTGCCCAAATTGGTTCATAGGCAATGACCATGTGCTCTACTTGCTGCGCTTCAAATCCAGCAAGTGCCGCTTTAATTTGGCCCGCAACCTTTTGTTCTGTTGTTCCCGCTTCACGTTCCTCTAGCGTTTCACCACAGCAAATAATCGGTACAATATTATGTGCAAGTGCTGCTGTTACTTTTTTATTAATAGCTTCATCTGTTTCATTGTAGTACTCGCGACGTTCTGAGTGTCCTAATATGACATAGTCCACGTCCACACTTGCTAGCTGTGCAGGACTAATTTCACCAGTAAAGGCCCCTTCATTTTCATAGTGCATCGTTTGGGCACCAATAGCTAGCTCCGATTCACTAGCAACTTGCACAAGTGTAGGTAGGTAAAGTGCTGGTGCGCAAATTACAGCGTCTACTTTCTCATTAGAAGGAAGTTTATCCTGTACGGCATCTACAAATTGTATAGCTTCTTCAAATGTCTTAAACATTTTCCAGTTACCTGCAATAATTGGTTTACGCATCGTCTTGCCTCCGATTTTTTATTTGGCTTATTTATCGTTTAGTGCAACAATCCCTGGAAGCTCTTTACCTTCCATTAGCTCTAGTGAAGCACCGCCACCTGTAGAAATGTGATCCATTTTATTAGCTACTTCAAACTTTTCAACTGCCGCCGCAGAGTCACCACCACCGATTACTGTATAACCGGATGTAGTTGCCATTGCGTCAGCCACTGTTTTTGTACCATTCGCAAATTTATCCATTTCAAAGACACCCATTGGTCCGTTCCAAATGATTAATTTAGAATTTTTAATGACCTCTGCATAGTGAGCAGCTGTTTTTGGCCCAATGTCTAGTCCCATCCAATCGGCAGGTATAGCATCTACATCCACAACTTTTGTTTCCGCATCTTGTGAAAATTCATTAGCCACTACCGCATCAATTGGCATATGTAATTGCACGCCTTTCGCTTTCGCCTTTTCAATAAATGATTTTGCTAGCTCAATTTTATCTTCTTCTAATAATGATTTCCCAATATCGTAGCCTTGTGCCTTAATGAACGTGAATGATAATCCACCACCAATAATTAAGTGGTCTACTTTTTCTAATAAACTTTCAATTACACCAATTTTATCTTTAACTTTGGCACCACCGATAATCGCTGTAAATGGATGTTCAGGATTCGATAGCGCTTTACCAAGTACATCTAATTCCGTTTGCATAAGGAAACCCGATACTGCAGGAATGTGCTTGGCGATTCCTTCTGTAGAAGCATGTGCTCGGTGAGCTGCACCGAAAGCATCATTGACATAAATATCTGCTAGCTGAGCAAATTGCTGTGCTAAAGCTGGATCATTTTTTTCTTCGCCTGCATGGAAACGAACGTTTTCAAGAAGTAAAATGTCTCCATTCTGCATGCTCGCAACAGCTTCTTCCACTGCTTGCCCAATGGATTCATCTAGCTTCGTAACTGGTTTGCTCATTAGCTCCGCTAAGCGGTTACCAACTGCTGTTAGACGCATGTCCTCTTTTACTTCACCTTTTGGACGACCTAAATGAGAAGCTAAAATGACTTTTGCACCTTGCTCTACTAAATATTCAATTGTTGGAATAGCTGCTCGAATACGTGTTTCATCTGTAATGGCCCCATCCGCCATTGGAACATTAAAATCAACACGTACAAAAACGCGTTTACCTTTTACATCAATATCTTTCATTGTCTTCTTATTTAACATGAAGAAACTCCCTTCAAAGTTGTTTTAGTCTTACATCCTTGTGTTTTACCCATCTTGGCTCCACACCATGCTTCCTAAATCGAAAAGTCATCTTGGTACTTTTTCGGGGTCACCATCTAGTATGCATATGATTCTCCAACTTTTGATAATGAACCCTAATACTTGTTTTTATAGTAGCAAAAATACCCTTTTATGTCTTGCAAACACCATGTATCAATTACGCCTTAGTGTTGGAGCCCTAGCAAAATCTGTGACATCCACCGGGCTATTATCTTGATGTAGTTGGTGGTGTTTGGACACCCACTCCCACTCCATTAAAGAGAGCCATTTGTGTATTCATCACATCACCTAAAGAGGTGGGCGTTTCCTGCTGAATTTAGACAAAAAGGGAGTAAGGGTTATCCCTTACTCCCAATACCCTTGTATATTATATCTATTCGATATTATAAAGGCTATACTTTTTGTACATAAAAAGCAGTATTATGTCACACTTTTTACTCAAAATGTTGAAATATGATACTTATTTATTGTTTAACCCTTGTTCAGCAATGTATAAAGCTAAGTCCATTAAGCGAGTAGAGTAACCAATTTCGTTATCGTACCAAGCTAGAACCTTCACCATTTTGTTTTCTAATACCATTGTTGAAAGACCATCAACCGTAGAAGAATGGTGGTTACCGTTATAATCAATAGACACTAATGGTAGTTCATTGTAGTCTAAAATGCCTTTTAATTCATTTTCAGATGCTTCTTTTAATACCGCATTAATTGCTTCTTTCGTTACATCTGCTTTTAATTCTACAACTAAGTCCACACATGATACGTTAGGTGTTGGTACACGCATAGAGAAGCCATCTAATTTACCTTTTAATTGTGGTAATACTTTAGAAACGGCTACCGCTGCCCCAGTTGTTGTTGGAATCATAGATACCGCCCCTGCACGCGCACGACGTGGGTCAGAGTGTGGGAAGTCTAGGATTCGTTGATCGTTTGTATAAGAGTGGATTGTTGTCATCATACCGCGTTCAATGCCAAATTTCTCATCAAGTACTTTCGCTACAGGCGCAAGACAGTTTGTTGTACATGAAGCATTTGAGATAACATCGTCTGTTGCTGGGTTATAGTCTGTATGGTTGACACCCATAACAAATGTAGGCATTGCTCCTTTTGCTGGTGCAGAAAGGATTGCTTTTTTAGCTCCTGCTTCAATATGCTTACCTACTTCTTCCACTGAACGGAAATGACCAGTACATTCAAGAACTACGTCTACTCCTAATTCACCCCATGGTAATTGTGAAGGATCTTTTTCAGCATATACTTTTATACGTTGACCATTCACTACGAAAGAATCTTCATCTGCATTGACTTCAGCATCATAGATACCGTGGACTGAATCATATTTCAATAAGTGTGCAAGCTGACCTGCGTCTGTTAAGTCGTTTACAGCTACTACTTCAAATTCATTTTGCTTCATTGCCTCACGAAATACTAAACGTCCAATACGTCCAAATCCATTAATTGCTAATTTTAATGCCATTGTTAATTCCTCCAATAATGTGTAATGTCTGCCTCTATTGAAATAGAGACGTTAAATTGCTTTTATGCTCATTCAAAAAGTGCTTCAACACTTTTTGAGATCGAGTGACATGGTAATGCTCACACCCATCATTCAAGATGGCTGTCAGAAGATAATGTAGCAGCAATGGCTTTTGCAGCTGCTTCATCTGTAATAAAAATAGTTTGCTTTGGCGCTACTTTAAAATAAGAAAGCATCGCATTGACCTTTTGTTTTCCTGCTGCCACGGCAATAACTTGCTGGCTATTTTTTACCTGTTCAAGCTGAATGCCAATCGTGCGGATACGATGTACGATTTCACCATCGGCATTAAAGTAATAGCCAAATGCCTCACTTACCGCACCCTTCTCCTCAAGAATTCGCAAATCCTCAGAAGATGAATTACGTCGAATCGCCATTTCCTCTGCCGATCCAATGCCATGGATCACACAATCTGCTCGATCATAAAATGCCATCATTTCAGTTACCATAGGCTCAGTTAACATAGCTTGATAAGCTTGCTCACTTAAATGCTCAGGTAAAAATAACGTACGGTATTGTTCCTCCATCTGCATGGCAAATGTTGCAACAAGCGTATTAGCTTGCATTTGCATTTCATGACCAATTCCTCCACGTGCAGCAACAAAGGTAATATCTTTTTGTCCATCTAATGGATGTAAAAATTGAGCTAGCGAGGCAACTGATTTTCCACCAGTGACCGCTACAACTTGTTCATCAAATGCAGTAGACATAAATTGCAATGCTGCTTCCTTGCCAAGCAAGGTTAGGATTGTATTGTCTTCACTATAATCACCTGGTACAACAACAACATGTTGTATACCAAAATGGTTTTCAAGCAATTTTGCAAGCTGGGTTAAACCAGACCATTCATAAACGATGGCTCTCAGTTTTTCAATCACTTCTTCACCATCATCTGTACATACCATACCCGACTTTTGTGAATCTAATAACCCTTGTTCACGTAAAATGTCAGTTTCTTTACGAATTTCTCTCTCTGTCATTTTCAAAGAATCTGCGAGTGTTCGACGCCCGATAGGTTGCATGAGTTGAACGGCTTGCAAAATACGATATCTAGATTGCAGAAGCGGATACATTTCAGGAAGTAGCCTTTGCTGTGCCTCTGGAATAGTGAACATATTTATCTACTCCCTTGTTAATAGGGGTGGGTTGTATTTCATCCCACTATATCATTTTGTGTCCCACTTATAATTTTATTATAATACGCATATTTGGAAAGCGCAAGTAATTGTATAGTTTTGGATTAAAAAAAAGCCCCGTAGCTTAGTTAATAGCTACGAGACTTTGATTTGCTTATTTTGTGAAAGATAAAATTGCATTTTTCTTGAATCCTTCTAAAGCTTTTGTTGCTTCATTTTTATTTGTAAATTCAAAAATACGAACGTCCTTTTTTTCAAATACTGTAATAACCCACATTGTAAAATCTCCCTTCACATCGCTTTTGTAATATAACAACCACTAGAATTTGTGATACTTTTCATTATCTGTTTTATAACAACGTCTTACTTGATACCTATTCTACTCTGATTTTTATAAAATAAAAGTCTAATGTGAAGGTCTTCACAAACTGTTCAAATTCAAACCGCTTTCATTGAACAATTTGTGAATTGTATGAATGACAACTAACAATAGAGCGATTTTCGCCGTTAATACCTTTTTAAAGACCTGTAACTTAACTGCCCAAGTACTCCATCAATGTGGCATAATCAAGATTGCCGTATTGGATAACGACCCCATCCTTTTCTACTACAGGTATCATTAACATATATTTTTCGTGTATCCGATCATCCTCTTCAATATTAACTATTTCAATATCGAACGCTACATCTTCCTGTACAAGCTTTAATGTATGTAAGCCCTCTACACATAATGGACAATTAGCTCGACTAAAAAATTGAACAATCATGGATGGCACCCCCCTGTTTCTATTTTAAACGAAGTGTTTTTGCTTTCGTTTTTTCATGGTAGAACTTTAACAATGAATCTAACACGATGACAATGATAATTACAATGATTGTAAACTATGTGGTGGATTGATTCAAAAACTTACTAAAAAAATGAAAGGCATTGAGTGCGAATAACAAGCGCATCAATGCCTTTTGGTTATTATGTTATTTTAAATGATGATCAAGGAATTTCAACATGGCATTATAGAATTCGATTCTGTTTTCTTCATTCGCGAAGCCATGGCCCTCATTATCCTTTAACATATACTCTACGTCTACACCTCTAGCACGTAAAACTTCTACAATTTGGTCGGATTCCGCTTTGTTGACACGTGGATCATTTGCGCCTTGTGCAACAAATAAAGGTGTTTTAATTTTATCTGCATGGAACACCGGAGAAACCGCTGTTAATAATTCTTTATCTTTCTCTGGATGGCCTACTCGTTCATAAAACAGTTCTCTCATAGTTTCCCAGTATGGTGGAATTGTATCTAATAGTGTGAAAATATTAGATACACCTACATAATCAACTGCTGCTGCATATAAATCTGGTGTATACGTAATACCAGCTAATGTTGCATAACCACCAAATGAAGCACCGTAAATACCGATACGTTTAGGATCAGCAATACCTTGGTCAATCGCCCATTGAACGCCATCCGTTATATCATCTTGAATTTTCAAGCCCCATTGCTTATTACCAGCTTGCAGGAATTCCTTCCCATACCCAGTCGAGGAACGGAAGTTTACTTGCAACACTGCATAGCCACGATTTGCTAATAACTGTACTTCTGGATTAAAGCCCCACATATCGCGAGCCCACGGTCCACCATGTGGGTTTACAATAAGAGGAAGATCTTTAGCATTTTTATTTTTCGGCAACGTTAAATAACCATTTATAATTAATCCATCACGACTCTTATAAGAAATAGGATGCATTTCTGCAAGTTCTTCAGCTTTTAACCAAGGACTTAAAGTCGCTAATTCTGTTAATTCATCTGTTGTTGAATCATAGTAATAATATTTTCCATAGATGGTGTCACTCGAAACGCTCACAATAAATTTTGTCATTTCTTTATTGTAATCATTTATACCAAATTCGCTTTCATGTACACCAAGCTTGTTTTGAATTTGACGAAATAACTTTTCAAAGTCCTGATCAAAGAATTGATAATGAATTTTGTCTGTAGCATAAGCACCATATAATAATTTATCTTTTTCAGCATTATACAATACACCGGAAACATCGACTTCATCATTAGACATGATTACTTCTTCATTTCCTTGTAAATCATATTTTACTACTTCGACTTTATCTCGACCTTTATTGGATGTAGCATAGATAAACTTATTGTCCTTTGAGAAAGCTAACGGCATGACTTCATCCCCAGCACCCATTTTAATAAATGGTCTGAATTCATCCTTTTCTGAATCTCGATAAAGGACAGCACCTTCCACCCCGTCAGTAGCCACAGCTACACGTACATTGCCATTACGATCTGCTAACCAGTTCGTAATATTACCAGGATTTTTAGCAACATGAGTCGTATTTCCCGTCTTAACATTTAGCTTGTACACATCAAAAACGGTAGCATCCTCTTTGTTCATCATAATAAGAATTTCGTCTTTCACACCTTGTAAGCTATCCAATATCCCTACAGTCACGTTAGGATATGGTGTTAAATCTTTTTCCACAGAACCGTTAAATGTTGTAGAATAAATATGGAAGTTTTCATCTCCACCTTTATCTTTCAAATAAAGTAAAGCATCATCCTTCCAGAAAAAACCTGCAATATTTCGATCCTTTGAGTTTGAAACACGAACAGGCTCACTATTATCATTCATTTTTTTCACGAAAACATTCGAGCGGTTCTCCCATGCAGAAGCAAATGTAATGTAATTACCATCTGGTGACAGTTCGTAACCAAAATTCCCTGGATTTTTTATAAAATCTTCCACGGAAATTTCTTTTACCCCTTCATTATTGGAACCATTTTTTATATGTTTAACATTGTTAAGGAGTTTACTAGCATCTTGTTTCGTCATAAACTCAGTACTTGAGGACACTCCATTAAAGAAACCAAGCTTATTGGCTTTCTCTAAATACGCTGTCAGTGACGTTTCTTTTTCTTCTTTATCGACAGCTCTGACTAAAATCCGAGCTGCTTGATCACGTTTAATAGTAGCGCTTAAATCTGAAATCTCCCCAGCCTTTACCCATTGATCTTTAAACTTTTGACGCATTGAATCGGAGCCATGCTGGAATGTTAAAGCTGTTACTGCTAAATCTAGAAACTCCTGGGCTGAAAGATGTTCCTCTTGTGCTAATACAACCTTTGTTTCATTGGCAGCATGTACTTCCTGCAATGTTGCAGGAATAACCGTAGCAGTTGTTAAAATAATGGCTAATGATGCAGTTAAAAATCTTTTTTTCAAAATGATTCCTCCCTATATCAGTTTACGTTATATCGATAGTCGATATATGCAAATTATACCATTATTTGTATTTTTGTCAATATTTTCACATTAAAAGCGAACTAAACAATTAGCTCGCTTGTCATTAATATTAAAATTTCCGGCTTGCCCCTCCACCTGCTGAAGATCCGCCACCAAACCCTCCAAAACCACCACCACCTGAACGTCCGCCACCAAAGCCGCCAGGATAGCCGCCGTAGCCTCTGCCACGAGGACCGCCTCCTCCACCTTTCGAAAAGAATGAAGAAAAAATGAGGATCATAATAACGATGACAATAATGAGCCAAATGGGCATTCCTTCATCTTCATTTGCACCTGCTGGTAATTCACCATTCCAATTATACTCTTCAGCTACAGCACGAAAGACCTCTGCATATGTAGCTAGAAAGGCTTGATCATTATCACCTTCACTTGCGAAAGGGTAAAATGCATTATCTAAAATACGTCCTAATTTACCGTCTGGTAATGGTCCCTCTAAGCCTTGACCAACAGCTATCACCACATCATTTTGGCCTTTTCCCTGTCCAAATGTAGCGAGTAGGAGAACACCGTTATTTTTCTCTTTGTCCCCAATGCCCCAGGAACGAATCATCTTTGTCGCATACATTTTCGCCTCCTGCCCATGAAGGCTATCGAGGGTTACGACCATGATTTCAGCACCTGTCCCTTTGTCTAACTGCTCTGAATAATGGTTTAGCTCTTGTTTTACATCTAAAGATAGGACATTCGCAAAATCATGGATATACGTGTTTTTCATGGGTGACGGCATTGCTGCTTTTGTCATATTCGTGCTAAAAAGAAGGACTGAGCAAACGATAATCAGCTGTATAATACAACGCTTCATCACTCTGTACCTGGTTGACTAAAATCAATAGAAGGCGCTTGTTCGGCACCCGCAGCGGCTTTAAAGTATTCTTTTTGTTCAAACCCAAACATTCCTGCCATTAAATTTCCAGGAAAACGTTTAACATGTTTATTGAATTGTTGTACTTCATTATTGTAATCCTCCCGCGCAACTGCCAAGCGATTTTCCGTTCCAGCAAGCTCATCCATTAACTGACGAAAATTTGCATCTGCTTTTAAGTTAGGGTAGTTTTCCACGACTACTAGTAAACGACTAAGTGCACCAGTTAAAGCATCATTCGCAACAGCTTGCTGCGCGGGAGTATTAGCATTGCTCATTTGAGCACGTGCGCTGGTAATATCCGCAATGACCTTTTGCTCGTGATTCGTATAACCTTTCACAGATTCAACCAAATTGGGAATTAAATCATAGCGGCGTTGAAGCTGGTTTTCAACTTGCGCCCATTTGGAATCTACATTTTCCTCAGCTGTCACTAAACTGTTATATTTAGGAATCAATACTAAGGCTAACACGATAAGAATGATAACAATTATCCCAATAGGTCCAAACCATTTCTTCATTTTTAAAATCCTCCTTGACTTGCATTTCCTTTTGTTAGTCTACATTTTTGCCTTTGCATTTATACCGTATGAAATTCCTTTGGCTTGACATACTAAATACTGCATCAAAAATTATATGAGGAGGCGTTTTTTTTGTCACAATCGTTTTACAATGAATCATCATCCAATCAAACAAATTTCAATCAACAACATAGTCTAAATCATGGTGGACACGAAATGATGGACATGCATGAAGCAATTGGTGAAATTATCGCTGGTATGAATCAAGCGATCATTTTACGTCCACAAGTAAAGGATCAAGAATTACTCAGCATTTTGGATCGTCAATATAATTTTACATTGGGTATGTATAATACAATTGTTGAGTCCTTTAAAACAGGTCATGATCCATCTGTTCCTACGGGGCGTTACCAAATGGAAACAGGAAATGACTTTAAATACGGCTTAACTCCAGGGCAACCTAAAAAACCAATGCAAAACGCCAATGAAATTAATGATGAAGCCATTTCTGGTTTCTTACTAGGCGCTCAAAAGGGAGTAGCAAAATGTATGACGGCTGCTGCAACAGAAACGACAAACCCTGTTGTTCGTCGTGTTGTTGCGGATAGTATTCCCAACTGCATTGAAATGGCCTATGAATTATCCATTTACCAAAATAAACATGGTTATTATCAAGTGCCTCAGTACTCTCAACAAGATATGCAAACGATGCTTAATGCATACGATACAACCTCTAATCCCCTTCATTAAAAATCAAAAGGCAGTCCATAGTGATGAATTCTCATCATGGACTGCCTTTTCTAATTATAGTACTTTTCCTAAAAATGCTTTAGTACGTTCATTTTGTGGGTTTCCGAATAGTTCCTCAGGCAAACCCTCTTCCACAATATAGCCACCATCCATAAAGACTACTCGATCACCAACTTCACGAGCAAAGCCCATTTCATGTGTGACTACAATCATTGTCATCCCTTCAGCAGCTAGATTTTTCATAACATCTAACACCTCTTTTACCATTTCTGGATCAAGAGCTGAAGTAGGCTCATCAAATAAAATGGCCTTTGGCTTCATGGCTAACGCACGTGCAATGGCTACACGTTGCTGTTGTCCACCTGATAGCTGTTCAGGATAATTATAGGCTTTACTGTCGAGACCCACCTTTTTTAAAAGCTCATGCCCAAGCTCTTCAGCTTCTGGACGACTCATTTTACGAATTTGCATTGGTGCCATCGTGACATTATCGATGACGTTCATATGAGGGAATAAGTTAAATTGTTGAAACACCATTCCAACCTCTGCACGAATCTCATTGATATTCGTTTTCGGATCATTGATCTTTACATCTTCAATATAAATAGCACCATCCGTTACTTCTTCTAGCATATTAATGCAACGTAAAAAAGTACTTTTCCCTGAACCAGAAGGCCCAATAACACAAACAACTTGTTTTTCTTGGATTTCATAATCGATCCCTTTTAATACTTCTAGCTTACCAAAATATTTGTGTAGGTTCTCAATTTTTATCATCTTGCTTCCCGCCCTTCTGCCTTACGAGGGACATAACTATTGCTAAATCGCTTCTCAATAAATGCAACAATTTTCGTTACACCATAAGTTAATATTAAATATAATAGTGCAGCAACAATGTACGGTTCCCAGAAACGGAAGCTTGCACCTGCAACAACTTTACTAGCATATAGAATATCTGGTGCAGCAATGACTGTTACTAGTGAGGAATCCTTTAATAATGCTATGAATTCATTCCCTAATGGCGGGATCATGCGTCTAAAGGCCTGCGGTAAAATAACCTTACGCATCGCTTGATTATGTGTAAGACCAAGAGAACGAGCGGCCTCCATTTGCCCCTTTGCAATACTTTGGATACCTGCACGGAAAATTTCTGCGTTGTAAGCAGCACAGTTTAAAATAAGCGCTGTAATCCCCGAAACCATATATCCTAAAGAATGACCAAAAATGGTTGGAATAACGGCTAAGTGTATTAATAAAATTTGAACTAGCATTGGTGTTCCGCGGAATAAATCAACATATAATTTTGATGGCCAATAGATCCATTTTTTACTTGATAATTTTCCTAGTCCTAAAAACAGTCCTAAAAGAATACCGCCAAAATAACCACTAAGTGTCAAAATAAGTGTTACGCCAATACCTCGTATAAACATATCTCGGTAGTTCCAGACAATGTCCCAGCGTAGGTCAAAGATGTCCATCCGAAAACCCCATTTCCCCTTTAAAGTCATATCAATTAAATGAGTCGCTAGCATATTGCTTCGCGAGTGGCATTACCATTTTATTATTCGAAATCAGTACCTGTAATTTCTTTTAATTTACCGTTTTCTTTAATCTTTTTCAGACCTTCATTTAATTTATCTAATAGCTCTTTATTCCCCTTTTGAACCATAAAGCCATAGTATTCTTTTTCGAATGCGTCATCTTGAATGACTTTAATTTTTTGATCTGGATGCGCTTTAATATATTCGTATACTACCGCATTGTCTCCAATAGCTGCGTCAACATTACCATTTAACATCTCTTGAATTGCGATTGGCTGACTTTCGAAAGCCATGATATTTGTACTTGCTTCACCTTGTAGCTTTTTAGCTGCCATATGACCAGTAGCATTAATTTGTACGGACACCTTTTTATCTTTTAATTCATCTAATGATTTAATCTTTGAATCTTCTTTCACAACAATTAATAATTGAGATTCATAGTATGGCTCAGTAAAATCAAATGATTCTTTGCGCTCATCTGTAATTGTAATCCCTGAGGCACCAATATGTGTTTCACCATTTTTAATTGTTTGGAAAACGGGTTCCCAACCAATATTATTCCACTCTACTTCGAAATCCATTTCATCAGCAATTGCTTTTAAAATATCGACATCAATCCCCACAATTTTCCCTTTATCGTCAACAGATTCAAACGGTGCAAAAGTTGCTTCTGTCCCTACTTTATATACTTTCTTTCCATCTCCACCTTCTGAAGGTGTACTACCCGAAGAGGCATTGTCCTTTGTGCCACATCCTGCAAGTGCTAAAGTTAGCGCTGCTATAATCATAAGTAACATCCAAGCTGTTTTTTTCATTGCATTTCCCCCTATTTCGATAATTTTCCATTCTGCGTATTATTTTTCGCAATTCGGAAATGTTAGACTATTAGGTCAATTATATTAATATTATAGTATTTGTACAACAACTTTTCGCATAAAACTAAATATTTTTTCATATTAATTAATGGTAAATTCATTTAAATAGAAAAAATAAGCATTAATAACAATAAAACGAACCTAAAACTAATATATATACAATAGAAGCAATGCCAAATTTCGATAAATTTAAACAAAAAAAAGAATCCCCTCAGAAAGGATTCTTTTTTTCGGCTATTACTAGCCTTCACGGACAGTATGTTCACTAAAAAATAATTTGGAGTTGTTGCTTTTTTGAAGGTTTGAAAGGCATAAATAGGGGAATAATGCCAACTAGGACAGTATTCCCATTACTTTTCCTCTCTATCTCCACTAAGCAGGCTGCTAAACTACTTATTAGGAGATTGAGCTATTACAGTATATCAATATTCAGTAAAATGGCGCCCTCGGAGGGAATCGAACCCCCAGTGCAAGAACCGGAATCTTACGTGTTATCCATTACACCACGAGGGCAAAAAACACAAAAAAAAAGTACTCACCCTAGGCTTACGAAAAGCATGATGTAGATAATCCTCATTTTGAAGCATACCTGCAAAATAGTGTCCTGTACTTTCAAACTTATAACCTTACCTATTATACAAACGTATCACATATAATTCAACCATAGAATGCAAAAAGAATTTATTTTTTTTTATTTTAATTAATTTCACTTTAACAGGGTTAATATTTGACCTTCCCTGACTATAATGTGTATGATAAGGTTACAGCTGAAATAACAATGTAGATTTCAGCAAAGGTAATCGAATTTAGTTTTTTGAAGGAGGATTTAACATGAATTTAATTCCTACAGTTATTGAACAAACAAGCCGTGGTGAACGTGCATATGACATTTATTCACGTCTACTTAAAGACCGCATTATCCTTTTAGGAAGTGCTATTGATGACAATGTGGCAAACTCAATTGTCGCACAGCTACTTTTCCTACAAGCAGAAGATCCAGACAAAGACATTTCTCTTTACATTAATTCGCCAGGTGGATCAATTACGGCTGGTATGGCTATTTATGACACAATGCAAATTATTAAGCCAAAAGTTCAAACGATTTGTATTGGTATGGCTGCATCAATGGGAGCATTCTTACTTGCCGCGGGTGAACCTGGTAAACGTTTTGCATTACCAAATGCAGAAGTAATGATTCACCAACCACTAGGTGGCGCACAAGGTCAAGCGACAGAAATTGAAATTGCTGCTAAACGCATTTTATTCTTACGTGAAAAATTAAACGGCATTTTATCTGAACGCACTGGTCAACCACTTGAAGTCATTGCAAGAGACACAGATCGTGATAACTTCATGACTGCTGAACGTGCAAAAGAATATGGTTTAATCGATCACATTATGCACCGTAGTACGGATAATAAATAATACTAAAAAGCCTCACAGAAATTACTCTGTGAGGCTTCTTTATTTGTTTGTTAATCTTCATTTTCAATAATTGTAGCTAATGCTGTAACCGCTTGCTCAGCATCATTGCCTTCACTACTTAACGTTACTTCGGTACCTTTCGCAACCGCTAAGCTCATGACACCCATTATCGATTTGGCATTCACTTTTTTTTCATCTTTTTCTAGAAAGATATCCGCACTGAAACGATTGGCCTCCTGCACAAATAGTGCCGCTTGTCTAGCTTGTAGTCCTAATTTTAATTTAACCTGGACTCTTCTCTCGATCATTCTCAAAACTCCCCTTCACTACCGTTCATCTATTAGTTTTATCTTACCTTACTTACTAGCAAAAGAACAATAAGCGATTACGCATGACTTTCATACCTGAAAAGTATGATAACTTAACCACCTATTTTTTCACCGCGTCTTAATGCATCTGCTATTTCGTCTATTTTTCTTAAACGATGGTTGACACCTGATTTGCTGACGGTACCACTGGATACCATTTCACCAAGTTCTTTTAATGTAACATCTTGATACTCTACTCGTAATCGTGCAATTTCACGAAGCTTTTCTGGTAATTGGTCAAGACCAATTGAATTTTCAATAAATCGAATATTCTCTACCTGTCGTAATGCTGCTCCAATTGTTTTGTTTAGATTGGCCGTTTCACAGTTCACAATACGATTGACACTATTGCGCATGTCTCGCAATATCCGAACATCCTCAAATTTCATCATTGCCTGATGGGCACCTACAATATTAAGGAAATCAGAAATTTTTTCCGCTTCTTTTAAATAAGTAACAAAGCCTTTTTTGCGTTCAATTGTTTTGGCATTGAGTTCAAATTCATTCATTAAATCCATCAATGCCTCGCCATGTTCTTTATATAAAGAATAAATTTCTAAATGGTAGGCGGACGTTTCTGGGTTATTGACAGAGCCTCCTGCTAAAAATGCACCTCTTAAATAGGCTCTTTTTTGACCATTTCTTTTAATGAGCTTTCTTGAGATCGTATGATTAAATTGAAAGTCGTCTGAGATGATTTCTAAATCAATTAACAGCTCGCGTGCTCCTTCTCTTACACGGCAAATATATACATTATTTTTTTTCAATCGCATTTTCTTACGAACTAGCAATTCCACATTGTACGGATACAATTTTTTCATAATCGTATATAGTCTTCTTGCAATTGCAGCGTTTTCAGTTTGCACGTCCAAGCTTAGTTGTTTATTCGCAAAGGATAATGAACCATTCATACGAATTAGGGCAGAAACTTCTGCTTTCATACAATGATTGTCCGCTTCTATTTGGGTTAATTCCTTTTTTGTTTCAGAAGCAAAAGACATATCACGCCCCCCTTTCAATCATAATTTCTATGTATATGTTCATCTTACCATATACAATAAACACTTTATGTTTCTAGTATCGGTTCTCTTACCGATCATAAATACCTGCATAATCTACCAGCCATTCTGCAACATTCGTAGCATTATGTCGAACCGTACCATCTGATCGAATTGTAGCAATATCGCGCCTTATAACCTCTAATCCCATACTTTCAAGCTTTGCCACATCAAACGTCACTGGCTCTGCTCTTTCTTCTTTATACAATTCTTTTACAGGATTCGGCAGTTCTTCATCATTAACTAAAATCGAATCAATAAAGGAAGCGCCAACATGCTTATGTATGGCTGATACATGATCACCTGCTGTATAAGAAATGGTTTCACCTTTTTGTGTCATTAAATTACAAACATATATTTTTCTTCCTTTAGCTTTTACAACAGCTTCCCCAATCTCTTTGACAAGGAGATTCGGAATAATACTTGTGTATAAGCTTCCTGGGCCAATTAATATATAGTCTGCACGCTGAATTGCTCGAATAGCTTCTGGTAACGGTTGCACGTTTTCAGGTACTAAAAAAACGCGATCAATGCGTTTTGTCGCTGTTGGGATTTTTGATTCACCTTCAATGATTGAACCGCCCTCTAACACAGCATGTAAATTAATTTTTTTATTGGCTGCTGGTATTACACGGCCATGTACTTTTAACACCTTCCCCATCTCACTTATAGCATGGTTAAAATCACCAGTAATATCTGTAAGTGCTGTTAGCATTAAGTTGCCTAAGGAATGGCCACGTAAATCCTCTGACGCTGAAAAACGGTATTGAAACATTTGTTCCACTAGCGGTTCAATATCTGATAATGCCGCAATGACATTACGAACATCACCCGGTGGTGGGATATCATAATCATCTCGTAAACGTCCTGAAGAGCCGCCATCGTCTGCTACCGTCACAATAGCAGTAATATCAAATGGATGGTGCTTGAGCCCACGAAGTAATGTTGATAGTCCTGTTCCACCACCAATTACCACAAGCTTTGTTTGCTTTTTCCCCATTCACTCATTCCTTTCTACGATTAATATCACGATGCGTAATAACCGTATTCTCTTTGCTGGCTAGATAAGCCCCAAAAAACTCTGCTAAAGTTACTGAACGATGCTGACCACCAGTGCAACCAAAAGCGATAACAAGTTGTGATTTACCTTCTTGTCGATAAAGAGGAATCATAAAGTCGAACAAATCCGTTAGTTTTTGTATCAGTATCTGCGTATCCTCCAAGGCTAAAACATAAGAGGATACTTCTGTTTGAAGACCCGTCTTCGGACGTAGCTCCTCTACGTAATATGGATTTTTAAGGAAACGAACATCGAACACCAAGTCTGCATCAATTGGCATACCATGCTTGAAGCCAAAAGACATAATGTTTACGGTAAAAATTGTATCTGCTTCACTGGAAAATTCTTTAACTATCTTTTCACGTAATTGCTTTGGTTTCATGTTAGATGTGTTATAAACAAAATTAGCACGGCCCTTTACTTCCGATAAAAGTGCTCGCTCTTGCTTTATACCATCTAAAGGTAAGCCGCTTACTGCCAATGGATGGGCTCTTCTTGTTTCTTTATAGCGCCTTACTAATGTGGCATCGTCTGCATCTAAAAATAAAATACGAGCTACAATGTCGCCTTCTTTTAGTATATGGTCTAACGCCCCAATAAGCGCATCAAAAAAGTTGCCTCCACGCATATCCATCACTGCTGCAATACGTGTACTATTTTTTCCAGAATCTCTTAGCAGCGTTAAAAAAGTTGTAAGTAACGCAGGTGGTAAATTATCAATACAGTAATACCCTAAATCTTCAAAGCTTTGAATAGCTACGGTCTTCCCAGCTCCAGACATTCCTGTAATAATAACCAATTCATGTGTACTTTGTTGGCCTTCAACCACCACTGTCATGCAACTCCTTTATTGATCTTTTGATATTTGTATTTTCTGGTGAAGTAATTCAAAATTCGTTGTATAGTCAAACGTGCCATACTGAATACCTGATTGCGAAATAGCAAATTGCAAATTAGTGCGATCTCCTTCAGCCATTGGCAAATGTGCTAAATCCTCTACTGGGTGCCATGCAAGTTTACCTTCTCTAGTTTCTACAAACGGTACACCGTCTACATCCTTAGCAACAAATGTATAAAGCATCCATTCATCTACGACTTCATCATTTTCTTTAATGACCATCGTATATACACCCTTTAGGTGTACATGTAAAGGTTTAACATTTGTCTCTTCCTGAAATTCACGAATAGCAGCCTCAAAGATGGACTCACCGCTTTCCATTTTTCCACCCGGAGCAACGTACCAACCACGTCTTGGTTTCTGAAGTAATAATACTTTACCGTCTTTTACGGCAATTAAATTTGCAATTCTTTGCATAGGCACACCTCTAATCACTTTTGCATTCTACTCTCCATTATAGCAAGACACTGCAAGATTTGTCCTCATTTACAACTCTCATACGTAGACATTTAACAATTTAGTTTTATCCAAGAATTTATTGAAAAAAAGCTCATGCTCTTTTCATGATCTATATAAATAAAAAAGTAGGTTGTTCCCACCTAATTGAGGCGGAAACAACCTACTAAACAAAATAAAAGGGGGATTGCTAATTACACTTTTAATCATACACCTTTTATATGTCATTCAAGTTACAACAATATTAAAACCACATTAAAATTGTATTTTTTTCCTTAAAATAGCCAAGTTATGCATTAATTTTCTCTAATAGTTCTTCTACATAATGCTGTACAGCTTGTGCTGCAATACTGCCATCGCCTGTCGCTGTAACAATTTGACGAAGTGATTTTTCACGTACATCTCCAGCTGCAAAGATACCTGGAATTGTTGTTTCCATATTATCATTTGTCAAAATATAACCAGCATCATTTAAAATACCTAAAGATTCAAACGGCTTTGTTAAAGGTAGCATACCGATATAAACAAACACACCATCTGTTGTAAACTCTGACTCAGTTCCATCCACAGTTGATTGTAGTGTAACACTGCCCACTTTACCATTAGCTTCATTAATTTCTTTTACTGTAGCATTCCAAATGAAATCGATTTTGTCATTTGCAAAGGCACGATCTTGGAGGATTTTTTGTGCACGTAATTTATCACGACGGTGGACAATTGTTACTTTATCAGCAAAGCGTGTTAAATATACGCCCTCTTCTACAGCTGAATCTCCCCCGCCAACAACTACAAGGTTTTTTTGTTTAAAGAACGCGCCATCACAAACTGCACAGTAGCTGACACCACGGCCGCCAAGTTCTTTTTCACCAGGCACACCCATTTTTTTATACTCTGCACCAGTTGTAATAATAATGGCACGTGTTTTATATTCTTTTGTACCTGATTTAATTGTTTTAAATTCTTCCCCGTCGATGATTTCTGTTACATCGCCATAGGCATATTCAGCACCGAATTTTTTAGCATGGTCAAACATTTTTGTAGAAAGCTCAGGTCCTAAAATTGTATCGAAACCAGGATAGTTTTCTACTTCTTCAGTGTTGGCCATTTGTCCACCAGGGATTCCTCGTTCAATCATAAGCGTTGCCAAATTAGCACGTGATGTATAAACAGCAGCTGTCATCCCAGCAGGACCTGCACCAATAATGACTACATCATAAATTTTTTCTTCCGACATAAATACTTCCCCCTAAACAGAATACTTTTTATCTTCATTCAACAAATAGTAGTGAAAGTGTAACGTCACCTACATATGATCCCAACTTACAATAGAGGGGATGAAGATAAACCATTGGCAACTAGCAAGAAGTAACACTCAACGCAATGTTGCCACGGCAAATTCTTGATAACGTTAGTATGTTCATCGTATGTGAAAGTAT
Source organism: Lysinibacillus sp. UBA5990 (assembly GCF_002429815.1). Classification (NCBI taxonomy): domain Bacteria; kingdom Bacillati; phylum Bacillota; class Bacilli; order Caryophanales; family Bacillaceae; genus Lysinibacillus; species Lysinibacillus sp. UBA5990. Next base: position 197,836 of record NZ_DJAY01000005.1, read on the forward strand.
AAAGTTATTCAACTATGTTGCTCACACACTAATTATGACTGTCTGGTAAAAAAGCTAAAATTTCTTCAATATACTTTGATAAAGTGGCAACAGATACTCCATATTGTTGAGCTATTTCTTTTTTTGTCACCTTAAGCATTTGAGAAGACCTAAATAAATAATCATTTGCTCCTGCAATCGCTACAGGATTTGTAAAACGATAATTTTGAATTAAAGCTTGTTCACACAGGACAAACCACATTTGAAACATAGGTACAATCAATGATGATAATTTGCCATATTGCTCTAATAAAATTTCTGGCACATTTACAGCACGTAAAAAGCTGGCCTCTACTTTGTTTTTCTTATCAAATTCATGACCAAGTGCATAGGCTAAAAATAATTTCTCAAATGCACCGAATTGCTCGATATTGACCCATTTAGGATGAGCGATTATCTCTTGCTTATGAGCAGTATCCTTCAATAAAAACAATCCAAAGATACGCTCACTTGAATAGCTACTTTCTAATTTTTCAACGATAAAATTTCGATCATGTTCCAACGCGTCCAGCGCAAATTCGTTGTCATGTTGGCGCCAAGGTTCAAACCCCTCTTTATCTGGGTCTACCTCTAGCAGTTGACCCCAAGCACTTTTGGAAACCTCCTCATGCCCTGAAAAATAGGCAGCATGGGATAACCAGAAATAAAAACCTGCGTCTCCTACATAGCCTCTTTTTTGCATACTGCGCAACCATTTATAGGCTAATTCATATTGCCCTATTAAAGCTAATGTAGCACCTAGTTTATAACGATGCTCCCATGTATATGGCTGAATTTTAACAAGGATATTTAAAAGCTCTTGCAGATCTTCTTCATTCTTTTCGTAATACGCAATCACCGTTAAGTTACAAAGTGCATGTAAGTTTCCCTTATTTTCACGTAGTACTGTATGTAAGAGAGCCTTCGCCTGTTCCTCTTCTCCAACATAAAAATAAGCAAGTGCAAGATTATTATAGGCCGACCAAAAGGCTGGTCGATCTTCAATTAAATCTTCTAAAATAGTAATAGCTTCAGGAAAGTCGCCCTTCTCCATATGACGGCGAGCCTGCTCCTGACGATATAAATCCTCACCAGATCCTTCAAGCTCCTCAAATTCATCCTGCTCGAAAGCGACAAATTCTAATATTTCTGCTGCTTCATCTGCATAAGCACCTTCAGGCTCTAGCTGCAAATACTCTTCAGCAAAGCGTTTTGCATCCTGCATGATTCCTATACAACCTGACACTTCCGCCATGTAAAAAATAATTTCCGGATTATCGGGGTCAATTTGATAGGCACGACGAAGCAGATCATACGCTTCTTCAAAACGTTGACCTTCTAACTCTACAATAGCAAGCTGCAAGATTATCATAGGATCATCTGGGCTAAGATCAACTGCACGCTGCAAATATTTATAGGCTTTATTCATTTGTCCACTGTTCATAGCTTGAATTGATTTTTTATAATAATAGTCGCCTGTTGGAATGAACGACACTATATTCGATTGGTTCTTATTTTGACGTTTCTTTTCCAATACATTTCCTCCGAAACAAGAAATAAGGAACGTATTAAACGTTCCTTTACACAGTAAACCCTATTATACCATACAATTAATAATATGCTGTTATTTCTCCTCGTGACGTTTTTTCAACACATGAAGGACATCATATATACTTACCTTTTGTTCTTGCAATAATACAAGTAGGTGATAAATTAAATCCGCTGCCTCCCACTTTACTTCTTCTATATCGCGATTTTTGGCCCCAATAACAACCTCTGTCGCTTCCTCGCCAACCTTTTTACAGATTTTATCGATGCCCTTGTCAAATAAATATGTAGTATAAGCTCCTACAGGCATTTCCTGTTCTCGTTTTTCAATAACACGGACAAGTTTTGCAATCATTTCTACAGAGCCGACCTCAGCATTTTGCTGTACCACCTCCGTAAAGCAAGAAGTTGTACCATTATGACAGGCTGGACCATCAGGTAAAACTTCCACAACTAATGCATCTTGATCGCAGTCTGTTTTAATTGCTACAACCTTTTGTGTATGACCACTTGTAGCGCCCTTATGCCAAAGCTCTTGACGTGAACGAGAATAAAACCAAGTTTCACCTGATTCCATGGTTTTAACTAATGACTCTTTATTCATATAAGCCACTGTTAGCACCTCTTTCGTATGGGCATCCTGTACTACTGCCGGTACAAGACCTTTCTCATCAAATCGAATCCGCTCTATCATCTCACTGCCACTCCTTTTTCACGTAAGTATTCTTTCACTTGGGCTACACTTGTTTCTTTATAATGGAAGATGGAAGCTGCAAGTGCTGCATCTGCATCAACTTCTTCTGCCAATACTTCGTAAAAATGTTCTGCAAACCCTGCTCCACCACTTGCAATAACAGGGACTGTCACAGCCTCTCGTACCGCTTTTGTTAATCCCAAATCAAAGCCAGATTTTTCTCCATCTTGATTCATACTAGTTAATAAAATCTCACCTGCTCCTAAGCGCACCGCTTCCTTTGCCCAGTCAATAGCTGACCAAGTAGTTTTCTTACGTCCACCATGGGTATAAACCATCCATGTACTGTCCTCTTCACTATAGCGAGCATCAATTGCCACGACGATGCATTGAGCACCAAAGAAATCGGAGCCTTCTTGAATAAGGGCAGGACGCTCTAAAGCGGAAGTATTGACAGAAACTTTATCCGCACCAGCTCTTAAAATACGCTTCATATCATTCAACGTCCGAATACCTCCACCAACTGTAAAAGGAATCGCAAGTGTGGCAGCGCTTTGTCGAACTACATCTATCATTGTTTCGCGACCTTCATGTGAAGCAGATATATCTAAAAATACAAGCTCATCTGCACCTTGTTCATCATAGAATTTTGCTAGTTCCACTGGGTCACCAGCATCACGAATGGATACAAATTGTATCCCTTTTACAACGCGTCCCTCCTTGACATCTAGACAGGGAATAATTCGTTTCGTTAGCATGCTTTCACACCTTTCAGCCATTGCTCTAATAAATATACGCCCAGCTCACCTGATTTTTCAGGGTGAAATTGCATACCTGTCACGGAACCTTTCGCTACAATACCGGGAACTCGTATGCCACAATAGTCTGCATATGCAACAAGTTCAGACTCCTCAATATCAGTAGCATAAAATGAATGAACGAAATAGACATGCTTTGCAGGGGCACTATTTTCTAACCAAGCAGGGCGATTCGCCATCACCAATTCGTTCCACCCCATATGTGGCACTCGATATGCTCGACCCTCATTTGTTCCACTAAATCGCTTAATATGTCCTTTAAAAAAACCTAAGCCATTTGTTGATGTAACCTCATCACTTTGTTCAAACAATAATTGCATCCCTAAACAAATGCCTAGAAGAGGACGATTTTGGCTTTGGGCTTTTTGTAGATAACGATCTAAATTAGTCTCTGCTAAACGCTTTCTAGCATCAGGGAATGCCCCAACTCCCGGTAATAGTAGTGCATTTGTAGCATCTAGCGTGTGTTCATCAGCTGTCACAACCACCTCACAGCCAAGTCGATTTAATGCTTGTACCACGCTAAATAAATTTCCCATACCATAATCAATCACACCTATTTTCACGTTAACAGCCCCTTAGTCGATGGTACTCCTTTAACACGTGGATCAATTTCTACAGCAACATCAATCGCCCTAGCTAATGCTTTAAAAATTGCCTCAATAATATGGTGCGTATTATGTCCATAGGGTACAATCACATGTACATTCATTCGTGCCTCTAAGGCAAATTTCCACAAAAATTCATGCACTAATTCTGTATCAAAAGTACCCACCTTTTCTTTTAAAGCGGGTACACGGTATTCTAAGTGTGGGCGATTCGAGCAATCTACTACCACCTGTGCAAGTGCATCGTCCATTGGCACAAATGCCGTTCCATAGCGTTTAATGCCCTTCTTATCGCCAAGTGCTTCCCGAATAGCTTGCCCTAACACAATGCCAAGATCCTCCGTTGTATGGTGATCATCTATATAGGTATCCCCATTCGCATGGATGGTCCCGTCAAAAAGACCATGCTTGATAAATAAATCCAACATATGGTCCATAAAACCTACGCCCGTTTTAATATTTGCCTTCCCTTCACCATCTAAATCTATGGCTACTGAAATTTGCGTTTCATTAGTTATTCGCTCTATTTGTGCAAATCGTTTCTTCTCCGTCATTGTATTATTCCTTCTTCCATCCTCGAGATTCCACCGCACGTGCATGCCCCTCTAAACCTTCCATACGTGCAAGACGTGCAATTTTTGGTGCATTGTCTTGCCAAGTTTTTTCACTGTAATAAACAACACTTGATTTTTTTACAAAATCATCTACGTTTAAGCCACTAGCAAAACGTGCAGTGCTATTGGTTGGTAACACATGATTGGTCCCCGCAAAATAATCACCAACTGGCTCTGAACTATAACGACCAATAAAAATACCACCTGCATGCCTTATTTGTTCAGCTATAGCCTCAGCATTATTTGTCATAATTTCTAAATGCTCCGGTGCTAATGAATTAATCGCTTCTACTGCATCTGATACCGTTTCAGCTACATAAATGACCCCGAAATTTTCGATTGAAGCACGCGCTACTTCTTGACGTGGTAAAGTCCTCAATTGCTTCTCAACTTCTTCTGCTACTTTTTTGGCCAATTGCTCTGAGGTCGTAACGAGAATAGCACAAGCCAAAGGGTCATGTTCTGCTTGTGATAATAGGTCTGCAGCAATTTCGTCTGGAAATGCAGTGTCATCAGCTAGTACCGCAATTTCGCTTGGTCCTGCAATCATATCAATTGCAACCTCTCCAAATACCTCTCGTTTGGCAAGAGCTACAAAAATATTTCCTGGGCCTGTAATTTTATCGACTGGGGCGATGGTCTCTGTGCCATATGCAAGAGCAGCAATCGCTTGTGCTCCACCAATTTTATAGATTTCTTCAATTCCTAAAAGCTGAGCCGCCACTAGGACACCTGCTGGTATTTTTCCATTGCGGCCTGCCGGTGAAGCAATCACGATACGTTTTACACCAGCTACCTGTGCTGGAATCACATTCATTAGCACGGATGATGGGTATGCAGCTGTACCGCCAGGAACATATAACCCTACTGCATCTAGAGCTGTTACACGTTGTCCTAGCCAAGAACCGTCTCCTAGATCAAAGTGATAACCCTGTCGTGACTGTTGTTCATGATAAAGTCGAATATTCTTGGCCGCTTCCGCCAAATCCTGATAGAGTTGTTGGTCAAGAGCATATACGGCTTCTTGTATCTCTTCCTTCGTGACCCGCAAGCTTGCAGGCATATATCCGTCCCACCGTTCTGTATAGGCACGTAACGCTACGTCTCCCTGTGTCCTAACATCTGCTAGCACCTGTCTTACAACTTTTAACTGTTCCTCATTTCCTCCTTCAAGTGGTCTTTTTAAGGAAATACCCTTTGCCAATTTTGTTATTTTCATACAATTAAACCCCTTCAGTTACTCATATGTAGCTAGATATGATTACTTTATTGTTCATTCACACATTTCTTTAGTCGTCTTACAAGGTCAATAATGCGCTCACCCTTCATGCGATAACTAACCGGATTGGCAATTAACCGAGATGAGACAGCCGAAATAAATTCATATTCAACTAACCCGTTCTCTTTTAATGTTCGTCCTGTAGAAACAATATCGACAATTCGATCTGCTAAGCCAATCATAGGGGCTAATTCAATAGATCCATTAAGCTCAATGATTTCGACTTGCTCCCCAATGCCTTTATAATATTTCATCGCAATATTCGGATATTTCGTTGCAATTCTTGGAGCAATCTCATTCATCTCTGTATTCGGTAAACCAGCTGATGCAATATAGCAATTACTAATTTTCAAATCCAGTAATTCATGTACCTCTCTCTGTTGCTCTAACAAAACATCCTTCCCAGCAATACCAATATCCGCTACTCCATGTTCAACGTAGACAGGCACATCTATTGGCTTAGATAAAATAAATCGAATTTTCTCTTCTGGTATTTCAATCATTAATTTACGTGACATTTCGACCTCTTCTGGTAAATTAAATCCTGCCTCTAATAGCATTTGATAGGCCTCTTCAAAGATTCGCCCTTTTGGCATTGCAATAGTTAATTCATTCACTGCCAATTTCCTCCTGTCCAACTACAACTACTTCAGTAAAGAGTGCTAAAAAGGCTTCTTCATCGACTAGGCTACTACGTAACTGTAAGGTAGCAAATTTCCCCGTTCCCCTTAATGTGTTTACCTTTAATAAAGCTGCCTCATACTGTTCTTCCTCAAACAGCACAACAGTTGCTTCTTGTTGCTCCACTGATTGTCCATTTAATGTTTCCAATAAACGATCGACACGAATGCAAAAGCCTGTAGCACCAGCTTTTGATCCAAACACCTCTAACAATCCATCGTAACGGCCACCATTTCCTAATGGAAAACCACTGCCTAAGGCAAATACTTCAAAAAGCATACCTGTGTAGTAACTCATATGACTCGAGAGTGTAAAATCAAACGTAACATGATCAGCTAAGTCAGCCATCTCCAATAGCTGAGCAAGCTGTTGCATGTATACTAATGCATCATTTTTACGAACATATTTTTCAATATCGCGAATGTCCTTCACATCCATTGCTTCTTCAATAAATTGGAGAAGGGCATCCGCCTTAGCTTTAGGCAAATTAAATGACTCTACCGCTTCTTCAAATCCAACATAATTTCGCTGGACAAGTAATGTTCTAAGTGTAGCTTGCTGCTCAATACTCTCTGTATAATCTTGTAAAATGCAGTTTAGTATTCCTGCATGCCCAATCGTCACTTTAAACGCTTCTAATTTTAAGTGTTTCAAAAGCTCCATTGCTGTCACTATGACTTCTGCATCAGCAAATACGGATTGGTCGCCTATTAATTCAATGCCCATTTGATCGAATTCCGCTGGTCTCCCACCTTCTGCTTCTTGTGCACGAAAAACGCTTGCGAAGTACGCTAAACGTTGAGGAATCATTTCTTTCAATAATTTTGAAGTGGCCACCCGAGCAATGGGTGTCGTCATATCCGGTCGTAGCACTAATGTATTTCCCTGACTATCCACAAGTTTAAATAAATGAGTATCAGCGATCGCGGAAGCTTTTCCGACTGTATCAAAATATTCAACAGCTGGTGTTTTGATAAACTCATATCCTCTTTTACATAAAAAATCTTTGCCACTCTGTCTTACTGCTTCAACTTTTTCAAAGATCTGCGGAAATGTATCACGCATTCCAAGTGGTTTTTCAAACATTTTTATTGACGACATATGAACACTTCCTCACATTTACTTTAATTCACTAGAGTGTTAGAGAATTAGATTATGAAAGAATTCTAACTTATTTCTTTTCAACAGTCAACGCAATTCCCCTTAATTATCTAAATCTTTAATTTACTTTTCATTTGAATAATATATAGAGGCAAGTTGCAATTTGAAGATAATCTACAAAATGTAAATATTGAGAATGAGAATGTGTCTAACATGTGACAAATAAATCATGAACACTGTTACCTTGTCTGTAAAAAATTGATAATGATTCTCCATCTCATTATCAATAAAAATACTATTATATCTATATTTACGATAATTATTACCCTCATTCCACTTTTACTTTTACAACTCAAAATACCTAATATAGAATAGCATCAACAAATAAAGCAACAGTTAAAATACACATTGGAGGGATTTATGATGGCATGTCCATTCGTACAACTTAGTGAGCAAATGATCGTTAGTTTTTGTAAAGGTGATTTTTATCCTCGTGATAAAATTACATTGCATACAACCGAATATATCGTTGGTACTGCTATTAAATCCACTTTCGTTGAATCAACTTGCTCAGGCGATCATAATAATGGTGAATTCAAATCAGAATATGATGCTGTACACGCATAAATCCGCTTCATGATACCAAAAACAAAAGCTACTCCCAAAGATTGTTGAGAGTAGCTTTTTAAACTTATGGACTTTGTTTATTTTTTAGGTGTACACCATTGCACAACTTCATGACGCTTACGCTCTGCCATTTGCTCTGCTGTATAAATAATTTGCATAGGATTTCCCCCTGCTAGGCAGCCAGCCGGCACATCCTTATGTACAAGAGTAGCGGCCGAAACAATGGCGCCATCTCCAATTGTCACACCAGGTAAAATTGTAGAATTCGCACCAACCATTACTTCATGACCAATATGGACATCCCCTAAACGATATTCCTCTATTAAATATTCATGGGCTAAAATGGTCGTATTAAAGCCAATCACTGTATTATCTCCAATAAATATACGTTCAGGATACATAGTGTCTGGCATAACCATTAAGGCTAATGTAGTTTTTTCACCAATGGTCATTCTTAAAAATGTTCGATAAAGCCAATTTTTCACACGTAAAAATGGTGTGAAGCGTCCAATTTGAATGACAATGAAACACTTCATCACCTTCCAAAAGGACACCGTGTCGTAGATTTTCCAAAGAGAATTTGCTCCTTCGACACGATAACGTTCTGTTTTACGCGCCATCTAACTTACCCCTCTTTCACAATATCCAATAAATCCGTCATATGATGTAATATATATTCCGGTTGATACTGCTGTAAGTACGCTTCACCTTTAATTGCCCAAGCGACACCAGCTGCTCTAACTCCTGCACGATGTCCCGCTTCAATATCATGCGAGTTATCACCGATCATAATTGCATCATCTTTGTCGATGCCTAAGCGTTCCAATGCAAGTAATACTGGTTCAGGATCAGGCTTCACATTTTTCACATCATCTGTTCCAATACGCACATCAAATAGATGTGCTGCTCCAAGGATAGATAACCCACGATCAATCGTATCATTCCGTTTTGTCGAAACAATCGCCAATAATATGCCTTGCGCTTTTAATTGCTCTAATGTCGAAACAACATCAGGGTATTGGCTAACAAGTTCATCATGATGCTCTATATTCCAAGCTCGATATTTGGCTATTAAAGCTTCCTCTTCACCTGGTGCAATGTCATTAAATGTCTGCTTGAGGGATGGACCAATGAATTTCAAGCAATCTTTTGGCGAAAATTGCCCGGGAAATCTTTCATTTAAAACATGCATAAATGTTTGAATGATTAATTCATTTGTATTCAGTAAAGTTCCATCAAAATCAAATAGTAGTGCCTTTACAGCCATATGTTACATCCCCTTATTTATTATCTAAGTATTTCATGGCTGGTTTAACCTTTATTCTACGATAAATAATGGCTCCAAGACCTACTACAATACCTATAATAGATACAATCTGTGCTGAGCGTAAATCGCCAACTAGGTAAAGACTATCTGTACGCATTCCTTCAATGAAGAAACGACCAATGGAATACCAAATTAAATAACTGAAGAAAATTTCCCCACGATTTAAATTTACTTTACGTAATACCAGTAAGATAATGAGCCCAATTAGATTCCAGACTGATTCATACAAAAACGTAGGATGTACATAAGTACCTAATTCTTCAATATACATTTGATTGATAATCCAATCTGGTAACATTAAATTTTCTAGAAATTCCTTTGATACAGGACCACCATAAGCCTCTTGATTCATAAAGTTGCCCCAGCGACCGATAATTTGTCCAATTAAAATACTAGGCGCTGCAATATCCGCTACTCGTAAAAAGCCTACATTTTTAATACGAGTAAATATGTAAGCCGTCACAAATGCACCAATTAACGCACCGTGTATAGCAATACCGCCATTCCATATCTCAATGATTTTACTTGGATTTTCACTATAGTAATCCCAGCGCATTGACACATAATAAATGCGCGCACAAATGATGGATATCGGAACCGCCCATAATAATAGGTCTGCAAGAAAATCCTCAGGCAATCCTCGCTTTACGGCCTCTCGTTGGCCCACCACATACGCTAAAATAATACCCGATACGATAAGCAGCCCATACCATCGAACTGGAATTGGCCCTAAATGAAAGGCAATCGGGTTAATTTGTAAAAGTAATAAATCCATCTTTTGCTCCTCTCCAACTATCTGTTACCAAAGAACAGTTAACTATTAATCATCTAACACATCGTTCGACGATATAACTTCATCTAAACGTCTTGAAAATTCTTCAGCCGCATTTACGCCCATTTTCTTTAATCGGTAATTCATAGCTGCCACTTCGATAATGACAGATACATTTCGTCCTGGTCTTACCGGAATTGTTAATTTCGTTAATTCCGTATCAATAATTTTCATCTTTTCTTCTTCTAAGCCTAATCGATCATACACTTTTTGTGGGTCCCAAATTTCCAACTCAATAATAAGGGTAATACGTTTATACGGGCGGACTGCACTTGCACCAAATAGTGTCATAATATCAATAATGCCGATCCCTCGTATTTCCAATAGATGCTCTAATAGAGGTGGTGGACTACCAATTAGTAAATTCTCTGATTCTTGTCGAATCTCAACACAATCGTCGGCAACTAAACGGTGACCTTTTTTGACAAGCTCAAGAGCTGTTTCACTTTTACCTACACCACTTTTACCAATAATCAGGATACCGATGCCATACACATCAACAAGTACACCATGTGCAGCTGTCATTGGCGCTAAACGGCCCTCTAAATAGTTGGTTAATCTACTTGAAAATTTGGTTGTTGTCATATGTGTTTTAAATACAGGAACATGCTTTTCGTTGGAAGCTTGAATCAGCTCCTCAGGTACTTCTAAATCCCGAGAAATTATAATTGCAGGTGTATCCTGGGAACAAAGTAAACGCATCCGTTCAAGCTTGATATCAGTTGGTAACATTTCAAAAAAGGACAGCTCCGTTTTGCCAAGCAATTGTACCCGATTGGCTGGATAATGTGTAAAATACCCTGCCATTTCAAGTCCTGGTCTTGAAATATCACTTGTCACGATCGTTCTGCCGATTCCTTCCTCTCCTGCTAATAACTCTAACTTAAATTTCTCCATAACATCTCTCGTTAATACTACGACCAATTATAAAGCCTCCAATCAATGGATAAGGTTCTCCTTATTTTAGCATGTCTATGTATAAAAGAAATGTATTTACTCTTCACAAAAAAAACTAGCAGCTCTCCAGCCCGCTAGTTTTTGAAGTATTATTTTTGAGTAGCTAACCATTTAGCAACTGCTTCAGCATCTGCGCCTTTTACAAGTCCTCCAGGCATGCCATTTTTACCATTATTAATAATATCTAAAATTTCCGATTCCGATAAACGAGAACCTACATCGTTTAATGCTGGTCCATTGGCACCTTGTAGCTCGCCACCGTGACATGTCACACATGATTTCATTGCGATAGCTTCTCCATCTGGAGCAGTGGCACCTTCATTGTTAGTTGCCTCTTTATCTCCGCCTCCACAAGCTGCTAAGAAAATTGCTGAACCGAACACTAATGTTAACATTGCTTTTTTCATTAGTACCCCTCCTCATAATCGATAAATACCTTACGCCGCCATTATACCAAAATTATGCACGTTTGAAACCTTCTCCTAATACCTCATAGGCATCCGAAACGATGACAAACGCTGATGGGTCAACGCTTTTAATGAGTTGTTTCAGCTTTGTGAATTCTGTCTGATAAACAACAACCATAAGAACTGGTCGCGCCTCTCCTGTATAGCCCCCAAATGCTTGTAACTTAGTTACACCCCGATTGATTTCAGCATAAATGGCTTCACGTACTTCATCTTGTTTCAACGTAATAATATAGACCATTTTTGATTGGCTAAAACCTAGCTGAATAATATCAATCGTTTTGGTTGTTACATAAAGTCCAATGAGGGCATACAAACCTTTCTCTAAATCAAAAACAACTGCTGCACTAATCGCTATGATTCCATCTATTAACAGTACACTTGTACCAAGCGTTAATCCAGTATACTTCGTAATGATTTGCGCTAGTAAATCAGTGCCACCAGTAGAAGCATTCCCTTTAAAGACCAGTCCTATTCCTAATCCCACTACAATTCCGCCAAAAAGAGCTCCAAGCAAAGGATTGTCCGTCCATGGCTCCCAGCTATTTGTTAGCAAGACAATAAACGGTAATGTAATCGTACCAATAAATGATTTTATGCCAAATTTTTTGCCGAGTAATAAAACACCAGCAATAAATAGTGGAATATTAAAAGCATATTGCACAATACCCGGATTCCAGCCAAATAATCCATGCAAAATTGTACTAATTCCACTTACCCCTCCGGAGGCAACCTGATTTGGTAATAGAAATACATTAAAACCAATAGCAATCACTGCCGCTCCTACAATAACATACACATAGTCCACAATGTTTTCCCTAACATCATGTCTCATTTCCCCACGCCCACTTCAACTATCAGAATTTTTTTAAGACGAGATGATTATAGCAAATACTTTACACATTGAGAACTTCATCTTGATGAAGAGATTAGCTATTGTGGAGGATAAAAATAAGCTATCTTATACTGAATGTAAGATAGCTTTTTGTACGAAATATTGGCACTTACTTAAAATGATTTTTCTGCCCATTCCATTGCCTCATAATATAAAAGATCCATATCGTTGAGCGGGATATTTAATTGAGCACCTAGCTCCTCTAAACGTGCCCAATCCAATTTGCCAAGAGCGATACTAAATTCTAGAAATGGTGTCATCTCTGTTTCATGTCCTAGGATTGTATTTGTAATATCTTCCGAAAATGGTAGCTGATACAATATGCTGCTCATAGGTCTTTGCAGTAATGTGTCAATGAGGGAAAACATACCTACAAGGAAATATTCCGAAAAATTCTTTTTGTAGGACAGCTTGGCTAGCTTCTCGCAAACTTTTGCTCGAAACAAGGACATACACATTACTTCTTTGAAAAGATCTGAATCCCCATCAATATCAATTTCTCGCATCGCTAATAGATAAATCCATTTTCGTAAATTGGATATCCCTAATAACACAATTGCTTGTTTAATGGAGCGTACTTTAGATTTTGAACGCTTAGAAGAATTATTAATCATTTGCAATAATTTATACGTCAAAGAGATATCTCGTTCGATGTTTTCTGCTAATAATTGAATATTTGGTTCTTCTTCTTTTAGCAACGAGATGATATGAATATACTGAATCGTATTAGCAGGTATATCTGTTGCTTTTATTATTTGAGGTTGTTCAAAGAAATAGCCTTGAAATAAGACGTATCCAGAAGATTTAGCCACTTCAAATTGATGACGAGTCTCTACTTTTTCAGCGAGCAATTGAATATGTGGATAATTTCCCTTTACTTTATTTTCAATCTCCATTCTTTTAACCATCGATGTTGCTAGAAAATCTACTTTTATATAATCAACTTGTTCAAATAATTCATCATAGATTTCAACATGTTCATCCATAATAAAATCATCTAATGCAATTTGAAATCCATATTTTTTTAGCTCCACCACGCGTTTTACTAATTGTGATGTCAGTGGAACATCCTCTAAAATTTCAATGACAACTTGTGAAGGATTTAAAAATTCATGGATGGAGCTCATTAATAAGTTATCAGTAAAATTAACAAAACCGGGCTTACCTTTCGTTACTTCTTCAAAACCAATTGAAAGAAATGAGTTCACCAGTACATCAATAGTTGCTGCATCTGAATCAACCATAGGAAAGGCATTAACGTTTTTGCTACGATATAATAATTCATATGCAACGACCTGTTCGTGAAGATTAAAAATAGGCTGCCTGCCAATAAATACTTCCATTTCGTTGCCCCCATTTCTCCACATTCTAGTAATTAATAGTATAGCATTTTTTACGACCTGATGCTTATACTTCAATATAATTTATCATCACCATTATAGATTTACTAGATCTTTTTTCTACCTAAAAAAGACAGTCCCAGTGATGTAGCATCACGTTAGGACTGTCCAAATTATTTGCCAACTTTGGCTTTTATCGCACCAATTACTGCCGGTACAACAGAGATAAAAATAATCAATATAAGCACAACTGAAAAGTTATCTTTTATAATAGGAATATTACCAAAGAAATAACCAAGTAATGTACAGCTGAATACCCATAAAATAGCACCTAAAATATTATAAAGTAAGAAGTAGCTATAATTCATTTTACTTGCTCCCGCTACGAATGGGATAAATGTACGAATAAATGGCATAAAACGAGCTATCACAATTGTTTTTCCGCCATGTGTATTAAAGAATTTTTCAGCTGCTTCCATACGTTCTTTTTTAACAACTCTTCCGAGAAGACTCTTTGGAGGAATCGATGTTCCAACTTTATGACCAATATGGTAATTCATTGTATCACCTAAAATGGCAGCTGCTAAAAACACTGGTATTAATATCCACATATCAAAGGCTCCCATTGCAGCAGCCAATGTACCACTTGCGAATAGTAATGAATCACCTGGTAAGAATGGGAAAATAACGACGCCTGTTTCTACAAAAACAATCGCAAATAAAATAAGATAACTCCAATTGCCAAAATCACGAATGATTTCTTCTAAATGCACATCGATATGCACAATAAAGCTTATTAACTCCTGAATGAGTTCTATCATGTTTTTGTATGCTCTCTTTCAATAGTATTTTTACCTAAAAGCTTTGACGTAGCCTTACATCAAAGGGTTCCAGTTTTGTACGTCTTTTTACATTACTTCCTCACTATATGACAAGCTATTGAAAAGTATGTAGAAGATTTCACAAGTTTGATTTTATCACTTACAGATAACTTACCTCAACTCATTTTACTATTATACGAATAATGTACACAAAAAAAGAGCTACCATTTTTCAATAGTAGCTTTTTTCGTTTTATACTTTTTCTTTTAAGGAACGGCGAAGTATTTTTCCAGTCGTATTTTTAGGTAATTCGTCCATAATTTCAATGACCTTAGGAACCTTATATTTCACCATATGCTTACCACAATACGATAGAAGATCTTCCGTCGTAGTGGCCGCCACCTCTTTTAATACAACATATGCATGAACCGCCTCTCCTAAGTTAGGATCAGGGAATCCAACTACCGCTGCCTCTACAATGTTATTATGGGCAAACAATACTTCCTCGACCTCTCTAGGATAGACATTAAAGCCTCCTACAATGATCATATCTTTTTTACGATCGACAATGTAAAAATAGCCTTCGTCATCCACTCTCGCTAAATCCCCTGTATAGAGCCAGCCATCGCGGATTGCCATAGCTGTTTCCTCTGGCATTTTATAATACCCCTTCATTACGTTAGGGCCACGTACAATTAACTCCCCAACCTCGCCAACAGGTACTTCCTGACCGTTTACATCAACAACTCTATTTTCCACATTGCTAATCGATGTACCAATAGATCCAGCTTTACGGTCACGATCCAAAGGATTAAAGCATGTCACAGGTGATGCCTCTGACAAGCCATATCCTTCTGACACACGCACATTAAATTTCTGCTCGAAATTATGTAATAGTGCAACAGGTAAAGAAGCTCCACCTGAAATAGCTAAACGAATTGTCGAGAAATCTTCTGGATTGCCTTCAGGTAACTGGTATAAGAAATTATACATAGTTGGTACCCCAGCAAAGACGGTTGCTTCTTGCTCTCGTGCTAAAGCAAAAATTTCTGTAGGGCTAAATCTAGGTGCTAGTAAAACTGTTGCTCCACTTAATAATGGCGCATTCACAACAACTGTTAAAGCAAAGACATGGAATACAGGTAACGTGGCAATGACACGGTCCTTTTCTTGGATACCTAAATAATGGGCAACATCACGAGCATTTGAATAGACATTTTCATGCGTAAGCATCGCTCCTTTTGGAGTGCCAGTAGTGCCCGAAGTATATAAAATAATAGCATTGTCATCATCTGACACTTCAACAGGTTGTAAAGATTGAGAAGTATTTGCGACGATTTGTGTAAATAAATAGGTTTTTTCTTGCGCACTTGGTGATAAAGTCGCTACTTTTTCCGCTACATCTGCCGTTGTTTCACAGACTACAAATGCTTTTACCTGTGGAAATGCTTGTACACCTTTTTCCACCAATGGCAGCAAAAGATCCAGCGCAATGACCGCTTTTACATCGCCATTATGCAAAATATAAGAAATTTCATCTGGTGTATAAATTGGGTTAACAGGGATTGCCGTTGCCCCTAAACGCATTGTTGCATACAAAGCAATTAAATAATGTGGAGTATTGCCGAGTAAAAACGCCACATGATCCCCTTTTTCAACTCCTAAATCTTGTAACCCCTTTGCAAAACGACCAACTGTTTGCTCGAATTCTCCGTATGTCGTATCTTTCCCCATAAAATGATACGCAACTTTTTCCGGCTGTTCTGTTGCCTGTTGACGAACACGTGAAACTAAATTCAATTACACCATCCCCTTATCGTATAAAATGAATCGTTATTCAGTAATATTATATAAGAAATATATGTAAAAAACAATGAGTCTTTTTATTTCATGTCATATATTACGTTAAATAATTCATTTTTTTCTCTTTTAAACAAATACATTACGAACGAATATGAGAAATGTATCGCCAACGAATTAAATAAAAATACACTACTTGTATTAATACAAAAAAGCCAAAAGCAAAGAATACTTCTTTGACAATAGAAATATTCGCGATATCTTTCAAAATGCCCTGTACCATTAGAAACGCAAAGGCACTGTGCATCATGGCAACGCCCCATGGTAAGAAAAATTGAGGAAATAAATGGCGGTTAACAAGCTTCTTTAACTCTATTTCCGTTAAACCCATACGCTTTAACACATCGAATTTACGCTTTTCTCTCTCTAGTGACGTATGCAATTTAAAATAGATAAAACTTCCTGCAGCTAGTAAGAATACGGTAGCTACTAAAACCCCCACTAATGTAAATAATGAGTAGGTAGCTAATATATAAGAATAATTTAAACCGGCATTTTCAAAGTAGAATGGACTAAATTTATCCTTTTTAAGAAAATATAAATTGGATTCTAAATAATCTATGTCCTTACCGACTTCCTTTGTTTCCATCCACTGTGGAATGACAAATGTAAATAAATGATAGCTTGGTTGAATAATGTTTTTCTCAGAAATAGGATGAATAAGCTTTGCAAAATCCTCATCACTAATAACGATCGAATTTACACTTACAATTGAACCAGGAAACACAATCTTTGGATAAACACTATCAATCGTAATTGGTATCGAATTTTCTTCAAGCACTGTATGCACAACTCTATTTTTTAATTTTTTTAGAGAATCCTCTGAATAAGGAATAAATACCGCTTCACCGGAGCCAAGATTTAGAAGTGGATAACTATAGGAAGATAGCAAGACATTCATATCAGACTCACGAAAAACCTCTACTTCATTTTGTGTGAAAGAAGATGTTTGCTTAACAACAACAAAGCGGGACAGCTGATAGGATAACCCCTTGTCTTCTAATTGCAGACGCAAAGAATTTATATGCTCTCTCTCATAAGGATTATCGATATCTCCCTTATAAACTAAACCCAATGGATTTAAACGATCATATTGAGTTGTGTAAGAAGACATTGTTGCTAATACACCTACAGATAAAAATGCGAGTGTGGACACCATAGTAACAACAAAAAACATTTTCACATTATCCATCATAATATGAGTTTGCTCAGCAAGTGAGAGCAGACGATAACGTTGCCAATGAAATTTACGTTTACCCCGTGCTAAGTCTAAAAGACATGGAACAGAATCGCTGAAAAAATAATAAGTACCAAATGTTGCTGAAAATGGGATTAATAGCGTTAGTCCTATTAAAGATGTATGCCCCACAACAAACGCTAGAATATAAGTCCCTAAAATTAAAGTAATACCGTATATAGCCCGAATTTTGGAATAGGTTGTTAAACTATTTAAATAATCGCTACCTTTAATTAGATCTCGTAATTTCCTCTCTCGTGTAAAATATACACTAATAAAAGAAATTACGACAAAGGCACTTGTGAATACACCTATTGTCAGTAGAAACGGCTGCCAGGAAACATACAATGGTAATTCATCCAAATGTAAAATTTCCCGCACAATCATGAAAAAGAATTTTGAAAAAGAAAAGCCAAAAATAATTCCCACAATGATGGAGCCTGCCCCAATAATCATTGTCTCAAGAAAGACAAGTTTATTCATCTGACGCTTTTCCATTCCTAGATGCAATAAAATCGCAAATTCATGTGATCTAGCCTCTAAAAACGCACTCATAGAATAGTATAAAAAGAATAACGTAAAAAGGACGAGTACAATTTCAGCACCCACCATGCCAATAAGTGATACTTCTCCTAATATTCCGCGTTCAATATCAGGATGAAACATCAGCATTGAATAGATAAAAAATACAGCCACAGAAAAAAAGCTCGCCATGAAAAAGGCACCATATATCCGGCTGTTCCGTACGACATTACGGTAAGCGAATTGTCGAAAGGTCACCTACTTGCCCTCCTCCTAGTAAGCTCAAAACATTTAGTATGCGTTGGAAAAACATTTGACGACGGTCATCTCGGTAAATTTCGTTAAAAAATTCGCCATCTTTTATGAATAGCACTCGATCACAGTAACTTGCTGCAATTGGATCATGCGTTACCATCACAATCGTCGTGCGTTTATCTTTATTTACTTTCGTTAAAAGTTCAAGTACATCACGTGAAGAATTTGAATCTAAATTACCTGTTGGCTCATCTGCTAAAATGAGGCTCGGATTATGAATAAGTGCTCGACCAATGGCTGTTCTCTGTGCTTGTCCACCAGAAATTTCGTTTGGACGCTTGTGCAAGAAGGGTGTCAAATCTAACTTATCGACAATGTTAGCCAGCCGTTCCTCCATTACCTCTAATGGTTGCTGGTCCAATGTTAACGGCAACACAATATTCTCCTCAACTGTTAGCATATGCAGAAGATTGAAGTCCTGAAAGACAAAGCCTAGCTGCCTTCTTCTAAAATAGGCTAGCTCCGTTGCATTAAGCTTATGAGGATTCATGCCATCTAAAATTATCTCACCACTCGTTGGTTCATCAATAGTAGAAATAATATTCAATAATGTTGTTTTACCACTTCCGGAAGGGCCCATAACTGCTAAAAATTCGCCTTCTTCCACCTCAAAGCTCAATTGATTTAAGGCGCGATGTGTGACCTTGCCTTCATAAACTTTTGTCACATCATTAATTTGTAATATAGGCATGCTAAATTCACCTTATTTCTTCATTAATTCTAATGATTGCGGTAAAAGCCACTGTAATACAACTTCAAAGCCGATTTGAAAATACGGCTCTGTTAATCCTAAAACGGACTCTTCCGCTACCAAACTAAAACAATGCTCTCCTATAATGACATCCCAGGCATCCATTTCTCCCTCTAGAATTTCACCATATACAGTGTAATGTCCACTATACATAATCTGTTGACCATCTACAGGAAACGCATTTAATAATGTTGGTTGTTGTAAGTTTAACCCAAGGATATTTGAAAAATGCAGTAGTTCTTCATTTAGCACTTCATTTGCCATGACGAAATTTTGATAAGATACTTGATCACCCTCTTGCAAATGTGTCATATAAAGAGACTTTGTTTTCTCCTTATCAATATTTAATAGCCAGCCTTCAAAGCTTACTTCTGTCATCCTAGCTCCCCCTAATTTGTAAATGTCACTGTAACAATCGTCCCTTTTCCGACTTCTGATGAAATAGCCAATTCATGTCCAAGCTTCTCGCAAATTTCCTTGGCTAAATAAAGGCCCATCCCAGTAGACTCCCCTGTTTTTCGCCCATTTTCACCAGTAAAAAAGGCCTTTGTAACACGTGAAAGGTCGGAAGCCGGAATACCGATTCCCTCATCGCAAATGGCTAGCTGTACATAATCATCATTTTTAATAGCAGAAATGACTATTTTTTTATTGGCTTCAAATGTGTATTTCACTGCATTGGTTACAAACTGACCGAGAATGAAGCGAAGCCATTTCGAATCACTCGCCACAATAAGATCATCTTCAATATGAATTTCAGGGAATACTCTTTTCGTAATAAATAAACGTTTATTCTCATTAACAGTTGCAGTCACTATGGCCTTTAATGCAACCTGCTCTACTTGCATATCATCTTCGAAGTTTTCTAATCGTGCATTTACAAGCACCATGTCTAAGCCTCTACGTAAACGATCAATTTCCTCCTGCACATTTTTCTTATCTAGAGGGCGATCATCCTGCAACAGTAACTCAATGACAGCGATGGGTGTTTTCATCTGATGCACCCACTGATTCATAAATTGATCATGACGTTTTTGACTGGCGTACAATGAATGCAGTTCATGTTGATAGAGTCGATATAACTCATGCATATATTTCTCTGTTTGCATTGCTTCTGGCGTTTTGGCGTTTTTTTGTAACACATCCTCCATTGCTGTTGGAAGCTGGGATATTTTCAACAAATAACGTTGTTGCATTAAATAGCGAACAAGTAAAAATGAACATAGCAGCACCAGACTGATACAGAAAGAATATATAGCTGTATCGATATTTCTGAATCCATCTAGTCCATATAAGACCATGATGAAGCCAACTAATAAGAGCTGAAATACAATAAATGATGCATAATCACGTAAAAATAATTTCAAACCCACTATAATTCACCCGCACTTAATATGAATCGATAGCCTGCGCCACGCACAGTTTCAATAGTTGATGCAATTTGATAATCCGCTAATTTTTTACGGACGCGAGTCATATTAACATTCAACGTATTTTCATCGACAAATGCTTGATCATCCCAAAGTTCCTCTAATAGTTGCTCCCGTGTTACTACTTTCGGGGCATTCCCCATAAGCAATTCTAAAATAATGCACTCTTTTTTCTGGAGTGGGATTTCTAATTCATTTTTATGCAGCTCCATCCTCTCTAAATGAAGAATAAGCTGCCCTTGCTTAATTGTCCGCTCCTCTTGCCTTGTAGCATACTCACCATATGTACGACGCAAATGACTACGAATTTTAGCCAAGACAATTTCATAATTAAAGGGCTTTGTAATAAAATCATCGCCCCCATTTTCAAGTGCAAAAATTTGGTCCATTTCCCCTGAGCGAGCAGAAATAAAAATAATTGGACACGTTGTATGTTGACGTAGCTGACGGCACCAATAGTAGCCATCATATGAAGGTAAATTTATATCAAGCAGCACCATATGTGGATTAAATGCTGTAAATTCTTCTATAAGATGATCAAATTCTTGAATGGTTTCAACTTCGTATTGATATTTTCTAAGCGTTTCCGCTAGTAATGATGCAATTTTCACATCATCTTCAACTATGAATATTCGATGCTTTTCCATACCAACACTCCTTTCTAACTATATTGTATCAAAAAAAGGTTCGACGACATAATTGTCAGCGAACCTTTAGGCTAAATCATTCCATAAAATCGAATTTTTCTTAATAAATTAATTGTAAAAAGTCTTCTGTTGAAATTCCACCAAAATATGTAGGAATATCAATATCTGCTAATGCTTCTGCTATAGCCGTTCTATCATGGTTTGTCCCAACTAGGCGTTGTTCTATATCAGTCATATCCCCTACACCAAAGAAATCACCAAAAATATGTGCCTCTTCGATGACACCATGATTAACTTCAAGGCGAATATCAATACCTCCTGTTGGGAAACGGTGCGTCTTTTGAATATTAAAGCGCGGTGATTTACCATAATTCCATTCCCATGTTTGATAACGTTCTGCTGAAAGCTTATGAATATTTTCCCAATCTTTATCCGTCAGTTCATAATAACGAATGTTTGCTTCCCCACCGAAAATGGATTTTAAAATTTCAAGACGGAATTCTTCAATCGTCATCTTCTCTTTTAAAAACTCCGAAATGTTCGCTACTCGGGAACGAATGGATTTAATTCCTTTAGATTCAATCTTATCCTTTTTGACTTTCAAGGCTGACACAACGGCATCTATTTCAGTATCAAACATCAACGTACCATGACTGAACATACGGCCTCGTGTAGAAAACTGAGCATTTCCGGAAACTTTACGCCCCTCTGCCAGAATATCATTACGTCCTGAAAGCTCTGCATTCACACCCATTTTTGCTAAAGCATCTACTACTGGCTGCGTGAATTTTTTATAATTCATAAAGCTATCGCCATCATCGTTTGTAATAAAACTGAAATTAAGATTTCCTAAATCATGGTACACTGCTCCACCACCAGACAAACGGCGAACAACAATAATGCCATTATCCTCTACATAATCCGTATTAATTTCTTCAATGGTATTTTGATTTTTACCGATAATGATGGATGGCTGGTTAATATAAAAAAGTAGCACTGGCTCCTTTTCAACATCCATAGTTTTAAGTAAATACTCCTCAATAGCAAGGTTAACACGCGGATCATGGATCCCTTTATTATCAACGAAAATCATAGTTTACGTTTCCTCCTTCACAAAATATCCATATTTATTTTAACGCAAATTAGGCGTTTTGTGTTGACGAAAAGCATCTGTTATAATACACTAGAAAATATCATAACAGTAATAGTACAGATGAACTTAAAGGAGGAGTCCACAATGTTAGAAAACGTAGTTGAATTTTTCAAGAATTTGCCTGCTAAGCAATGTACAGAGTGCGGTGAAAAAATTGAAGAACAAAGTGAATGCTACTGCAACACTTGTGAAAAATGTAACCACCTATAAGCATTTGCCTATTCTGTAATTGTCATTTACGTGCCCCACACGTAGTAATAATGACACTCTTCATCATATTTTGATGAACCTTTAATTAAATCTCTTACACTTACAAAACAACAGCTGATACGCTCATATCAGCTGTTGTTTTTTGCCCTTTAAAGACAAAATAAAGCACCCACCTCAGTTGGTGAGTGCTTCAACTATTTTAGTTTTCCTCAGCTATTTTAGAGTAACGTTTGTTATGCAATAGCATGAAATAACCGAATGTGATGGCTAAGAATGCTACTAAGAAGCCAGCTAAAACTCCATAGTTTTGCATTAAGAATGACGTATCGCCAGTAGAAATGCTAGACTTAAATGCTTGAACCGTATAAGTCATCGGTAATAGTTTGTTAAATACTTGTAATGGTGATGGAATTAATTCAAGTGGAAAAGTACCTGCGCTTGTTGTTAATTGTAAAATCAATACAACAATTGCCATGAAACGTCCTGGATCACCAAAGATTGAAACAAGCATTTGGATTAAAGCTAAAAATACATAGCTTGTTAATAATGCTGTTAAGATAAAGTAGCCCATGTTATTTACTTCAAGTCCTAGACCCCATTTAACAATAACTACTGTTAGTACTGTTTGCACTAAACCTACGACTGCTAAAACAGTCACTTTACTTGTGAACCAAGATGCGCCATTTTTTGGACGGATAGCTGGTTCAACAAGTGGGAACACAATTGAAATTAATAATGCACCAACGAATAATCCTAGAGAAATAAAGTATGGTGCAAAACCTGTACCATAGTTAGGAACATGGTTGACTGATTCTTTTTCAACTTCAACTGGACTACCTACCATGTCGTAAGTGTCTTGATTAGCTTTTACTTCATTTGCTTTTTCACTTGCCTCACCTAACTTACCTGATAATGTAGACGTACCGTCAGCAAGTTCGGTAGAACCATCTGCAAGTGTTGCTGAGCCTTGTGCTAGCTCACCAGATTTTGAAGCAAGGGTAGATGTACCTTGATTTAATGTCGTTGTACCATTAGCTAATTCATTCAATCCAGATGCCAATGTTTTAGAGCCAGTTACAGCTGTATTCACACCCGCATTTAGTTCCCCTAATTTTGCAGCTAATGTTGCATTACCTGCTTGTAGACCTTTGGCACCTTCTACTAAAGCATTACTTTTTGCTGTTAGAGCATTAGCACCTGCTAGCACCTCAGCTTGCCCTGCTGCAATTTGACCTGCACCTGAGCTTACTTGATTAGCACCAGCTTGTAATTTTTCTGTACCTGCAGATAATGATGTTAAACCGTTATGCACACTAGCACTACCTGCTTGTAGCTCTGCTAATGT
Organism: Lysinibacillus sp. UBA5990; assembly: GCF_002429815.1. Lineage (NCBI taxonomy): Bacteria > Bacillati > Bacillota > Bacilli > Caryophanales > Bacillaceae > Lysinibacillus > Lysinibacillus sp. UBA5990. Next base: position 221,933 of record NZ_DJAY01000005.1, read on the forward strand.
TTGCTTTAATGCCGCTGCTTGTTCCTCTGGCATTGAAGCCATCATCGTTTGTAACTGGTTGGATAACGCTGTAATGCCTGCTTCCACCTTAGCAGAACCAGCAGTTAATTGGTTCGCTGCACCATTTAATGCACCTGCATTTTCAGCAATAGAAGCTGCACCTGTACTAATTTGTTGCTGTTTATCGTTTAAAGTGTTTAAACCTGCCCCCACTTTTGCAACACCTTGTGTATATTGTGATAATCCTTGTTCAAGGCTAGTTGCACCATTGGCAGCTTGCTGAGCACCTTGTTGTAATTGTACTGTACCATCTTGAAGTTTAACTAAACCACTAGATAAATCATTTGCACCTTTTGCAGCATCTCCAGCACCTTTTGTTAATTTATCTGTACCATTTGACAGTTCAACTGTACTTGATGCTAGCTGTTCAAGATAACCTTTTAAATCTTTTGCACCGTTCGCAACTTTTTGGGCACCTTCATCAAGCTTATTAGAGCCATCAGCGGCTTCTGTAAAGCCATCACCAAGTGTTGCGATAGAATCAAATAATTTTTCAGCGTAAGTTGCTGAAACTTGTGAATTTACTTCTGCACGGACACGATCCATTGCAGTCTCACCAATTTGAGCACCAAGGAAGTTAAGTCCTTCGTTTGGAATGTAGTTCATAACCAATTTTGATGGTTTGTCATCTAATAATGTTGTAGCATGCTCAGAGAAATTTGTTGGAATTTCTAGAATCATATAATAATCACGGCTATTTAAACCTTTTTCGGCTTCTTCTTTTGAGACCTCTATAAAGTTAAACTGCTCGCTATCTATCAACTTATCAACTAAGGTGTCCCCTAAGTCTAATTTTACGTCATCCATCTCAGCACCAGTATCCTCATTAACAACAGCTACTGGAAGATTAGGAAGCCCTGCATAAGGATCCCAAAACGCCCATAAAAACATACCCGCATACATTACTGGAATAAATAATACAGCAATGATTGAGACAAGCATTTTTCTTGTTTTAAAGATCTTCAGCCACTCAGCTTTAATCATATAATATCCTCACTCCTAAACTATTTGACCGAAAACGTCACTCAGTCATTTTTGTTCAAAAAAAAATATAAACCCTTCAACCTTTGCAAAAAGAACACTTGATTCGATACTTTTGTGTATATCGAAATCGAATCAAGTTAGAATTAAACCTCGAAAGATTGTCTCCTTGAAAAGATTAAGAATCTTCTCTTCAGGGATCACATCACCGTGTAACTCATGCCAATCGACAACAAACGCAAGATAGGCCTTTAACAGCAAGTAACTAACCAGCTCCGCATCACAATCTCTAATTTCACCTTTATTAATACGTCGCTGAATTAACTCTGCAACATACGATAAAATTTCTGTCTCGATGCGTAGGAGCACCTGTTTAACAGCTGGTGTACGTAGTTCTTTTTCTTCCTCTATTAACTTTGCAAATAAAAGATGTTTTTCACGGAACTGTAGCATTTTCATTAAAGCATTATGTGCATTATCCATAAAGCTTGCTGATGCATCCAACACTGCATCCGCTTCACCCTTCATTTCTCGAACTAGTGACATAGCGATTTCCTGAAATAAAATCTCTTTATTTGCAAAGAATGTATAAATCGTACCTTTACCGACATTAGCTATCTTTGCCACTTGCTCCATTGTTGTTGCTTTGTAGCCAAACAATGTAAAAGATTTTGCAGCTGCTTCAAGAATTTCCTGCCTACGATCCATTAGTAACACCCTTTCTTGTTAGGTTATGTACATCAAAAGTACACTTTCATAAAAATGACCAGAAAACCATTTCGGTCATCTGGTCATTATCATATTCCTATTTTTAAAAAATTGCAAGTGTTTAATGATGATTTTCTTCATCTTTTTTTTCTTCAGCTTGATCAGTATCGTCAGATGTGCCATTATCATGGTTCATCATGTTATTATCCATACTATTATTGCTCTTTTCATCTTCTGGTAAAACTTGTGTCATATCAGGATTTCCTGCAATAATTTCTTGCTTAGGCATGTTATGAACACCATTTGCTGTTGTATGGGCATACATATAATAAACCCCATCATGATCAAATGTAGTTGTCGCTTTATATACGCCATCTTTGTCTAATTTTCCATCAACCATTTGGCCTTCATCACGTTTCCCTGATTCCCACACTTCAAACTCTACTACAGCATCATCAACATTTTTACCACCCTGCTCAACATGGGCTGCTAGCTCAATTGTTTCATTAAGTGCTACTTCTTTTGGTGTTAAAATTTCAACTTCTGGTATTTGTGGAACTTCAGGCTCTGGTAAAGCCTCTTCTTTTTTTTCTCCACAGCCTACCAATAAGGCAGGAACCGCAATTAGTGCAAATAACCATTTTTTCATTTTTTTAATCCTCCATTAACGGCAATGTAATCTTAACGATTGTGCCTTTTTCAATAATACTTTTTATTTCCAATCTTCCCTGTAGCTGTTTTAATAATTGCTCTACAATTGATAAACCTAGTCCACTCCCGCCATCTGCTCGACTTCGCGCCTTGTTAACACGGTAGAATCGCTCTGTTACGTGTGATATATCCTCTTGTGGGATGCCGATTCCATAATCTTTGATGGTGATTTGCGCACTTCCGTTCTTTTCAAGAGCAACCATTTCCACCTTCGAATTTTCATACGAATAATTAATAGCATTTTCAATAATATTGATGAAAATTTGTTTAAGCTTTACCTCATCTGCTTGAATAATTAAGGCATCGTCCACATCTAAATGTAATGTTATGTTCTTTTTATCAGCTTGATGTGTTAAGATTTTTTGAACTTCTCGTAAAGTCTCTCCCAGAGGAATTGGATACACTACAATGTCTGTTTGTTCATTTTCAGTTCTGGCAAGTTGCAGTAATTCATTCGTCAATCTCTCCATACGATTAGCCTCACGAACAATAAGCTGAATCGTTTCCTCTTTTTGATTTTCTGTGATGATGCCATTTTGCATTGCTTCACTATAGCCCTTTACATAGCTAATTGGTGTTCGTAACTCATGAGAAACAGTAGCTAAAAATGTTTTTTGTGCTTCATCCTCTTGCTGGATTGCCTCAGCCATTTTATTAAAGGTACTTGATAATTTACCGATTTCATCTCGCGAATTTACAGGTACACGTGTCTCATAATTCCCGTAAGACATCTGTTCCACAGCAAGTTGCAAATCGTTTAATGGTCGCATAATATGCCGAATACCTTTATAAATTAAATAACTTACAACCACCAAAAATATGAAAGCACTAATAAATAACAGAATCACTCCACTATTAGCTAATTCACTGATCTTGGCTAGAGGGAAATAAATGTAAATGATTCCTTCTAATCTATTTTGATCGACAAGGGGCAAGACTACAGAAATTAGCTGTCGATCGAAACGAGGTTCATAGCCAATTTTTTGCACATAACTACCAGAAAGTAATTTCTGTCTTTCTTCAGGTCCAATTAATGTTTCATAATCTATATCAAATGGAACACAAGCACTTAATTCACGTGGATTTCTTACTGCAAATATATTTAAATTTGAATAATCGTTAAAACGTTCAATATCTGCAATAAATTCATCCGTTACCTTTCCATTGTTATACATTGTCTGTAACTTTAGGCCAACCTCAACCATTGTATCTTCCGTATCTTGTACATATAAACGTTGGTATAAAAAATTCGTGAGGACATACATAAAAACAACAGTAATTATTAAAAATGCGAAAATTAACAACCAAATACGTGTGGCTATCTTCTTCATTCGCCAGGATCAAAGCGGTAGCCGACTCCCCAGACCGTTTGAATATGTGCAGCCGCTTCCTTTCCAAGCTTGATGCGTAAGGTTTTTATATGCGTGTCGACTGTTCGAGTCCCACCTACATAATCAATATCCCAAATGCGTTCTAATAACTGCTCTCGTGAATAGGCATTCCCTGGATTTTTCATAAATAAATGGAGTAGTTCAAATTCTTTTAATGTAAGGGGGATGCTTTTTCCATCGACCGATACTTTACGTGCTATTTCATCTATTTTAATGGGGCCAAATACAATATATTTTTGCTGAAGCTCCTCAATATTTGCACCACTTCTTCTTAATACTGCGTAAATTCTAGCGACAAGTTCATCATGTGTAAATGGTTTAACAATATAATCATCACCACCAAGAGTAAGGCCCTTCACTTTGTCCTCATTGGCGTCACGTGCTGTCAGGAATATAATCGGAACATTGGACATAGCGCGTATACTTTGACACACAACAAAGCCATCCTCGTGCGGCATCATTACATCAAGCAGCACTAAATCAATTTTCTCACGTACAATTATATCGTATGCCTCAGTACCACTCGCAGCAGTAAATGTTTCAATATCAGAGTTATTGAGCATCATTTCTATTAGGTTCCGCATATCTTGCTCATCATCAACTATTAATACAGTTGTCATTGTTTTTCCTCCCTTACTAACAGCTGAAAAGCACCTTTCCCGACATCAACTGTTTTTTCTTTCTGGCCATCTTTTATAAAGTGCAATTTGTGATCGTCATAACCAGCGACAACAATATACTCTTTAAATTGATTGACCACAAAAGGGTTTGCCCCTACTTCCTGCTGCCATTTTATATGACCATCAAAGTCAGCAACATATAACTCATTATGACCATGACTTACAACAAGTACAGCATCCTTTGTCTTTTTTAACCCTACTGGCATCAATGGCATGTTTATTTCACCATGCAATTGACCACTGCTCAAATCATATTTCTTAACCGAACTATTTGGCTTACTTCCTTCTCCATGTCCACCTATCCAGAGTTCATGTGTCTCATCTACAATGGCTATTCCATGTGAAGACTTTTGGATCGGCCACTCCTGTTCAATTTGTAAATCCTTCATATTTAAAACAGATAATTTTGTATCTTTGAAATTTATCACATACAGCTTATCCTTATACGATGCCATTGACATAGGATAATTACCTAGCCGCTGGGAGGCCAGCACGTTTCCTTCATGATCAAAGCTTGTCACTGTATTAGTTTTACTATTCGTTATAAAAAATTGCTTGATATTGTCATCATAATAAACATTTGTCGTACCAACCTCTACTTTTTGAGAATAGAGCTTTTCTCCTGTTGATAGTGTATAGACGTCAATAGTATTTAATTGGTGTCCGTATAAGAGAACTTGATCATCCCCTAGCAATGTTGCCCCTGAGTAAGCTCTATCAAATAACCACTTTGCTATTACATGGCCATTTTCATCAATAAAGTCCAATGATGGCTCTTGAATATTTAATGAAGCTATAAAATTTCGATCACGCTCAATCGATTCATACGATTTTTCAGTACAACCCGCTAACCAAACTATTTGTAGTAAAGAAAAAATGAAGAATGCCCATTTTTTCAACGTTATCACCTCTGCCCCTTTACTATACTTCACAATTGTGAAATTCGGGTGAAACTTGAAAGGTAAATTTATGACAAACCATAAAAATACATTTCACAATTTAGACTAAGCATTTCAGTTGTATTCATCCAGCCAATACTTCCTTCTATACATATACTACAAGGATAATGGTAAGGAGGAATAAAATGTGGTTTCCATCAGCTTATGTATGATTGTGAAAAATGAAGAGGATGTCATCGGAAGATGTCTTGAATCGGTTAAAGGTTTAGTAGATGAAATCAATATTGTAGATACTGGTTCAACAGATCGTACAAAACAAATTGTTGCTCAATTTACAGATAGAATTTTTGATTTTGAATGGATCCATCATTTTGCCGCTGCCAGAAACTATGCCTTTCAGCAAGCAACGATGGATTACATTCTTTGGTTAGATGCAGACGATGTTTTTTTAGAAGAAGATCAAGAAAAATTTAAGGCGTTAAAGAGTTCTCTTTCCCCTACTATTGATGCCGTTTCAATGAATTACAATCTTAGCTTCGATAGTGAAGGTAATGTAGATGCTTTAATAAGAAGAAACCGACTAGTAAAGAAAGAAAAAAGCTTCCAATGGATTGGTGCTGTCCACGAATATTTGGAAGTAGGTGGCGAACTAATAGATAGCGATATAGCGGTTAGTCACTTACCACTCACTCATGACCATTCACGTAATATTACGATATATAACACATTAGTTGAATCTGGCGAAACATTATCACCACGAGATACATTTTATTTTGCCAATGAGTTACTAGATCACGGTCAATTTGAAGAAGCCATTTACTATTACGAATTATTTTTAACGTCAAAGCTAGGCTGGGTGGAAGATAATATTCGTGCTTGCTTTAAATTAGCGGATTGCTATTCAAATTTAAATGATCGGGAAAACAATTTTAGTGCTATACTAAGAAGCTTTGAATACGATGTCCCCCGCCCTGAGGCCTGTTGTCGACTAGGTTATCATTTCATGGAGCAATATAAGAATTATGAAGCTATTTTCTGGTACGAACAAGCACTTATCATTAAACAAAATCCTAACGCTCCTTTTCAAAATAAAAGCTTCTCAACTTGGCTTCCTCACCTACAGCTTTGTGTTCTATTTGACCGTCTACAACAATACGAACTCGCAAACGCACACAATGAATTAGCCGGTTCCTTTATCCCTAACGACGCAAAAGTTTTACACAATAAAAAGTATTTTGAGCAAACCTTAAAAAAACAGGCTGATTCCTAAAAATTCTAATTGCTAGAATAAACAGGACAAAAGAATACTTATTAGTGTTTAGCAGGACTTTAAAAATCTTCAAGCTTTGTTAACAAATCTTCTATTTACTATTATTAAATAGTTATGTGTCTACCTCTTCTATCATTTCTCAGAATACGATATTTGAGAGGGGAGGTGAGACTTTGCATTTTGGAAATTATCTAAAACAAGTATGTAGTAAATGTAATTCTTTTCCTTGTTGTTGTAGAACTGGGCCTATTCCAAGTTGTCCAATTTGGCCTGTAAAACCTACCGGACCTACTGGCGGTATTACTGGGGCTACTGGGGCTACTGGGGCTACTGGGGCTACTGGGGCTACTGGGGCTACTGGTGTAACAGGGGTTACTGGAGCTACCGGTATCACTGGAGCTACTGGCTCTACTGGCGTTACTGGTTCCACTGGTGTGACAGGCACTACAGGGGTTACTGGCATTATGGGCGCTACTGGTGTTACGGGTATCACTGGCGCTACTGGACCTACCGGACTTGCTGGTTCCACTGGGGTTACTGGTTCTACCGGCTCGACTGGCGTTACTGGTTCTACTGGGTTAACAGGAGCTACTGGTGTAACAGGAGCTACTGGTGTTGCTGGTTCTACTGGACCTACTGGCGTTACTGGAGTTACTGGCGCTACCGGTGTTGCTGGTTCCACTGGACCTACTGGGGCTACGGGTGATATTGGACCTACTGGTTCCACTGGTATAACTGGAGCTACCGGCTCTACTGGGGTTGCTGGTTCCACTGGACCTACTGGGGCTACCGGACTTACTGGTTCTACTGGGACTACCGGACTTACTGGTTCCACTGGGGTTACTGGCTCTACTGGCTCTACTGGCTCTACTGGCTCTACCGGCGCTACCGGCGCTACCGGGGTTGCT
>NZ_DJAY01000005.1:229737-230047 GCF_002429815.1 Lysinibacillus sp. UBA5990
GTTCCACTGGGGTTACTGGCGCTACTGGTTCTACTGGCGCTACTGGCGCTACCGGTGATATTGGACCTACTGGTTCCACTGGTATAACTGGAGCTACCGGCTCTACTGGGGTTGCTGGTTCTACTGGTTCTACTGGCACTACCGGCGCTACCGGGGTTGCTGGTTCTACTGGCGCTACCGGTGATATTGGACCTACTGGTTCCACTGGTATAACTGGAGCTACTGGCTCTACTGGGGTTGCTGGTTCTACTGGCACTACCGGCGCTACCGGGGTTGCTGGTTTCACTGGTTCTACAGGAGCTACTGGTTC
>NZ_DJAY01000008.1:0-54678 GCF_002429815.1 Lysinibacillus sp. UBA5990
GTTCAGTTTTCAAGGTTCATTTAGTTGCCGTGTTTTTTATAGCAACTCTTAAATTATAATATACTCAGCTATCATTGTCAACAACTTTTTCAAAAAAGTTTTTTCGTTTACAAGAGACAACTTTTAAATCTTATCACAACCACATTTCAGTGTCAACAACTTTTTTTGTTTATTGAATCTTTATGATGGTGTTGTTCTTACGTCGTTTTAACGACAAGTAATAATTTATCATGTTCGTAGGTACTTCGCAAGTGTTTTTTTCACAGAAAACGATACTATTGAAAAAACATGCATTAGTAAGCTATTTTATACACTTATGAGAAGATAGATTTTATATCATTCTCTGTTCTAACTTAAATGATTTGTTTTACTACACATTGCTTTCTTTTAAAACTCAAAAACTAAAACATATAAGCAGGAGTTAAAGCATCTGCTTCATTTTCTCCTGCTTACTCAACTAAAAAACCTCATCGTTTGTCATTCAAGCTTCGTGCTACTACTTTAAGCCATCATCTTGTGGATCAACTATATTTAAGCACCACAGGAAATTATCCCACGCGGAATACCAGCCACTGAAAATTTCAGAAGAATCATCCCAGCGAACATCGAACTTCTTATGTCCGTCAATCTCTACTAAATGTAAAGTAAGATTCTCGTCTTTTTTGGCAACTACTAATTTCATTCCATGTTCAAGTTCTTCTTCTGTAAATGGAACATCCGATACAGAACGTAATTGAGCCTGTTCAAATACTTGTTTGTTAATAATTTTGTAATTCATTATATGCCCCCAATAAAAGTACTTCTTTTTTATCTACTGTCATTTATAAAACATAGAACTATAAAAGTATAACCTAAATATAATCCACGTTTAAACAACTTAATTTTTTTAATACAAAAAAGAGGAGAATTGCCTTATCCAGCAAATTCTCCTCTTCATTCATTCTATTCTTATCTTACTGCTAGAAAAGATGCTACGACTATTTTGTAATATGACGCATTGTCGGGAATAATAATACATCACGAATGGAAGGTGAGTTTGTTAATAGCATGATTAATCGGTCAATACCGATACCTAGCCCACCAGTTGGAGGCATACCATATTCCAAAGCTTCAATGAAATCATTGTCCATTTCATGCGCTTCATCATTACCAGCTGCTTTCTCTGCTAATTGTGCTTCAAAGCGCTGACGTTGATCGATTGGGTCATTTAATTCTGTGAAGGCATTTGCATGCTCACGACGAACAATAAATAGCTCAAAGCGATCTGTGAAACGCTCGTCCTCTGGATTTTTCTTTGCAAGAGGCGAGATTTCCACTGGGTGTCCATATACAAATGTAGGTTGTACAAGTGTCTCTTCTATTTTTTGCTCAAAGAATTCATTGATAATATGACCTACTTCATGAACATCTTTCACTTCTACTCCATGTTCTTTAGCAAGAGCCTGAGCTTGCTCTTTTGTCATCGGCTGCCAGAAGTCTACACCTGTTGCTTCTTTTACGGCATCAACCATGTGAATTCGTTTCCAGCCCACTGCAAGATTAATTTCATCTTCTCCATATTGAACTGTAGTCGTTCCAAGAACTTCTTGAGCAACGTGAGCTATAAGGTTTTCCGTTAGAGACATGATATCTTGATAGTCAGCGTACGCTTCATAGAGCTCAATCATTGTAAATTCAGGGTTATGTCGTGTAGATATCCCTTCGTTTCGGAATACACGCCCAATCTCATAAACCTTTTCTAAACCACCCACAATTAAGCGTTTTAAATGCAATTCGATTGCGATTCGCATATATAATTCCATATCAAGTGCATTATGATGAGTAATAAATGGACGAGCAGCCGCACCACCAGCAATTGTATGAAGCATTGGTGTTTCTACTTCTAAATATCCAGAGTTATCAAGATAGTTGCGGATAGCACGAATAATTTTAGAACGTGCTATAAATGTTAATTTGCTTTCTTCATTCGTCATAAGATCTAAGTAGCGTTGACGATATCGTTGCTCAACATCCTGTAAACCATGGAATTTCTCTGGCATAGGACGTAGCGCTTTTGTAAGGAATGTGAATTCCTCTGCCTTTACTGAAAGCTCGCCAACCTGTGTGCGGAATACATTTCCTCGGATACCTACGATATCTCCCAAATCAGCTTGTTTAAATAATTCATACGCTTCTTCACCTACATGGTCTTGACGAACGTAGATTTGAATTTGGCCACCCAAATCTTGAATATGTGCAAAGCCAGCTTTTCCTTTACCGCGCTTCGTCATTATACGACCCGCAATAGTAACCTCTTGCAGATTTTCTTCTAGTTGCTCTTTTGTTTGATCTGCAAATTGTTCCTTTACTTCTGTTGACAAATGCGTACGCTCAAAACGGCTACCAAATGGATCTTGTCCGTTCTCTAATATAGTCGTCATTTTTTGGCGTCTCACCAAAAGCTGGTCATTTAATTCTTCTATGTTTGACACTTGTTTCACTCCTTAAATAAATAGCGTTTACGTCCATAATATTTCTATTGTACACAATTTTAATGCTGTAATCATCTGTTTCAGTTTATTTTCAATACAAGATAAGATAATTAATAATTCTAAAAATTAAAGCCTGCAAAAAAAAGCGTCTCTGGCAAAACTTGAGACGCTCACAGTATCTTTATCTTAAATAATTAATTCTTTTGTTTCAGGGACCAGGAGATTGGGATCGGATTCTTCATACTCTTGAACAAGGCCATTTAATAACACGCGCAGCTCTGCTGCCGTTTCTGTTTGGTTAATAGCGTTACGTGCTTTACCATTTCCTCTAATTCCCTTCAAATACCACGATGCATGCTTACGCATTTCACGAACTGCTATACCTTCTCCTTTTAATTGGAGCAGACGTTCAAAGTGAAGTAGACAGACGTCCATTTTTTCACGTACACTCGGTTCTTCCTTTAATTCACCAGTTTCTAGGTATTGAACTGTACGATAAATCATCCATGGGTTACCCAAAGCGGCACGACCAATCATCACTGCATCTACACCCGTAGTTTCTAGCATACGTTTAGCGTCCTGCGGCGTTTCAACATCACCGTTACCAAGAACAGGGATTTTCACGTTCTCCTTTACCTGACGAATGATATCCCAATTCGCCTTCCCTTCGTACATTTGTACACGTGTACGACCATGAACTGCTACCGCTGATGCACCAGCACGTTCAACAGCCTGGGCATTTTCAATAGCGAAGATATGCTCATCATCCCAACCAATTCGCATTTTTACGCTAATTGGCTTTTTCACTGCATCCACCACAGCGGCTACCATTTCATACACTTTATTAGGATCTAAAAGCAAGCGAGCTCCCGCTTCACATTTAATGATTTTATTAACAGGGCACCCCATATTGATATCAATAATATCAGCGGTTGTATTTTGATCTACATACTTAGCTGCCTCTACTAATGTTTCTTTATCTCCACCAAAAATTTGTAATGACAAAGGATTTTCACGTTCATTAATATAAAGCATACCTAATGTTTTTTCATTTTTTTGAACAATGCCCTTATCACTAATCATTTCAGCATATACAAGCCCTGCTCCGAACTCCTTAACGGTTAATCGGAAAGCAGAATTACAAATCCCTGCCATTGGAGCTAATACAACACGGTTGTCCATGACAATATCGCCAATTTGAAAGGGCTTCTCTGTTGTTTGACTCAACGTTGTCTTCCTCCTATATAGGCATGTACCTATTTATCCTTAATTTAAAATTATATTAAGCGCCAACCTAACTCACTATAAGAGGTTCGTTAGTCGGCTGCCACAAGCTTATACCTTCACTCTCACAGTCCATCTGTTGAAATAAATGATGTGCTTGTTGTAGCTGATCGCCGAAAGGTGCTGGAGTAATCTCTACCAGTGGCACTAAGACGAAAGCTCGCTCATACATTCTTGGATGAGGAACAAGTAGGTTCTCTGTTTCAATATTTTCGTGATTGTAAAGTAAAATGTCAAGGTCGATGATTCGTGGACCCCAACGAAATTCTCGCACACGCCCTAATTCTTGTTCAATCGATTGGCAAATCTTCAGCATTTCAGTAGATGATACATCGGTTTTGAGATGAACAGCCATATTCAAAAAATCTGCCTGATCTGTATAGCCTACTGCTGCCGTTTCATAAACAGACGAAACACGAACAACCTCAATGTTCTCCTTCTCTCTTAAGAGAGCAACAGCTTGTTGAAGGTTTTCATATCTCTCACCCATATTTGTACCTATTGATAAATAGACATCTTTCATTAAAAATCACCTCTCGTTACTTCAACAGATACTTCTTTGTAATAGCCATGAATTGGTGGGTCTGGCTTGATCAGCTCTACACGAACGCCCTTTATTTTTTCAGGGTATGTTGTTAAAATCACGTTTGCTATTTTCACAGCAAGTGCCTCAATAAGTTTAAAAGGTTCTCCTTCTACAATATCACGACACAAAGCATAGACCTCTGCATAATTTACTGTATAAGTGAGGTCATCCGTTTCTCCAGCCTTTGTCATATCTACAGCCAACGAAACATTTGCTCGAAAACGTTGACCAAGAGTTGTTTCTGCCGCTAATACCCCATGGTAACCATAAAACTGCATATCCTTTAAATGAATATAATCCATTATGCCTTCTCCTTATACAGTCGTTTCCCTACTAGCACATCAGCCATATGCGCTGCACGTGCCATTTCCTTTACATCATGAACGCGTATCATATGACAACCCTTTTCAATTCCATAAACTACCGTTGCTCCCGTACCTTCAAGACGTTCATCAACTGGTAGCTTCAAGACATTGCCGATCATGGATTTACGTGATGTTGCTAAAAGGACAGGATAGCCCAGTTCCACTAAATCCTTTAAGTGTTGCATCATGGCTATATTATGCTCAGTGTTTTTAGCAAAGCCAATACCAGGATCTAGGATAATATGACGATCAGGAACCCCTGCTTGATGTGCGATAGCAATACTTTCATCTAAATCTGCCTTCGCCGTTGACCAAAAATCAACACCATACTCCATATTTACACGATTGTGCATTAAAATTATTGGAACATGTAAATCAGCTGCAACCTGTGCAATTTCCGGTTCAGCTTTTGCTCCCCAAATATCATTTATCACATGCGCCCCCGCCTCAATGGCAGCTCGTGCTACATTTGCTTTATACGTATCAACCGATATAATGGCATCTACTTCTTTCAATAAAGCTTGAATAACAGGTACAATACGTGCGATTTCATCTTCATCTGAAATACGCTCGTAACCAGGACGTGTAGATTCTCCGCCAACGTCGATTATTTTAGCTCCATCGGCCACCATTTTTTTCGCTTGAGCTACCGCAGCTTCGACACTGTTGAACTTTCCTCCATCAGAAAAGGAGTCTGGTGTAACGTTTAAAATACCCATTACAAACGTTTCTTTTGTAAAGTCTAATGTAATACCATTAATCGTTAATGGCTTCATATATTTATCTAGCATACAAACGCTCCCTTTATCGTTGCTCCACTTCTTGAGCAAATGCATCATGTAAACGCGTATATACAGGTCCTTTATTACCCAATAATTGCTGGTTCTCTATATGAATAATCGGTACAAGCTCCTGCACAGAATTGGTAATAAAGCATTCCGTACTTTGTCGTAAATCTTCCTTCGTATAAAAGCCTTCTCTTACTTCAAGACCAAGAGCATCAGCTTTCTTTATAACCCAAGCTCGAACAATACCAGGTAGTATGCCTGTTTCCAAAGAAGGCGTATATAGTATATCATTTTTTACCCAAAAAACATTTGAGGTCACACCTTCTGCAACATAGCCCGCTTCCGTTAAAAAGAAACCTTCCTGCTGTGCCAATGACGGCAGCTCGAAACGACCAAGCACATTGTTGCCATAATGATGTGATTTGACACGCACCCCTCGTTCAGGTGAATTACGTGGTGTAGTAAGCCACTGAGCTGTCTTTTCAGTTCCACGAGGTGTATCCAGTAATTCTTTACGAAAGATAATGACATTGGGTTGAGTGTATTCTGTTGGCTGCAAACCAATATTATGTTCACCTGCTGAAACATTAAGACGGAAATAACCATCCTGACCACCAGCTTGCTGATTTAATTGTTGCACAACCTCAAATAATACACTTTCAGGATAGGTTAAATGAATGCGATATTGGGATAAAGCCTGCTGTAATCTTTCCATATGTGCATCCCATTCAAATATCTGCCCTTCATATGTTCGGAACGTTTCAAAGAAGCCCAAACCATATAAAAAACCATGGTCAAAAGGGGAAATTCGCAAATCCTCGGCTACCATATAGCTTCCATTCATCCAACACTGCATCTATTTAACTCCTTCTACGTACATTTCTATATATTGACGAAGGAGTTGTTTACCTTGCTCAGTCATAATAGATTCTGGGTGATATTGTACACCCTCTATTGGATAATCCTTGTGACGAAGCCCCATAATTTCTCCCTCTTCTGTCCAAGCGGTTACTTCTAGACACGTCGGTAGCGTCTCTTTTTCTACAATGAGAGAATGATAGCGAGTAGCTTGAAATGGGTTTGGCATAGCTTTATGTAAACCAACTTCAGCATGTAATACAGGGGATGTCTTCCCATGCATAAGGCGCTCAGCCCGTATTACCTGACCACCGAACACTTGCGCAATAGCCTGATGTCCAAGACAAACACCTAAAATTGGAATATTTCCCGCGAAATATCGGATAATATTCAGACTTTCACCCGCCTCATTTGGACTACACGGCCCCGGTGAAATAACTATCATATCAGGTGCAAGTTGCTCTATGTCCTCTATTGTTAATACATCATTTCGTTTTACTATTACCTCGTGACCAAATTCACCCAAGTATTGTACGATGTTATAAATAAATGAATCATAGTTATCAATCATTAAAATCATTTTGCTCGCTCCTCCGCCATTGCCTTTGCCTGCCACATGGCCTTCGCCTTATTTAAAGATTCCTGATATTCTCTTTCTGGAACAGAATCAATGACAATACCTGCTCCTGCCTGAATATGCGCGACCCCATCTTTTATAAATGCTGTCCGAATCACAATATTAAACTCCATGTCCCCGGTATAGCCGAGCCAGCCGATAGAACCCGTGTATAAGCCACGTCTTACAGGCTCTAATTCTTCAATAATTTCCATTGTGCGTATCTTTGGTGCACCAGTAATAGTACCGCCTGGGAACATTGCACGGATAACATCAGCATTTGACTTGTCTTCAGCTATTTCTCCCCGAACATTCGATACAATGTGCATAACATGCGAATAGCGTTCAATGACCATAAATTCATCCACTTCTACTGTTCCATAGGTTGATACACGCCCTAAATCATTACGCTCTAAATCTACTAACATCACATGCTCTGCGCGTTCTTTATCATTGTCAATTAATTCTTGAGCTAATGCTAAATCTTCCTCTTCAGAATTTCCTCTTGGACGAGTTCCCGCAATTGGTCTTGTCGATAACTCTTGTCCTTGGCGTTTAACTAAAAGCTCAGGTGATCCAGAAACAACCGCAAAATCAGGGGCTTCCATATAAGCCATGTAAGGTGACGGATTAAAGGCTCTTAATGCCTCATATACATCCATCGCTGTCGCATGTAAGTTTTTAGATTGACGAACTGATAAATTCACCTGAAACACATCACCTTGTGCGATATAGGTTTGAATTTTCTGCACCGCCGCCTCAAAGTCAGTCCCTGCGAATGACACAAGCAATTCACTCTCGTCATTGACTACTTCTATAGCATTGGTCTTTTCAAATTTACGCGTAGCTAGTCCATCCTGGGCTGCTACTTGCCAATTAGTAGCCCACTCTTCTAAGTCAACAACACAATCTTCTAGCTTCATTAACGTGACAGTATTGTTTTTCACATCATGTACTGCCCAGCTATCAAACAAATAAAAATAAATATCTGGTACTTGTAGATCATCCTTAGCTGTATTGGGAAGCACTTCAATATTACGCGCATAATCATATGTCACAAATCCAATGGCCCCCCCCTGAAAAACTGGAAGTTCCGCATTATAGGAAACCTGATATTCCCCCACGAGCTCTTCCAATAACGCAAGAGATTCACCTGGTAAAACTTGGCTTATGCCATTTCTCCAATTTACTAAAAGTCCGTCCTCTACTGATTGTACAGTTGCTAATGGATTCCAAGCAGCTATTGTAAAATGACCACCACGTCCACTTTCTAGAAAGACATGCGAATCTTGTGTCTCAGTTTGCTTTTTATAGCTATAAAAAAATGAATCTGCATCCATCTCTACTGTTTTCGTCAAAATTGTCTTCAAATTAGCTTTCCCCTTTTAAATCATTTGATGTGATTCCATCTTAACTTGAATATTACATAGATGCGAATATTTTTATAAGGCTCTATGAAATTCTAAGCGCACTAAAAAAGACCCCTTATCATGAAGGAGTCCTTTTTCTATTAACTTATATTAGTCTTCAAATTGATAGAGAGGTGTTGATAGGTAACGTTCGCCATTCGAAGGCACAATAGCAAGGACATTTGAACCCTTACCTAAACGTTTTGCAGCTTCAATTGCAGCATAAATCGCAGCGCCTGACGAAATACCACATAAAATACCTTCTTCACGCGCTACTTTACGAGCTACTTCAAAAGCTACCTCGTTTTCAACAGGGAATACAGACGAATAAATTTCTGTATCTAAAACTGTCGGCACAAACCCTGCTCCAATCCCTTGAATTTTATGTGGGCCAGGTTGACCACCAGAAAGAACAGGTGAATCTTTTGGCTCTACAGCGATAATTTCAACATTTGGATACTTCTCTTTCAATACGGCACCTGCACCTGTAATAGTACCACCAGTACCAACTCCAGCTACAAATGCATCTAGTGTTAAGCCATCAAATGCTTCAACAATTTCAGGACCTGTAGTTAGACGGTGAATAACAGCATTCGCTGGGTTCGTGAATTGTTGTGGTAGGAAATAGCCATGCTCTGCAGATAATTCTTCTGCTTTAGCAATAGCACCTTTCATACCCGCTGGTCCAGGAGTCAATACAAGCTCCGCACCATACGCACGAAGTAAGTTTCGTCGCTCTAAACTCATTGTTTCTGGCATAACTAAGATTGCTTTATAGCCTTTAGCAGCAGCAATCATCGCAAGACCAATACCTGTATTACCAGATGTCGGCTCAATAATCGTACCACCTGGTTGTAACGTTCCATCTTTTTCTGCCGCTTCAATCATGGCTAACGCTAAACGGTCTTTCACTGAGCTTCCTGGATTAAAATATTCTAGTTTTACATAAACAGTACCTTCATTTTCACTTGTTGCATGATTTAATTTAACGATTGGTGTTTTACCAACTAATTCAGCTATCGAGTTCGCTAATCTACTCATCTAATAATCCACTCCCAATCCCTACTAATTTTATAGGTTTTACTTATTTTGTATTTTATCAATTTTTCCATTCGATTGTCAATAAATAAAACTTGTATTTTCAGAATATTTATCTACTGTCAAAAATGGATAGCGCATTTACTAGTCAATTAAACATCGCACAAAGATAAAAAGAATCTGCACCATTTGTCGGGTAGGTCAATTCTGATGACATCATATGTCTGCAAGTTTTTTTAGACTCATGCTACCCGCAAAGAACTTGCAGATTCTTTCATTTATTATTTTTCTTTTTTAGATTCTCCATAATACCATGTAGCATTAAATTCAGACCAAAACGCTTCAGGTGTAACAGATTGTGGCAACTGCTCTAAAGCCAATTCACGCTCGATATGTTCTTTCACATCGTCATATGTAAAGGATTGTCCCTCTAAAACCTCTTGCACCTGAACAATGCCATAATGACCATTATCTAACTTAAAAGCTTTACTTACCTCATTTGCCTTTGTAGACTTTACAGCATTAATAATGGCAGGATCCATGTTTTCCTGATTTTCCGTCAGGAAACCAACATCTCCCCCTAAACTCGCCGAAGCACTATCTAAGGAAATCTCACGGGCTAGCACTGAAAAATCAGAGCCATTTTTTAATTCACCCAGCGCCTCATCAGCAGCTTTCTTGGCATCAACCTCAATAAAATTAGTACGATAGCTTGTTTTTGTATTGTATAGTCCCTGATTTTCCTCATAGTACTTTTCAATACTCTCTTCACTTATCACCACATCTTTTGTGAGTACCTTATCTAAAATAAGTTGTGAACGAATTTTTTGGCGTAGTTGCTCCGCTGAGAGATTTTGCATCGCTGTATCAAATTTATCTTGAGCAGAACGCATTAAGGCTAATTCGAGATCAATTTCTTGATCAGTAACTTTAATTTTATATGTCTTTGCTGCCTTTTCCATTACAGATTCATTGACTAAATTTTGTAGTGTTTCTTTACCATATCGCTCTTCCATAGCAATCATCCACTCTTGTCGCGTGATAACATCCCCGTCAATGGCAGCGACTTGTTCATCGCTACCAATTTCCTGACTTTTATTTGGGATGGCCCATGCAATGAACCATAAAATATTACCTAATAACAATACCGCAATGACAGCCAGTGCTGGTTTTGTTTTTAAACGGCGCTGTAATAAAGGGGGGTGGTTTGGTGTTGTAGTAGCAGATGGTCGTCTATTACGATTTGAGCTCATCAATAAACCCTTCTAACTCTTCTTTTGAAAAATGATAAGTCTCTAAGCAGAAATGACATTGTGCATCTGCACTGCCGTCCTCTTCAATCATTTCTTTAATTTCAGCTATTCCTAGACCTAAAATTGCTGCACCAAACCGCTCTTTTGAACATTGACATTTAAATTCAACTGGCATGGAATCTAAAATTTGTAGATGTCCATTTCCTAATACAGCTTCTAATATTTGCTCAGGTGTAAAACCTTTTTCAATCATTTTTGAAACTGGCTCTATTGTAGCAAGATGCTGTTCGATTTCATTGATTGTTTCTTCATCACAGCCTGGCATTAATTGCAGAATAAATCCTCCTGCAGCAAGAATTGTGTTGTCAGGATTAACTAATACACCTAAACCAACCGATGAAGGTACTTGCTCAGATGTAGCGAAATAATAAGTAAAATCTTCAGCAATTTCACCTGAAACAATGGGTGTTTGGCCCGAAAACATATCTCGCAATCCAAGATCCTTAACGATTGTTAGAGCTCCTTCTGTTCCAACTCCTGCTCGCACATCCAACTTACCTTGTTCGTTTAAGTCGAAATGAACATGAGGATTCGTGACAAATCCACGTAC
Source organism: Lysinibacillus sp. UBA5990 (assembly GCF_002429815.1). Classification (NCBI taxonomy): domain Bacteria; kingdom Bacillati; phylum Bacillota; class Bacilli; order Caryophanales; family Bacillaceae; genus Lysinibacillus; species Lysinibacillus sp. UBA5990. Next base: position 11,279 of record NZ_DJAY01000008.1, read on the forward strand.
TTCACCATGTGCATTACTATCGATTACCATTGGACCAATCGGACCATTACCCTCAATCTTGATTGTAATCTTCTCTTCACCTTTTAACATAGCACCCATCATTACAGCCGCTGTCATGGAGCGCCCTAGAGCAGCTGATACAACTGGCCATGTATCGTGACGACGTTGTGCTTCTCCAACTGTGGCTGTTGTACGGGCTGCAAATACACGAACCTGTCCATTAAATCCTAAACCTCTAACTAAATAATCCTTCATAAATGAAATGTCCCTCATTTCTTATTGGTTACGTTTATACAGTTTATATAAACCCTTTAACGTTAAAAACGGATCCACAACATCAATAATTTGCGTTTCCCCTGCAATTAGATTTGCTAATCCACCTGTAGCAATTACTAATGGCTCCTCTTTACTTTGTCCCTTCATCCGATTAACAATGCCTTCAACTTGTCCTACGAAGCCATAAAAAATTCCGGCCTGCATGGCGGAAACTGTTGTTTTTCCTACAATATGTGTAGGTCTTAATATTTCAATACGCGGCAATCTAGCAGCCTGAGTATAAAGCGCCTCTGTCGAAATGGTTATACCTGGCGCAATCGCACCACCCATGTAGTCGCCTTTTTCATTTAAATAACAATAAGTTGTTGCTGTACCAAAATCAACAATAATACAAGGTGATTTATATAAGTCTAAAGCCGCTATAGCATTAACAATACGGTCAGAACCAACCTCTCGAGGATTTTCGTATTTAATATTCAAGCCCGTTTTGACACCTGGACCCACTATTAGAGGTTTTTTTTGAAAATACTTTTGACACATTGCCTCTAAAGAATACATAATTGGTGGCACAACTGAGGATATAATAATGCCCGTAATTTGTTCAAATGAAATGCCTGCATGATTAAAAAATGAAAGAACTTGCATAGCATATTCATCTTCTGTTTTATAAAGGTCTGTCACCATACGCCAATGGAAGGCTAATTGTTCGTTGTCATCATAAACACCTAACACTATATTAGAATTCCCTGCATCTAAAACTAAAATCATGGTTGACACCCCCATATCATTATTGTAACTTTCGTCAACCTACTGTTACAACTTACATTATCCATCAAACTAGAAGTTAAAACACTTTAGAAAATGATACCATACTTTTTATACTAGGAAATAGTATTCCAACCTTCTAAAAAAAAGAGCATCCTAAACTAGGACGCTCCTTAAAAAAATTATTTGAAATTAAATTTTTCCGGATCTGGACCACAGCGTAGACCGTCATTTAAAGCATCCAGTTGATTCATTTCACCATCTGTTAATGTAAAGTCAAAAACATCAAGATTTTCAACCATACGAGTGGCTGTCATCGTTTTTGGGATAGTTACAACGTTGTGCTGTACATCGTAGCGTAATACGATTTGAGCAGGCGTTTTGCCATACTTAGATGCTAAATCTTGAATCAATGCTTCCTCCAATAAGGCGCCGTTCATTAAAGGAGACCAAGCCTCTACTTGGATGTCCTTGTCTGTACAATAAGCACGTACTTCCTCTTGCGTTAAATGTGGATGGAATTCGATTTGATTAATAACAGGAATAACCGTAGTTTCTTTCAAAAGTTTTTCTAAATGATGTACATGAAAGTTACTAACACCAATTGAACGCACTCGGCCATCTTGATAAATCTTTTCCAGTGCCTTATAGACATCTAAATAATTTGTGTCAATGCCTGGCCAATGTACTAAATATAGATCCAAATAGTCTAATCCTATTTTCTCTAAACTGCTATCATAAGCGGCAAGTGTTTCTTCATAGGAAAGTCCATCGTTCCAAACTTTAGATGTTATAAATAGTTCTTCACGCGTAACCAAACCTTCTTCTATGGCTGCTCGTATCCCTCGTCCAACACTTTCTTCATTACGATATACTTGTGCCGTATCGATGCTTCGATAACCTTTCGCAATAGCCGTTTTTACGGCTTCAGCTAGATCCTCTCCTTCTGGAACACGAAATACACCGTAACCAACCAAAGGCATTTTAAGTCCATTATTTAACGTTACAGTTCCCATGCGAAAACACTCCTATCCATTTGTCTTTACAAATACATCTTGTCTCCACCATTTGTGCAGAGTCATATGTAGCTGTCTTCCACTAATATCCTAATGCTTTTTCATAATAAAAGGCAAAGAAAAAGACTGTTTACTCATTTTACAGTAAACAGTCTTTCCAAATTATTCACGTTTTTCATCGATACCCTTAGGTGTATCATTTGATTCCTTGCCTTCTTTTGCAAGGTCTAATGTTGTTGGGTTTGACTCTTTACTTAAAAGCTCTTTTTCAACAACTGGCTCACCAATCGTATCTAACGTTGGCTTCGTTTCCACTTTCGGAGTGTTATTCCCCTCAATTTTTTCGACAGCCTCTGGTGCTGGTAAAACACCATGATCACGTAAATGCTCGATTTCCTGTGCATTTAATGTTTCTTTCTCCATTAAAGTGCTAGCAATTAAATCAAGTAACTCACGTTTCTCTGTTAGGATACGTTTTGTACGCTCATATTGCGTATCAATAATTTTTTGCATTTCTTTATCAATTTCATAAGCTATTGAATCAGAGTAATTTTGGTCAGAATTAAAGTCGCGGCCAAGGAATACATTTCCACCCTGACTTGAACCGAATTGCATTGCACCAAGATTTTCACTCATTCCATATTCAGTAACCATAGCTCGAGCGATACTTGTAACCTTTTGGAAGTCGTTATGTGCCCCCGTAGAGACTTCACCAAGAACGATTTCTTCAGCTACGCGACCACCAAGCAGTCCTGCAATGCGGTCTAAAAGCTCTTGTCTTGTTGTAAAGAAACGTTCTTCCTTCGGTAACATAATAGCATATCCACCCGCTTGACCGCGTGGGACAATTGTTACTTTGTGAACTGTATCCGCTTCATCAAGCTCTAGACCAACAACTACGTGACCAGCCTCATGGAAGGATACAAGTTTTTTCTCTTTGGCTGAATATACTCGGCTCGCTTTAGCTGGACCAGCGATTACACGGTCAGATGCTTCATCGATATCTGCCATATTGATGGTACGTTTACTTTTACGAGCTGCTACAAGTGCGGCTTCGTTTAGTAAGTTTTCTAAATCTGCACCTGAGAAACCTGGCGTACGTTGTGCAACTGCTGCTAAATCAACTGTATCTGCTAAAGGCTTGTTACGTGCATGTACCTTAAGAATCGCCTCACGTCCTTTTACATCAGGATGTCCTACTGTAATTTGACGGTCAAAACGACCTGGACGTAATAACGCTTTATCTAAAATATCTGGTCTGTTTGTTGCAGCGATAATAATAATACCCTCGTTTGCCCCGAAACCATCCATTTCAACTAACAACTGGTTCAGTGTTTGTTCACGCTCGTCATGACCCCCGCCTAGACCAGCGCCACGTTGACGACCAACTGCATCAATCTCATCTATAAAGATAATGCATGGTGCGTTTTTCTTCGCATTTTCGAATAGATCTCGAACACGTGATGCACCGACACCGACAAACATTTCTACGAAGTCAGAACCTGAAATTGAGAAGAAAGGAACGCCTGCTTCGCCTGCCACCGCACGTGCAAGTAATGTTTTACCTGTACCTGGAGGACCTACAAGTAAGATACCTTTTGGAATACGTGCACCAATCTCTGTGAATTTACGATGGTCTTTTAAGAAGTCTACAACTTCTACAAGCTCCGCCTTCTCTTCATCAGCACCTGCTACATCTGTAAAACGAACCTTTTTCTTTTGGTCATCATAAAGCTTAGCTTTACTCTTACCAAAGCTCATCACTTTATTACCGCCACCTTGAGATTGGCTCATTAGGAAGAAGAACAAGAAAATGATGATAATGAAAGGAATGATCCCTGTAAAGAATTGAATCCATCCACTCGTTTCTGGCGCTGCTAAATATTTAATATTACTATTTTTTTCCTTAGCAGCCTCATCGATGCGATCCATTAATGATTGGTTATCGCGAGGGATATTCACTGTAAAGCTTTGACCCTTTTCATAACCTTTTAATGTACCTTCCACGACATAAACTGATTTATCAGGTTGAATTGTAGCACTTGTTATTTCTTTCTTATCTAGAGCTTGTTGGAACTCATGATAAGTTAACTCTTTCGTTGGTGAATTGCCACCGTTGAAAGTACCAAAAATACCGATAATCACTAGGAAAATCAGTAGATAGAATATGGTATATCGAAATATTCGATTCATCTCCAGCCTCCTCATTACAAACAGAAAAATTATAAGTAAAATCTTAACATATCATGATTTCATCATACAACGAAAAGCCCTACTTAAAAAATGTTTCGTTCATTTTTTGCTATTATCAAAACAGTTTTTAGGCCATCTTAATACATCCCAGCGTAATTGTACCTGTTCCATGGACTCGAAATAGCTGAACATTGTGTCAAGATTTCGAATTATGTTAACCATAATGAAAAACACATGACTGCGCTGGAGGCCATAATTTTTAAAGCTGGTGGTTTTGTATCTTAAAATGAATACACTTCAGGCTTCAAGATACCAATATAAGGTAGGTTACGATATTTTTCAGCGTAATCTAAACCATATCCAACCACAAAGCCGTCTGGAACTTCAAAACCAACATAATCTGCCGATAGGTTCACTTTTCGACCTGATGGTTTATCAAGTAATGTAACGATTTTAATGGATTTGGCTTTACGATATTTAAATAAATCTACTAAATAGCTTAACGTTAAACCACTATCGATGATGTCCTCGATAATCAATACGTCACGCCCTTCAACGCTCGTATTTAAATCCTTTAAAATCTTTACTTCCCCAGATGACACGGTAGCATTGCCATAACTAGAAACATCCATAAAATCTAGCTCAATGAAAGAATCGAAACGTTTCATGAGGTCTGTCATAAATGGCATTGCTCCTTTAAGTACACCAACAGCTAATGGGAATGCATCTTTATATTCCTCTGTTAATTGTGCACCTAGATTTGCAATTCTTTCTTGCAATTGTTCTTCTGTAATCATTACTTTTTCGATGTCATTTTGTAACATATCGATTCCTCCTCGTGATGTATCAACAAATCTTCAACCAATTACGGTGAAATATTTTACAAAGACCTTAGTCTACGATGAGCACTGTATCATCGTCTGGTTGCGGAGTGGTTGAAAAAAACATTCCCATACGCACACCAATTACCGCTACCACCTCATCAGACTGAGAAATCAGTAACGGCCAGCTATTCCGCTCATTTAAAGGAATCTTTTCATCTATAAAAAGGCGAGATAAGCGTTTTGGCTGATCCATTCCTTTTAACAGCATTCTGTCTCCATCCTTGCGTGCTCGAATAGAGAGCGGAAGGTGGAGTTTGCTAGCGTTAAAATAAAAAAGTTGTGCAGTATCCGTCATCAATTCGGACGATAAATCGTGCAACTTGACTACGCATAAGCGTTCACCATGCGTCAGTGTTGTCCATCCATTAGCAGCCGAAATAATTATTTTTTCAGAAGAAACGTGATCCTCTGTTGAACTATTCTTCTGAATTATTAATTTTCCGTAACGGCGAACTGCAAGGAAATTTTCGGGCAAGTGAATTTCAGCATACCCTGCTGTCGTATCACAAAGCTTTAAAATTGAAGTCAATAAAGCATAACTTTGTATCGTATTTGAATCTTTGTAAAGATAGTTTAATAGTATTAAAATGAGCCTCCTTTGTAAAGCAAGTGGTACCAATTGAAAAGCCTCAATTTCCATGCTATATGTATTTTCATTACTTCTTTTAATGGTTTTGGAAAATACATCTTCGGCTAATGACATTAAAAAGGTATTGTCTTCTTGCAATTGCGATGTAAAATGGGTCACTTGTTCGGTCACTCTCGGATTTTCTAACTTCAGTAAAGGCACGACATGATGTCTAAAGCGATTTCGTACATAAGTATCTTTCGAGTTACTGACATCCTCTCGATAATTTAAACCTTCTCTAAGTAAATATTCCCCTATTTCAGTCTTTGTAACCGTTAAAAACGGACGAATTAATGATTTTCCTTCAAAATGTCGCTGAGGGCGTATGCCTTGCATGCTATTCATCGTAGCATTTTTTGTCAGGGCCATTAATACTGACTCCAGTTGGTCATCCGCATGATGTGCAGTTACAAGCTTATTCGCATTCGTTTTGTACAAAACCTCTTTAAAATATCGATACCTTTCCCTACGGCATATTAGCTGGGTATTTCCATTCTCCTGTGCCAGTATTGTTGGTATGGAGATTGCTGTGGCATGTAAATAAACGTCATTTTCATCACAATACTTTTGTACAAATGCTCTATCTTCAGCAGAAGCTTCTCCCCTAAGCATATGGTCGACATGTACTGCTTCCACACGAATGTTCCAGTGCTCTTGTGTTTGAACAAAATAATGGAGTAAAGCCATAGAATCTACTCCTCCCGAAACGGCGATGAGAAGATGGTCGTCTTGCTGTAATAATTGCTCTTTTTCAATAAATGTCTTAACCTTTAATTCAAATGACAAACGCTTCTCCTCCCCTTTTCGATAATACAAAAAAATGATTAGCTCACAGAATATTGAGCTGGTCTAAATACAGCCCATGTCGGTACAACATGTGTCACCTCTAACATGAGTACAGTACAATCATCTTCTATTTCAAAATAATCTTGGAATGACTGCATAATCGTTGTTAACTTTTCTTGAATAGTATTATTTGTACTGGCTACCTGCTGTGCATAAGCTAAAAAGGTCTCCTCTTGCTCATCCCAATCGGCAACACTAGAAAACAGTCCATCTGAATGCATTAAAATGACATCCCCTGCTTTCAGCTTTCTTTTTTCAGCCTCAACCGCAGAAATCGATAAGAAACCTACAGGTGCTGCATTACTTTCTACCTTTATGATTTCCTTCCCACGCAAAATATAGGTCGACATTCCCCCAGCCTTCCATGACCATAAATCACCATGCTGTAAATCCACTAGTGCAAAATCAAGGGTTGCATACATATCATCCTGTTGTTTTAATGACATAACATAATGCAATGTATGCATTGCAGTTTCAGGATTCATATTGTAATTGAGACACTCTCGCATTAAATGTATTAATTTTCTACTTTCATGTTGCGCTTCTTTACTTTGCCCCATACCATCAGATAATAAAATAGCAAAAAGTCCCGGATGCAATTGGAAAAGTGCATGAGAATCCCCGGAATACAATGTCGCATCTTTAGACATGCTATATATATCATACTCTACTTCAAAGCTAATAGCTGATCTAAAGCATATTTGAATATGACGAAACGGAATTTCACAAGCCACTACTTTTTCAATTTCAAATGGCTCATTAAAAATTTCGTAAAGAATCGGCAAAATCATCCGTTCAGCTAATGTTGTATCTTTCTCCCAGTCGACACGCGCTGGCGCTAAAGCACACACTATCTTTCTAGCCCCTGGTTTATTGTTAAGTACATCTAGCTGAAAGCATTCGATATGAGCATCCTTTAAGCGTTCAATGATATCCTTTTCAACACTTACAAAAGAAATCGTATCCTCCTTCATCTCAGCAATTAATTGGTTTAAATGATTACTCATATCGCGGAGCTGTAGTGCAATCATTTTTTTACCATGAAAGTACTGCCCGTTAATACGTTCTCTGTATAATTCCGTATCCAACTCTTCAAAAATCTTTGTCGATTTCACACATTTATACCGAATTTGTTCTTCTACACGATGAATGGCTGATTCCTTGCCTACCCCCTTCATATGAAACCAATCTGTCATCAGCTTGTCCATCCCATTATTTTGGGCTCCCCAGCAATGATCATAACGGAAACAGCTTAAACATGTATTCATCGGGGATACTTCCTTCGCTTCTTCAACTGGCGCGGTCATAAAACGATCAAATACCAGCTCCTTCATAAATTGCACGAAATGCTGAAAATGTTCTAATTTGTATGTGACATGTTCAGTTAACCAATTTTGTCTTGCGAGTAAAATTTCTTCCCGTTGTGGGAAGAGCTTGTCCCTCACCTTATCTGAATATTTTCTAGGGATGGTTAGGAAAAGAATGCTTCCAATGACAATGGAAGTAAAATACACGCTATCTAATGGCAATGTTGCATCATAAAATAAAAAAAACACACTAGGTAAGATACTCCCGATTGCAACCCCAAATCTACCACCTTTAGCCCCCATACCTGCACACAGTCCTGTTAAAGTGGCAACAGATAGCATACCGGTAAAGGAAAGCTTAGCAACACCAATGAGCGTTCCTAAAACCGCTCCAATTACCGTTGCTAACGGTACACTTCCAACTAATGCCCCAAAACAAATAAAAAGCTGCAATAAAAATATAGGGAGCGAAAAATAGCTAAACACAACTGCTTGCATCCCTGTAAGCATAGCAGCAAACACTACTAACCCTGACCCAAGCTTCTCGTAAGTCCAATGACTCGTAAACCATTCATACGAGTTGACGAAAAGCACTTGCATAAATAGGGTCATAATTAGAGCTAGTGCCGCTTCACAGCCTACATAAAATTGTACAAGCACTGGTGGTAAGCCCTGATACATCGCCCCTTGCCACATAATTTGCACCAATAATACAGCTAAAGAGACGGCAATACTTTGAGGAAATCGCCAGTAACGGAAACGCATAATACATTCATACATGATGATTTGTAATGCTAAAATAATAACTTGTCCAAAGCCCAGGAAAAAACAGCCTGCCAAACTTCCAAATAAAACGAATTTTGCATATTCCCTATACTTTGTTCGAATAATTGCCCAAAAAGGAACTGAGAACGGTACTGCTGCTTCAAATACAACGGATTGAGCCAAAAAAAAGGATGTTAAAAAAAATAGGGAGCCTATGAAGATTTGCTTCTTTTTCATCCCTAACTTTCGGTCGTCTACATTTGCTGTATTATACCATTCAATACTTGTCATTTAATTATCCCCTTTCCCGCACTTTTGGCTATTATAAAGAATTATGCATGGAAAGATTGTCTGACGTTGGCATTAAAAAATATAAACATTTCGACGAATACGTATACATAAATACGTGAATTGGCAATTATTTCTATACAATTGTCTGTCAATATGGTCCTATATGAAGTAATCTGTCCCTGACAATATAATCGGTATCGTCTAACTTTTAACATGAGATCTTCTTGAATAGGCATGCTATCTACTATCCCCTCTCTTTTCAATCATTACAGCGATACAATTCTACTTAAGAACAAAAAATCCGCTAAAATATCTTTATATAGCTGACTCTGTCTCATCTTGTTTAATGAATTTTATTGTAAAATATATTTTTTGATATTTTTTATTAATCTTCTTGACACTAGCGCCAATGGCTTGTATTATTTAACTTGTTGCTTAAACGACATGCGGAAGTAGTTCAGTGGTAGAACACCACCTTGCCAAGGTGGGGGTCGCGAGTTCGAACCTCGTCTTCCGCTCCATTAAAAAATTGGCGGCCTAGCTCAGCTGGCTAGAGCGTACGGTTCATACCCGTAAGGTCGGGGGTTCGATCCCCTCGGCCGCCACCATAGTAGGCCCCTTGGTCAAGTGGTTAAGACACCGCCCTTTCACGGCGGTAACACGGGTTCGAATCCCGTAGGGGTCATCTCAAATAGGCGTCTCAGAATGATATTCTGAGACGCCTATTTTTTACGCTACAATTATGATATGTACGAGGTTTAACTATGTGGCTACATATAAAATATGGCATACTACATATTAGATTGTATTTTTAGGAGGTTTTTTTTCCTTGAGCGCATTAACTAAAGCTGCTTTAATTTGTGGAAGTGGCTCAATGATTATTCTTATTTCAATACTTATTAATTTACCGTTTGTTGTTCAAATAATGTTGCTACTTGGCGGACTTGCTGTGAGCGTATATGGAGTCCTTTTACTTGTTAAAATGGTTATTCATCCAGCAGAAAAAGCACCCATTGCTCCTGCTGATGAAAAAGTAGTCACACCTATCAAAAAGAAAAGAGGACCTTCCTCAACTTTATAGGTCAGTCCACAAAAAAGGGATTAGCTTTTTATTAAAGCTAATCCCAGCTCTATATCATACACTTTTTCTACGATTAAAACAGTCAGCAAACTACCCTCTTCTAGCTCCGCGACCTCCGCGTTTTGACTCTGTAGCACGTTTAAGTGTTGCTAGACGTTCATCACTATCTTTTAAGAAGCGTGCCATTTTTTGCTCAAAATTTTCTTTTGGCTGGTGGCGGTCGTTACGATCGTTAGAGCGATTATCGCGACGTGGACGTGCTGGACGCTCTGGTCTCTCAGCTTGAGGCTTTGCTTTACGGATTGAAAGACCAATCTTTCCGTCCGCTTCAACATTCATCACTTTTACTTCAACTTCATCTCCAACTTTTAGATGCTCATTGATATCTTTTACATAATTGTCAGCTACTTCACTAATGTGAACTAAGCCTGTTTTGCCATCTGGCAGCTCAACGAATGCTCCAAAATTTGTGATTCCTGTTACTTTACCTTGTACCTTGCTGCCTACTTCAATTGACATAAAAAAAATGCTCCTCCTTAAAAATTAAGCGACTCTTTTGAGCCATGTAATCAATTTAATTAAACTTTTTACTGCAATAAGCTTCTCTTTTCATTATATATAACTAAAAAAGTGTGTCAACAATACATAGCTTTTCAGTCGTCTTTTTTATCTTCCTTATCTGGAATTATAAAAATAATCTCACCTTTTTCAGACAAGTAATACTCTTTTCTTAATAGTTTTGCGATATACTCATCATCCTGTAATTGTTTGATTTTTAGATTTAAAGTATCCTGTTCCTCTTTCAATTCAGAGAGATGCTGTTTCGCTTCTTCCTTTGATTTCTCTTTGATCGCTAATGTTTCATTTTGGTTGGATAGCACATTTAAGAGAAGGGCGATAATAATGACTGGTACAATCGCAAAAAAGACGATACGACGCAATTTACGTTTCCGTGCCTGCTGCTTGCGATTTATAGCTTTATCCGTGTTACGGACATAGTCATTATCAAGCTTTGTAAAGTTCTGTTGTTCATCATTTGATGAATGACGTCTTGTCATGTCCGCACCTCCGAAAATTATTGTTGCTTTTTATTATACTTCAAATATCGTAATTTTTTTAAAAAAGTGTAGGACAAATACGAATAAATTTTGACAAAAGGTCTTATAACAATCATCACTATATTTAATAAAAATTGCAAAATATGTCGAATAACAGAGACGATGAAGCGTACGATGAACCAGAAGGGTCTCCATGTAATATTCACCAAAACTCTAGCTATGAAACGTAAAATAGTTTGAAAAAATGATTGATACAAAAAAATTCCGGCTATTTGCGCTAGCGGGTCGTATGCCCGCCATGCGCCGTCTTTTAGCCAAAATAATAAATAATATGTCAGCCCTCCAAGTAGAATCCATGTCAGTAATTCAAAAATCATCATCCACTTTCGAAGGCTTGACCTTTTTGGAGTTGAGAAAACAATAAGCCTTACGCTATCAATAATGAAACCAACTGCTATACCGCTCAAAACCATGACAATTAATTGAAAGAATTGTTCACTAACAATCATCCAAATAATTTATGAAGGAAACCCTTCGAGAAGCCACTTTCCTCCTCGTCGTACTGTAAAGTTTTCACAGTTCCTTCAAGTGTCAATAATCCTTTGTCAACATCTAAATGAACGATATGCAGTTCCTCTCCACGGATTAACAAATGCCCTTGGGACGTCTTAATGAAAAACTCTTCCTGATCAAAGCGTTCAATTGATTTTACAGAAGTCATGTCCATTCTTTTACGATTACGAATCGTTAAAATATGCTCTCCAGATGGAATTGTGTAACGATTACTTTCTTGATGTAGCGTCATTTTTTTCCTCCTTTAGTCGTCCTAGCTTCTGTTCACTTTATGCGGACAACCGTCAAAGCATGACAACTTTATTTAAGTTGTATATTACTTTCATCCATAAATGGAAGCAGGAACATCATTAGGAGGCTAAAAAAGAAATTTATTCTTCATCATCTATAAATTCAGGCTCAATTTTTTCAAGTCTTTCTTCTTTCAAAATGGTAAACATTTTGGCTGCATCTTCTTTTTTCACTGTTTCACGTATTTCTTCTACACGTGCTGTTACTATTTTTTGACCAAATCGGATGGCCAGTTCATCCCCTGCTTTTACTGAGCTGCTAGCTTTCGCTACCTTCTCATTGATAGTGATACGACCCTGATCTGCCACCTCTTTAGCTAAAGTACGACGTTTTATTAAACGTGAAACTTTTAAAAATTTATCTAATCTCATAGTTCTTTCTCCCTTTCCAGTTGCTTCGCTTCATTCCAGAACTTATCTAATTGATCTAAAGTAAAGTCGGTAAATGATTTTCCGCTTGCCTTTACTTGAACTTCCACATAGCCAAATCGTCTAGCAAATTTTTCATTGGCATGCAGGATTGCCTCTTCTGGAGATAATTTATAGAAACGCGCTAAGTTCACTAATGTAAATAATACGTCTCCCAATTCATCAAGTCTGGATATACTAGAGCCATTCGTCACCTCATGGCGAAATTCCTGCCACTCCTCCTCAAACTTATCCCATGCTCCGTCTACATCTGGCCAGTCAAAACCTACTTTGGCAGCTCTATTTTGATAGTTAAAGGCTGTCTGTAGCGCAGAGGATGCTCTATATTCCCCGTCTAATAATGGTTTATCAGTAATACCCTTTTCTTCAGCCTTTATAGCCTCCCAATTGGCTACAACACCATCAGCATCTTCCACTTCGACATCTCCAAAGACATGTGGATGACGACGAATCATCTTCTCACTAATAGAAGCTAAAACATCTTCAAGCGTAAAGTATCCTTGATCTTCTCCTATTTGTGCATGTAAGAAAACCTGTAAAAGCACATCTCCAAGTTCCTCAATCATTGCAAAATCATCTTCAGCATCTACAGCAGCTAAATATTCATGAGCTTCTTCGAGTAAATATTTTTTCAAGGACTCGTGAGTTTGCTTTTGATCCCATGGACAGCCATTAGGGCCTCTTAACGTTGCAATTATTGTACGGAATGTTGTCCAATCTCTTAAAGCCTTTTCCTGTGAACTTACAGGTGGCACATAGACTGTTGTTAAATTATTAACCTCCACACTTTGATCGAGTTCATAGAGTGGCACAGTAACAATTTTTTCTTGTAAAGATCCCGCAGCCGTAACTACGGTCACTGGGTACTCGTCCTCATATTTCTCCATCAATGTTAGCTTCACTTCTGAAGCACTAAATGTATCATACACTTGAGCGATTAAGATATGCTGACGCATATTGATGTCATGCATGGAAAAGCTAGTGCCATCCAGCAATTGAAAACCTTCAATCGGATCAATTTTCAATGCACCAAATATGGGATCCAAGAAGCTTTGTCCACCTTCTATGACAAGATTGAAAGTTCCCTCATCCGCTGCTTTTATAAGTAATTGCACTGTTTGTTCTGCAACTAATGGATGACCTGGTACCGCGTACATAATATCCTCTATAGCTGTAGCTGCTATAAGTGATTCTGCAATTTCTGCATATACTGGCTGAAATGCGTCGTGTTTTTCATATACTTTGTCAAAGCTTTCGAACGTTATACCTTCTGCCGCTAATTCCTCTAATACCGGATGATCGACTGTACGAACAAATAATTTTTTAGCAGCTTTCAATTTTTTATAAACGCCCATTTGCAGCTGATTAAAATCCCCTGCACCTAGACCAATAATAGTTAAAGTATTCACTATTTCCACCTACTTCTTTGAATTTAGCCATAGTTGGTAAACGGCCATTCTACGCCCAAACGGTAATAAATACCACTCTTTTTCTACTAACACTCGTTTCTTCGCAATCATTGTAAGCATAACAAACGCCCCCAAGCCGACAGCTGTAAAACCTGCGATCACCGCTACTGAACGTGATGACACTAAATGGCCTAAAAAAGCCGACACCATCTGTAACCATACCAATACGACCACTGCCATACTGATTGATGCGAGCCCCACTTTTTTATAAAATTCGATGGGTGCTAATTGAATACCAGTCATTGTTTTTAAATAAACAATAAGCAAGAATGCTGTTAATAGTAATCCTATATCATTTGCAATAGCTGCTCCTAATACACCAAGCCAGCCTATCAAACGAACATTTAATATTATTTTTAGCACAAACCCTATCATTAAGAATAGGGCTGGTTTCTTTAATTTTCCATAGCCTTGTAAAATGGCTGTAAATGTAAGAATAATCGACAAAGGCACGATTTGGAATACATACACAATTAATACTTCGGATAATACATTGGTTTTAAAAAGCATTTCATTTAAATAGGGCATAACAAGCATTAATCCTAGCGAAGCAGCCCAACCAAACAAAATAGAAGCTTTGTACGTTAATTGGATAAATGGAATGGCACTTCGCCCTTCTTGTTTTTTCGATAAATGAGCAACAAGTGGAACAATTGCAAGGGATAACGAGGATGCGATAACAACTCCTAGTTGTACTAGCGGCTGTCCACGATCATAAATCCCCTTGGTTTCTTTAGCAACTGTAGAGTCCATACCATGATCGATTAATAACGAATAGATCGTAAAGGAATCAACTAATTGATAGCCAAGTAACAAAAGACCACTCATACTTACACTTAAGCTAAGCCACGTAACTTCTTTAATAATAGGCAAGCTTTTAGCCTTGTGTAGACGTAAATGCACACGGAATAGCCCAAAGCGTTTAGAAAAAATATAGGCAAGTAATAAAAATGCAGTAATTTCCCCTATCACTGTACCAATAACGGCCATTTTCCCCGCAGCATATAGTGATTTTGTGGTAGTCATAATGACAAAGGTTCCTGTTAAAATAACGGTTACCCTAATCGCCTGTTCAACGACCTGAGCATAAGCAATAGGCTCCATAATCCCTCTAGATTGAAAACTGCCTTTCAAAATAGCAAGCGCTGGCATTACCAATACTACAAGGGAGCCTGTTCGTATCAATGGTGCCAGTTGATTATCACCCATCAGCTGGGCTATTTTTTCAGCACCTCCAAATAAGACTGCAAAAAACAACAACGAGAGCACCGTCAAATAACGGAAAACGACACGCATTATAATGCTTCTTTTTTCATTACGTTCTATTGTATCAACTATGCAATCATTATCTGCAAGCATTTTTGAAATGGCTACAGCAAAGCCACTAGATGTCCAAACAACGAAAATTGAAATGACTGGATATACCTGTTGATAAATATAAAAGCCTTCATCACCAACTAGATTTTGAAAAGGTACACGGTAAATTGCACTAAGTACTTTTACTATAAGTGCAGCAATTGTCAATAAGGCTGCTCCCTTCATGTAGCTTTTCATACCAAAACGTTGAGACATAAATTGCCCTCTTTCCTTCTTAACAATGCCAATAGTATAGCATATCTAAAAAGTTTGACGCGCCAAGCAACAATACAGTTCCTACTTTGACCCATATTTATGTACGCAAAAAAAGTTATTACTCGGCCTAAAAGGTCACCGCAATAACTTTTACATGCATCAGCTATTCATTTGTTTCGCTAAGAAGTTTGCAGCCGTTTCCACTACTTTCACTTCTACCTCACCAACAAAATGCACTTTAGACAATACTATAATGCAACCAATTGGGTCACCATTCACCATAATAGGTGTTGCACAATATGATTTTACTTGCTCATATTGTCCAGGAACAATTTCAATGGATGTCTCCATTTTTTCAATCTTTGTAGAGCGCTCTTCCATGAAGCCTTCTGCAAAGGACGTAATACGACGATTGATATATTCTTTTTTACCAATCCCTGCTACGGCAATCACTTCATCACGGTCAGTAACAAATGCTGGTGTTCCTAATGTTTCATATAATGTTTCAACATATTCTCTTGCAAATTCTCCTAAATCGTTAATCGGAGAATATTTTTTTAATATGACTTCACCTTCACGGTCCGTATAAATTTCAAGAGGGTCGCCTTCACGAATACGTAGCGTCCTACGAATTTCTTTTGGAATAACTACACGCCCTAAATCATCAATACGACGAACAATTCCTGTTGCCTTCATTCTAATGCCTCGCTTTCGCTACAATAAAATTTTTTATTCAACTATAGTATGGTTTTTATTTAAGAAATCTATGCAAAAACTGAAGAAAAAGGATTTCACAACCATCAATTTTTTTCAAAAAACTTGCATTACACCAATCAACTCGTTATTAGAGTACCCAAGGAATAAGTTTCTATAATTAATTTATTAAAATTTAAAGAAAAAAGGCCGTCTTATCTTTTCTTCAAAAGATAGGACGGCCTCTTTACTATAGCTTCTTTGCTTGATCAATAATTTGCATCAGCTCTTCCAAAATGTCGAAGGGTTGATGTTTTCCACACTTCCGCTCATCAATCGTTAATTTTAATTGCATGCCATCCATACCAAAACCAACAGCACGTTCAAATTTCATGGACTCTTCAATAATTTTACTACCATCAACGTTTGCTGTCCCCTGCTCAGACAGCATGATTGTTATAAGTTTCTGCTTCTCCTTTACAGAGACTACTCCTGCACCTAATCCCCATACTTTCATTCGCGCTACACGAAGTAGACGCTCTGTTTCAATTGGAAGATCACCAAATCGATCTTCTAATTCCTCCATGATTTCACCATACTCTTCCGCCAGATCCATCGCTTTAATGCGTTTATACATTTGAATTTTTTGGTATCCATCAGGGATATAGGCATCAGGAATATACGCATCGACACTTAATAAAATTTCAATCTCAGGTTTTTCTTCTTTTTTCACACCTGTTTGACGCTCTTCAATTGCCTCTTGGAGCATTTGTGAATATAAATCAAAACCAACTGAATCAATAAAGCCGTGCTGTTGCGCTCCAAGTAAATTCCCCGCGCCTCGAATAGATAAATCTCTCATAGCAATTTTAAAGCCTGACCCCAGCTCCGTAAATTCTTTAATAGCCTGTAATCTTTGCTCGGCAACATCTGTCAAAACTTTATCACGCTGGTACATGAAATAGGCATAGGCTACCCTGTTAGAACGCCCAACGCGGCCACGCAATTGATAGAGCTGAGCTAAGCCCATTCGATCAGCATCGTGAACAATTAAAGTATTGACATTGGGAATATCAACACCAGTCTCAATAATAGTCGTTGTCACAAGTACATCATAGTCTCCTTCTAAAAAGGATAATATGACTGATTCTAATTCCGACTCTGACATTTTCCCATGTGCATGACCTATTCGCGCCTCCGGAACGAGCACTTGAATTTCCTCAACTTTTCTAGCCATATCTTCTACTCGGTTATATAAGTAAAACACTTGTCCGCCACGTGCCATCTCTCTTTCGATAGCCTCTCGTACTAGGGCTCCACTATGTTCCATCACATATGTTTGAACAGGGAATCGATTGGCAGGTGGTGTTTCAATAACAGACAAATCTCGGACACCTACCATTGACATATGGAGTGTTCTCGGAATTGGTGTGGCTGTTAACGTTAACACATCGACATTTGTTTTTAACTGCTTAATTTTTTCTTTATGCGTTACTCCAAAACGTTGTTCTTCATCAACAATTAATAAACCAAGGTCCTGGAATAATAAATCCTTTGATAAGATTCTGTGTGTCCCGATAACTATATCGACTTGCCCTTCTTTTAACCCTTTTAATGTAGCTGTTTGCTCTTTCTTTGACCTAAAGCGTGATAGCAATCCTACATTAATAGCAAAGTCCTGGAAACGTTCACGAATTGTTTCATAATGTTGCTGAGCTAAAATAGTTGTAGGGACAAGAAAGGCAACCTGTTTGCCATCTTGAATAGCTTTAAATGCAGCACGAATAGCCACTTCTGTTTTACCATAACCTACGTCACCACAAACTAGGCGATCCATAGGACGTTCACGTTCCATATCCCTTTTTACTTCAATAATAGAACGTAGCTGATCCTCAGTTTCTTCATAGGCGAACATTGCCTCAAAGTTACGCTGATCATCATTATCAGGTGTAAAAGCATGCCCTTTTTCAGCTTCTCGTTTCGCATAAAGCTTAATTAGATCATCTGCAATATCCTGTACAGCTGATGATACCTTAGCTTTAGCTTTTTTCCACTCTGCGCCACCTAATTTATGTAGCTTCGGCTCTCGGTCTTCTGATGCCACATACTTTTGGATTAAGTCTATTTGCTCGACAGGTACATATAATTTATCGTCTGCACGATAACGAATATGCAAGTAATCCTTATGTGTTCCATTTACCTCTAACGTTTCTACACCAATATATTTCCCTATTCCGTGGTGAACGTGAACAACATAATCACCAGGTTTAATTTCCGTATAACTTTTAATACGTTCAGCATTCGTCATTTTTTGCGTACGTGCTTTTTTCTTTGCCTGCTGCTTAAATAGTTCATCCTCTGTTACAATGGCCATACGTTGGAGCGGTAATTCGAAACCACTTGACAATGCTCCATCGACAATATAAATTCCAGGCTCTGTAGGCTCACCTATTGCTGCATGGATATCATACTCTTCTAGCATTTGCTGAACACGTTTCACACGCTCTTTATCTCTGGCTACGATGAGTACTGTAAATTTGCCCAGTAACCAGCGTTCAATCTCACTTTGTAGCAATGCCATTTGTCCGTGAAATTGTTGCATGGGCTTGCAAGAAAAGTTAGTCGTCTTATTAAACGTTATTCCCGAAAATGTACGTGAAAATAATGAAAAGGAAAGCTTTTGTTGTGACAACATTGCCACTATTTCCTTTAATGTGAAGGCTGGTTTAACATCATGAACCATTTTCCCTTCTTCAATTAAAGATAAAAACCATTCCTCTTCTTCACGTTCCCAGGCGTCCATAACTTCCTGGATACGTCCAAGCTCATCAAACAGAACAATTCCATCTCGTGCAAAATAGTCACCTAAAAAAGCCGTTTTTTCGTATAGTAATGACCCATATTTATTGACATAGTCAGGAAGATTTCCTTGTTGTAGCAATTCAATATCATACTGAATATGCTGATAAAGGAGTTCTTTTGTTTCCTGCTTTTTAACTTTCTTTAGGCTTGTGGCTAAGGCTTTTTCTAAACGGCCTGCCAAGTTCTGTCTTTCTGATTTTGTAAGAATAACCTCAGAAGCAGGAAGTATACGAATTTTTTGTAATTTATCAATAGAACGTTGGTCATCTGCCGAAAATGTTCTTATAGAATCTACTTCAGTATCAAATAATTCAATCCGAATAGGTGATTCTAAATACGGTGGATAAATATCAAGTATGCCTCCACGTAAGGCGAATTCGCCAGGAGTAGTCACCATGGAATTCCGGACATAGCCCATTTCAACTAATGTTTGTAGCCATGCATCCACTTCAATTTCATCGCCCACAGTTGTTTGTAAAAAGTAGTGTAGCCAATGTTCCTTCGGCTGCATGATCTTCCTTAAACCTGCAACAGGGATCACGTAAACAGCTTTCTCGCCTCTAGCTAAGCAATCAAGCGTTGCGATTCGCTCCGCTCGTAATTCTGGAGAAGCCACAGAAAGATCTGCAGCAATAAATTCGTCCGCTGGGTAATAGTGAACATTTTCTTCACCTAAAAGTCCAGCAAGCTCATCCACCATTCTTTGTGCCTGCAGTAGATTAGGAGACACAATGTATATCGGCTTCTTTACATATTCAAATAACGCATCAACCATTACGGGACGTGCGCTTCCAGTTAAACCTGTAATAAGCTGTGATGCAGTTTGACCGCTCTGAATCTCCTGTAAAAATGATGTAATATGTTTATCTCGCGACACAAGCTGTCGTAAAACTTCCACAGTCAAAAGCTCCTTTCAGCATAAAAATTCTATTTGTCATTACTAGTATTCTAGTGCTAGTTTATATATTTTTATTAGCCATTTTACGAAATGGAAAAAGCCTTGAACACACATGAAGTGTGTCAAAGCATCCTTCCAATTATTGAATCCATTTATTGAGTGCATGATAATCTGGATATTGTCTCAGCGAATCCTCACATTGCTCACAAATACAGTGCACAGTCGTATGTCCATGTTGATCTTTCTCAACATAATCATCGGCTTCTCCCAATTCGAAAATATGTAGTTTTCGAATTGTATCATCTGCATCAAATGGTAGTGTCCCTATTTCTACTTCACAATGCCGACATCGATAGCGAACTGACATCTCCAAATCATCCTCCTTTAAGCAACTTTCTACTTAAAGTATAGACATTTATAAATCAGATTATGCACTATCTTCGTGTCTTCAGCATTATATGAACTTAAAAATTGGCGAATTAATTTTTTCTAAAAGGCAAGACTTATCCATATATGCATGAGCTTAACTTAGACTTTTGTATCCAATTTTAACTAAATTCTCGACTTTACTTGTTAAAATGATTCATCACATCAAGAAACGGCTTTGAAAGAGATACTTCTACAGCGTTTACAGACTTTTCAATGGCTTCTTTCATATAAACCTGATCTTCCTTTGAAAACTTTGCTAATACATAGTCTGCAACCTTCATGCCAGCTGGTGGACGACTAATGCCTACTCGGATTCGATTAAATTCCTGCGTACCTAAATGTTGAATTAAGGATTTAATGCCATTATGGCCACCTGCACTTCCTTTTTGGCGCAAGCGTAATTTTCCAGTTTCCAAATCTAAGTCATCGTATATAACAATTAGATCTTCCACATCAATATCAAAATAATCCATTAAGGGACCTACACATTCCCCTGATAAATTCATATATGTTAAAGGCTTAACAAGTAGAACCTTTCCCTCAGGTCGATGAACAGTTGTGTACATTCCATTAAATTTAGAATTTGTTAAAGGTGTTCCCCATTTTTCTGCTAACGCATCAATCACATCAAAACCAATATTATGTCTAGTGTGCTCATACGGTTTACCTGGGTTTCCTAAGCCAACGATAATTTTCATAAGTACCTCTCTTCTTTCAAATCTAATAGTCATTATTTTACCATATCACATGCCTAGAAAGCATTTTGAACAATTGCTAAATCCCATTTTAACCTTACAAAAAAAGCTAGTAAGAAAGTTTTTAGCTTTCTTACTAGCCTGATAAATAATTTATTTTACACTTGCTCTTCTTCTACACTAGCAGTAACTTCTTCTTGCTCAGCAGAAACAGGGGCAACAATGGTTACTAATAGGTAATCATTTTCACTAATAATTTCTATAGGCGTTTGATTTCGAATCTCCGCCACTGTCAGAGATTCCCCTACTTTCAGTGATGAGATATCGACTTCAATGGAATCAGGTAGTTCAGCTGGTTTAACCTTCACTTTTAATTCTAAGTTAGGCTGCATTAAAATACCGCCTTCACTCACTCCAACTGACTGACCAATTAATTTAATTGGCACATCAGCCTCTAATTCCTCCGCCATATTAATCGCTAAAAAGTCTACATGATTAACTTCATCTTTTAATGAACATTGCTGTACTTCTGATACAACTACATTCACTTTTTTCCCCTCTAAATCTAATGAAAACACACTGTTTTGCCCATTTTTTTGAATGGATTTCTTAAATTCTTTTGCAGAAATAGAAATTGGGGTTGAATCTAACTTATAGCCGTAAATAACTGCAGGAATGGCTCCCCCTTTTCTAAGTTGGGTTAATGTCGAACGATGCCCAGTTTCGCGCTTTGTAACACTTAATACTGTACTCATACCTCTTTATTCCCCTTCCAAGAAAATTATTTACGCCTTATCAACAAATCAGCCACTCAGCATTTTTGTGACTATGTTGTTTAAGGCTATAATAATATTTACCTCTATTTTTTAAAGTAGTGTAAATATTATGAAGACACATTTACTATTATACCCCTTTATTAGGAGATTCACACATAATACACTCTTTCCCTTGATTAAATTAAAGAAAAAAGGGCAAATCCATCTAAAAGATAGATTTGCCCTTTATATAATATCTTTATGATTAATCGAAGAGAGTACTTACAGATTTGTTTTCGTACACGCGAGAAATTGCATCAGCCATTAATTTAGCTACAGAAAGCTCTGTAATTTTTGGAGATTTTTTATCTTCCGCAAGCTGAATTGTATTTGTCACGACTAATTCTTTAATTGAAGAGTTTTCAATACGCTCAATTGCTGGACCAGATAGTACAGGGTGAGAACAGCAAGCATATACTTCTTTTGCACCCGCTGCACGTAATGCATCTGCACCGATCGTAATTGTACCTGCAGTGTCAATAATATCATCAATCAAGATTGCCACTTTACCATCAACATTACCCACAATGTTCATAACTTCCGCAACATTTGGTTTTGGACGTCGCTTGTCAATAATTGCAATTGGTGCTTTTAAACGTTCCGCCATTTTACGAGCACGTGTTACCCCACCATGGTCTGGTGAAACAACCACGATTTGATCTTCAGGAATACCTTTAGATTTAAAGTAATCTGATAATAATGGTACTGCCATTAAGTGGTCGATTAAGATATCGAAGAAACCTTGAATTTGAGGTGCATGTAAATCTAATACGATCACTCGTGTTGCACCAGCTGTTTCAAGTAGGTTTGCCACTAATTTAGCTGTAATTGGTTCGCGCGCTTTTGCTTTACGATCTTGGCGTGCATAACCATAATAAGGCATTACGACGTTTACTGTACGAGCAGATGCACGTTTAACTGCATCTACCATAATTAAAAGCTCCATTAAATGTTCATTTACTGGTGCAGAAGTTGACTGCACGATAAACACATCACAACCACGAATACTTTCTTCAATGCTAATTTGAACTTCTCCATCGCTGAAGTGCTTAACAGAAGATTTCCCTAATTCTACACCCATTTCTTGCGCAATTTCTTGAGCTAATGGGTTATTTGAGTTTAGAGAAAATATTTTTAATTGTGAGTTTGCATAATGATACGGCATGATGGCCTCCTGTTTAGTTGATAATTATTTTAAATTTAATTTGCTTACATAATTAGGTTTGTTTTCTTGTCTTGCACGAGCTATTGCAAGTGCATCTTCAGGTACTTCTTTTGTAATTGTAGAACCTGCTGCAATAAATGAACCTTTTCCAACTTTTACTGGCGCTACTAAGTTAGTATTACATCCTACAAATACATCATCTTCAATAATTGTTTTGTACTTATTTTTCCCATCATAGTTAACTGTAATGGAACCGCAGCCAATATTGACGTTACTGCCAATCTCAGCGTCACCAATATAACTTAAGTGCGATACTTTTGTGTCATTACCTAGCTTGCTTTTCTTCACTTCTACAAAGTTACCAATTTTCACATGGCTACCGATGTCTGAAAGTGGTCGAATATGAGCAAATGGTCCAACGGCTGCATCTTCCGCAATAGCGCTTTCACGCACAACAGAAGAATGCACCGTTGTACGATCTCCAATTCGGCTATCTGCAATTTGAGTATTTGGGCCAATATTGCAATCTTCTCCGATTACAGTGGCTCCTTCTATCATACAACCAGGTTGAATGACAGTATCACTTCCAATAACAGCTTCCGCGCTAATATATGTCGTTTCAGGGTGAATAATTGTCACACCATTACGCATATGCTTTTCATTAATTCTCGCACGCATTAATGTCTCTGCCTGTGATAAAGCAACACGGTCATTGACACCAAGCGTTTCTTCAAAATCATCTGTCACATATGCTTCTACAATATCACCTTGCTTTTGTAGAATTTCAATAACATCCGGTAAATAGTATTCACCTTGAGCGTTGTCATTTTTCACTAATTTCAAAGTTTCAAATAACAACTTGTTATCAAAGCAGTATGTGCCCGTGTTTATTTCTTTTACTAATTGCTGTGCTGCTGAAGCATCCTTTTGTTCAACAATTTGCTCTACTTGCCCGTTCTCGCTACGTAAAATACGGCCATAGCCAGTTGGATTTTCCGCAATTGCAGTTAAAATTGTTGCTTTAGCATTCTTTGCCTGATGATGCTCAAATAGAGCCTGCATAGTTTCGGGACGAATTAGCGGTGTGTCACCACAAACAACTAAAGTTGTTCCTTCTTCATTCCCTAGAATTCCCTCAGCTTGTTGAACAGCATGTGCTGTCCCTAACTGTTCGGCTTGAAGAACATACTCACTTTTATCTCCAAGCTGTTGTTGCACTTTTTCTGCACCATGTCCAACAACCGTTACAATGCGATTCACATCTAACGTTTGAATATGATCCACCACATGTTGTACCATCGGTTTCCCACAAACTGGATGGAGCACTTTATATAATTTGGACTTCATACGTGTACCTTGACCTGCAGCCAAAATGACAGCAAAAATATTGCTCATCTGTAAGTCCTCCAATACGCTCATTTTCTCTTATGACTATATAGCATAATTCATCTATTTTCAAGGCATGTAGAGTTGACAAAAAGATGAATTCCAAAATCCACTGCACCTTCTGCTCGAATGTCATGAAGTATATCCTAAAACTGTTGGTTTTCTCTTTTTATCAAAATAAAAAGAACTCTTCAAAATTTGAAGAGTTCTTAAAATTTTTTACCAATAAAATCAACTATAAATTGTAACTACTTCTTAAATAGTTAGTTATTACCTTTTAACTAAACACCAATGCCCTCTAATTCTACTTCTTCACCCGTTTCCTCTAATTCACTAGAGTTATGATAGGCGCTTAAAATAATCTCTTGAATTTTATTACGAGTGTCAGAATTAATTGGATGAGCGATATCCCTAAATTCACCATCTGGTGTTCGTTTACTTGGCATTGCTACGAACAATCCAGTATTTCCATCAATTACACGAATATCGTGAACAACAAACTCATTGTCAAGTGTAATGGAAGCAATCGCACGCATGCGACCATCCGTCTGTACCCGACGTAATCTCACATCAGTAACTTCCATTTTCTCACCACCTCTCTCTTGGATGCCTAAATAAAATTATCATATTCTTAATTACCGAATATTTTCCTTTTTATAGTCTATCAAATTTTCTAAAAAATTTGAATACTTTAGAGGATAATATTTTTTCTTATTTACGGAAATTTTGACAATTGTTTGTCACCGATAAAAAAAAGCCCCCTAAACAGAACAAACGCTCTTCATAGTGGGCTTCATTCATTTATTCTTTATTTAACAATAGCAATAACTTCAATTTCTACTTTTACGTCTTTTGGAAGTCGAGCTACCTCTACAGCAGAACGTGCAGGCTTATGCTCCCCAAAATGGCTTGCATAGACTTCATTCATTGCAACAAAGTCGTTCATATCCTTCATAAACACTGTAGTCTTTACAACATTTTCTAAAGATGATCCCGCTGCTTCTAATACTGCTTTTACATTGGCGAATACCTGATTTGTTTGTACAGTAATATCGCCTTCCACTAATTCACCTGTAGCTGTTAATGGAATTTGTCCAGAACTATAAAATATACCGTTCACAATAATCCCTTGCGAATATGGCCCAATTGCTGCTGGTGCATTTGATGTTGCTACTACTTTCATTTGTCATATCCCCTTTTAGAAAAATAGTTACCTTCACTTAATGCAATTGTTCGATCTTTTTCATTCACTTCATGAAGCTTTACAAGTGAATAGTAATCGTCTACTAACGTTTCGTCCGCATGTTCAGCCTCAACAAGCACTGCAATCCCCGCTAATTGACAATCAAATTCTTCTAATAAATTTTTCATGCCATTCATAGTACCGCCGACTTTCATAAAATCATCGGTAATCAAGACCCGCTGACCACTCTTCATGCTTCTTTTTGATAATACCATTGTCTGAATTCTTCTGGAAGAACCAGACACATAATTAATACTTACAGTAGAACCTTCTGTTACCTTACTATCTCTTCGCACAACAACTACTGGCACATTTAAATGTCTAGCAATGGCATGTGCTATAGATATACCCTTCGTTGCTACTGTCATGATGACATCGATCTGTTGATCTGCAAAAGCAGAAGCAAAAACCTTCCCTACTCGGTTAATTAAATCTGGGTTCCCTAGTAAATCTGTCATAAACAAGTAACCACCAGGCAATAAGCGATCTGAATGCTCAAGCTCTGCCTTTAAATCCTGAATAACTGAACGCACCTCTGGCTCGGACATTTTGGGAATATATTTCACTCCTCCTGCAGCACCCGGCACTGTCATCAATAACCCGATTCCTTTTTCTTCGAAAGTTTCTTTTACAATCGTTAAATCCTCACTAATGGATGACTTCGCAGATTGATATAGTTCTGAAAAATAAGTTAGCGGGATCAGCTGATGTGGATGCTCTAGTAAATAGTACGTCATATCAACTAGTCGTTCACTACGTTTCCATTTCATGCGACCCTCTCCTAAACACGAATATTTATAGGTAAAATTAACACAAATTTGCGTTTCTAAGCAAGCGTATTTCGCTCACCTAGTATTCTTACTGCATAAACTTCCTCACAAAACCCACGTAAACCATTATAAATACGACTGACACGAGCTTCACTATCCACTAGCCCAAAAACAGTCGGACCGCTTCCACTCATTAATGTAGCATCTGCACCAAAGCGTTTCATTTGTTCCTTTAACATCACGACCTCTGGATGTAGCTTAAATGTTACAGTTTCTAAAACATTTCCTAAAGAAGAACATAATAGTTCATAATCCTTCGTTTCAATAGCCTGTATCATTTGCTTCGTATTGGGATGCTCCAGCCCTTCTACCTTAAGACCTCCATATACTTCAGCAGTGGATACGCCGATTTTAGGTTTTGCTAATACTACCCAGCAGTTAGGCGGGGCAGGAATTTCCTTTATTTTTTCTCCTCGTCCTGTGGCTAGTGCCGTGCCACCATAGACACAAAATGATACATCTGAACCGATTTTAGCACCTAGTTCAGCCAATTCATCTATAGATAACCCTAAATTCCAAAGCTCATTTAGACCCTTAAGTGTAGCAGCTGCATCACTACTACCACCAGCAAGGCCGGCAGCAATAGGGATTTCTTTTTCAATAGTAATGGATACACCTTGTTTAATGCCATATGTATCTTTAATGAGACGCGCTGCCTGATAAGCAAAATTACGATGATCGTTGGGTACAAAATTATCCGTTGAAATTATTTGGATCACACCATCTTCTCGAGATTCAAGACTGATACGATCAGCTAAATCGACGGTTGTCATAACCATCTCTACTTCGTGAAAATTATCAGGTCTTTTATAAAGTACATCTAATGTTAAATTAATTTTTGCAGGCGCCTTTACATAAAGCATCTTTCTTCCTCCCTTATAGCAACACATATAAACAATTCCTTTTTCGCACAAGATTATTCATTTTATTTTACCATATTGAGATTACGAAAATGGAAAAAAAGAACCGTATACCCTGTTTGGAGTAACGGTTCTCTCTCGTCAGCTGTATTTGTTGTGTCAGTAAGGATTTTCATCCTTGCTGAATGAAACTTAATAAGTCGTCTATTTTATTTGAAATAGTCTACTTACGCTCTTGCTCATTACTTGCTCTTTCAGCCATTTCAATGGCACGTTTGACCATATTACCAGCATCTCGAGCTTTTATGCCGCCCCAGCCTTCCTTTTGCACAACATCATAAAATCCAAGTTCTTTTGCGATCTCTTCTTTTAATCGAGGTGACATGATACCCTTTCTAGGCATATAAACTCCTCCTTTAACAACTGACCACATTAGTATGCCCCGTGAAAACGCAAAACACTCATGTAGTTTTTAACATACATGAGTGTTTCAAAAATATAGAAATAAGTACTAGAAACTATTTTGCGACAGCAGCCTTTGCTTCGTCTAAAAATGTAATCTCTACTGCTTCAGTTAAAATATCTGTGTAACTATACGATACGCGCTTACACGTATTGTCTTCTTGGTCAAGTTCAACTACAAAGATGGCGCGATATGTCTCACGTAATATCCCTGCACACTCAACCGTTTTCTTGCGACCACCGTTTGCTTTTAATTGCAAACGTTTACCCAAATGACAATCCAACGACTTTTTAATGTCCGCTAAAGTTTTTGGCATTTTCGCTTACACCTCACTAATAACTAGTATAAGCGAATCGCCCAAAAATGTCAACAAAATATAATATTTTATCAGCACCTCATAAATCTTGTCAACTTATTTTTTATAAAAAACATATATTTTTTTACATCTAAGAAAAAAATGTTAACAAAATTTTTTACTTTGCAAATACAGGATATAGCGCATCCGCTAATTTTCCAAACTCTTGAATCGTTAAAGTTTCACCACGGCGGGTTGGTTCGATACTAGCAACAGCTAAAGCTTCTAGTATGAAGTCCTTTTGTGCTTTACCATTAGGCAAACCAGATTGTAGGTTATTATAAATCGTTTTTCTACGCTGTACGAAAGAGGCACGCGTCACGACAAAAAGAAAATCCTCGTTAATAACCTTTACTGGCGGCTCATCATGCTTAATAAGGCGAATGACTGCTGAGTCGACGTTAGGCTGTGGCATGAAAACCGTCTTAGGTACTGTCATAGCAATTTCTGCCTTTACGTAATACTGGATCGCAATCGACAATGAACCATATTCCTTCGTTCCTGGTTTAGCCGTTATACGATCTGCCACCTCTTTTTGCATCATGACAACGAAACCACGAATCGGCAATCGATCATTCAATAATTTCATTAAAATTGGTGTAGTTACGTAATACGGTAAATTGGCCACAACCATAATATCTTCAATTCCTGGCATTTCCTCTGCAATCACTTTAGCAACATCAGCCTTTAGAATGTCAGAATGGACAATAGACACATTATTGTAGGGGCTAAGTGTATCCTCTAACACAGGTAATAGTCGTTGGTCGATTTCAAAGGAAACGACCTTTTTAGCACTTCTCGCTAAATGTTCAGTTAATGCCCCAATACCTGGACCAACTTCAATTGCCCCACTATTTTCTGTTAAGTTGGCATGGCTAACTATATTTCTTAATATATTTGGATCAATTAAAAAGTTCTGTCCTAAACTTTTTTTAAATGAGAATCCATATTTTCTTAAAATTTCCTGCGTTCGAATTGGTGTTGCTATATCCTTATGCATCATTTTCCTCCTGATCTAGCTGTGCAACTGCGGCACCAAATTGTTTTTCTGTAATTTGAAACATCTTCAATCTTTTATGGAGCTGCTTACCATTTGTAGCACCTATATTTAATAATTCACCGAGACGATCACGACGATGCTTTGCCTGCGGATGTCCAATTAAACGAGCTGTCATTAAATCCTCTAGTGTTATATCATCTTCGTTTGGTACATCCAGATTAGGGGTATAGACAAGTCGTAGCGCTTCCCGAATATCGACGTCTGCTGCATGTTCAATTCCTAATCCCTTGCCATTCTTCGCAATTGTTTTCGCTTTCGGTAAAAAAGCATGCTTGACCCCTTGAACACGCTCTTCAATAATGGCACGTATGCGACGTCCTGGATAATCAGGATCCGTAAATACAATAACTCCACGTTTCTCCTGTGCATGCTGAATCCGTTTCAATGTCTCTTCAGATATAGCAGATCCATTTGTTTCTATAGTATCTGCTTGTACGGCGCGCTTAATAGCTGTCGTATCATCTTTTCCTTCAACCACGATAATTTCTTTTATTTGCAAAAAGGCTCCTCTTTTCTACCTTATCTTCTGACCATTTTACAACTGCATGATACTGTTTGTACAGGAATACAAGACTCACAGGTACCTATACGTATAACATTGATTGGCCGCTAAAAATAAAAAAAGAAGCTTTCCCGCCAGTCAAAACAGGAAAGCCCTTAGTGAAAAACATTTTGATTTATTTTACAATTTTTTTAATTTAATACTTTAATACGCACTTTCTTACGTCCCCAGTTACGTGCTTGGGCATCTGTTTGTACAAGTATATCGATCTTATTACCCTTGATTGCGCCACCAGTATCTCCCGCAATAGCTGTACCATACCCTTCAACCCAAACTTTTGAGCCAAGCTTAATAACAGAAGGGTCAACTGCTACCACCTTCAAATTGGAATTTGAACGCAAGTTTATACCAGTTGCTGATGTACCTGAGCAACCGTTGCAATATGGTGTATAGGCTGTTGCCGTTACATAGAACTCTTTACCGCTTGCCGGCTCTGCTGAACCACGCGATACAGTCGCCGCGCTTGCAACTACAGTTTTAGTTCCGACTGCAACTACTTGCTTTTTCGGCTCTTGTAAAACTGCCTCAGATTGTAGATTCTTTGCTACAACCTTCCCATTTTCTTTGACAACTTCATACGTACGAGAAACAGAACCTTTCTGCCCCGTTGCTACTACCTTTTCTTTCCCCTTTTGCAATGAAGCATCCTGCTTCTTTTCAACTGCGAAATCTAAAGAGTCTTCCACTACATCGATAACCTTTTCTACGCGAACTACTGTGATTTTACTCGCCGGAGTAAGAACGTCCTCCAGGTTATTTTCGACACGATCGAATTCATTTAACTGAATTCCTTGTTGTTTTAAAAAGTTAGCGACCGTAGTCGAAGTGGACCATACTTGTCTTTTGTTTACGCCATCGACAAGCGTTAATTGAAACGCTCTTTGAATATCGATTTTGTTTTCTGCGCCTAGCTCAGTATCTAGACCTTGTGCTAAAGAGTCATGTTCAGATACTTCAATATTCGCTTCCTTCAAAATGTCTTTCACTAGTGTTTCAGTTGTCCATACTTTTGACTGATTTCCATCAACTGAAATTGTTACTTCTTTTGCCTGTTCCCATTGAATTGCTAAGCCATTAACAATTTTGGTGTTCAGAGAGGGTGATATTTTATCATGCGCTGCTACATCTATATTTTGATCTTGTAATAATTGTTCTACAGTTTTGGCATGTGTGGATAATTCGATTGTTTCTCCATTTGCTTCAAGCTTTACGGCTTTTTTCGTACCTTGATAAAGCACGAAAGAGATTACAGATACAAACAGGACAAGTGAAATAATTCTTATCACTGTTTGCTTACTCCTCAATGATCCTAAGAACAAGTTTTTCATGGAATTATTTGACATGAAAAAACGCCTCCTTAATACAAGGTTGGATTATACGGACTAGTTTTGGCACTGTCAACCCGAAAGTATTTCTTTGAAAATTGACTTCTTCGTTTTTGCCAACCATAAACCCTGTATTGGAGGCATCTTAGCTAATTAACTGTCAATCCCAAAAAATTTTTTCGCATTGTCGGTAGTTGCTTGTGCAATTTCCTCGATTGTCAACCCTTTCAAACGTGCAATTTCTTCCGCCACTAACGGCACAAAAGCGGGTTCATTGCGCTTTCCACGATAAGGATGTGGCGCTAAATAAGGAGCATCAGTTTCAATCATCAAGTGCTCAAGAGGGATGTCCGAAGCCACTTCTTTTGGCAAACGTGCATTTTTGAATGTCACGGGACCCCCAAGACTAATCATAAAATTCATAGCAATACATTCACGTGCTGTTTCTACACTCCCACTAAAACAGTGCATAACACCCCCTACAGATGCTGCATTTTCTTCACGTAAAATATTTACAACATCCCCTGTTGCATCCCTATTATGAATGATAATTGGTAAATCAATCTTTTGCGCTAACTGTATTTGTTTGCGGAAAAGTGCCTGTTGAACATCCTTTGGTGATTTATCCCAATAGTAGTCCAACCCAGTTTCACCAATACCGACTATTTTTGGATGTGCTGCTAATTCCTCAATCCACTCTAAATCTTCCTGAGTGCAATCAATGGCGTCTACCGGATGCCATCCAATAACACCGTAAACAAAATCATATTGCTCTATCAGCTCCATAGTTCTTTCAATGGTTTTACGATCAAAACCTATAACCACCATTTTTTCTACTTTAGCTTCTAAAGCTCTATTGATTACATCTTGAAGGTCTGCCTCGTATTGATCTGCGTTTAAATGTACATGTGTATCAATAAACATCGTTCATTCTCCTAACATCGATTTTATTAAAATTTATTATTTCATATTTTTCGTAAGCATTACAAATTTGTTACAAACGATTCGGGTTTGTGACATTCCACTTAATCGACAAAGCTCGAGTTGGTTCTATATACCTAAAAAACCATTATTTTTATAACACATAAATTATTCCGAAATAACAATAAGGCTATTTCTACTGGCAGATTTGAAAAGCCTGCTGAATACTATCTATTCAGCAGGCCAATCTTCGTTTGTTACTTTACTTTTGCACCATTTTCAAGTTTTGAATCTACAGATGCTAATTTTAAAATCCCATCTTTTTCACCAGCTAGGATCATACCTTGTGATAATTCGCCACGTAATTTAACTGGTTTTAAGTTTGCTACGACAATCACTTTTTGACCAACTAATTCTTCTGGAGAATAGAATTTCGCAATACCTGAAACTACTTGACGTTGCTCGTATCCTAGGTCGACTTGAAGCTTTAATAATTTATCAGCTTTTGGCACAGTTTCACATGCAGTTACAGTCGCAACACGCAAATCAATTTTCATGAAATCATCAATAGTAATTTCAGGAATTTCTGGGTTCCCATCACTCTTTGTCTCATTTTTAACTTCTTCTTCTTGTGAAGTTTTTACAGAACCACGCATTTCTTCACGGATATAAGCTATTTCAACTTCATTTTCCAAACGAGGGAAAATAGGTATCCCTTTTTCTACCACTTTAATGTTTGCTGGAATAGTATTGCCGAATGTTTCAATTGTATCCCATGCTAAGAATTTGTCATCCAAACCTAGCTGTTCCATCATACGTTTAGGTGTTGTTGTCATAAATGGTTGTAACATGACAGCAATTTGGTGTAAGCTTTCTGCCAAATTTCGCATTACTGTACCTAATTTTGGTTTATCCGCTTCTTCTTTTGCTAATACCCATGGTTGTGTTTCATCTATATACTTATTCGTTCGTGATACTAATGTCCATAAGTCTGCCAATACCACACTAAACTGCATTTTTTCCATACTTTCTTCATATTTAATACGTACCGACTCAGCCTGCTCTTTTAATGCTGCATCAAATTCTGTCGATTGAAGATTCTCTGAAGGAATAATACCATCGTAATATTTGTTAATCATAGAAATAGTACGGTTTAATAAATTACCTAAATCATTTGCAAGATCAAAGTTTGTTCGTTCAATAAATGATTCTGGAGAGAATACACCATCAGAACCGAAAGGTAATTCACGTAAAAGGAAATAACGTGTCGCATCAAGGCCATAACGTTCGATTAACATTTCTGGATAAATGACATTACCTTTTGATTTAGACATTTTCCCGTCTTTCATCATAATAAAACCATGTGCAAAAATCTTTTTCGGTAATGGTAAATCTAAAGCCATTAAGAAAATTGGCCAATAAATCGTATGGAAGCGAACGATATCTTTCCCTACAACATGCACATCTGCTGGCCAATATTTGTTGAACAATGTTTCATCATCTGAAAGATATCCTAATGATGTAATATAATTCGTTAATGCATCTACCCATACATAGATAACATGTTTGGGATCCCCAGGTACTTTAATACCCCAGTCAAAGGATGTTCTCGATACTGATAAATCTTCTAACCCCGGTTTAATAAAGTTATTGATCATTTCATTTTTTCGAGACTCCGGTTCAATAAATTCGAGGTTTTTCTCATAATAAGACAATAAACGATCCGCGTATTTCTTCATATTAAAGAAGTACGATTCCTCTTTTACTTTGTGGACGGGGCGACCACAGTCTGGACAATTTCCATCAACTAATTGAGTCTCTGTAAAGAATGATTCACAAGGCGTACAATACCAGCCTTCATACTCACCTTTATATATATCCCCATTATCCAAAAACTTTTGGAAAATCTTTTCGACAGCTTTTGTATGTCGTTCTTGCGTTGTTTGTATAAAATCATCGTAAGAAATATCCATTAACGTCCAAAGCTTTTTCGCAGCCTCTGCAATTTCATTGACATAATCTTGAGGATGTTTGCCCGCCTCTGCTGCCTTCTCTTGAATTTTTTGTCCATGCTCGTCCATACCTGTTAAAAAACGAACATCATAACCACGTAAACGTTTATAACGTGCTATCGCATCTGATGCAACGGTCGTATATGCCGTACCAATATGAAACTTCCCACTTGGATAGTAAATGGGTGTTGTTATATAGAATGTTTTCTTTTGTTCACTCACAAGAACTGCCTCCATTGTTTTACAATATACTTTCTATTCTAACGAAGTACGAAATTCGTTTCAATGAAAGTTTACCATTCGCGAAAATTGTCGAATAATATATTTAATCCATTTACTGACTTAAATAAGAACCTTTTTTACTATAATCAAAAATATTTATTAAAAACCTTTTAAAATAACAGAAATAACAGCATTCTTCTCAAAAAAATTTTTAAAAAACCTTAATATTAGTGCATTAATTAATTGACGTTTATGGCATTACTTGGTATGATAACTATCAGACAAAGAAAAGATGTCGAAATTTGACGAAATGCCAATATAACTTTTATAAATTAGGAGGAAAACTATTATGAAATCAACAGGAATTGTTCGTAAAGTCGATGAGTTAGGTCGTGTAGTTATACCTATCGAATTACGTCGTACACTAGGTATTGCTGAAAAGGATGCTTTAGAAATCTATGTGGATGATGATAAAATCATCTTAAAAAAATATATGCCTAATATGACATGTGCTGTTACTGGCGAAGTTTCAGATGATAACTTCCGTCTAGTTGGAGGCAAATTAATTTTAAGTCCAGAAGGCGCTGAAATGTTAGTAAAAGAAATTCAATCAAACTTAAAAAAATAATGCTTACACACCTAAATCAAGACAGTGATTTAGGTGTTTTTAATATAAATGTATACTTTCTACTATACCCAAATTTTGTACCCCTTATAATGTCCCTGTCAGACCTTTATCTGTAAGGTTACTATTATTTACATTTGTTATCAATTCAAAAAATTAAGAGCTACCCTAAGGTAACTCTTAATGGTCATTGATTATGATATTCGTTATAGACATCTCTCTTCGCTAGTTGTCGTTCCTTGGCTACTTCTTTAATGGCTTCTTTAGAACTTATATCGTTTTGTTGAAGGATATAATCCACGTGTTCGATAATAGATAGTGTATGCCAATAAGCCTCTTCAGAATCTTCCACTTCGACTTCCTGATTCCCCTCAAGGACTATACAAAATTCACCACGTATTTCTTCTGTTTGTGACCATTCTATAGCTTCTGCTAGGGTGCCACGCAAAAATTCCTCAAATTTCTTAGTCAGCTCTCGCGCTAAAACAATACGACGATTTCCCAGAATAGCTTCCATATCTTTTAATGTTTCCTTTAAGCGATGAGGTGCTTCATATAATAAAATCGTTTCTTGTCGTTTTTTTAATTGTTCTAATTGCTGACGACGATCTTTTCTTCCACGATTTAAAAAACCATAAAAGAAAAATGGCTGGGGTGTTAATCCAGAAGCTATTAATGCAGTTATTGCTGCATTTGGACCTGGTATAGGCACAACCGGAAAGTTTTGAGCAATTGCTTTTTCAACTATATCTGCACCAGGATCAGAAATACAAGGTAAACCTGCATCACTCACTAATGCGATGGTCTTCCCTTCCTGTAGAAAAGTTAATAATTTTTCTCCACCTACAGCTAGATTATGTTCATGGTAGCTCATTAAAGGTGTGTCAATTTCAAAATAGTTACATAATTTTTTTGTATTTCTAGTATCCTCTGCTGCAATAATATCCGCCTCTTTTAAAATACGGAGCGCCCGCACACTAATATCCTCTAGATTTCCAATAGGTGTCCCTACAAGATATAAACAGCCTGTCTGATCGTGTATTGTACTTTTTTGTGATTTCACGATTCACCCCTCCTTATATGCACTATTTTTTGAGTTCTTGTTAGTTGCTTAAAAGCATATTCTGCGCGCATTGCCTCTTCCTTTGTTTCAAATTCTTCCTTATAAATACACTTTACTGGCACTCTAGCTCTTGTATATTTTGCCCCTTTACCAGCATTATGTACAGCTACACGCTTTTCTAAATTATTTGTATAGCCTGCGTAAAGTGATTGATCCGCACACTCTAGCACGTAAAAATAGTGACTATTGCTCTTTTCCATAAAGAATCTCTCTCACTTCTGCTGTGTATTCATTATTTTCATTATAGATATATAATGGTGGTAATATTTTTAAATCAGGCTTCCCATCCTTTATTCCTTCTATTAATAATGTATTGGCCTCTTTTCCTTCTTTCGGATAAATAAGCTGCATTCGTTTTGGCTCTAAACGATTCGCACGCATTGCAGTAACTATATCTAATAATCGACCTGGTCGATGCACAAATGCTGCTTTTCCACCTTGCTTTAATAATTTACTTGCTGAGTGAATGGCCTCTTCTAATGTTAAATAGAGTTCATGTCGTGCAATGGCATGATGTTCACTAAGATTTTTATCACTTGCTTCATGTGCTAAAAAATAAGGGGGATTGCATGTAACAACGTCATATTTTTCAATGCCCAGTTGTTTCGGTATTTCTTTTACATCTCCAAGAATCATTTGTATTTGATTTTCTAATTGATTATAGCGAATACTTCTTTCTGCCATATCAAACAGGCGTGGCTGAAGCTCAACTCCCGTTATTTGCCCCTTCGTTCGTGCACTTAAAAAGAGAGGGATTACACCATTTCCCGAGCATAAATCTACAATATTTCCTTTATGATAGGGAATATTGACAAACTTTGAAAGCAATACCGCATCCAATGAAAATGAAAAGACAGATGGACTTTGAATAATACGTAAATTCTCAGCCAATAAATAGTCTAGACGTTCATCACCTTTTAGCCATTTTTCCATGCTAATTCCTCCTATGCTACAAAAGAAAAGACTGATACCACCGTGGTGGGAATCAGCCTTCTATTATACATTTTGTTTATTTAAAAATGATAGACAAAACAGACAATCTTCACCTTTTCGAGAGCTTCCAAAATGAACATGACAAACATGGAAACCTTCCTGGTATAGACGAGCTAGGTTATCATAGCCTTCACCTATATCTAGCGGACTCTCTTTCTTTACTTCAGCAGCTTGTACGGAGTGTGTATTTGAAAGTAGTTCTTCTAGACGTGTGCGAAGATGATGATTTTCTGTTTCAAGTGCCTTATGCTCTTCCATCATTAACGCTACAAATTGTTTCAATGCACCAAATTGCTCCTGCATTGCTTCGAGCTGTTGTTCGAACTCCATAACGGTATCTAAGAAATTACGGTCCTTCACCCAAGCCACCTCGTTAAATTCTCTATCTTAAATAAGATTTTTTTCGCATGCTAGCAGTTCTTCTAGTGTATACTCAACTGTGCGCTCCTGCTCTTGTAAATATACTTGAATAAGTCTTTCCAGCACATTTAAACCTACAACTTTACCGCGGCCATCTGGTGTCATAGCTACTTCACCTAAATCTG
Organism: Lysinibacillus sp. UBA5990; assembly: GCF_002429815.1. Lineage (NCBI taxonomy): Bacteria > Bacillati > Bacillota > Bacilli > Caryophanales > Bacillaceae > Lysinibacillus > Lysinibacillus sp. UBA5990. Next base: position 48,804 of record NZ_DJAY01000008.1, read on the forward strand.
GCATACCTTCTTTTGCCTCTTCATACTCATCATTCTCATACTTTAAGCAACACATTAAACGTCCGCAAAGTCCTGATATTTTTGAAGGATTTAAAGATAAGTTTTGATCTTTAGCCATTTTTATAGAAACTGGCTCAAAATCTCCTAAAAATGTAGAGCAACATAGCATACGACCACAAGGCCCAATGCCTCCTAATAATTTTGCTTCATCACGAACACCGATTTGGCGAAGTTCGATACGTGTTCTAAATACCGAAGCTAAATCTTTTACAAGATCCCTGAAGTCAACTCGTCCTTCAGCTGTAAAATAAAAAATGATTTTATTACGGTCAAATGTATATTCAACATCTACAAGCTTCATTTCTAGATTATGTTCTATAATTTTAGTACTTGCAAGTTCAAATGCTCGTTTTGACTCAGCAGCGTTTTCTTCTACTTGTATACGATCACGATCATCCGCTGGTCGAAGTACTTGTTTAAGTGGTAATACGACATCATTATCACCTACTACTTTTTGAGGGACAACCACTTTACCATATTCGACGCCACGCGCTGTCTCAACAATAACATATTGACTATCTTCTAATAGAAATGATGCTGGATCAAAATAATATATTTTACCCGCTTTTTTAAAGCGGACTCCTACTACATTATACAAATGTATATCCCTCCTGCAGATTTAGCATTAACTGCTCCATCAATAACGTCCTATTCATGTTACGCTGTAAAGATGCACGCGCCTGTAAAATAGATTCCATTTGCTTAGACAATTGCTCATAAGTGGAATATAACGCGACTTCTTTGAATAATGGTAACATGTCTGGATAAGTACAAGCTGCCTCGGGATTAGCTTTTATTGACACTATATCACGGTAAGCAAATAGTAGTAAATCCAATGCTTGCTCTATTTCGCTTTTTTCTTTAAAGTGTGGTAGCCACTCCTCGTGCACAATAAGCATGGCCTCATGTACATTTTGCCGAATAGCTTCTACTAATTTTAACACTGTTTTTCGAGCGAGTGCAAACTGCTCATCACTTGCTAAAAATATCGCCATTTCGAGCTCGTTCGTCATCATACTTACGGTTGAAGCCATCGAATGCGAAATATTATTTTCCTGTAAATGCTGTAATAAAACATGACGGGGCATTTTTTGAAATTTTATGTGTTGGCAACGCGAGCGGATCGTTGGTAGTATCGATTGCATTTGCTCTGTTAATAAAATAGCAGTAACCTCACCATCCGGCTCCTCTAAAAATTTAAGTATCATGTTGGCAGAGGCCGTGTTGAGACGATCTGCATGATGAAGAACATAGATTTTGCGTCCCTCTTCCACGCCCATCATTTTCATTTCACCAATTAATTCACGCATTTGATCAATCTTAATAAATTGACCCTCTGGATAAATTTGATGAATATTTGGATGATTTCCTGAATCAACACGTCTGCAATTTCGACATGTTTCACATGGAACATTTTCATTTGGGTGCTCACATAGCATTAGTTTGACAAAAAAATGCATAATATCTGCTTTGCCTGTCCCTTTTTCACCATCAAAAATGTATGCATGTGCTAATCTATTTTTGACAAAAATCGTTTGAAGTTGCTTCATTACAACTAGTTGTAGCGCGAATAGCTCTTCAACATTCTTGGCCATATATTTAAAATTCCTTCCTGTTTCTATTGTAAAGATGGGACTGTTCCCACTCTTAACTTTCGATAGAAACATTGCAGTAGTTCTTTATTGGCGATTGCGTTTTGCGTAAAATTGCCACCGTCGCCTCACATTCGGGAAGATAATCACGGCGTTCTTAATTAACAGATATTCTTGACTCCAAAGTGAAATGAGTAGTATTTAAACGCTATTGGTTTTCAATTGATCATGGGTCTACTATTATTGAATGAAGGTAAATATTCGAAAAAAGCCCGCGCCTATAGGAGAATGAGACACGGGTTTTACATATATAAGTTAATTAGTAAGCCTTTAATCTCACCGATTTTATCAAGGAGGTCAATCGCTTCTTTCTCTTCGTCTAAAAGATCTTGCGCAAGTTCAACCAGACGTGTATCAATCGTATCAATGATTTTTAAACGTCTTCCTTCACCAAAACGATTCCAAGTATGAGATTGCTTTAATTCCATACCATGTTCTACTGTCTCTTGTAGAAATCGTTTAACTAGCATTTTAAACCTAGCAAGTTCTCGTAAATTACGCGATCTCGCAACTCGGTCACCTGCAGTAGATATATCCCCTAACAACCTTGTCAATTGCTCAGTTTGCAACTTTGTTCCTTGCTTGACGACCATATCCCCAAATCGGTTATTTTGATTATTATTTTGTAGTGGCTCTTTACGATTTGTATTTAACCCGACGCGTATATCTTGATTAATTTTCAAGCTTGTTTCGCCCCCACGATCTTTATCTATTTCTCCTCAGCATGATTGCTTTAGGATAACAATAGGCCAAATCCTAATCATGATTCTGCCTTTCAAACAGTGAACCCTAATGTTTATGAGGAGGCTCTTTTTTAAAAATGATGGAATTGTTCAATCGGTAAAACAAAGACAGTGGCTCCTCCTACCTCAACCTCCACAGGATAAGGAATATAGGAATCAGCATTTCCCCCTAATGGAGAAACGGGCGCAACCATCTGCTCCCGAGCACGACAATTATCCCGAATAATATCTAAAAGTTTGGGTATGAGGGAGTCTTCAGTTCCTATAAGAAACGTCGTATTTCCTGAACGTAAAAATCCTCCTGTGCTCGCTAATTTAGTTGCGCGAAACTGATTTTTCGTTAAAGCATTCGATAAGCGGCTGCTATCCTGATCCTGCACTACAGCTACGACTAACTTCATTCGCACTCACCCCTTTTATAAAATTAACCTAAATAGGTTTCAATATTATTCCTAAACTTTTAATACTGCCACTATTAATAATCTAATTGAAGATAAAATAATGGATAGTATCATTATATCACATTGTTATAGACAACTTCATGTATTTACTGTATTGCGTCCAATAATAATGACCATACATCTTCAACAACACTATCAATATCTTGGTCAGCATTCACAATACGTATACGTTCTGGATAACGCTCAACGAGTAGTAAATATCCTTCATGCACCTTTTGATGAAACGTTAAACTTTCAACATCTAAACGATTTACTTCGCGATTTCCCGTTGCATATATACGTGCTAACCCTACTTCTGGTGCAATATCAAATAATATCGTCATATCAGGTAATTTCTTTCCGATAGCGAATTCATTAATGGAAAGCACCTCATCAATACCTATACCTCTTGCATAACCTTGATAGGCTAAAGATGAATCGATAAAACGATCACATATTACCAACTTCCCAGCATCTAAAGCAGGTTGAACCTTTTCAAAATAATGCTGGCTTCTTGCTGCAGCATATAACAATGCTTCTGTTCGTTCATCCATTGCTGTATGTGCAGGATTTAAAATAATCGTTCTTATTTTTTCTGCAATTTCAATTCCACCAGGTTCTCTTGTTGCTAGAACATCAATATTTTTTTCTGCTAACCGCTCTGCGATCTTTTGAATGACTGTTGTTTTCCCTGCTCCCTCTGGACCTTCAAATGTTATAAATAAATTGCTCTTCATGCTGTTAATTGCCTCCAACTATTTAATGACCTGAATCATTTTTTCTGTTAAACGGTGATTTCCTTGAAATGTTGCACCTGCTGCTAGTAGTTCTTCTAATTGACTTAATTTTGCTACTGTTATTCTTTCTCCGGGCACTAGAAATGGAATGCCAGGTGGATAAGGAATAATCATACTTGCTGATATCCGTCCCATTGTTCGCATATATGGTAACCATTCTTTATTTAAAGATGCAATCTCATTGAAGGTATAAATAGGCTCTGTTATCGGAATAAACTTATAAGCTGCTTGAGAAGCCTGGCTGCTATCAGTTTTTGCTGTTTCTAATAGCAATGTTACGGCTTCCTTTATTCGGACTCTTATTTCAGCAAATGGATAGGTATGTCCTTGCTTGAGTAATGGTAATATGAATAAAACTTGATTCCTATCAGCTAGCTCCCCATAGACATGCTCTGCCTCTAGTGCCTTCTGTAATTGAAAGCCACTATAACCTTTGACACGTAAAAGTAATTTGAGAGGGTCATCTACTTCAATAACTTCCAAAGAGCCAACCGATCGTAATGCTTCAACCCATTGATTCCTTTTTTCTATTATATATGCCCCATCACTCTCCATATATGTCTGTACATAATAACGAGCATCATCTAGTGAAGCTAATAAAACATAAGATGGGCTACTAGATTGTAGCATACGTAAATAGTGATGGATTTTTTCAGCTTCTATTAATTCCGATCTCACATGCATAAAGGATGCCATCGTCATCGCAGGTAGTGTTTTATGCGCTGATTGTACGACAACATCTGCCCCAAGAGACAAAGCTGATGGTTGAAATAATGAACATGCATCAAAGTGAGCACCATGTGCTTCATCCACCAATACAGGGATCCCCTTTTCATGGCAATAAGCAATTTGTTGCTGTATTTCATTAGAGGTCACCCCATAATAAGTAGGATATGTTAAAACAACCGCTTTCGCCTCTGAATAATTTTCTACAGCATCCTTTAAATCCTGAAAAGTAACATGTGTTGCGGTTAATGTTCGTTCATCCCATATCGGTGACACGAAAATAGGCTTGGCTCCAACAAGTTCGATGGCATGAAAAATAGATTTATGCGCATTCCTTTGAACAATAATGGTATCGCCTTTTTGACAAGTAGCATAAATCATTGCTAAATTCCCAACGGTAGAGCCACCTACCAAAAAGAAACTTTTCATCGCTCCATATGTATCAGCTAATAAATGCTCTGCTTCTAAGATCATTTCCTCAGGATAATGCAAATCATCCAGTCCTGATAATTCAGTTACATCATAACGCATAACATCCTTAAATGCTTGCGGAAGGTGAGACAGTTCGCCATGCTTATGGCCTGGGACATGAAAAGAAATATTTTGTTGTTGTCGAAAACCTTCTAATCCCTCTATAATCGGCTTTTTCTTTTGCAAAACAAACACCCATTTTCATTATATTCTCACCTAATTATACGAGATTATAACGCGATAAAAAAGTCATCTCTCAGCAAGGTGCTCTTTATTTACAGGTAAAGTTATAATTTTTCAGGTAAAATGCCTTACTATTATAAAAACCGACCATTGCCACCTCTGCAATAATCGGTTCTCCACCCTTTAAAAATGAAACTATTATTCTTTTGCTACCGTCAAAGCCATTTCTCTAACGAGTTGCTCCACCAATTGTGGAACAAATTTTTCTAATACGGGATTCATCATTCCTGCTAAAAAACCACTGGCCTTCATTGTTAAGCTACCTGTAAGTTGGAGTGATTCATCTTGATGCTGTTTAATTTCAAATGAGCCATCACCATTTATCGGATCAGATAAGCCAACTAAATCAAATAAGACTTGATGCGGTTCTGAAGATTTCATTTGAAGCTCGACTTTCACAGCCTTTTGAATGATGCCGAAGTCACCTTGAAAGACCCAAATCATATTATTTTCATTTAGCAATTCATGATGCAAATAACCTGGTATTAAAACAGCCCACTTTTCTCTATTTTGAATAAAGCTCTCTAACTTTTCTCTCTGTATATAAATTGCTTCACTAGTATATAATCCTGTTGCCACTCTATTTCATCCCCTTTGCCCAATCTTTACCATTTGATTTTACCATTGTTTATGCTTACAAAGACAGACAAAAATAAAAACCGCCGAGATAATATATCTCAGCGGTTACAATTGCCTAGCGACGTCCTACTCTCACAGGGGGAAGCCCCCAACTACCATCGGCG
>NZ_DJAY01000007.1:0-215165 GCF_002429815.1 Lysinibacillus sp. UBA5990
GTGTGCTGGCTGTTTTTTTATTTGCAACTATTAGTAAGGAACCACCCAAACATGAAAACTCTTTCTATATATAGGTCCCATCATTCAGATTCTTTTTAAACTAAAGTTGCAGGATAGTCCAATAATCAATCTTTATAACGAATTTAATAGTAATTAAGATGAATTGTACATAAAGGCGGTATTGTCAGCGAAAGTAGTAAATTTAATTCTTTGCTAGATGAAAAAAATTTCAAAAGATAAATTTATTCAGGAAGTAGTCAGGTTCGCACAATTAAGGAGGCGGAGACTAGTTATATGATGACCTCAACGCTAGTTTACGACTTGTGAATAGAACTTCCACCACCTAACTGTGGAACATGTCAGATGCACAATAGAAAGTACCACAATTATAAAAATTGCGGTAATCCAAAATGTTATGCTATCTAGCAGGGTTCTTTACAAGCATGTACCGAATCAGTAAAGTTTGATTTACCTATTGAATAACTGAAAGATATTGTACAAAGAAAAATCAGGTATTTCACTAGATTTATAATGCTAGACATATAGTTTTGACAAACATGAAGTAGGAGCCATCCCAAATTCCCCATTATCTATTTTACAGAAAGTCCAATCGTTTAAGCGCTTTATCCCCATTAATAGTTCACCTTAATTAATTGTTAGCTCATGGGCTGAATAATCTTCATGCAGTATCAGGGTTATTTCGGGTAGTTAAAATTTGCTTCTGAGTCCATCCTTCTTTATTTGTAACAATGAATTTATAAAAAGTTCAATTGAGTGATTGAGTGTATTCTTTTCCTTACAATACTTCTTGTCCTTTTTTAAAACGATAGGGTTAGGGTAATTAGAAATGTGTTCGTTAATTACAGTGTATCTTTGCAAATTTAAATCTCTCCTTTTGTATAATTTAAAAATGGTTTCTTGAACAGCAGTGAAAAATGGTTTGATGGTGTAAAGAGAAAAGCAAATTTAAAAAATGTCATGAAGACGAGTGGTATAACATAAGGTATGAATGTGTTTGTGCTCTTTGAATTCTGTTTAATGTTATTTTTATGCTCGTATTAAAAGAAAAAATCTATTTGATGCTAGACACCAAATTTTGAGAATGCTATATTTATATTGTCATAGTATTTTTATAATTAGGAAAAAATAGAATACTTTCATGAAAGTTGTTGTTTTTCCTGATTATAAGGAGTGATGGAGTAAAGAGCTAGATGAAGGATGATAGGGCCTATGGTAAAGAAAACATTAAAGCAAAGAATTGTAAACGCTTCAGTTGAGCTGTTTCAGCAGGATGGTTATCACAATGTAACTGTTGATCGTATCGTTGAATATATAGGGGCATCAAAGGGTGGATTTTATCATAATTTTAAATCAAAAGATGAATTGTTGTATGAAATTCATGATGTCTTTATTTCATATGTTATTCAACAATCACAGGATGCATATGACAAATACGACACGCCTATTACACGGTTATGTGCGATGCTACAAACGCTGACACAAGTATTTGATATGTATCAAGCACATATTACCATTTTTTACGAAGAAAGTCGTTCGCTCTCAGATGAGTATAGTGAGATCATTCATAAAAAAAGAGATCATTATCGGGACATCTTGCAAAAAGTGATAGCAGAGGGCCAAGAAACGAAGGTTTTTCGTACAGAATTGCCTTGTACCATTGTTACGATGGCGATTGTGGGAATGATTAACTGGACATATAAATGGTTTAAGCAATCTGGGCCATTAACAATGGAGCAAATTACAGATGTTTTTACCGACATGGTATTGCGTGCGATTGTGACAGAACAAGCAATGGAAGAAGCAAAGCAATTTATGATAAAGGGGTAACCAGTAGAAAACACTGGTTTTATTATTTGCTTTTACAAACCGACTAGTCGGTATTTACTTGAAGTAAATTATCTTTGAGCTAAATCTACTATGGCAAATTTGACATTAGGGGGATTAGGGATGAATTTTGAATTAACAAAAGAGCAAGTGATGATTCGAGACATGGTACGTGATTTTGCTGAGAAGGAGATTAAACCGTATGCTCGTGAGGTTGATGAGACATCAACGATGAGAATAGAAAGCTTTAAAAAGATGGCAGAACTAGGCTTGTTGGGTATCCCATTTCCTGAAGAATATGGTGGCTCAGGTGGTGATACGGTGTCCTATGCTTTAGCTGTAGAGGAAATTGGTCGTGCATGTGGGGGCACAGGCTTAAGTTATGCAGCTGCTGTTAGCTTAGGAGCTTCGCCAATTTACAACTTTGGTACGGAGGAGCAAAAGCAGGAATTTCTTGTTCCATTGGCAAAGGGTGAGACATTAGGATCATTCGGTTTAACAGAGCCTAATGCAGGTTCAGATGCAGGCGGTACACGCACTACGGCGGTTATTGATGGAGATGATTATGTTATTAATGGAGAAAAATGCTGGATTACCAATGCAGGATACGCTCGACAAATCATTGTAACTGCGGTGACTGGTAAACGCGAGGATGGCAAAAAGATTATTTCTTCTATTATTGTGCCAACGAATACTCCAGGGGTAACGATTAATTGTAACTATGACAAAATGGGTGTCCGAGGTTCTAATACATGTGAGATTGTTTTACAAAATGTTCGCGTTCCTCGATCCAATCTATTAGGCGATGAAAAGCGAGGCTTTAGCCAGTTTTTAAACACTTTAGATGGTGGCCGTATTTCAATAGCAGCTCTTTCTGTTGGAATTGCACAGGCCGCTTATGAGAAGGCACTGAAGTTTGCAAAAGAACGCGAGCAATTTGGTGCACCTATTTCGAAGCTACAGGCAATTCAATTTAAATTAGCAGATATGGCGATGGAAATAGAGCTTGCTCGTACGCTTGTACATAAAGCGGCATGGCTAAAAGATCAAAAGAAACCATTTGGTAAAGAAGCAGCAATGGCTAAATTATTTGCTTCTGAAATGGGCTTCCGGACGTGTAATCAAGCTATTCAAATTCATGGCGGTTCTGGATATATGAAAGAATACGATGTAGAACGTCATTTACGTGATATTAAATTAATGGAAATCGGTGAAGGAACATCTGAAATTCAACGTCTTGTTATTTCTCGTTTAATTGGCTGTTAATTATATTCAACTCATTGTGTCCGGGATCAGTTTTGTGCTGCATAGAGCACTTCTTTCTGATACCGAGACACCTGCTGAAAAGTAGCTTAATTCCGCATTCATCTCATTGCTGAAAGAAGTTTAATAGCATAAACAAGGGGGATCTTCATGGCAGAACTTGTGTATCAAACAATTGGTCAATTGCTAGATGAACAATCTAAAAAGTACCCGCAGAACGAGGCTTTGGTCTATGCTGATAGGAATTTACGAATGACTTATGAGCAGCTAAATCGACAAGCGCGATTGGTAGCAAGGGGTTTAATGGCTTTAGGAATTGAAAAAGGAGACCATATTGCTGTATGGACGACCAATGTTCCTGAGTGGGTACAGCTTCAATTTGGTACAGGAAAGATGGGAGCTCCAATCGTTACAGTAAACACTAATTATCGTGCTAGTGAATTGGAGTATCTATTAAAGCAGTCTGATGCCAAAACGATATTTTTAATTGAAAATTATCGAGACCATTCTTTTATCCATACACTTCAAGAGTTATGTCCGGAGCTTGAACATTGTGAACCAGGTAATTTGCAATCAAAGCGACTACCTTTATTAAAAAATGTTATTTTAATCGGCGAAACTAAGTATCCCGGTGTATTAAATTGGTCCGATGTAGTAGCAGCGGCTGATCATGTAACCGAGGAACAATTAGAACAAAGAGAGCAATCTCTTCATTATGATGATGTGATTAATATTCAATATACGTCTGGTACGACAGGTTTTCCTAAAGGTGTGATGCTTACACATTTTAACTTAGTGAACAATGCGGTCAACATTGCAGAGTGTATGCGGTTAACAGCAGAGGATCGCCTATGTATACCTGTTCCATTTTTCCATTGCTTTGGCTGTGTTATCGGAACATTAGCAATTACAACTAGTGGTGGAACGATGGTGCCGGTACAAGAATTTTTACCTGAAGAGGTGCTAAGGACGGTTCAACAAGAAAAGTGCACAGCATTACATGGCGTACCAACGATGTTTATTAGTGAGCTTAATTTACCGAATTTTGAGTCTTTCAACCTTTCAACTCTACGGACAGGAGTCATGGCGGGCTCTAATTGTCCGATAGAGGTAATGAAAGCGGTCATTGAGAAAATGGGCATGACAGATATTACGATTTGCTATGGTCAAACAGAATCATCCCCAGTTATTACGCAAACAAGAACAGATGACCCGTTAACGTTAAAAGTGGAGACGGTTGGCCGTGCCTTACCAAACTTAGAGGCGAAAATTGTAGTTCCTGGAACAAACGAGGAAGCACTTACAAATGAACAAGGCGAGCTATGTACAAGAGGCTACCATGTAATGAAAGGCTACTATAAAAACCAAGAAGAAACCGATCTTGCCATTGATCAAGATGGCTGGCTGCATACGGGTGATTTGGCAACGATGGATGAAGCGGGCTATGTCCGTGTAACCGGTCGTTTAAAAGATATGATTATTCGCGGTGGTGAAAATTTATATCCCCGTGAAATTGAGGAGTTTCTTTATACACATCCGAAAATATCCGATGTTCAGGTTGCTGGTGTTCCTGATCCTGTGTATGGGGAGGAAGCGGCAGCTTGGATTATTTTAAGAGAAGGTGAACAGGCATCAGAAGAGGAGATTCGAGAATATTGTCGGGAGAAAATCTCTAGACATAAAATCCCAAAACATATTTTCTTTATCGATCATTATCCGATGACTGCTTCAGGAAAGGTTCAAAAATATAAATTACGAGAAGATTTTGTCATGACCGTCAGATAAGGAGGGGCAGTGAATATGTTCAAAAAAGTATTAATTGCAAATCGTGGGGAGATTGCTAGACGTGTTATCAGAACATGCAAACGCCTAAATATTCAAACGGTTGCTATTTATTCTGAGGCAGATGCTGAAAGTTTACATGTGAAGGATGCGGATGAGGCGTACTGTGTAGGGAAACCACCTGTAGCACAAAGCTATTTAAATATAGAACGTATTCTAGAAATTGCACTAGAAAATAGCGTCGAGGCTGTTCATCCTGGCTATGGTCTACTGTCAGAAAATGCAGAGTTTGCAAAGCGCTGTGAAGAGGAAGGTTTAATTTTTATTGGACCAAGTGCTGATGTTATTGCTTCAATGGGAAGTAAATTAGAGGCACGTAAAACAATGAAAGCTGCAGGTGTTCCCATTGTAGAGGGTGTAGAGACACCTGTAAAGGATGCAGAAGAAGCTACTGAAATCGCTGAACGTTTAGGCTATCCAATTATGTTAAAGGCATCGGCAGGCGGTGGCGGTATCGGTATGCAACTTGTTGAAAATGCAGAGGAACTAGCAAAAGCATTTGAGGGAAATCAAAAACGTGCACAGTCATTTTTCGGTGATGGCACGATGTACATGGAGAGATTTATTGCTAACCCTCACCATGTTGAAGTACAAATTATTGCCGATCATCAAGGCAATGTGGTTCCGTTATTTGAACGTGAATGTTCGATCCAACGAAGAAATCAAAAAGTAGTAGAAGAAGCACCATCACCATTCATTTCACAGGAGACAAGAGATAAGATGCTAGAAGCGTCAGTGAAAGCGGCGAAGCATATTGGCTATATCAACGCTGGAACGATTGAGTATTTGGTAGATGAGGATCAAAACTTTTATTTCTTAGAAATGAATACAAGATTACAAGTAGAGCATCCTGTGACAGAGGAAATTACGAAACTTGATTTAGTAGAGGAGCAATTAAAAATCGCTGCACATCAACCCCTTTCCTTTACAAAAGAAAGTATTACGAAACAGGGTCATGCGATTGAAGTGCGTATATACGCTGAAAATCCTTCTACATTTTTCCCGTCTCCTGGTACGATAACAGCTCTAGAATTACCAACAAGCGAAGGAGTTCGACATGAGTGTGGTGTAGAGACAGGTTCAGCAGTTACACCATTTTATGATCCAATGATCAGTAAATTGGTAGTGTGGGGAGAAACAAGGGACATTGCCTGTGAAAGATTAATCCAAGCACTGAAAGCATATAAAGTGGAGGGTATTCAAACGAATATTCCGATGCTGCTAAAAACTGTTACACATGAACAGTTTTTAAAAGGCTATACGACTACAAAATTTGTCGAACAATTTTATTTACCACAATTAGCAGAGTCAAAGTAAGTATTGAAGAGCATTCGTGCTTCATAGAGAGGGCGAATGCATAATTAATTTAAAAGTAGGAGTGAATGATTATGGCAACAGTAAAAGCAAGCATGGCAGGTACAGTATGGAAAATCGTCGTAGCAGAAGGTGAGAAAGTAACGGCAGGGCAGGATGTAGCTATTTTAGAATCAATGAAAATGGAAATTCCGATTGCAGCAGAAGAAGATGGCGTGGTAACAAAAATTATCGCCAATGAAGGAGATTTCATTAACGTTGATGATGATATTTTAGAAATTGAATAAGAGGAGGCCTCTTAATGCAGCTACCTAAGCATGTCGTAATGAAAGAAGTCGGTCCCCGTGATGGTTTACAAAATGAAAAAACTCATATTACAACAGCAGATAAAATACAATTAGTGAATTTGTTAAGCCAAACTGGATTAAATTACATCGAGGTGACTTCATTTGTACATCCGAAATGGATTCCACAGTTGGCGGATGCGGTCGAGGTTCTTCAAGCCATTAAAAGGAACAAGGATATTACTTATGCAGCACTTGTACCTAATATGCGAGGCCTAGAAAGGGCGTTACAGGCTGATGTAGATGAAGTAAGTATATTTATGTCTGCTAGTGAAAGTCATAACCAAAGTAATATTAACAAAACCATAGACGAAACATTTCCTATTTTAGAGGAAGTAGTATTAGGAGCTAAAGCGTCAAAGAAAAAGGTTCGAGGCTATATCTCCACAGTTCTTGGCTGTCCCTATGAAGGATATATACATCCTGATAAAGTACTGCGTGTTACAGATAAATTATTGGGAATGGGTGTAACAGAGATCTCACTTGGTGACACGATTGGCGTGGGTGTACCAACTCAAGTTGAACTTCTTTTAGAGGAACTATTAAAAAGATATTCCGCTGATAATTTTGCTATGCATTTTCATGATACGCGTGGCACGGCGCTGGCCAACATTATGAAATCTTTAGAGATGGGTGTAACCAAATTTGATAGTGCGCTTGGTGGTCTAGGGGGCTGTCCATATGCTAAGGGGGCTTCAGGTAATGTAGCTACCGAAGATTTATTATATTTATTTGATGAAATGGGCATTCAAACTGGTGTAGATCGACAAAAAATAGTAGAGGCTGCCCTCTTTATTGAACAGAAATTAGGCAAAGCTGTAGCTTCAAAGCAAATGGCGATTGTCCGTAATGAAAGGAGTGCGAATCCATTATGACTCAACTTGTTCGCTTTGAATTACTAGAGGGAAGTATTGGACTTATTACCCTTTTAAGACCAGAGGCTGCGAACGCGATGTCTGTACAGTTACTGCGAGAGTTATCTGATACGCTTGATCAAATCAACGGAGATCCGACAGTGCGAGTAGTCTTACTAACAGGTGCTGGAGAAAAAGCATTCTGTGCTGGGGCTGATTTAAAAGAACGCAAAGGTATGTCCGATCGACAAGTGAAGCAAATCGTGCAGTTGATTGGTGCCACAGTGGCAAAAGTGGAGACACTCGCTCAACCTGTCATTGCGGTGCTAAATGGAGTAGCCTTTGGTGGTGGTCTAGAATTAGCTTTAGCTTGCGATTTACGTGTCGCAGCAGCACATGTTAAGTTAGGTCTCACTGAAACCTCTCTCGGTATTATTCCAGGGGCAGGAGGAACGCAACGACTTCCGCGACTAATTGGTCTTGGGAAGGCAAAGGAATTAATTTATACAGCGCGTCGCTTAAATGCTGAGGAAGCTAAAAATTATGGCATCGTTGAATATGTTCATGAGACACATGAGGTAATGGAAAGGGCACAGCAGCTTGCTCTAGAAATAGCAAAAAATGCACCATTATCGCTAGTACAGGCTAAAGTGGCTATGAATCAGGGTGTTGAGGTAGATTTAGCTACCGGTTTAAAAATTGAATCACTTGCATATAGTGCACTGATCCCTACAGAGGACCGATTAGAGGGGCTACTAGCCTTCCAAGAGAAGCGAGCACCACAATATTCAGGAAAATAAAGAAGAGAATCCAATCAGATTAATCACACTGACGGAAATCTAAGCGCATTCTCATTGATTTTTTGGCGCATTGACAAAGGGGAATAGGGGCGCTAAAAAAATAATTTGGCGTAATTGAATGGGCAAAGGGAGGAATTAAACATGAGCAATATTTCAACAGAAAACACGCCACCTACAATGAAAGATAAAATTCTTTCTGGTGGTTTACCAAAATATCATGACAAAAATGCACAGCAAGGGAAGCTATTTGTACGTGAACGTCTTGAATTATTATTAGATGATGGTCTTCAATCAGAGGATGGCCTTTATGCAAACTGTTTGGCAGGCGATTTACCTGCTGATGGTGTTGTCACAGGGATTGGTAAAATTCATGGTCGTACCGTTTGTGTTTTAGCAAATGACTCAACGATTAAAGCAGGATCATGGGGAAAACGTACGGTTGAAAAGATGATTCGTATTCAAGAAACTGCAGAAAAACTTAACTGTCCGTTACTATATTTAGTTGATTCAGCAGGTGCACGTATTACAGATCAGTTAGAAATGTTCCCAGGTAGAAGAGGTGCGGGTCGCATTTTCTACAACCAAGTCAAGTTATCAGGTAAAGTACCACAAATTTGTCTACTATTCGGACCGTCTGCGGCAGGCGGTGCCTACATCCCTGCATTTTGTGATATCGTTGTCATGGTTGAAGGGAACGCATCTATGTATTTAGGATCTCCTCGTATGGCTGAAATGGTTATTGGAGAGAAAGTAGATTTAGAAACAATGGGTGGCGCAAAAATGCACTGTTCAGTTTCCGGCTGTGGCGATGTGCTAGCCAAAACAGAACAAGAGGCCATTGCCTATGCTCGTAAATATTTAGGCTATTTCCCTAATAACTATGCAGAACGTAGCAAAGTAGAGGCACCTAAACCACCAGCTACATTCGATAAATCGATTGAGGAATTGATACCACAAAACCAAAACGTTCCTTTTGATATGTATAAGTTAATTGAACGTATTATTGATGAAGATTCGTTTTGTGAAGTGAAGAAATTATTTGCACCGGAATTAATTACTGGTCTTGCACGTATTAAGGGGCAATCAGTAGGGATAATCGCGAATCAACCTCGTGTTAAGGGAGGCGTATTATTCCACGATTCTGCAGATAAAGCGGCCAAGTTCATCTCTCTTTGTGATGCTTTCAATATACCGCTTCTATTCTTGGCGGACGTCCCAGGCTTTATGATCGGCACACAGGTCGAAAAAGCTGGTATTATCCGTCATGGCGCAAAAATGATCTTTGCGATGAGTGAAGCAACTGTTCCAAAGCTAACGGTTATTGTTCGTAAAGCATATGGTGCTGGCCTATATGCCATGGCTGGTCCTGCCTTTGAGCCAGACTGCTGTATCGCATTATCAAATGCTCAAATTGCAGTAATGGGTCCAGAAGCTGCAGTCAATGCAGTTTATGCAAATAAAATTGCCGAGCTTCCGAAAGAGGAGCAAGCAAGCTTTATAGCTGAAAAACGAAAAGAGTATCAAGAAGAGATTGATGTGTATCGATTAGCATCAGAATTAATTATTGATGATGTAATTGAGCCAAATGAATTACGGAAGGTGCTTGAAAGTCGTTTAGAGCTTTACATGTCAAAATACTTACTTTTCTCACAACGTAAGCATGGGGTAAATCCAGTATAAACACTTATGGGAAGGCTGTCTCTCTGTCAGGAGGCAGTCTTTTTAGTCGATAAATAGTTAACAGCTACTTGCATGGTCTTAAGGAGCATATTAAAATATGGGAAGGAATAAAGGGAAGCGGGTGTTTAGCATGTCAAAAAACAACATAACGGATGTTCAAGGTAATGCCAAGCTCCCATTACCATATCGAGATGTTATTGATACATATTATTTACCAATAAAAATAGTAGGTTGGATGTTATTTAGCATCTATTCTTGTTTAGCTTTTTATAAATTGGTCATCGATCGTTTAGTTAATGTAGTCGTTGTGTTATGGGAAGGTGATTATTCCGTCGGTGATTTAGGGCTGTTTGATTACAGTAGTTGGCGATTAACTACTAATTTTATGCCCTTTGAAACGATTTTCCGTTATATAAACTACTCTCAATATTTTAATTGGGATACGATAATTATTAACTTACTTGGTAATTTATTAATTTTCACCCCTATGGGCTTTTTACTGCCATTACTATCGAAGAAATTCCGCAAAGCAGGAGTTATACTTTGCTTAGGCTTTTTTGCCAGCCTTAGTGTGGAAACGATCCAATTTATTTTTACAGTAGGATCTGCGGATATTGATGATTTAATTTTAAATACTATTGGTGCATGGCTCGGTTATTTAGCTTATAAGTGCCTATTGATAACACCGAAAAAATAAGAAAGCAGCCGGTTTATATAGAGGCTGTTTTTTTATATATTAACACTATTTATTTTGTGCGAATGGTAGTAACTTTTATTGAAATCGAAATGAAAGTACTAAAGGACTGAGGCATATATTCTTCAGGATTAGGTATTTATATCTAAAAATGATTTTAATTTGTACCCCTTTAGGTGGTTAGTAGTCATTTATTCTTGAATTTAATAATGAAAATTCCGATAATAAGAGTACAGAAGCTGTTTCGAAGGAATAGATATAGTAATAAAAAATGTTCATATCTAGTAACAAAATAGCATATGAAGATAGAAGGATGAGGTGAAAACTATGAAAATATATAATTCAATGGAGCAAGAGAGAATATCGTCCCCATTTAATCGTAAAAAGTTTCTGCAGCGCAAAGAAGCGGGAGATGCATATCGAAAGAATGCCATGTATTTTCAGCCAAAGAAAAATCCATTATTGCTGGAACTTGAAAACCTACTATTGGGGCGTACAGATCAAGATTTATACGAGCAGCAACAAGAAGATACAGAAGTAGTAACACCCCAACAGCAGGCCATTATGGAAGATTTGCAGCAAACTTCAAAGAATGTCCATGCACATGAGCAAGTTTATAAATGGGCAAGTGGTAATCATGACGGAGCACCTGTTGTAAATAATCCGGATTTGAATGATACATTACAGGTTTTAGAGCAAATGCGAACTGCAGCATTATCATCGTCAAAGCCATCTACTCAAGATGTAAGGTTAGCAGAAAACGTGAATGCTCAAATTCAGCATATTCTACATGAAGTTAACTCAACAGTTGACGCAATAGATGAACAGGACCAACCCTTTGTCAATGAAGTGACTACAGTTAAGGTTCCTGAACGTTTCTCGAAGGAATTGAAATTGGACCCATTTGCAGATACAATTTTCGGTAAGAGCCATGATGCTACTTTAAAATTGAGAGCCTTCAAACAGGCATCTGAAAAGTATGCAGCACATGTTCAAATGACGAAGAATGGCTATCGTCCAGGAAATGATTCGATGTTCTCTTTGATAGCCTAATGTTGTAGATAGGAGATTACGGTTATGGCGAAGGCAAAGCATGCCAAAACAAATGCGATAAGATTATTAGAGCAGCAAAAAATCCAATTTGATGTGTTGGAATATGAAATTGGAGACGGTCAAGTAGACGGTGTGTCTGTTGCCGAAAAAATTGGTCAGCCAGTTACCCGTGTTTTTAAAACATTAGTAGCAAAAGCAAGTGCACAAAAGCTATTTGTATTTGTTATTCCAGTGGCTGAGGAACTGGATTTAAAGGCTGCCGCAAAGGTAGTTGGAGAAAAGAAAATTGATATGCTACCTGTAAAAGATTTACTTAACTATACAGGGTATGTCCGTGGTGGATGCTCGCCAGTAGGCATGAAAAAATTGTATCCTACGGTAATCGATAAAACTGCTCAACAACAAGGCAGTATTATTGTAAGTGCAGGGAAAATAGGTATGCAAATCCATGTTCAACTTAATGATTTGAAGAATATTACAAAGGCCCAGCTTGCGCCAATTACAACTATCCATTAGTGAAAAATGGATAGTTTTTTTAATAGAATAGGGTTATCCATCCTTCCATTTACAAGCACGATTTCACGATATTTGAAGAAAACATGATACAGTTAGAGCATTATCAAATATAAAGAGAGGGATAGGGAATGCGCAAAATAATGGGGTGGCGCTGGACATTTTTTTATTGGCGGCTTGATTGTGATGTCACTGGGGATTACGATGTCTATTAAAGGGAAGATAATTGGAACGAGCCCTTGGGATGTCTTGCATGTAGGGTTACTTCAAAACTTTGGATTAACGATTGGTACATGGTCTATATTAACAGGTCTTTTTATTGTTGCATCTACATCAATTGTATTGCGTGAGTGGCCTAAAATTGGTACATGGCTGAATATGCTACTAATCGGTTCATTCATCGATGTATTTAACTGGCTATTGCCTTCAACAGATCAATAGTTTACAAATTACATATTTTATCATTGGTTTATTTGTCTTAAGCTTTGGCTGTGGTATGTATATTGCTCCAAATATGGGTGCAGGCCCTCGAGATACATTAATGATGATACTTGTCGAAAAATTTGGCGGAACTATTAAAACTGCGAGAATGGGGATCGAAGTTCTAGTAACTATTGTAGGATGGCTACTAGGTGGCCCAGTTGGAGTGGGAACAGTATTAATTGCTTTAACTTCCGGATATATTGTGCAATATTCATTACCTTATTGTCGCAAAGTATTAATGAAATGTATTGGTCATATTGAAGACATGAAGCCTTTTTATTAAACTGTAAAGCTACTTTTATCTGTTAAGGATAGGAGTAGCTTTTCATCTTTTTTAGTGTTCCTTCATATAATGCAAGGCAGAAACAAAAGGAGGAACGACATTTGAACGGAAATGTGACGTATTATTTTGGACACGCATTGACTGGGCAAGGTGTGAAACATTTATATAAAGAAATGATGGAGGAAGCGGAGCTAGTTTATTTTTTACAAGGTGCCTCTACAACTAAAGGATCAGAGCTATTGAAAGAGCTAGGTTATTTTTATGTTAAACAAGGCTTTGCTGTCGAATGGTTTAAGCATGCGTTATTAGAGGAAGTAGTCGAGGCTGTTTATGTAAAGGGTTGTAATAGACTGTACGTCTGGGCATCAGAATGGGATATTGGGCCAACATTACTTGGTACGAAGCATCGTGTTATGTCTTTTTATGATTGCTTGGAAGATATCCAGCTTGAGAAAATAGGAAAGCAACTTGCTGAAGCAGTACAGGAACGTATGGCTTGGCGTGATAAATGTATTGCCAAGCTAAATCATGCTATCAAACTCCACGATGATTGGGAGGTTGTGACGCAAAGCTGCATGAATTGGCAGGCATTAAATGAACAGGTGGAAAATTTAAAATCGGAAGTTTTCCAATCTATTATTTTAAATAAAACGGGTGAGCGAACACACCGTTTACTTGGAACGCTAACTCCAAGAGGGGCAGAAAATACAGTTGAAAGCATTACGAAAAATATATCGACAAGATTAATGATTAAAGGCAAACCGGGTACAGGCAAATCCTCCTTGATGAAAGGCCTAGCAGATGAGGCGAATGCAAGAGGACTCGATGCTCAAATTGTATGGTGTGGCTTAGATGCAGGATCTGTCGATATGGTCATTATCCCAGAACTAAATTTCTGTATTTTTGATAGTACGGAACCTCATATTTTTGATCCACAGGATGGCCGATTAGGCGATAAGATATTTGATATAGGGCAACATTGTGAGCTTACGGAAGAGGCAGAATTAGCAATTGAGGACGTTCGAGCGCGCTATAAAGAAGCCATGCAAGATGCGATGGGCTACTCAAAGCGTTATGCAGAAACAGAATATACAGTGCGGCGTTTATTGGATAATTGCCTATCCGCCTCTTTATGGCGAGAAAAAACAGCGTCATTATTCGAAAGATTAACAAAATAATTTAGCTATAGGCTTGCTTATGCTAAACTAGGAGCTAGAACTGTTTTCCTAGGAAAGGATGATACGCTTGTCAAAAGTATTGAATGCATTTTTAGACGAAAACCTACAAGCCCTACATGAACAAGGCTTATACAATGAAATTGATCCAGTAGAGGGTGCAAATGGCCCGATAATACAGGTACGTGGCAAAAATCTTGTTAACTTATCTTCTAACAATTATCTAGGCTTAGCAACGAATGAAGAATTAAAGCGTATTGCCAAAGAAACGATTGAAAAATATGGTGTTGGAGCAGGTGCTGTTCGTACTATTAACGGGACACTGGACTTACACGTTAAATTAGAAGAAAAGCTTGCTGAATTTAAAGGAACTGAAGCAGCTATTTCTTATCAATCTGGCTTTAATTGTAACATGGCAGCTATTTCAGCTGTTATGGATAAAAACGATGCAATACTTTCTGATCAATTAAACCATGCCTCTATTATAGATGGTTGTCGTTTATCTAAGGCGAAAATCATTGCGTTTAATCACTCAGATATGGATGATTTACGTGCCAAGGCAAAAGCGGCAAAAGAATCTGGTTTATACAATAAAGTGATGGTTATTACGGATGGTGTATTCTCAATGGATGGCGACATTGCTAAATTGCCGGAGATTGTGGAAATTGCCAAAGAATTTGATTTAATTACTTATGTTGATGATGCACATGGTTCAGGTGTAACTGGTAAAGGCAAAGGAACTGTGAAGCACTTTGGACTTGAAAAAGAGATTGACTTCCAAATTGGTACATTATCAAAAGCAATTGGTGTCGTAGGTGGCTATGTAGCTGGTAAGAAGAATTTAATTGATTGGTTAAAAGTTCGCTCTCGTCCATTCTTGTTCTCAACAGCTTTACCACCAGGTGATGTGGCAGCCATTACAGCTGCTGTACAAATGCTAATTGATTCTACAGAGCTTCACGATAAGCTGTGGGATAATGGTAACTATTTAAAAGCGGGACTAGAGAAGCTTGGCTTTAATATTGGTGAATCTGAAACACCAATTACTCCTTGTATTATTGGGGATGAAAAGCTGACACAAGAGTTTTCAAAACGCTTATTTGAAGAAGGCGTTTATGCGAAATCAATCGTATTCCCAACCGTTCCTAAAGGTACAGGTCGTGTTCGTAATATGCCAACTGCAGCTCATACAAAAGAAATGCTTGATAATGCGTTAGCCATTTACGAAAAGGTTGGTCGTGAACTAGGTGTAATTCAATAATACGAAAAGGCTACCTCCGTTGTGGAGGTAGCCTTTTTGATTACAATGAAAACGGGCGCATCTTCCAATCAAAATTCTATGAAAAATGGATAGCCCGGGCAGAGTAACGGATAGTCGGCCAAAAGTCATCTATAGCACGCCTAAAGTGATCGATAGCTCGTCAAAATTACGGGCTTCTTATTTTGAGCTAATTACATTCGCTTTTGTTAGCTGCTGAACTTCAAAATCAGAGATGTTTAATGCCTGCAAAATTTCTTCATTATGCTGTCCTAAAGTTGGCGCTGCACTTGTTAATTGACCCGGCGTGCGTGAGAATTTTGCTGGGAAACCTAATGTTCTCATGGGACCAGCAGTTGGATGGTCATAGGACAAGACCATACCACGCTCTAAAATATGGGGATCATTTAAGGTTTGGTCATAGGAATAGATAGGGCTGGATGGTACGCCGTGTTCATCTAAAAGCTCCAGCCAGTAAGTTGCTGGATGTTTCGCTAATTCACTTTCAATTTCTGCCTCTAACGCCTTTACATGCTGAGCACGTGAATAGTTAGTAATAAAGAGGGGATTGTCTAACCAATCAGGTCGTTTGACAACCTTTGTCGCAAAAATTTCCCATAGCTTTTGATTGCCAGCACCTATTAAAATATAGTCATCCTGTGTTTTAAAGCCTTGATATGGTGCGGATACTCGATGGGCAGTCCCTGTTCGCTCGGGTAATTCTCCTTGACCAAAGTAGGCAGCAGCCTCCCAAACAGTCCAAGCAAGCCCTGACTCTACTAAAGATACATCGATATATTGCCCCTCACCACTGCGGAGCTTATAAATATAGGCCATTAAAATAGATTGTAAAGCAGTTTGGGCAGCGGCAATATCATTGACAGCAAAGCCAACTTTTACAGGTCGGCCCTGTGGTTCACCAGTCATATGCATTAAGCCACTTAGACCCTGTGCCATAATATCATAGCCGCCTTTCTGGCTATAAGGACCCGTTTGTCCATAGCCAGAAATAGAGCAGTAAATGAGTCCAGGATTAAGGGCTTTTAAAGTATCATAATCAATCCCTAGCTTTTTCGTAACACCTGGTCGATAGTTTTCCACAAGCACATCAACAGATTGGATAAGCTCTTTGAATAAAGCCAAGCCCTCTGGCGTTTTTAAATTGATACAAGCACCTTTTTTATTGCGATTAACCATCATATACATATGACTTTCTTCATGAACGAACGGGCCCATTGCTCGGGTGTCGTCTCCATTTGGATATTTCTCGATTTTAATGACTTCTGCGCCCATATCTGCTAAGACCATTGTGCAATAAGGACCAGCTAAAACTTGAGATAAATCAACAACTTTTAATCCCTCTAATGCTTGTTTCATTTAACCTCAGTCCCATCATTTTTGACTAATGTAATCGTACGTAACCCTTCGATGGAGCTTGTACCTGCTAATGCAATGGAAACCTTTAATTCATCATAGATATTTGTCATTACTTTTTCGGCGCCTTGTTGTCCTTCAAGGGCTAGGCCATAGACGAAGGGACGCCCAATTGCTACGGCATCAGCTCCTAAAGCAAGTGCTTTTAAGGCATCCATCCCGCGGTATACACCACTATCTAAAATAATAGGGATTTGTCCATTGACAACACTCACGATGGCGGGAAGGGCATCAAGTGAACCAATAACACCATCTAATTGTCGGCCGCCATGGTTCGATACGATAATACCATCAATCCCATTTTCAAGGGCTAGCTTTGCGTCTTCAGGATGTAAAATTCCCTTTAATAATATAGGGAGATTTGTTCGTCTTTTTAATTCATGAACATGTTCCCAATTGAGTGTAGGGTGGAAAACATTATGCAAGACGCCTTGTACATACGATTCAAATGAATCATTAGGCAAAGAAGCCATAAAGACAGGATCATTTATGTAATTTCCTTTTGCATAGCCTAGCTTTAATGGTGAAAATTGATTGCGTACATCTTCTTCTCGCCATCCAAGCATTACTGTATCGACTGTTAAAACAATAGCTTCAAAGCCAGCTGACTCTGCTCGTGCGGCCATACTAAATGCAATTTCTTCATTTGTAGACCAATACAATTGGAACCATTTTGTTGCTGAAGGGGCAGCTTCGGCAACATCTTCGAGTGCATAGGTGGAGACTGTGCTTTGAATATATGGCATATTTAATTGCTGGGCAGCGCGTACAGCGGCAAGTTCACCTTCCTCGTGAACCATTCCGTTCATACCGACAGGGGCAAAGAGCAATGGCGATGGGTATGTTTTCCCGAACAAATTAATGGATGTATGAACGTTTGAAACATCATTTAAGAAGCGGGGAACAATGGAGTATTTTTCAAAAGCTGAACGATTATTACGTAATGTTTGTTCACCGCCAGCACCTGAGCGAATGTAGCCGAATGGCCCAGCTGGAATTTTTTCCGCTACTGCTTTTTCTAAATCGGCAAAGCAAATGGGGAAGGGGGCTTGGGCAGTGATATTTTTTAAAAGTAGGTCACCATCAGTTGTATTTGTCATCGTTACTACCTCACTTATTTATTGAAAATAGGCTTTCTTTTATTTAAAAAAGCTTGAATACCTTCGTTATAATCATCAGAGCTAAATGAATCGAGAATCAATTGAGCCAGCTCATCACTCTCTTCATTTTCTCCATCCACGATAGCTTGAATTATTTTTTTACTACCTGCATTGGCAATAGATGATTTACTTAAAAGATGCTCAGCAAATTGCATAGTGGCATTTTCAATTTTCTGCGGCTCATGAAGGGCAGTAATCAAACCAATGCTTTTGGCTTCCTCTGCTGTAAAAATGTTTGCTGTGTATAAAATCTCTTTAGCCTTCGCGACACCAACAATATTAATAAGACGTTTAGTGCTTTCAAGATTATAGACAATCCCAATGTTCGCAGCGGTAATGCCAAGCTTACTCTTTGGTGTCGCCAATCTAAAGTCACAAGCATTGGCTAACTCTAAGCCGCCCCCAATCGCTAAGCCCTGAATCATGGCAATCGTAGGATGCGGGAATTTATAGAGGGCATCAATGGCCTTTAAAGCTAGATCATTATAGGCTTTAGCATTATCCGCAGCATAACGAATATCTAAAAACTCACTAATATCAGCACCCGAGGAAAAGGCGACTTCATTGACACCGCGCACAATTAATAGCTTGATAGATGTCTCTGTACGTAACTGTTCTAGCTCGTCTATGATCGCTTGGAACATTGCTCTCGATAAAGAATTTCGTTTGTCAGGACGGTTTAACACTAGCGTTGCGATATAGCCGTTTTTCTCTACATAAATCTCAGTTGACATGGATAGCCTCCTCCTAGTCTTTCTTCAATTTGGCTGAAATTCGGTTACCTATGGATTGTATGCTTTGTACAAGGACGATTAAAATAAACACAGTTGCATACATGACATCTACCTCATAGCGTAAATGACCATAACGGTAGGCTAGGTCGCCTAAACCGCCAGCACCAACCATTCCCGCCATTGCTGTTGCGCCAATCAATCCAATTGTAGCGATTGTTAAGCCTAAAATAATGGATGGGCGTGCTTCGCGTAATAATACATGCCAAATGATATGGCGACGTTTAATACCCATAGCTGTGTAGGCTTCGACAACGCCCGAATCAACTTCTAAAAGCGCTGACTCCATCAGTCGTGCAATATAAGGAGCCGTATAAACTACAAGCGGAACAATAACGCCTTTAACGCCAATCGTTGTACCGACGATAACCTTTGTAAAAGGTAAAATGAAGAATAGTAAAATGATGAATGGCACTGAACGGATAATATTAATGACTAAATTAAAAAATTGATAGAAAAATTTATTTTCGAAGGATTGACCAGGTCGTGTTAAAACAATTAAAAGTCCTAAAGGTATACCAATTAGAATCGAAAAGAATAATGAAATTCCGACCATTTGAAATGTTTCGATAATTGCTTTGCCAATAACCTCTGACCAATCATTAAAGAAATTATTCATGGATCTCTCCTCCTAACTCTTCCACAGTAACGCCATTCTCTGCAAAATAGGTTAGCGCCTTTTGAACAATGTTGGGCTCTCCGTTTAAATGCACCACAATATTACCAACAATGCCATTTTTTAATTCAATAATATTGGCTGTTAAAATGTTTGGTTGTACATCATATACTTTGCTGACTTCAGCCAATAATGGCTTACCAGTACTTTCTCCAAGAAATGTTAAACGAATGACGCTACCTGAAACATTTAACTGCTCAATAAGAGAAGGAGTTAAGTTACGTTGTGAAATGGTACTTAAGAACTTTCTTGTAGTAGGGTGTTGTGGTTTTGCAAAGAGCTCGATAGCCGTACCAAATTCAACTACTTTCCCTGCTTCTAGAACAGATACCTCATCACAAATTTTCTGAATGACATTCATTTCATGTGTAATCAGTAGGATTGTAATTCCTAATTCACGATTAATTTTTAACAATAGTTCAAGAATAGCCTCTGTAGTCTCAGGATCAAGCGCACTTGTTGCTTCATCACTAAGTAAAATTTCAGGCTCTTGTGCTAAAGCTCGTGCAATTGCGACACGTTGCTTTTGTCCACCTGAAAGCTGATTAGGGTAGCTATCTAGCTTTTCTGTTAAACCTACAATTTCGGCATATTTAGCCACACGATTTTTGACGTCTGTTTCGTTATATCCAAGTAGCTTTAAGGGAACTGCGATATTGTTATAAACGGTTGCTGTCTTTAAGAGATTAAAATGTTGAAAAATCATACCGATCTTTTGTCGTGTTTGACGTAAGTCATGAAGTGAAAGGGTAGTAATATCCACATTGTCAATCAAGACTTTGCCTGCTGAAGGACGCTCTAGTAAATTAACACAACGAATCAGCGTACTTTTACCAGCACCGCTATACCCAATTACCCCATGAATTTGTCCTTTTTTTACATGAAGATTGATGCCATCTACAGCCTTTATACTGCCTTTTTTCGTCTTATATTCTTTTGAAATATTTTGTAATTGAATCATCAGATTGGTTGCTCCTTTCTTAACTTCTAAAAAGCAAGAATCTGCGCGGTTTCCATAGTGGAAATTTGGCAGATTCTTTAGCTTATCGCACGTATTACCAGCTAGGGATTACAGAACCTTTGAATTCCTCTTCAATGAAGTGGCGAACTTCATCAGATTGATAAGCCTCAATGAACTTTTTAATCGTTGGGTCGTTTTCATTTTCTGCACGAACGACAATGTAGTTCACATATGGAGAGTCAGTAGATTCTAAAAGAATAGAGTCCTCTTGCGGATTAATGCCAGCTTCCAGCGCAAAGTTAGTATTAATAGCAGCTACATCTACTTCACTAAGCTGTTTTGGAATTTGTGCAGCTTCTAATTCTATGAATTTTAAATTCTTTTTGTTTTCTTCCACGTCACGAACGGATGCTGTTAAGTCCGCTCCATCTTTTAATTTAATATAGCCTGCCTCTTGTAAAACAAAGAGAGCACGCGCTCCATTTGTTGGGTCATTCGGTAAGCCAAATGTTGCGCCTTCAGGAACGTCATCCAATGATTTATATTTTTCAGAGTAAATACCCATTGGATTTAAAATTGTTTTGCCAACCGGTACTAAATCTGTATCGTGATCTTTATTAAATGTATCGAGGAAAGGCTTATGCTGATAGCTGTTTGCATCAAGATCACCTTCAGCTAAGGATGTATTTGGTAAAACATAATCAGAAAATGATTTTAGTTCTACTTCTAGACCTTTTTCCTTTGCGACTTTAGCAGCTACCTCTGCAATTTGCTCATGAGGTCCTGAAGTGACACCCACGACAATTTTATTTTCATCGATAGCTTCGCTTTTTCCTTTACTATCTTCTTTAGAGCCACAGCCCGCTAGTGCTGCTACTAATGTAAGACTTGCTAAACCTACTAAAAATTTATTTTTCTTCTTCATGAAAACGACCTCCAAAAATTGTTTTATCGGTTTTTGAAAATAAAAAAAACTCTCTTACAAATTAAGAGAGGCTCATGAAAAAAGTCCTCTCTTATCTATCAAACGAATTTCGTTTGCAGGATTTAGCACCTTCCTTCATAAAAGGAGGTTGCCGAGCTTCATAGGGCCAGTCCCTCAGCTACTCTTGATAAGAGATTCATATTATATTTTTGTATTTCCGATAGAACTAATATAATTTATAGGGTATAGTAAGTCAATAAATATTTTTAAAATTTTTTATATTGTTATAATATTTTGTCGCGAAGGAGGGTGAAGAATGTCCGTAAGAGTTAATTATGGCATAGGTTCATTTGGTAAGGTGATTAGTGCTCGTCTCCTCATGGGAACAGACATTATTGAAGGAATTGAGGCACTTTGTGAAGAGAATAAAATTGAATCGGCAACCATAATTAGTTGTATTGGTAGTTTTCAAAAAAGTAGCTTTGTTTATTTAGTACCAGATGAAACTTCCCACATTAAAGTTCGATTTAGTGATGTGGTCGAGAAAGAGGGGCCACTCGAGTTTATCCAAGGTTCAGGAGTTGTTTGTAAGCGTGATGCACAATATGAAACGCATTTCCATGGTTCCATGAGTGATCAATGGGGAGTGGTTTCAGGCGGTCATTTTATAAAGGGCGGAAATATCGTCATAACAGCAGATGTAGTGCTGGCAGAAGTTCAAGGCATTCAGCATATCCGTCAGTTGGACGATGAAACAGGTCACATGCAATTTTATCCATTAGAACATGGATTAGATCTTCCAAGGAAAATTGAAAAATAGTAAGTCCTGTAGCTAGAGAAAGCTACAGGACTCCATTTTGTTCCATGCTAAAATAAGTTCAATTGCTCAATTCTATGGATGGCTTCTCGTAAACGTTCCTCGCTTACAAGCAAGCCAATACGCACATAGCCTTCCCCATATTGACCAAAGCCATTACCTGCGGCTACCGCAATATCAGCTTTATCGAGCAATATATCAGCAAATTGTTCGCTAGTAAAACCTAATGGGACAGGGAGCCAGGCAAAGAAGGAGCCCTTTGGTGCCGTTACTTGCCAGCCAATTCTATGAGCTTCTTCGGTTAGAACATTTCGACGACGCTCATAGGTAGCTCTTAGCTCATCTGCACATTCCTGCGAAGAGGTCAGTGCAATAGCTGCTGCGTGTTGAATAGCAGGGAATTGACTACAAAACAAATGATCTTGAATAAGATTAATCGCGGCAATCAAATCAGAATTGCCTACAGCAAAGCCTATGCGCCAACCTGCCATATTATAAGTCTTTGATAATGTGTACATTTCGATTCCAACTTCTTTTGCACCATTTGCCTGTAAGAAACTAATAGGTTTATTGCCATCAAATCCAATCGCACCATAAGCAAAATCATGTGATACGATGATATTATGCTCCTTAGCAAAACGAATGGTTTCTTCAAAAAATTCAAGTGTTGCTGTACCACCAGTAGGATTATTTGGGTAATTTAAGTAAAGTAACTTGGCTTTTTCCTTAACTTCTTTAGGGAGGGCATCATAATCAGGTAAGAAATTATTCTCAGCAAAAAGAGGCATTACTTCAAAATTTACATCACCTAATACAACTCCAGATAAGTAGTCTGGATAGCCTGGGTCTGGTAATAGCATCGTATCACCAGGATTTAACACAGCCAAAGGTAGCTCAACAAGACCAATTTTTGTGCCACCAAGAATGGCTACTTCAGTGTCGGGATCAATCTCCACATCATATTCCCGTTTATAAAAGTCAGCAGCGGCTTGACGTAATTCGCCGATACCACGGAATGGCGAATATTTGTGGTTTTGAGGATTTTCAGCTGCTTCCTGTAATGCTTGGATGATATGAGTAGGCGTAGGTTGGTCGGGATTTCCTTGCCCAAGATTAATCACATCACGTCCTTCTTCCAGGGCATTGTTTACTTTTTGGACGAGCGCCGCAAAAAATTGAGTGGGTAATTGCTGTAGTTTTTTAGAGAATTCCATGCATGATCACCTTTTTCAGAATATAATAATTATTATTGAAGAATATGAAGCAAATAGTAGTACTTTTTTTGTTAATTGTCTAGACCCTTTATAGACAAAGGATTGAAATACTCTAAAAAACCACAGGCGACCAATAAGCGACTAGATTACAGTATTTTATTAAATAACTCTATCGCTGTTCGTTTATCTTCTTTAGTCAAGTGGCTATAGGTATTCATTGTCAATCCTACATCACTGTGTCCTAATTGTTCTTGAATTATTTAAGCTGCTGAACGTGAATTAGCACATATTATTGATATTGTGATAGTTTCGCAAATAATTTATTACTTCTGAAAAGGGCATCTGCTCTTAACTGTCTGGGAGCTTTAATAAATTAAATAAAAAAATTAATAAATATAAAGGGTTTTATCAAATAATGTAGAATATTACATTTGTAAGGAATAATTCAAATAATTAGGAGGTGTGTGATGTGAAAAAAGCAAAGAAATTATTATTTATCCCTTTTGCTACGATTGCGATTTTAGCTATTTCTACTTTCGGTACACCAACTGATGCATTAGCTAAGCCTGGTCATCCTTTGTGTGGTGGTGCAGGTCCTTGTATTGTCGCGTGATGTTGTTAGATTATCAATTTGAACAAGAGATTGCCAAATCAACATGTAAATACTTAAAGTCACATTCACTTGGGTGTGGCTTTTTATTATGGCTTGAGAGTAGTTTTCGTGTATATCGGAAACAAGCAATTGAGACTACTAAGTTGGTAGTTTTTTTATAAATTTAATAACTTTCCTAATACTTTAATTTATCCTTAAAAAAGGATTATTGAGTGGTCTATCTTTAATAAAATCAGGAGACTTCAAGTGACCAAAAAAGCGACCAAACGACTGAATAAATATAAATTAGTTTACTTTTAGATGTAGTATAATGAAAATCAAAAGAAGGAAAGTGTATTGAAATACACACTTTGGAAGTCGAATAAACTCTAATGTACACGTAATATGAAAGGTAGTACTTTTTTTTGTTAATTGTCTAGAGGAGGAATGAATATGAAAATCGGTTGTATTCAGTTAAACATTGGCTTCGGCAAAGTAGAAGAAAATTTTACACGGGCAGAGGACAAGATTCGTAAAGCCGCAAAACTAGGGGCAGAAATTATTGTGCTTCCGGAAATGTGGAATACGGGCTACGCACTGGAGAAGCTTCCAGAATTGGCGGACGTTAACGGTGAGCGTACAAAAGCATTTTTAGCACACTTAGCGAAGGAACTTAGTGTACATATTGTCGGTGGCTCTGTTTCCATAAAAAAGGGCGACAAGTTTTACAATACGATGTATACATTTGATAACAATGGAGTACTTGTTGGGGAATATAGCAAGGCCCATCTTTTCCGTTTAATGGACGAGCATCTTTACTTAGAAGCTGGAGATGATATGAATCGATTCGCGCTAGGACCTATTGAGGCGGCTGGTGTCATTTGCTATGATATTCGTTTCCCTGAATGGTTACGTGCGCATGCCCTTCAAGGAGCAAAGGTGCTGTTTGTACCAGCACAATGGCCGACGCCAAGAATTGATCATTGGAAAACATTACTGCAAGCCCGAGCGATTGAAAACCAATGCTTTGTTATAGCAGTTAACCGTATTTCGAGAAAAGTAGAAAACTTTAATGGGCAATCGATGATTATTCAGCCATGGGGTGAAGTGCTTTGGGTTGGTGCTGAAGACGAGGAAGTAGCAGTAATTGATGTAGATTTCTCCATCGTTGATGAAGTACGTGGAAGAATTCCTGTATACGATGATCGTCGACCAGGACTTTATCAAGATGTTGTGAAAGGATAATGAGATGGCACGTTTAAGGGGGAGAGCCTCTTGAACGTGCCTATTTTTTAACTCTTGTCATCAATTAAGGAGTTTGCAAGGAGCATAAATTCCAATGTGATGCGATTATGACCCTTCATGAAATTTTCCCCGAGTAAACTTTCAAGCTTTTTTAAGCGGTGATAGAGTGTTTGACGAACGATAAACAATTGGTTAGCAGTTTGCTGCTTGGAGCCATTTGATTGTAAATAGACTTGTAATGTTTCAAGAAGCTTGCTGTTATATTTTTCATCGTACTCAATAACTGGCTGTAAATAGTCGTTTATAACTTCCTTTAAATTCACCTGCATTTGTAATTTGTAGATTAAATGATATAAATGCAAATCATCATAAAAGAACGAGGAAGTTTGGACTTTGTGACAAATATATAATGTTTCTAATGCAGTTTGATAGCTTTTGGAGATTTCTTGTACATCAGCTACAACTTTACCAACCGCTATTTGAAACCCTTGAGTTTGCTGTTTTTTATAAAATTCAGTTTTGGGCAGTGAGGTAAAGATGCTATTTAGTATTTCACGAATCGCTCGACAATCTTTTGTATGAAGTAAAATAAAAATGACATAGCTTTTTCTTTCGAATAAAAATGGGATAAAGCCATGCTGTTCAAAGAGATTACGATAATAAAGTTTACTATAGACAATGTCCTCCTGCGCTTTCATTACTGTATTGGGAGTGGCCAAAACAAAGACAGCTCCACTAGAGTGTGAATAGTTGGTATAGTAAGAAACGATAAATTTATAGATTTCTTCCTTGGACAGCTTTTGGTCAATCCAATCAGCTAAAATCGAAGCGTCTTCAATATTCTTTTTCTCCTCAATATAGAACTCTCGCATTAATAATTGCGCTAATGCTGTGGCTGTACGGTCTAAAATTAATAATTCAAACTCTGAGAATAAACCATCTTCACGAAAAATCGTTAAATCTGCATAATGTTGATCAAAAATAAAGATGGGCTCATGTTTAAATTGTTGAGCATATTTATTGAATGCTAATAATTGCTGACGCTTACTTTTTGTCATATTGGGAAACAAGACGGGTTCTCGTCCCTTAATGGAAAACATAATTTGTGTTTTTAATTCATTATACATATTTTGTAAAATGTCGTCCGTATTTTGTCCTAAGACCGTATTTTTATTTAAAGTTTGTGAGTAGGATTCTAGTGTCGAAACCATTAAATATTGTTGATTAATAATTTGACTATGTAAATCCTGTGTAATGCGAACAAAAGGAACCTCTTCATGAAAAACAATAATCGGGAACTGCTGACGATTTGCAATGGCAAGTATTGCTTCTGGGACGGCTTGAATAGAAGAACCATACTCAATACAAAGAGCAGCACAATTTTTATCTATTAAAGATTCAATAAACGTAATAAAATCTTCGATGCCATGTTGAAGACTGATCCCCGTCGTTAACACCAGCTCTTCTCCAACTAAAAAATTATCTACGTGGACTATTTCAAGAACATGTGCCCATTTAACGATTCTTAACAGCCCCTCATGACCTGCAACTACCTCTGCATTCTGAAAGTATTTATTTTCTAAAACATGAAGTACCTTAAGTTGGAATTGGCTCAATATAGCTCCTCCTTTTGAAACATCTTCTACGTTTTATATATCTATTATTTCTCTTTTGTGTTATTAAATAGCTGTAAATTTAGGTAAATTAATATTTTAAGAATATTTAGTTTATTTTACATTATGTTTAAAACAATTGTATATAAATTTACAGTGTGTCTATTACTTCAATGATATGAAACATGTAAGATTTTTGTAAGCGATAATCCTAATCTAATAAAAGAGGTGACAGATATGGAGCAACAAACGCATTTACAACGAGGATTAAAGAAACGGCATATGACGATGATCGCGATAGCGGGTGTAATCGGGGCTGGCTTATTTATGGGCAGTGGCTCAGTCATTAACCTGGCGGGTCCAGGAGCAATATTATCGTATATATTTGCAGGAATTATTGTCATTTTAGTGATGCGTATGTTAGGTGAGATGGCGGCTGTCAATCCAACGAGTGGGTCGTTTGCACATTATGCCCATGAAGCAATTGGTCCATGGGCAGGCTTTATGATTGGCTGGCTGTATTGGTTTTTCTGGGTCATAGCTATTGCATTAGAGGCGACGGCAGCAGCGGCCATTATTCAATATTGGTATGACGGAATTCCTTTATGGCTCTTAAGTTTACTTTTAACCGTAGCACTTACTTTAACAAATGTCCTTTCTGTAAAAGCCTTTGGCGAATTTGAATA
The DNA here is from genome assembly GCF_002429815.1 of Lysinibacillus sp. UBA5990. Lineage (NCBI taxonomy): Bacteria > Bacillati > Bacillota > Bacilli > Caryophanales > Bacillaceae > Lysinibacillus > Lysinibacillus sp. UBA5990. The sequence goes on from NZ_DJAY01000007.1 coordinate 27,516, forward strand.
TTGGTTCTCTCTTATTAAGGTTGCAAGTATAGTAGTTTTTTTAGGTTTAGGCGCATTCATTATTTTTGGTATAGCACCAAACTTTAACGCTGTCGGTCTGACAAATCTAGTTGATCAGGGTGGGTTTTTACCAAACGGCTTTGGCGCTGTACTAATGGGTGTTGTCATTGTTATTTTTTCCTTTATGGGGACAGAGATTGTGGCTATCGCTGCTGGTGAGTCAGACGAACCGTTAGCAGCTGTAACAAAAGCTACCAATTCAATTACTTGGCGCATTTTAATTTTCTATGTGGGCTCTATAACAGTTGTTGTGACGTTATTGCCTTGGCACTCCTCTGATATTTTAACAAGTCCTTATGTAGCAGTGCTAGATTATATTGGTATTCCTGCCGCCGCACAAATCATGAATTTTGTTGTTTTAACAGCTGTGTTATCGTGTTTAAATTCTGCACTTTATGCAACATCACGAATGGTGTTTTCTTTAGCAGAGAAGGGGGAGGCACCAAAAGCCTTTTTGAAACTAAATAAAAATGGTGCACCTGTGAATGCTATTTTAGCCGCAACATTTTTCTCGTATATTGCCGTTATTATGAACTATGTTTCACCAGATAAAGTATTTATGTTTTTACTAAGCTCTTGTAGTGCTATTACTTTAATTCTTTATTTAATTATCGCCTTTTCACAATTGAGAATGCGTAGAAAGATTGAACGCGAAAATCCTGAGCTATTAAAGGTGAAGATGTGGCTATTCCCGTATCTAACGTATTTCACAATAGTAGCTACAACTGCCTTATTAATAGCCATGTTCTTTATTGAGTCTATGCGCTCACAAATTCTATTTACATGTGTTGTCGTTGCCGTGGTAATGATTTTTTATTTACTTACGCAAAGGAACAAGGTGATAAAACAAGTCGATGAATCAAGCTCTATTTTTAACAATGAAAAGTTTGATTTTGAACAATAATCCCATGTAAGGAGAGGTTAAATGATGACAGTACAACAAAAAATGAAAACGCTAACGCATTTTATCAAAGGGAAAGAGGTAGCTGGTACAAGTGGAAGATTCTCAGAGGTGTATAATCCAACAACAGGTGAAACGATAGCGAGAGTCCCACTTGCATCAAAAGACGAAGTACAACAGGCCATTCAACATGCGAAAGAAGCCTTTCCTGCATGGAAAAAGGTGTCCGTTGGGAAGAGGGTTGAGGTTTTACATCGATTCCGTCAATTGTTAGTAACAAAACAGGAAGAGCTTATTGAAGTGATTTGTCAGGAAAGCGGGAAAACTAAAGAGGATGCGAAGGGCGAAATTATTCGAGGGATTGAATCGGTAGATATGGCGATTAGTGCTCCACAATTGCTAAAAGGGGAGTATTCAGTCAATGTAGGTGGCAATATTAATGCTTTTTCTGCCAAATCACCACTAGGTGTAGTGGCAACGATTGCGCCTTTTAATTTCCCTGTTATGGTCCCTTTAGCTATTACAAGTATGGCTGTGGCAGTAGGGAATACTGTTATTTTAAAGCCATCTGAACGTGTTCCTCATTCTGCATTATTTTTAAGTCAATTATGGAAAGAGGCGGGACTTCCTGATGGTATTTGGACAGTAGTGAATGGCGATAAAGAAGCGGTCAATGAGCTTCTAGAAAACAAAGAGATTCAAGCCATTACCTTTGTAGGCTCTACGCCAGTAGCTGAATATATTTATCAAACGGGAACAAAGCATAATAAACGTGTGGCTGCTTTTGGTGGTGGTAAGAACTTTATGATTGTTATGCCAGATGCCAACTTGGAACAAACTGCGAACGCCTTTTTAGGTGCGGCATACGGGGCAGCATCACAGCGCTGTATGGCGATTTCTGGAGCGCTTGTTGTTGGTCAAGATACGGAGCAACGTTTTACAGACATACTGAAGCAGAAGATTTCACAGCTAAAGGTAGGTCCTTATACAGAAGAAGACGTCGATTTCGGCCCAGTTATTACCCAACAATCAAAGGAAACGATTATCAGCTATATTGATGGGGCTGTTACTGAAGGGGCAAATCTTGTCATTGACGGACGAAATCCTAAAGTATGCGAAACATCTAATGGTTTTTATGTTGGGCCAACACTCCTCAATAATATTACGCCTGATATGACCATCTTCAAAGAGGAGGTCTTTGGTCCAGCACGCATAGTAGTGGGTGTAGAGACTTTACAAGAAGCAATTGATTTAATTAATGACCATGAACTTGGTAATGGTGTAACGATGTTTACAAGCAGTGGTGCGGCAGCTCGTAAATTCCAAGAAGAGATTGAAGTGGGCATGGTAGGGGTTAATGTACCAATACCAATTCCTGTCGGCTACCATAATTTCGGCGGATGGAAGCGCTCTAAGTTTGGTGAAGGGCATATGTTTGGTCCGGATCAAGCGAGATTCTTTACTAAGGCGAAAACAATCTCGGAGCGTTGGCCAGATGAAACGGAAGATGCAACTAGCTCCTTTGCCTTCCCAAGTAATAACGATGCAAAAAGCTAATCTACTGAAAAAATAACTGAGAGGGTGTTCGGCAATGACACAGACCAATCTTAAAAGTGATGTTTTAACAAAGGATGAGCAATACGTATGGCATTCAATGAAACCCTACAATCCACAAGCAACATATGTAGTGGAAAAATCAGATGGTGCAAGAATAATAGATACCGATGGCGTCGAATATATTGATGCCATGGCTGGGCTATGGTGTGTAAATGTCGGTTATGGACGTAAGGAACTGGCAGATGCAGCACATGAGCAAATGATGAAAAATGCTTATGCACCATTATCGCAGGGACATTTACCAGCCGTGCAGCTAGCTGAGAAACTAAATGACTTGCTTGGTGGGGAGTACGTTATTTTCTTCTCTAATAGCGGATCAGAAGCGAATGAAACAGCTTTTAAAATAGCGCGACAATATCACCAGCAAAAAGGGCAAAGCTCCCGCTATAAGATTGTCTCTCGCTACCGCGCCTACCATGGAAATTCCTTTGGGGCATTAGCAGCAACAGGGCAGGCGGAACGTAAATATAAATACGAGCCATTGTCTCCTGGCTTTATCCATGTCGCACCGCCCGATCAATACCGTGAACATGAAAATGATACTGTTGCACCATTAGATTTAGCGAGCGTAAGGGCTGTTGATAAAACGATGACATGGGAACTGAGTGATACAATTGCAGCTATGATTTTAGAGCCAATTATTACAGGTGGCGGTGTCATCATGCCTCCCGAAAACTATTTAAAAGGCATAGAGGAAGTGTGCAAAAAGCATGGAGCTTTAATGATAGTGGATGAAGTTATTTGTGGCTTTGGTAGAACAGGCAAGCCATTTGGATTTATGAATTATGGTGTGAAACCAGATATTATTACAATGGCTAAAGGGATTACGAGCGCATATTTACCATTATCAGCAACTGCCGTAAAACGTGAGATTTATGAGGCTTTCACTGGCACAGATGCCTATGGCTATTTCCGCCATGTCAATACTTTTGGGGGTTCTCCAGTAGCATGTGCAGTTGCATTAAAAAATATTGAGATTCTAGAGCAAGAAGCGTTGTTCGATCGCTCCAAGGAAATGGGGAAGGCCACATTACAAACATTGCAAGAAAATTTACAGGATCATCCGAATGTAGGAGATGTGCGGGGCAGAGGTTTATTAATTGGGATTGAATTAGTAGTAGATAAAGTCTTGAAAGAACCTTTACCGGTGGAGAAGGTAAATGCTGTTATTGCCGCATGCAAAGAACAAGGGGTGATCATTGGGAAAAATGGGGCAACAGTAGCGGGCTTTAATAATGTTCTGACACTATCACCACCACTTAATATTATTCAAGAGGATCTTCAGCGTATACTTGATGTGGTCGTAGAGAGTATAAGAAAGCTGTAATACATGATGTTGGTTCTAAAGGCCTTGAAATAAGGGCTTTTAGAACCTTTTTAAATAACTAGAAATGAATGTTCGGTAAAAATAATTATTAAATTTATAAAAATAATGCTGGAAAAAAAGTGAACTGTAGTTTATAGTTGTTAAAAAATAATAAATTTTCTGATAATTATGTATCGAAAGTGTCCTTGGTCTTGGAAGGGGATATTTTTTTAATTACTTATTTTCAGCAGTGGAATAAATAAAACTTGTCGGTTGAACTATAGTTTCTGATGAAAAGCAATTGTGATAGTTGAGAAAGCAATGTCTTCCTCTAATTGAATTGTCTTATCGTAATGAAAGTATAGTTTATTTTTTTGCCTATTTATTTTCATCAGTGGAGAAAATAAATAATTTTAGTAATTATATTTCTTAATGAAGCCATTAGGAGGTATTATTATATATTTTTACAAAGGGAGTAGATGAGATGAATTATGTTAAAAAATGGGTTTTTGTAATTCTATGTACGTTGCTTTTAGCAGCCTGCGCAGAGAAAGACAATTCTAACGCATCAAACACTGGGGAAAAATCTACTACAGATTCAGGTAAAGCTAGTTCAAAAAATGAATTAGTCATCGCTGTAAATGAAAACTTTATTTCTATGGATCCACATAACACAGGAGATACCAATTCGGGGTCAGTGCAGGAGACGATGTTAGAGGGGTTACTGGGCTTCGATGCGGATGGACAAATAATTAAGGTGCTAGCAGAAGATTATACAATCAGTGAAGACGCACTGGAGTATACATTTAAGCTGCAAGAGGGGGTCACTTTCCATGACGGGGAGCAGTTTAATGCAGAAGCTGTAAAAGCCAATATTGAACGAATTATGAATGATGAAAGCTTACGCCTTTATTCACGTGGTTTTAGCTTAATCAGTCATGTTGAAATACTAGGAGACTATGACATTAAAGTGACTTTAAAAGAACCATATGGACCGATGATTACACGATTCGGAGTGGCCAAAATGATTAGTCCCAAAATGATTAAAGAAAATGTAGCGGATATTCCTAAGAAGCCTGTCGGAACAGGTCCTTATCAATTTGTTGAATGGGTACAAGGAGATCATTTAACCATTGAAAAATTTGATGGCTATTGGGGTGGCGGTGACCGTGTATCTAAAATTACGTATAAACCAGTCCCAGAAAATGGATCACGGGTGGCGATGCTAAAAGCTGGGGATGCGCAGGTTATCTATCCAGTACCTGCTCAAAATATCGATGAGCTTTCTAACCATAAAGATGTAGAAGTTAATAAAGTTCCTTCAACAATCGCTCATTATGTTTCCTTAAATACGTATAAAAAACCGTTGAATGATAGTAAGGTTCGACAAGCATTTAATTATGCGGTGGACAAAGAAGCATATTTAAAGGTAGTTAATGCAGGTCTAGGCTTACCACTAGACTCCATTATTCCTTCCAAAACAGTTTATTATAAACAGCAAAAAATGTATGAGCACAATATAGAAAAAGCAAAGGCCTTGTTGGCTGAGGCTGGATATCCTGATGGCTTCGATATTGAAATCTGGGGAAATACGAACTCGGATACAATGAAGGGAATGCAGTTTATCCAACAGCAGTTAGGGCAAATTGGCGTCAAAGTTGCAATTAAATCTATGGAAGAGGGTACTTTGTCAGATGAGATCTACGGAGCTCAAACACCAGATGATGCAAAATTACAAATGTGGTATGTGAGCTGGTCAGCATATGCTTCTGATATAACAAATGCGACAAAACCACTTTTCCATAGTGTATCATTCCCACCAAATGGTGCAAACACAGCCTATTATCATAACACTGAGGCAGATCAAATAATGGATGAGGCTAACTCCATTTCAGATGTAGATCGCCAAGCTGAGCTCTATGAAAAATTACAGGAAATCGTTTACCAAGATACACCTTGGATTTTCTTAGGGGTAGATGAGGTTGTATATGGTGTGCGTTCAAATGTTAGCGGTGTATTAGTAAATCCAACAGGTGGGCTCGATGTGAAGAATGCAAAAGTTGAGTAATGCTACGCAATAAAAGGAATTGATGTAGGTCAATTCCTTTTCTACAAAATAGAAAGGAGGAGCTCGTCATGTGGAAATATACAGCAAGAAGAATTGTTGAAATGATACCGATTTTAATTGTTATTTCAATACTAACGTTTTTATTTATTCATTTCATACCAGGAGATCCTGCGCGATTAGTAGCAGGTAAGGATGCCACGATCGAGGATGTTGAAAACGTACGTCATGAATTGGGTCTAGATAAGCCTATTTTAAAACAGTATGTAGACTATATGAAAAATCTAATGACGGGTGAACTTGGCACGTCCTTAACAACAGGTCTACCCGTGATTGATATGTTTAAAACAAGGTTTATACCTTCTCTTCAGCTTACCTTTCTCTCGATGGTTTGGGCTACATTAATAGGTTTAATGATTGGCGTTTTTTCTGCCATCAATAAAAATAAATGGCCTGATTATTTTGGAATGGTAACAGCGGTTTCTGGCATTTCGATTCCTGGATTTTGGTTGGGACTATTATTAATTCAATTATTTTCAGTACAGCTAGGGCTATTCCCAACAGGAGGGTTAGATGGTTTTTCTAGTTATATTTTACCTTCCCTAACTTTAGGGGCAGGTATTATGTCAATGATCGCACGATTTACTCGATCTTCTATGCTCGAAACGCTACAGGCTGATTTTATAAGAACTGGGAGAGCAAAAGGTCTGAAGGAACACTCTGTCATAGTGACCCATGCTTTACGAAATTCCTTAATTTCTGTAGTGACGGTCGCCGGGCTACAATTTGGTTTTTTACTAGGGGGTTCAGTGGTAGTCGAGACAGTCTTTAGCTTTCCGGGGATGGGACGTCTTCTAATCGACTCGATTGCATTCCGAGACTATCCTGTTATTCAGTCAGCTCTATTATTATTTGCGTTTGAATTTATTTTAGTAAATTTAATCGTAGATGTGCTTTATACAGTGTTAAATCCTAAAATTCAATTAGATTCTTAAGGGAGGGAACAGGATGACTTCACCAACTACGGTGCAAAATAGCCAAGTGCAAAAAACACAAAGGAAATACTCTCCTCTTAAGGAATTTTGGAAGTCTTTTAAAAAGCAAAAGGCTGCATTGTTAGCAAGCATCTTTATAGGGTTGCTAATTGTAATTGCTATCATTGGTCCTTATATTGCACCCTATGATCCGTTTGAACCAAACTATGATGCCTTATTAGAAGGGCCGAGTGCCAGTCATTTAGGGGGAACAGACGAGTATGGTCGGGATATTTTTAGTCGTTTAATTGTAGGGGCAAAAATCTCCTTAATGGTAAGCTTTAGCGCGGTATTTTTAGGCTTAATACTAGGGACTATTTTAGGTTTAATTAGCGGTTACTTTGGTGGTTGGATAGACAAAGTTATTATGCGTAGCTGTGATGTATTGTTTTCATTTCCTGATTTATTGCTAGCTATTGCCATTGTCGCATTACTTGGTCCTGGGATTAATAATGTGATCATCGCTGTCATGATTTTTAGTGTGCCATCCTTTGCACGCTTAGTACGTGGCGCTACATTGAATGCGAAAGAAAATGTATATGTAGAAGCCGCACAATCAATGGGAGCCTCCCATGTAAGAGTGCTGTGGAAGCATATTTTCCCTGAAACGATTAGTGAACTAATTATTTTTGTCACAATGCGTATAGGAACAGCTATTTTAGCAGCTTCTGGCTTAAGTTTTTTAGGCTTAGGTGCGAGTCCTGAAATGCCCGAGTGGGGAGTAATGTTAAGTAGTGGACGCGACTACTTAGGAACATCTTCTCATGTAGTCATCATGCCAGGAATAGCTATATTTTTAACCGTACTAGCATTTAACTTAATAGGCGATGGATTACGAGATGTATTAGATCCGAAAATTAAAAATAATTAAGGAGAATGCCTATGACAGAACATGTATTACGAGTAACAGATTTAGAAACGTCCTTTATGCGTGATAAAACAGAGATCAAGATATTAAGAGGTGTCAATTTTTCAATTCGTAAAGGCGAGATATTGGGCTTAGTTGGAGAATCAGGCAGTGGGAAAAGCTTAACGTCTTTATCTATTATGCAACTATTTCATGGAACTACAGGCAAAATTGTCAATGGCTCTATTCATTTTAATGGGGAAGATTTGACCAAAATGTCTGAATCCGATATTCGGAAAATTCGTGGAAAACAAATTGCGATGATCTTTCAAGAGCCTATGACCTCTTTAAATCCCGTTTTAAAAATTGGTAAGCAGTTAATGGAAGCAATTGAGATGCATTTGAAGCTGCCAAAAGGTGAAAGTAAACATCATGCCATTCAAATGTTAAAGAGTGTAGGAATAGGAAGAGCCGAAGAAATCATTCATGAATATCCACATCAGCTATCAGGGGGAATGCGGCAGAGAGTGATGATTGCTATGGCGATGGCCTGCCACCCCAATCTACTTATAGCTGACGAACCAACTACTGCACTAGATGTTACGATACAAGCGCAAATTTTAGAGTTAATGAAAAAGTTAAAGGAAGAAAATGAAACAGCTATTTTATTAATCACACATGATTTAGGCGTTGTGGCCGAAATGTGCGATAAAGTGGTCGTGATGTACGCAGGGCAGGTTGTAGAGGAAGCAGATGTCTTTGAATTATTTGCAAGCCCTAAGCATCCTTATACGAAAGGCTTAATTGCATCTGTGCCAAAAATTGGTGAGAAAAAGGAAGTGTTAGATTCTATCAGTGGTCATGTACCATCTCCGCAACATATGCCGATAGGTTGTAAATTTGCTCCGCGCTGTCATCAAGTGATGTCTATATGTCATCAGGAATGTCCACCGACAGTGAAAATTTCAGCTACTCGCCAATGTAGCTGCTGGCTATATGCGAAAAAGGATGTGGAAATCAATGCCTAACAGTATTTTAAAAGTGGAGAAGTTAAAAAAGAGCTTTCAAATTGCGGGTGGGTTATTTCAAAAAAGACAACAAGTTAATGCTGTAATAGATGTTTCCTTTGAAATAGAAGAAGGGACAACATTTAGTTTAGTTGGAGAGAGTGGTTGTGGAAAATCAACAACTGGCAGGCTAATCACTAGATTAATAGAGCCGTCAAGCGGAAGTATCGTTGTCGATGGGAAAGAAGTGGCTACTGCCAAGCAATCTGAGTTAAAGCACCTAAGACAAACTGTCCAAATGATTTTTCAAGATCCATATGCCTCCTTAAATCCAAGAATGAAAGTAAAAGAATTAGTTGGTGAACCACTAGAAATTCATACAAAGCTATCAAAAGTCGAGCGTGAAAAGCTAGTACTCGAAATGCTTGAAGTAGTTGGCTTGAATGCTGATCATGCTGATCGTTATGCACATGAGTTTAGTGGTGGACAAAGACAGCGTTTAGGGATTGCACGTGCTTTAATTACAAAACCTAAAATCATCATTGCTGATGAGCCTGTGTCTGCATTGGATGTTTCTATACAATCACAAATTTTGAATCTATTAAAGCAATTGCAGCAAGAATATAAAATATCCTATCTTTTTATTTCACATGATTTAAGTGTTGTAGAGCATATTAGTCATTATATAGGTGTCATGTATTTAGGAACAATCGTGGAAATCGGAAAAAAAGAAGAGATCTTTAAAGATCCTAAGCATCCGTATACACAAGCGCTTATTGCCTCTGTACCGATTGCAGACCCTATGTTAAGAAAGAAAAAGAAAGTGTTGATAGGTGATATTCCAAATCCTAAAAATCCGCCAAGTGGTTGTACCTTCCATACAAGGTGTCCCTTTGCAGCAGATATATGTAAGCAAGCGATTCCGGAAATGAAAAAAATTAATGAAGAGCAAAGTGTTGCATGTCACTTTGTCAATTGAAAAGGAGAGATGTTTTAAATGAAAGTAGGCTTAAGCACATACAGTATGGTCAAAAAAATGAAGCAGGGGGAAATGAGTGTTCTAGATGTTTTACAATGGGTAGCGGACAATGGTGGTCAGCATGTAGAGTTAGTGCCCTATGAATTCACAGTGGTAGATAATGATGAGCTCGCCACTCAAATAAAAGATAAAGCTGCGGAGCTAGGATTGGAGTTATCTGCCTACTCATTACCAGCAAACTTTATTCATGAGACTGAGGAAGCCTTTTTTGAAGAGGTGGAGCGCTTAAAGAAACACGTAGATGTTGTACATCGTATGGGTATCAAAATTATGCGCCATGACGTTACACTTTTTACTTTACCAAAGGAGCAAACAACCATTCATTATTACAATGAACATTTTGATGAAATGGTAAGGGGATGTCAATTGATTGCAGATTATGCGAAGCAATTCAATATCACCACAACTATTGAAAACCATGGCTTTAATGTTCAAACAAGTGATCGTGTACAACAATTAATTCAAGCCGTTAACAGAGACAACTTTAAAACGACATTAGATATCGGGAATTTTTTATGTATAGATGAAGAGCCTCTTATCGGTGTTATGAAAAATATATCCTATGCTGCTACCGTGCATTTTAAAGATTTTTATATTCGTCCTTATTTTGAAAATCCTGGTGATGGCGAATGGTTCCGTACAGTTCATAACAATTACATCCGAGGAGCAATTGTCGGACATGGTGATATTAATATTCGAGAAATTATAAAGCTTGTCAAAGGCTATGGATACGATAGTTATATTACGGTGGAGTTTGAAGGTATGGAGGATTGTCAGGTTGGTTCAAAAATAGGGATGGATAATGTTCGTCGTTTATGGGATGAATGTAAGCTTTAAGGAGGGAAGAACATGGACAAATTAAAAGTTTGTGTAATTGGAACAGGCTCTATTTCGGATTATCATTTAGGCTCTTATATGAAAAATCCATTGGTTGAGTTATATGGCGTGTATGATACTTCAATTGAGCGGGGGAAAGCAAAAGCTGCACAATTTGGAGCCACTCATGTTTTCTCTTCTAAAGAAGCATTATTTGCAGATAAAAATGTAGAGGCTGTCAGTATTTGTACATGGAATAATACACATGCAGAGCTCGCCATTCTCGCTTTAGAAAATGATTTACATGTGCTTATTGAAAAACCCTTATCTATGACTTATGCGGAGGCTTTAAACATTCAAAAGGTTGCCGAAAAGCATCGTAAAGTATTTCAGGTTGGCTATGTAAGACGTTTTGCAACGAATACAAAGGTGCTGAAACAGTTCATAGATGATAATAAATTAGGCGATATTTATTATGCGAAAGCTTCTTGCTTAAGAAGATTAGGTAATCCAGGAGGTTGGTTTGCAGAAATCGAGAAATCTGGAGGTGGCCCATTAATAGATTTAGGTGTCCATGTTATTGATATATGCTGGTACTTAATGGGAAGACCGAAAGTGAAGCGTGTAACAGGTCACACCTATAATCAATTAGGAAATAGAAATCATATTGAACATTTATCTTTTTATAAAGCGGCAGACTATGATGCTACTAAAAATACAGTTGAGGACTTAGCGAACGCCCTTATAACATTTGAGAACGGGGCTTCATTAATGGTGGATGTTTCCTATACGCTACATGCTATAAAAGATGAAATGAGCATTAAATTATATGGCACAAATGGGGGAGCAGAGCTAGAGCCTGAGCTGAAAATTGTAAGCGAGGAGCATAACACCATTGTAAATATTCATCCTCAAATTAATGATCTATCCTTTGATTTTGTAACAGCCTTTCAGAATGAAATCAATACGTTTGTTGATTGCTGTCTTCATCAATATGATTCAGTGGCACCTGTGGAGGATGGGGTAGAAATTATGAAGATTTTAGAGGGGATTTATATTTCTGCAAGACAAGGAAAGGAAGTCGTATATTAAAATGGTGAAATTGAACAATAGAATTGGTGTGATTGTAGACAGCTTTAGATTGCCTATTCGTGAGGGATTGCTAAAGGCGAAGGAGGTCGGTGCACATGGTGTCCAAATGTATGCAGTTTCAGGTGAGCTAGATCCGAATCATTTAAATGCTGCACAAAGAGCGGAATTGAAGCAATATATTTTAGATTTAGGGCTCGAAATTTCAGCATTATGTGGAGATTTGGGAGGACATGGGTTTCAAGATAAACATGAAAATGAATGGAAAATAAAAAAATCGAAGGATATTATGCAATTAGCAAAAGATCTTGGTACATCGATCGTTACGACCCATATTGGGATCATTCCTGAAGATGAGAATGATCCCATCTATCAAACTATGCTAGAGGCATGTGAAGAATTAGGGCAATTTGCTACATCACTAGATGCTTATTTTGCAATTGAAACAGGTCCCGAGACTAGTCAAACATTAAAGAGATTTTTAGATAAACTATCAACAGATGGTGTATCAGTTAATTTTGATCCTGCCAATATGGTAATGGTAACCAAAGATGATCCTGTGGCGGGAGTGAAGCTTTTAAGAAATTATATTGTACATACACATGTGAAGGATGGCATTCAATTACAGCAAACGAATCCAAAAGACGTGTATGGGTACTTAGGATACGATTCTGGAACATCTCATGATAAGATAGAAGAAATGGTGGAAAATGGGGATTTCTTTAGAGAGCTTCCACTAGGTCAGGGAGATGTCAATTTCGAGCTTTATTTTTCAGCTTTACATGAAATCGGATACAATGGCTATTTAACTATTGAACGAGAAGTGAGATCAAATCCCGAAAAAGACATCAGAGAGGCTGTACAATTCATAGAAATGTTTAAATAGGGGATGAATCTAATTTGAAAAAGCAAGATCAAGTACAAATGAGAAGACAAAATAAGTATATTGTGCTTGACGCAATCAGGCAGATGGCACCAATTTCAAGAATTCAATTATCAAAATATACAAAAATGAGTCCTACGACTATTACTCGTATTGTGCAGGAGCTAGAAGCGGAAGGCTTTATACTTGAAGGGGTTTCAGAGGAAACTGCCATTGGTAGACGGCCTACATTAATTCATATGCGTGAAGATGCTTTATATACTATAGGGATCGAGATAGATTGTTTTACAATTCGACTTGGTATATTAGATTTTTTAGGAAAACTGATCGCCTTTCAGGAAATCAAATGCAGCATCAAGCATCGTTATGAGGAAGCTATCCATCTACTAAAACGATCCATAGTTACTATTATGTCAGAATATCAGATTGCTCAGGGAAAATTATTAGGCATTGGAATAGGGGTACCAGGTGTTATTAATAACGAAGAAGGTATTATAGTTTCTTCTGAGCAATTAAAATGGGAAAACTGTCGTATAAGAGAGGACTTAAATGGTGTTTTTGATTGTGAAGTTATCGTAGATAATGAATTGAAAATGCAAATCATTGCTGAAATTGGTGATATCTATACGCCTCTTTATTCAAATTGTATTTTAGTAGGGATGGGAACGGGCGTCGGAGCATCCATATTACTAAACGGAGAAGTGTATCGTGGCATTCAAAATAAAGCGGGAGAAATAAGTCATATAACGATTAATCCCTTTGGTGAAATGTGTCACTGTGGTAAACGAGGGTGCTTGTCGATGTATATTTCAGAAGTGAGCTTACTAAATAGAACGCCTAAAAATCTAAATATTCAATCAATAGAAGAGATTCTACAGTGTGTTGATCAAGGCGAACAATGGGCAGTGGACATTCAACAAGATGTAGCTACATACCTAGCCATTGCTATCAATAATTTGGTGTGTTTATATGAACCGGAAGCCGTTATTGTTAGCGGTGAAATTATTGAGCACAATGTAACATTTCAAAAACTCTTTAGTGAAAAATGCAAACAATATATATGGAAAGAACTACAACCTCATTTTGTTTTACAGTTTTCAAACCAATTAAAAGAGGGCGTGGTCAAAGGAGCAGCATTACAGGCACAAAAGCAGCTGCTGTCTGTTTAAAGAAAGGTTGGTTGATTCGTGGCTTACTCAGAATTTTTGAAAGAGTATCGTTCAGGATTAATGGAAAATGTGCATTATGGACAAATGAGTGCTGTGAATCTAGCGAAGGAAGAATTCGTTTCAGTTGGTCAAGATTATGAGCCTGTGTATTTTCGTTCTGCAGCAAAACCATTTCAAGCCATTCCAATTTTCATGACTGATTTTATAGAAAAGTATGAGATAACTTCAACAGAAAGTGCATTGTTTTTGGCATCGCAAAGAGGCGAAATATACCATCAAGAGGCATTGACCTCTTTGCTGGAGAAAATACCTGTTGGTGAAAATGATCTAATTTGTGCAGCGTCATATCCACTTAACGAAGAACCAAAAACGCTATATATTCAACAGGGATTTCAAAAAAGGAAGCTACTTCATAATTGCGCAGGTAAGCATTTAGGATTTTTAACTGCTTGTTTGGCGAATGGCTATAATTTTCAACAGTATTGTCATCCAGATCATCCATTACAACAAATGATAAAAAAATACATTGCTTATTTAAGTGAATATGACGAGGGGAAAATTCGCACAGGAATAGATGGTTGTGGTGCACCTGTATTTGCGATTCCACTAAAAAATATGGCTATAGCCTATTTAAAGCTAGCACGACCAGAATTGATTGATGATGATCAAGTTCGTGAGGCGGTAAAAAAGCTTACGACAGTTATGAATCAAGAAAATCAAATTATCGCAGCTCAAAATTTTATTTGTACAGCATTATTAAAAGACCCTAATATTGTAGCAAAGGGTGGAGCGCAGGGCGTATATTGTTTTGCTCTACGAAACGAAGGGGTAAGCTTTGCCCTGAAAATTATGAATGGCTCAGAAAGTCCATGGCCAAATGTAATTGCTTCTGTGTTAGAGCAAATTCAGTATTCAAATGTTGAAACAATTGAGCGAATAAAAGCATTATCTCCTTCCTTTGTGCGAAATGACGCAGGGCATGAGGTAGGCGAAATCGTTTCCACAATTAAAATCGTATAGAGGTGAAGGCACTTGTATGTTTTGGCAATTGACGGTGGTGGAACGAAGACAATTGCTACCATCTCTACATTCAGTGGGCAAGTAATAGCCCTCGCAAAAACGGGTAAAAGTAACCCTACATCCATGAACATCGAGCAATTTACGCAGACGATAACAGATCTTATCAATCAATTGAAGAATCAACTGCCTCATCATTTTCATCAACTAACAAAATGCCATGCGGGACTTTCTGGTGTGACAGAAAATAATAATGAGGACATTACACAGACATTATTAACATCGCTTTTACCAGAAGGCTGTCAATTAACTTTATCAAATGATGGATTGAACGCACTGTATGCAGGAACATTAGGTCAACCTGGCGTTGTTCAAATATCGGGTACAGGGGCGATTACATTAAGCATAGATTCAGCTGGAAGAATTGAGCGGACAGCTGGATGGGGTTATATATTTGATGATGAGGGCAGTGGCTATGATATAGGTATTCGCACATTAAAGGCGGTTTTTAAAGAATTTGATAAAAGAGGTCCTGAAACGATATTAACTGGCGCCGTATTAGACTATTTTCAAGTGCAATCTGTGCCACAAATTATTGAAATTGTTTATGGTGAAGGGCATCCACGAGATATAATTGCTCCTTTAAGTAAAGTAGCGATAGAGTGCACAAAACGTGGAGATATAGAAGCTAATACTATTATAGATGAAGTGTGCCATATTTTTTATCAAAGCATCGATGCTTGTTACAAAAAAAATCCATTCTTAGCTGAACGTGTCAAAGTCGTGTTAGCGGGTGGAGTTTTTAAGGAATTGCCATTATTTATTGAAAAACTAGCTGTGCTGGATAAAAAGTATAGCAATCAGTATGACTTTATGGGTGCCTCCAGCTTACCGGTAGGTGGCGCCGCGTTAGCCGCATTAAAATTACCAAGTAAGGAAGCTGAAATATTTATAGATCACTATAATGAAAGTATCCATGAGTTTTTAAATTAAGATGAATCCCCTCTTTATCTAGCAAGTAGAGAATATCCTTCTCTACTTGCATTTTGTTAATCTTCTTTTTTAAACATATACCCCTTATAGGATTTATGAATAATCATGACAATTCCCATTAGCATGAAATTTGACAATAGTGAACTACCCCCGTAGCTTAAGAAAGGTAAAGTAACTCCAGTGACCGGTAAAAGTCCAAGTGTCATGCCAATATTTTGAGTAATTTGGAAGGCTAATAAGCTTGATATCCCTGCGCCCATTAATGTCATAAAAGGGTCTTTTGCTTCAACAGTAATAAGAACAATCCTGTAGATGGCAAAAAACAGTAAAGCAATGACAAATGCCCCGCCAGCAAATCCTAATTCCTCGGCAATTGCAGAAAAAATAAAATCAGTATGCTTCTCTGGTACATAAACATTATTATTCAGATAGCCCTTCCCAAAAAATTCACCCGACCCAATGGCTAAAAAGCCTTGGCGAACCTGAAACGAAGAATCTATGTAATCATAAGGTTGTAGCCAGCCATAAATACGAGATACTTGATGTCCTGATAGGGCACCTAAAATTTTTTCTGTAAAAAAATCATTAAATCTGACATAAAGTACTACTACTGTACTGATTAGAACTAGAGGTATGGCCGTAAATACAATCAGTAATTTCCTATGTATGCCTGAGAAAAATAACATGGGTAGAATCATTGCCATGTATAACATAACCATGCCTGTGTCGGGTTGTTTATAAACAAGGAGCGAAGGAGGAAGGACAATGAGCCCAATTTTCACAAATAGCCATAAATCAGCTAGATAAGAAGGACGTACATTTTTCTCTTGATGAGAGATAATGATTTTGCTCACAACAATTAAAAAGGCGAATTTTAAAAACTCAGATGGCTGAAGAGAACCTAGAAAGGGTATTTGATACCAAGATTTAGCTTCGTTTATTGTCCGCGCAATACTCTCTGGTGCTACTATGAGTCCAGCAGTTAATGCTACGGCTAATCCATAAATCGGCCATCCAATCTTTTTTAATTGTTCAATATCAAGTAAGGAAATCCCAAACATGACCATAAATCCAATAAGATAAAAGATAAATTGCTTCACAATGAAGGAACTGGCATATTGTCCGAAATTGACACTGCTAGAATGGACAAAAAGACAGCTAAAACCTCCAAGTAAAAAGAGGCTCACAACTAAACTTCCATCCAATTTCTTAAGCTGCGACAAATGTAACACCTTCTTTCTGTAGTTAATACTATAAACGCTGGTAATGTGTGGAAGGTTGCAACTATTTACATGATGTAAATAAGGGATAATGGTATGAATCGATTTGTGCGGTAAATTACCTATTTGGGGATAGTGAATGGGCATAATTTCTTAATTCTTCGTCTAATCTTTACAAAAACATAACACTGGCTTTATATCTTCATACTATCATTATTGGTAAGAGTTGGAGGAGGAGCCAGAGATCATGCATTTTTTTCGTTTCATCAAGGTGAAGGACAAGTTGCTTGTACTTATGATTGTTTGTGTATTATCGAATGTATTGCTAGGTGTATTTAGTGTGGATTATTTAAGGAAAATGTCGTGGCATGCAAGTGAGAGTTACAAACAGGGGCTTGTTCCAATTGGGTGGCTAAATGAGCTGGAAGAATCGCAACGTCAATTAGATTTTATCGTCGATTCTGATGGCGATTATACAGGAATGTCAGCCATTTTAAAAGACGTGGATAAGCCGTTAGACCATTTAAAAAGCCAAGAAATTGATAAAAAAATGAGTCATCAAATTAATAAGTATAAGTCCTTGCTAGGGAAGCAGAGAGAATTGATTGAGGGCTACCAGCAATTGACCCAAAGTGAACAAGAGAAATTTTATTCGCAGACGTTTCTACCAATAAGTCAGGAAATTCATACATTATTAGAAGAAACACAAAACTATCTTGTTCAACGAGCAAAAGACCAACAACAGTCCTATCAAGAAGATGTACAATTTGGTTATTGGTTGCTTGGTGGTGTGTGTTTAACAGTTGTGATGCTAGTTATTATTATAGGATTTATAGCAACAAAGGCGGTCAATGTCCCCACACGGCAATTGAAATCATTATTAAAACAGGCTGAACAGGGTGATTTCACTGCCAATGCAAGTTATGTGGCCCATGATGAGCTTGGTGAGGTAGTGCTGTCTTACAATCAAATGGTCACAGAAGTGAAACGTTTGCTCCATACAGTTACGGACAGTGCCTACGAAGTGGAGGAAATGACCGGGAAATTACAGGAGTCCTCAGAGGAATCTTCAACAACGACATTGAAAATAGCAAAAGATGTACAGTCTATTTCAGATTCAACGGCAGCGTCTACTAATAAATTGGCTTCCAATACATCATCTTTAGAAGAAGTTTTAAATGATGTACAAGTCATATTAGAAAAAATTCAAATTGTGGAAAATTTCGCTCATAAAACTGCTCGAGATGCGGAAAGCGGAACTGAAATTGTACAAGCCAATTTAGCACAAATGCAGACAATTAAGCAAGCTGTCGAGAAATCCAATACAGCCATCTTTAATTTAGTCGAACGAGCATCATCTATCGATCAAATGATTGAGGTCATTGAAAAAATAACAGCACAAACAAATCTATTAGCGTTAAATGCATCGATTGAAGCGGCAAGAGCGGGCGAGCATGGCAAGGGATTTGCGGTAGTAGCGAACGAGGTACGTAAGCTTGCGGAGCAAACCGTTCATTCAACGCAAACCATTACGTCCATTGTACAAAACATTCATCTAGATTCAAGCTATGCAGTACAAATGATGGAGGGTGTGCTAGAGGCAACCGAAAAAGGCGTTGCTGTAACAGGACAAACGGCGTCTAGTTTTGATCAGATTTTAGAAAAAGTACATACAATCAAGCCTTATATTATGGAAGTATCTTCTACAGTTCAAGAAATTGCCAATCATACAAAAACTGTTAGTGATGATGCGGTTATGTTGACATCGTTATCTGATACGAATACTGTATCGACGAAGCATGTCGCTGCTTTAACAGCCGATCAATTAACAGCACAGCAACAATTCCACAATTATATTAAAGAATTACGAAAGGTATCGAAAGTGCTACAAATAGCGGTTAAACGTTTTTCAATATAATTTAGTCATTCATATCTTAAAGGGCTATGGAATCTTCTTTGCGAAGTTGCAAAGAGGATTCTTTTTATTTGTTCTAATAATTTGTTGGAGGAGAGTTTTAAAACTGTTCTTTCTGGGTGTACAAATGTATTTAATATATTTTTGTAGCACAATAATTTAAAATGTTCATATACTGAGAAGTAAGGGATAGTATGTTTCTTTTATGTATATTTTTAATATAATTGTTGTATTTTCAAAACGAACACATTATAATGAATTTCATTGAAAGTGTTATTAAATCAATGTTTATTAATATATTATTGTGCTTTCGAGAAGTACAATTGTTCACATGTGGAGGTTTTGAGAAATGAAAAAAATTATGGTTACCGGAGCACTTGGTCAAATTGGTTCTGAGCTTGTAGAAAAACTTCGTAGTATTTATGGGGAGGACAATATACTTGCTACTGACATTAGAAAGCTTGACCATACTAAGGGCCCGTTTGAGATATTGGACGTTACAGATGGACAAAGAATGCACGATTTAGCAAAGGACTTTGGTGCCGATACAATGATGCATTTAGCAGCACTATTATCAGCTACAGCTGAAAGAAATCCTTTGTTGGCTTGGAATTTAAATATGGGTGGATTAATGAATTCTTTGGAAGTTTCACGTGAGTTAAATATGCAATTCTTCACACCAAGTTCAATAGGGGCATTCGGGCCATCTACACCGAAGGAAGATACACCTCAGGATACATTGCAACGCCCGACAACTATGTATGGTGTTAATAAAGTGGCGGGCGAATTATTATGTGATTATTATTTCAGCCGTTTTGGAGTAGATACACGTGGTGTCCGTTTCCCAGGTTTAATTTCTTATGTAACTCCCCCAGGTGGTGGTACGACTGATTATGCAGTAGAGATTTTCTACGAAGCGATTGAACAAGGAAAGTATACATCATATATTCAAGAAGGTACGTATATGGATATGATGTACATGCCAGATGCTTTGCAGGCAATTGTCGATTTAATGGAAGCCGATGGTAGTAAGCTTGTTCACCGTAATGCTTTTAATATAACAGCAATGAGTTTTGAACCATCGCAAATTGCAGCTGAAATTAAGAAACATTTACCGAACTTTACAATGAACTATCAAGTTGACCCAGTTCGTCAGGCAATAGCGGATAGCTGGCCAAATTCAATAAATATTGAAGCAGCACAAAAAGAGTGGGGCTTTAACGTAGAGTACGATTTATCAAAAATGACGGTAGATATGTTAGAGAAATTAAAAATTAAACTGCATAAAAAGGCAATTTCCTAATAGCTACTGAACGGATGAAGAGTTAGACTTCATCCGTTTTTTTCTTCTATGAAATAAAAGGGGATATATATTTTATTACGACCTCTAGGCATATGAGAATGGGTTCGTTTATACTTGTATTCCAAGATCAGCAGACAATATATTATTAGTGTAAGTTTAAGAGCGATTTCCAGTTTAGGAAATCGCTCTTTCATGTTTGAATTATTTATTTAACATATGAAAAACTTGCTCAACGTCCTTATCGCCCCGACCTGAGATATTAATAATTATAATGTCATCAGCTGTAAGAGTGGGCGCTAGTTTTAGTGCATGGGCAACTGCATGAGAGCTTTCAAGTGCAGGAATAATACCTTCTACCTTCGAGAGCACCTGAAATGCCTCTAGGACTTCTTCGTTTGTCACAGTAACATACTCTGCACGACCAATTGTTTTTAAGTGACTGTGTTCAGGTCCTGCACCTGGGTAATCTAAACCTGCCGCAATTGAGTATGTTGGTAGAGGATTTCCCTCTGCATCCTGTAGCACTAAGCATTTGAAGCCGTGTAGCTCTCCAGGAGTTCCTTCGTTAAGTGTAGCAGCTTGATCTGGCTCTATTCCGATAAGACGAACATTTTCATCAGCAATATACTCTGCGAATGCCCCGATAGCATTACTTCCACCGCCGACACAAGCTAAGACAGCGGTTGGTAGTTTTCCTTCTTTCTCCAAAATTTGTTCACGACTTTCGCGGCTAATAACAGATTGGAAATGTTTTACCATTGAGGGGAATGGGTGTGGCCCAACAGCAGAGCCCAATAAATAAAATGTCGTTTCATAGTTTTCGACTAAATCCGCAAATGCTTCATCAACGGCATCCTTTAAACGTCCTTGCCCTTTATCAACAGCTACAACCTTTGCTCCAAGAAGCTCCATTCGAAATACATTTAATGCCTGACGTTTAGTATCCTCTAACCCCATATAAATAGTACAATCTATTCCGAACATGGCACAGGCAGTAGCGGTTGCCACACCGTGTTGTCCTGCACCGGTTTCAGCAATAACGCGATTTGCTCCCATACGTTTTGCCAATAAAATTTGACCCAATACATTATTGATTTTATGTGAGCCCGTATGGTTAAGATCCTCACGCTTTAAATAAATTTTTGCGCCAGCCAATTGCTTTGTTAAATTTTCTGCAAAATAAAGAGGGGATTTGCGACCGACATATTCATTGAAATAATAATTCAATTCTGTATTAAAGTCTGCATCCTCTTTGAATTTTTGGAAATTTTCATCCAAAATAGTTAATACATGCTGAAGCTCCTCTGGAACGAAGCTTCCACCAAATTCGCCGAAATATCCTTTGTTATCTACTACTGTACTCATCTTTCCTCGACTCCTCTACGCTCATTTTTTCATAAAAAAAAGCCACTCCAATCCTTCGTGAAAAGGACGAGTAACCGTGGTGCCACCTTTATTCGCAATAGATGCGCGCTTTCTAACTCCGATAACGGGGAGCAAATCGGCCTGACATTGGATTAAGGCTGCTCTGAAGTCCATTCACAAGTACGAACTACTGGTTTACACCGACCACCAGCTCTCTTTAAGTAACGATGCTTGCTACTACTCTTCTTCTTCGCATTTATTAGAAAGAATTGTAGAATGTTTTCAGAATATTGTCAAGAAAAAAAGACGAATCTTGTAAGACTCGTCTATTCAATCATTTCTTTAAAGTGAAGGCGTTTATTGAGTATATACATAATAGGTGCACCCACCGCTAAAACAACGAATTCACCTGCTGCCACCGTTAGCCAAGTCCAAAAGAATGGTAGCTCTAAGGCTAAATTCAATTCAAAGGCGATAATAAACATTGTGCATGTAAATAAGAATGTATTGATGATTAAACGTGCCCAAATATTTTTAACAAATTTACAAATCAAAATGAACAATCCCAATGTAATCATAGAATGGCCAACACCAAATACTAAGTCGTAGATACCAAGTGGTGAAAAAATATTAGAAATAAATACCCCTATTATGATACCAACGGCAAAGCGTGGATTAAAGGCCACTAAATGGTTGAAAATTTCAGATACACGGAACTGCACCTCCGTAAAACCAAATGGTGCAACAAGCATCGTTACAGCAATGTATAGAGCCGCAATAATACCACTTGCTGCTAAAAATTTTATCTTCATATTCATTTCTCCTTAGTTTTTTTTCGTGGGATGGTTACGAACCACGGTGCTTTCACACAAGTCAATATTTTATTATACATATCTAGCAGAAGTCAAATGTCAGACTTTTTGTCTATATGACTAAATTCGCAAAATTGTCATAAATATTTTTTACTATTTTTTAAAAAGGAATCGAATTACAAAAATAGCGTAGTTTAGCGGTTTAAAGCGCCAAATTAATCGAAATGCTTAAATTTTTTGTGAAATACAAAAGTCAGAACATTCATAATGTTGTTGACGGAGCTCAATAATAACGATAATATAGCGATACATTCACACTTTGTTTGGATAAAGTGTGATAGATATTCCAGAACTTAATCGGGGGGATTAATGGTGAAGAGCAATGTCAAAAAGCTTTCATTCCTACTCTTTGGATTAGTATTACTACTTGCTGCTTGTGGTAGTGGTGGGTCTAGTTCAACAGAATCAAAGGGGAATGAAACGAATAATGCAAGTGACAGCGGGAACGCAGATGATAAAACATATAAAATCGGAATTACGCAAATTGTAGAGCATCCATCGTTAAATGCAGCGACAGAAGGCTTTAAAAAGGCGATTGAAGATGCAGGTTTAAAAGTTGAGTATGATCCACAAATCGCACAAGGCGATAATAGTCTTAACACAACGATTGCTAACAATCTAGTAAGTGCAAACGTAGATTTAATATTTGCTAACTCTACACCTTCTGCGCAGGCAGCGGCAACAGCAACAAGTGATATTCCAATTATCTTCACATCTGTAACAGATGCTGTAGGTGCTCAGCTCATAGAGTCAATGGAGAAGCCAGGGAAAAATGTTACAGGTACTATCGATTTACATCCTGAAACGATTTCTAAAACAGTGGCATTTTTAAAAGAGCTAGGTGCTAAAAACGTTGGCATGGTCTACAACGCTGGTGAGCAAAACTCCGTAGCACAGGTGAAAGAAGTAAAACAAGTGATGGCTGAGCAAGGTCTTGAGGTTAAAGAGGCATCTGCAGCAACTTCTGCAGAGGTAAAGCAAGCCACTGAATCCTTAATTGGTAAGGTCGATGCATTCTATATTATTACGGACAATACAGTAGTCTCTGCTTTAGAGTCTGTCATTGATGTGGCGAATGCCAATAAATTGCCTTTAATAGTAGGGGAGCTTGACTCTGTGGCGCGAGGTGGTTTGGCTGCTTATGGTTTTGAATATTCCGATATCGGGTATGAGGCTGGGCAAATGGCAGTGAAAATTTTAAAAGGTGAAGCAACGCCTGCTGAAACACCAGCGCAATATCCACAAAATCTAAAGCTATTAATTAATAAAAAAGTTGCAGATGATTTAGGAATTGAAATTAAAGATTCTTGGGGTGCAGAACTTCTAGAAAAATAACTCGAAGCGGGGGAACCATCCCCGCTTTATCTTCATTTACCAGCAGTAGAATAATAAAGAGATTTAGGAGATGATTCAACGATGTTTTTAGCATTATTTGGCGCAGTGGAGCAAGGAATCATCTATGCAATTATGGCACTTGGTGTATATTTAACATTTCGGGTGTTAGATTTTCCGGATTTAACGGTTGATGGAAGCTTTGTAACAGGGGCGGCAACAGCAGCAACAATGGTTTTGCTTGGCTACCACCCAATCTTAGCGACTTTAGTGGCAATTGTTGCTGGATTTATTGCTGGATGTATGACAGGAATCCTTCACACAAAAGGGAAGATAAATCCACTATTATCAGGGATTTTAATGATGATTGCATTATATTCGATTAACCTACGGATCATGGGGTTAACTGCAGAAAATACGATAGGTCGTCCAAATATTCCATTACTGAACTCTGAAACGATATTTTCAAAGTTTCAAGCGTTTTGGAGTAATTTAGGGATAGATGATGCTCTCAACAGCCTATTAAAAGGTATGGGGATTCAGCAAGTACCAGGTACTTGGAGTGTACTAATTGTCATTGTAATTATTACAATTTTAATAAAATTAGTGGCAGATTGGTTCTTAAAAACAGAGGTTGGGCTTGCTATTCGGGCTACTGGTGATAATAAACGAATGATTCGCAGCTTCTCAGCCAATACAGATACACTCATTATTTTAGGGCTAGGACTTTCCAACGCACTTGTCGCATTTTCTGGAGCTTTAATCGCACAATATTCGAAGTTCGCTGATGTAAGTATGGGAATTGGTATGATTGTGATCGGGCTTGCATCTGTCATTATCGGGGAAGCTATTTTTGGTACAAAGACCATTATTCGTACCACTTTTGCAGTCATCGCTGGAGCTATTATTTATCGTATTATTTTAGCGTTAGCATTACGTGTAGACTTCCTGGATTCAGGAGATATGAAATTAATTACAGCTATCATCGTCATTTTGGCTTTGATCTTGCCTCAATTTATTAACAAGCGTAAGGAACGTAAGCGTAAGGCTAAACGGGCTGCCGAACTTACGCAAGTCAAACCAGTAGAGCAAGGAGGAAAAGGCCTTGCTTAAATTACACGGTATAAATAAGGTATTCAATGAAGGGACACCGGATGAAAAGATCGCTCTAGCAGAAATTAACTTACATTTAAAGCCTGGTGATTTTGTTACTATTATTGGGAGTAATGGGGCAGGTAAATCAACGATGATGAATATGATTTCTGGCGCCTTAACACCAGATTTCGGCACGGTTTCGATTGATGGTAACAATGTTACTCATTTGCCTGAGTATAAGCGCTCGCAATTTATAGGTCGTGTTTTCCAAGATCCAATGGCGGGAACAGCACCTGCTATGACGATTGAAGAGAATTTGGCACTAGCATATTCCCGCAATAAAAGTAGAGGATTGCGAAGAGGCGTTGACAAAAAACGTCGAGAATTCTTTATTGAATCATTAGAGATGCTGGGATTAAATTTAGAAAATCGCCTTTCTGCAAAGGTTGGCTTACTTTCAGGAGGGGAACGTCAAGCGTTGTCTCTGTTAATGGCCACTTTTACAAAACCATCCATATTGTTGTTAGATGAGCATACGGCTGCGCTTGATCCATCACGTGCTGAATTGATCACCCGTATTACAAAGTATTTAGTAGAGAAAGATCATTTAACGACATTGATGGTTACGCATAATATGCAACAAGCTTTAGATTTAGGGAATCGCCTAATAATGATGGATAAAGGTCAAATTATTTTAGAAGTTGGAGAAGATCGTAAACATGAATTAACGATACCTGATTTAATGGCTGAATTTGAACGCATTCGTGGAGAGAAAATGAATTCGGACCGTGCTTTATTAGGATAAAGGTATATCGTTCATACATTCGTATGAGTACCAGACTGTAGGCAAACTCAATGACATTTGAGTTTGCCTACAGTTTTTTCTTTTACAATGATTTTGAGGGTCGAGCTGATTTCCTTATTCTATTGCTGCAGGCACCTACATAAATGGTTGAAAAAGATATTGTTGAGGTGACAAATGATGATGACGGAGTCTCTCAAATATTTAAACATAGAAAAAGCCTCACTTACTAGAAGTGAGACTCTTTCATTTACACGAGTAGGCCAAATAGCTGAATATCATTGTTAACTTCTTTATAGTTGAAGCCAAATTCGTTCATTCTCGCTAGTAACCCCTCGTAATCTGATCGATCGCCAAGCTCGATGCCGACTAGAGCAGGACCGCTTTCCTTATTGTTTTTCTTAGTATATTCAAAGGTTGTAATATCATCATTAGGTCCTAGCACACTAGTAAGGAATTGACGAAGAGCGCCTGCCCGTTGAGGGAAGCTGACGATGAAGTAGTAAAGTAAGCCTTCATGAATAAGAGACTTTTCTTTAATTTCCTGCATACGTCCTATATCGTTATTCCCACCACTAATGATAACGACAACAGACTTTCCTTTGATTTCTTCTTTATAAAAATCAAGAGCTGCGACTGACAATGCACCAGCAGGCTCAGCAATAATCGCATGTTTATTGTACAAATCTAAAATGGTTGTACATACTTTTCCCTCAGGTACAAGAATAATGTCGTCTAAATAACGGCGACAAACATCATAAGTATGATGACCGACACACTTTACGGCTGCTCCATCGACGAATTTGTCAATCCAATCAAGAGCAACTGTGCCACCTTCAGCAAAAGCAGCCTTCATACTGCCAGCACCAGCAGGCTCTACACCAATAATTTTGCTAGATGGGGAAAGGTTTTTAATATAGGCAGAAACACCAGACATTAAGCCACCACCACCGATACTGCCAAATACGTAGTCGATTGGCTCTTCCATATCATTCATGATTTCTACCGCCACAGTTCCTTGCCCAGCAATCACATCGAAATCATCAAATGGATGAATGAAGATTTTACCTTGTTCTTCACAGAAACTTAGTGCACTTTCAGCAGAGTCATCGAACGTATCACCCGCTAAAATAATCTCCACATACTCACGACCAAACATACGCACTTGGTCTATTTTTTGCTTGGGTGTAGTTTGAGGCATAAAAATGCTAGCTTGAATTTTTAATTGGGCACAGGCATAAGCTACACCTTGTGCGTGGTTGCCTGCGCTGGCACAAACAACGCCAACATTACGCGCCTCTTCCTCGATTTTTTTAATTTTATAATAGGCGCCACGAAGCTTGAATGAGCGTACATGTTGTAAATCCTCACGTTTAAAATAAATATTTGCGCCATATTTTTCTGATAAATAGTCGTTTCTTTGTAGAGGTGTATGCACAACTACGTCTTTTAAAAAATGGTGTGCAATGAGGACATTCTCCACTTGCACGGTTCTAGTATCAGCAACTTCCATAGTATTCATCCTCCGTTTTACGTTTAAAACATTTATCTATGATAGCACACTTTTTTTGCTTTTTGGACTTAATTTTTAGTAAATTCTAAATTTTCCGTGTCCATTTCATTATGTAAGCGTTTTATCTTCATTCACCTTACTTTTTGTATGGAAAATGAGGCGTCAAACATAGTAAAGTCTCACTTTTATGGTCCTGTTCCTCCATCAAATAAGGCTTAAAGGAAAACATTTTTTAGAAGTCTATACACAATTATACGGAGGCATCTTTGATCAAAAAAATACAACTTTCATATCAAAATTGGTCAAGCATATACTAGATTAGCTTAGGACAAGTGGGAGGGTAAGCAGTGGAAATCATTCAAGGAATTCTATCTACATATAGCCAGTTTTTCGATTGGGCAATGTGGCAGGAAGTATTAGTGGATCCTGTATCCTGGGGACTAATATTTTCATTAATTATTATAGAAGGATTGTTGTCAGCAGATAATGCACTTGTATTAGCAGTACTTGTCAAACATTTGCCAGATAAGCAACGAAAACGGGCTTTAATGTATGGAATGTTAGGAGCCTATTTTTTCAGATTTTTATTTATTGGAATAGGGGTTTATCTTGTAGAGTTTTGGTTTATTAAAGTGTTAGGTGCGTTGTATTTAGGATGGCTCTGTATCGCTCATTTCCTTCAAATCGGAAATGAGGATAGTGTGAAGGTGGTAAAAAAATCAGGCTTAATGGTTCGTTTCTTTGGGACCTTTTGGGCAACAGTTATTTCCGTAGAGCTGATGGATATTGCTTTTTCCATTGATTCAATATTTGCTGCCTTTGCTATTTCAGATCAAGTATGGGTGCTTCTAATTGGAGGTATGTTAGGAATCCTAATGATGAGAACTATTGCGGGTGTTTTTTTAATTATGATCGAAAAAATTCCTGAGCTAGAAGCGACTGCTTTCATTATTATTGGGGTTATAGGGTTAAAAATGTTAGTAAGTGTTGTTAATATTCATATACCTCATTATTTTTTCTTCCTGTTTTTATTGATTGCCTTTTCGATCACGTTTATCGTGCATAAACTAAATAAAGTAAAATCTACCTAATTAAAAGAGGCTCTGTTCTCCAATCACGAGAGGACAGAACCTTTTATTTATTTTACATATTTATCAGGATCAACAATGTAGAATCTTTCAACATTTAGCCAGCTTTCGCTCATCGGTTCTCCATCATCAATGCGCTTTTCTGTTTCTTGCATCATCCAACCAGTTTGTGATGCATGTGCCTGTAATGCTTGTAATTTATCCATTCGCATTTCGCGAATATCATAGACCACATGAGGCTCGCCATTTTTTTCAATAGTATCGTTTGCGAAGGCACAGCCAAATACTTGCGGACGTGCAGCCTTAGGCATACGACGTACAGCCTCAACGACAGCACGTGCGGTTGCTTCATGGTCTGGATGTACCGCAAAACCAGGTAGGAACGTAATAATTAATGAAGGCATTAGCTCTTCAATTAAACCTTCTACCAGCTTTACCATTTTCTCATCGTCTTCAAATTCGATTGTTTTATCACGAAGCCCCATCATACGTAAATCTTGAATACCCATGGCTTCTGCGGCTGCAATCAATTCTTTACGACGTATTTCTGGTAATGATTCGCGTGTAGCAAAGGGGGGATTACCTAAATTACGGCCCATTTCACCTAATGTTAAGCAGGCATATGTAACAGGTGTATTCATTTTTTTTGTATAGTAGGCAGTCGTGCCAGCAACTGAAAAAGCCTCATCATCTGGGTGAGGGTACACAATTAAAATATGACGTTGTGGTTGTAAATTCAAAGAGTCGTCCCCCTTAGTAAGTAAATGGCGTTTCACTTATTTCAAGCGCAATCGCCAATTTTCCAGAGTAATCTAAACCAGCCATTAATAAACGGCCCAAATCATCTAATTCATAATGAGTAATGCCTTGTGCATAAACCCAGCCATGAGGTAATTTTAACCCAACACGATGAGGTGTCTTGTCTACAACTTTAGCAAGTTCATAATTAATTTTTGCGTTGCGTATAAAGGCACCTGCATTAAAGAACTTTTCATCATAGTGTGCTGCATAAGATCCGTTTGTCGTCTCAAGATGGATATAAACGTCTTTGTTGGCGAAAGAATTTAGTAATTCTTGCAACGTCTCTACTTGTACTTCTTGCATCTTAACACTCCTCTCGATCATTTCTCCTTTAAGTATAGTAAAAAAAATTAGCAAAGGGAAATTGATTGCTTCATACGTACAAATTAATGAATTGTAAAACTTATACCTTCACATAATGCCACCAAGGTTTTTAGCGTAATCGCCATGCGACTACTCAAAATCTGTGTCTTCCGACAGAGGCTTATCAGACTCATCCACTACCTTCTAGAGTAGGAAATATTCTACTAAATCAGGGCAAGATGAATCATTAACTATCAATCTATGTCGACTTTCCGAGCAGTATTCTTGAAAAAATTATTGTAATGTATCAATATAAGGGGTGTGAAAATATATGTACAAAATGTGTCGTTTTGTATACGGTTTCACACTTGAAAAGATATTGTAACCATAGCTTCTTCCAAGATCGTGTGTAGACAGCACCATATGCTGAAGGATGGTAAAACTAGGTGAAAACGAATTCTATCTTGGTACAATAGATGACGTTCCTCCAGCATCTTACATCGTGCTGTGTGTAAAAGGAAGAAGAATGAAGCTCATTATCATAGTATAATAAAAAACCGCGTTTCTCTTTATGACGGAGAAGCGCGGTTTTTTATTGAGATTATGGATAGGCTATGTATTTGTTAGTATCGATTAAGCTTTCTTTCGATTGTTTCTAAACGATTATTGACACTTTGCAATTGTTTAAACATTTGTCTCATATAAAGATTTTGATCTTCATTTTCGGTCTTTTTTTCTTGTGCTAGTTCCTCTTCCTCCTGAAGTGCCATTATTGTGGCGAGGGTGGACAATGAGTAGCCCAGTGTTAAGACGATGGAAGCTAGTACTTCTACTTTTGAAGAGGTAATTTCTCCAGCTAATAAACCTGATTCCTCAGTTAAGTCCTCTGCCTTTTGTTTTTTCATCTTTTCCCCTCCCATCTAAAGCTAATATATGGGTGATGAAGTCCTAACGTATCTTGTCCATTTTTTATCTTTATGTTAGTGGAATTTCTAGAAATTAACGCATTATTAGAGGAGCAATGATGTGAACATGATTGAGGTGATTACGAAATTAACCTTTGCAGCATTAAATGAAAACAAGAAACCTCCGTTGGTTCCCCTTGTGAGAAATAGGGAAGTAGTTTTAGGTAAACTTATATCAATGTATGATCAAAAAAGGGATGTCTCCATAATCTTTGAGACATCCCTTTTCTGTGTTAAATTTCTGTAACTGTTATTTGTGGAGCACCAAAGCGAGATTTTGCTCCATGCATGACAGGACCAACATAGTCGTTAAGAGCCCAACCATGTGAAATGGCTGCGGATACAAATTCTTTTGCTTCCATAACAGAATCCATAACAGACAGTCCATTTGCAAGATTTGCAGTGACAGAAGCTGCAAAAGTACAGCCTGCACCGTGGTTATTAGTAGAAGCAACTTTTTCAGATTCTAATAAGTAAAAGGCTTCTCCATCGAAGAATAGGTCCGTTGCTTTTTCTGTAGCTATTGCTTTTCCACCTTTAATGACTACAGCTTTAGCTCCAAGTTCGTGGATTTTTCGTGCGGCTGTTTTCATCTCATCAATCGTTTTTGGCGTACCTGTACCTGCCAATTGACCAGCTTCAAATAGATTAGGTGTTGTGACTGCTGCTAATGGTAAAAGATGTTGTACCATAGCATCTGTATTGCCAGGGTTTAGTACTTCATCGTCCCCTTTACAAACCATAACAGGATCAATGACAACATTTGTAGTCCCTGATTTTGCAATAGCCTCTCCAGCAAGGCGAATAATTTCTTCCGTAGATAGCATGCCTGTTTTAATAGCATCAATTCCTGTTGAAAGGGCTGTATCAATTTGTTTTTGTAGAAGTTCAGTTGGTAATGGTGTGACATTATGTGTCCACCCATTCGGGTCCATTGTTACGACAACTGTTAAAGCCACCATACCGTATGTACCGTGCTCTTGAAAAGTTTTAAGATCGGCTTGCATACCTGCGCCGCCGGATGTATCAGAACCAGCAATTGTTAATGTTTTTTTTAGAGTCATGAAAAGATCTCCTTTATTATTAAGAGTGTTAAAATTACCATTTAGTATAGACTTATTCTGATTCTATAAAAATAGTCAGAATTTGATATTTTTACAGGGTCAGTTTAAGCTGAGGCTTGAATTCATGGATTATTTTTTGTACCGTTGTAAGAAAAGAAAGGGGCTTAAAGGACGATGAAACAAGTATTCCCGAATGATTGGCAAGAAATACTTGCAGCAGAGTTAGAAAAACCATACTATCACACGTTACGTCAATTTATTGCTAATGAATATTCAATGCAAACTATTTATCCTCCTATGCAAGATGTGATGAATGCATTTTATACAACAGCTTATCAAAATGTGAAGGTCATTATTTTAGGACAGGATCCATATCATGGACCTAACCAAGCACACGGCTTAAGCTTTTCTGTCAAGCCAGGTATTCCACATCCACCAAGCTTACGAAATATGCTACAAGAGCTAAAAGATGATCTCGGCTGTCCTATTCCCAAAGATGGGACTTTGACGAAGTGGGCAGAACAAGGTGTTATGCTTTTGAATACAGTTCTTACAGTGCGAGCTGGACAGGCGAATTCCCATAAAGATCAAGGTTGGGAGCAGTTCACTGATGCGGTTATCGATAAGCTAGCTAAAAGAGAGGAACCACTTATTTTTGTACTGTGGGGTAAGCCTGCGCAACGAAAAAAACAGTTGATACGTAAACATGACACGCCACATGTCATATTAGAAGCACCACATCCTAGCCCATTAAGTGCTTATCGAGGATTCTTTGGGAGTAAACCTTATTCAAAGATTAATCAACAATTAGTAGAATGGGGTAAACAACCAATAGATTGGTGTTTAGCATAGATTGGCACAAATCGTTTACTTTATACACTACATAAATCGTGATACAGTTAGGATATACGAAAGTGAGGGACAACGATGAAGGCGAATTGTTTTCAATGTCAATTTTTTAAAGTAACCTGGGACCCTCAAAATCCACGTGCCTGTGTCGCATATGGCTTTAAAACAAAGCAGATTCCATCCGTTGTCGTGAAACAATCCTCAGGTACGGAATGTTTAAAATTTGTATCAAAAGTAGAAAGTAGGAGAATGCAATGATTCCTTATCAAGCCGTTATACAACAACTTGAAAAACAATTATCTAGTGCAAAAAATGCAGGGAATGATCAGCAGATCCGCGAAGCTCTTTCAGCAATTCGAGCATTATGTGATGTGGTGTTAGATTCTCCTAGTAATACGCCATCTATCACACCACCTTCTAAGCATTTACCACAAATGCTTGTATCAGAGATGAAGCCATCTAGTTTATCTACATCCAAAATTGAAGAAGATGGAGCAAATGGTGATTCAATTTTTGATTTTTAAACAATATTAAAGGTAGGGTAACGAGCAATGAAAAAATTTATCGTGACAGGGGCTCTTCACGGCCTATTAGCAGTAGCCTTTGGTGCATTTGGTGCACATGCTTTAAAGGAAATTTTAGATGATTATAGTCTAGGTATTTGGGAGACGGCTGTTCAGTATCAAATGTTCCATGCTACTGGTTTGTTGGTAATCGGACTATTAATGAGTTCCAAATTATTTGGTGAAGTTAAGCAATTAAATTTGGCAGGAATTTTCTTTAATCTTGGGATTATCTTCTTTTCTGGTAGCTTATACGTATTAGCAATTAGTGGTATTAAAGTATTGGGCGCGATTACACCAATTGGTGGTGTACTATTTTTAATTGGATGGATACTTATTATTTTATCGGCTTTAAAACATGCTCGTTAATTTTATATTAGGACTCTCTTACATGATTTGTAGGAGAGTTTTTTCTTTATTTTGTAAGATTACGATTTAAATCCTATTCTTTTTGTAAGAATTTATAGTACACTACTACTATTACTTGCAATATTTCGAAAATACAAAAAGAGAGGTTGTGTAGGATGGAAAAGCTATTTACATTAATAGATGAGAATTATGAAGAGATGGTAGGGATTCGTCGTCACTTGCACGAATATCCTGAATTATCCTTTGAAGAAGTGGAGACACCAGCCTATATAGCTGCCTATCATAAAGAATTGGGTCATGAGGTTCGTGAAGGGGTAGGTGGAAGAGGTGTAGTTGCCGTTCTACGCGGTGCAAAGCCAGGAAAAACAGTGGCGTTAAGGGCTGATTTTGATGCATTAGCGATTCAGGAGGAAAATGATATACCTTATAAATCCAAGGTAGCTGGTAAAATGCATGCTTGTGGCCATGATGGTCATACAGCAACATTACTAGGATTAGCTAAGGCACTCAATAAAATGAAATCTGAAATTACAGGAAATATTATGTTTATTCATCAGCACGCTGAAGAGGTGGCACCAGGTGGGGCCAAGCCGATGATAGAAGATGGGTGTTTAGATGGTGTAGATGTTATTTTTGGTACGCATCTCTGGGCTCCTACTCCGATAGGGGAAATTTTAGTGAGAGATGGCGCTATTATGGCAGCTGCCGACAAAGTAGAAATTGCCATTCAAGGGAAGGGTGGACATGGTGCCGAACCACATCACTCCATTGATGCAGTTACCCTTGCATCGCAGTTTGTAATCAACGCACAACAACTTATCTCGCGACGTATTGATCCATTAAAGTCAGCTGTTTTAACAATTGGTCACTTCGAGGCGATTAATCCGTTTAATGTTATTGCTGATCGTGTTAAATTGGCAGGAACCATTCGCACCTTTGAGGAAGGTGTGCGCACACAGATGGAGCAGGAGCTAGAAGCCGTTCTAAACGCCACTTGTCTAGCCTTTGGAGCAAGCTATGAATACCGTTATACAAGAGGTTATCCACCTGTTTATAACCATCAAAAGGAAACGGAATTTGTGGCACAGTTAGCGTCAACTGTCCCAGGTGTAGAGCAAGTGAAAAATTGTCCACCATTTATGGTTGGTGAGGATTTTGCGTATTATTTAGAAAAAGTACCTGGTACATTCTTCTTCACAGGTGCGAAAAGTCCAGAATGGGAAACGGCTTATCCACATCATCACGCTCGCTTTAATTTTGATGAACGTGCAATGCTAATAGCTGCTAAAACTTTAGGAAAAGCTACATTGGAATATTTAAAAGAATATTAATCTAGCGCAAGTTAAAAATCCGCATACTCTCATCGACTGTTGTCAGTGAGAGTATTGCGGATTTTTAAGATACAATATAGCGATTATGGATTTTGATTAAAATAAGCCATTTCTTCATCATATTCAGCAAAGTCGAAGTAAATCATTGGGAATAAGAAGCGGTGATTGGATTTGAGTTCACGAATGATAACATGATCTCGCCCAGCAGCCTCTACCACACCACGCACAGTTTTTGTGTTTTTTCCTTGTTCCACTGCATGCTCAAAAGAAAAATGGAAGGTAGCTGGTTTTCCGCGATTCAATCGTAAAATATTTTCTATATAGGACTCTTCACGACCTGGTGGTCGTCCGGTCGGGATTGTGACTGGAGGAGGAGTCATTTGTTGTTGCGTTGTTGGTGTCCAATAATAAGGCATCATCAATAATCAACCTACTTTCTTTTTAAATTTGAGGACAATCTTCTTCAGTTGGCGAGAAGAAGCAATGAGATTTGTATCTGCCTGTATTCCATTGGCCATACCATTGCGCAGGACAATCGCCCGCGGGCATGAAAAACCACAAGGATCGGTTAGCTGGATGAAATCTTTCGCCTTGAATCACCCTTCTGGCTAGCCGGATATCTTGATCACGTGCTCGTTGATAAAAATAACTTTTTTGAGTTGCTTCAAAGCCACCTGGACGCTGATAAACCATCTGTTCAATTGTTCGAATATCACCAAAATCTAAACAATCACCCCTTACACGATTAACGCCAACATTCCCAACCATCAGCATGCCTAACTCACCTTCGCCTTCTGCCTCGGCACGCATAAGCCTTGCTAGCAGGGCTGTCTGGGCATCATTCGTCTTAATAACAGCGATTTTCATACCTCCTCGCTGTCAGTATATGCATGATGGTATTGTAGACATGTTCAATTTTGTGAAGAAAGAAATTCACACAACAAAGGTACTACGCATATAGTAGTAATAACGACAAGTCCGTAAAAAATAATCTAAAAGCCATTCATATTAGATAATTTTTATGAAAAATTGGGTAAATAGAAAAAAGATATAGGGAAATAGAAGATCAGTAAATTGCATGTGTAGGCCATACATGTGAGGTGATTACTTATGGAAATAGGGGTATGGTTTGGGATATTACTAAGTGCGGTAC
Source organism: Lysinibacillus sp. UBA5990 (assembly GCF_002429815.1). Taxonomy (NCBI): domain Bacteria; kingdom Bacillati; phylum Bacillota; class Bacilli; order Caryophanales; family Bacillaceae; genus Lysinibacillus; species Lysinibacillus sp. UBA5990. The sequence continues at coordinate 63,262 of NZ_DJAY01000007.1, forward strand.
TGGCCTTTTTACTAGGGGAGTATTATGGACAGCCGCTCCATTGGTATCTATTTATTTTAATTATAGTGATTGGTTTTTTTATTCAAACGATCATTTTAATTTTACAAGTAAAGGATGAAAGCTCTTAAGGAAATATGAAAAAAATAAATTCAATGATTAAGGAAGTGTCATCGCAGAGGGATGGCACTTTCTTATTTTTATAGATAATTTTGCTTAGTCAGTATAGTAACGATATTCCGAGACATACTAAGTTTGAATTTATTTTTGCTTTCATGAAGGAGCGTTACAATGCGTATTTTTAGTATGTTTGTAGCAATAATTATTAGTGCCTTTATGGCAGTCGGGATAGCAGAATACTATCATCAGCCGTATAATTGGTATTTGGTCTTTCTGATGATTCTTACCGGGTTCTTTATTCATACAATCATCTTAATATTTGAATCCGAGCATGCGGAAGAAAACGAAATTTAAAATGCGAGTCCTCACTAGGGACTCGCATTTTTAAATGTAAGTATTAAACTGTTAAAAATGTCACTAATTTATCGTTATCAAGTAGGTTTCCGACGAAGAATGCACCAAACTCACCATAGCGAGCAGATACTTCATCAAAGCGCATTTCATATACTAACTTTTTGAATTGTAAAACGTCATCAGCAAATAATGTTACGCCCCATTCATGATCATCAAAGCCAACAGAGCCTGTAATAATTTGCTTTACTTTACCAGCATAACCGCGACCAATCATACCATGAGAACGCATTAATGATTTGCGTTCATCCATTGATAGCATGTACCAGTTATCATTCCCTTGACGGCGTTTATCCATAGGGTAGAAGCACACATATTTAGAACGAGGAAGCTCAGGGTATAGACGTGCACGTACATGTGGGTTTTGGTATGGATCTTCATTTGATTCACCAGCTAAATAGTTTGAAAGCTCAACAACAGATACATAAGAATATGTAGGAATTGTAAAATCAGCAATGGCTAATTTATTAAATTCTGCTTCAAGCTCTTGTAGCTCATCCATCGTTTCACGCAATGTCATAATCATAAAGTCAGCCTTTTGACCAACGATTGCATAGAAGGCATGAGCACCTGTTTTAGCGATATCTGCTTCATTTAATTTCCCTAAATAAGCAAGAAATTCTTCTACTGCTGCTTGACGTTCTTCAGCAGAAACGAGCTTCCATGAAGCCCAATCAATCGAGCGAAAATCATGTAAAGCGTACCATCCATCTAACGTAATTGCTGCTTCATTCATTATTGAAAACACTCCCTTTATAAGTGAATACTATTCAAAATTAGTTTATCATAGTTTGTGCAAAATCCCTAAGTTCATGAATGGTTTTCACGAATTTGACACCAACTATAGATGATGTATGCTAAAGAGAAGAGATGGAATTAGAGGAGTACCAATATGAAAAGTATTTTACAGCAGCCAATTTGGCGTTATTATGATCAATCAATTAGCGCAAAGCAGCGATCTCCGTTAGAATCCTTTGCAACTGATGATACGTTGTGCCAATTAGTTGGACAATTAGTATCACCACCAACTGTCCGTACATGGGTTCACGGGGCATCGGTTGTGCTTGGCATCCAAGATCATCGTTTACCTTATGTACAGCATGGAATGGATTTACTAGAGTCAAGAGGTTATCAACCTATCGTTCGAAATTCAGGTGGGTTAGCTGTTGTCCTTGATGAAGGGGTTCTAAACATTTCCATTATATTATCTGAACAAATGGATTCATTAAGCATAAATGATGGCTATGAAGTGATGGTCGACCTCGTTAAAGGTTTGTTTCCAGAGGTGGCTGAGAAGATTGAAGCCTATGAAATAGTAGGCTCATATTGCCCAGGTTCGTATGATCTAAGTATTGAAGGAAAAAAATTTGCAGGAATTTCACAAAGACGTTTACGCCAAGGTGTAGCTGTACAAATCTATTTATGTATTGAAGGTAGCGGCTCGCAGCGTGCTGCACTCATTCGTGATTTTTACGAAGAAAGCTTACAGCAGGAGGAGACAAAATTTACTTATCCGCAAATCATTCCTGAAGTCATGGCATCATTATCGGAGCTTGTCGATCCACATTTAACTGTAGAGGCAGTTGTTATTCGTCTACAGCAATACCTTCATCACCTAGGTGGGGAAGTACATCCTGAATCTTTTCATGACGAAGAATTAACATTATACGGTTTCTATTTAAAGCGTGTTTTTGACCGAAATGCCAAAATGCTAGAACGACATGAATAGAGACTACTATTAACACACATAAAAAAAGGCGATGCTGCTAATTAAGCGCATCGCCATTTTCAGGCTGGAAATTAGAACTACTTACTACGAGATTTCCGTTTTTCTCCATTTTAAAAACAGGTGCAACACGTTCTTCCTCTTCATCTAATGTCACAAGTCGTCTAGCACGATTCATAATTTGAACGAATTGTTCATAATCTTTGCGGATTGCTCGGTTTTCTTCTTCTAGCTTTGTAATTGTTTTCTCTAGTTTTTTATTTTTCTCTGACGTTACATGAACAAGCTGTCTCCATTTTGAAGATTCATTGCCTACTTCACCAGAATGCTGTAAACGTAGTAAATAAGCTATAACAATATCAAGAGAAAGAGCAGATAGCGGAATTGATTTTCCTTCTGCAGCACTACTATTTACTGTAAACATACTAGAAGTGCGACGTCTTGCAGGAGCTCCTAACACTCGCATTCTTTCTTTTCTTTCTTTTTTAGCTTCTGCTAATTGTTCTTCATATTCTTTACGAACAACAGCATTCCAACGGAAACCACAGGCTGCAGCTGTACGATTTAACGCATCACCAGCTTCTTCAAATGCGTTTAGCTGTGTGCTACCCTCCGTTACGTGACGAATTACTGCCTCTGCTAACAATTCATCATTTTCTTCTAACCAAGCATCTTGTCTTATTTTACTCATATTAAAAACCTCCACCTTTTTTGGAACTTGTTATTTAAGATTAGCATGACCAATCTTTTAACCTTTTATTCATCCATGTGAAAGGAATTATGCTTGAATAGAAGGGGAAAAGTACGATACAATACCCGTTGTAGGTTTGTACGTATGCTGCATACTTAAATATGTGAAGGTCATACGTTCCATAGAGCGAGCGATTTTTGTTTGAAAAATACTATATAGAAAGGGTTGTTGACAAAATGGCAAACGAATTTAAAGTTTGCGATGAATGTCAGGCCGTTAACTTAAAAACGTTAATTCCAAAATTAAAGGAAATCGATCCTGATGCAACCATCGAAATTGGCTGTCATTCTTATTGTGGTCCAGGACGCAAAAAAACATTTACCTTCGTAAATAGCCGCCCTGTTGCTGCATTAACAGAAGAAGAACTAATGGAAAAGGTTTTAACAAAATTAAAGAATAAGTAAAACAAAAAGCTGTCTCTACTTGTTGGGGAAAGCTTTTTGTTCATTTATTTATATTAGACCAATAGAAATTTAGAATAATTGTGAATATGATTGAAAAAGGTTGTTAGTATCTATAGAAAAAAGTGAATAAGTATGCTAGTCCTAGATTTATCGCATATAATAGAACTATAACAAAATGGGGGTGCTATACAAATGACATATGCAAACGCTAAATTACAAGAAGAAAAGGTATTTAAAGACCCTGTTCACCGTTATGTGCATGTTCGAGACCAAGTGATATGGGATTTAGTAGGTACAAGAGAATTTCAGCGTTTACGTAGAATTCGTCAGCTTGGTACCACATTTTTAGTCTTTCATGGAGCGGAACATAGCCGCTTTAGTCATTCACTTGGTGTATATGAAATTGTACGCCGTATAGTGGATGATATCTTTGTTGGCCGTCCAGATTGGGATGAGGGTGAACGACTATTAGTGCTATGTGCGGCGCTCCTACACGATTTAGGACATGGGCCATTCTCACATGCCTTTGAAAATGTCTTTGAACTGGATCATGAATTCTATACGAGAGAAATTTTATTGGGTGATACGGAAGTGAATGCTGTGTTGAAAAAAGTGGCAGCTGATTTTCCTGAAAAGGTATCTCAAGTAATCGAAAAGACATATCCAAACAAACAAGTCATTAGCTTAATTTCAAGCCAAATTGATGCGGATCGTATGGATTACCTACAACGTGATGCTTATTTTACTGGCGTTAGTTATGGTCACTTTGATATGGAACGGATTTTAAGAGTAATGCGTCCTCGAAAAAACCAAGTGGTCATAAAAGCAACTGGTATGCATGCAGTAGAAGATTATATTATGAGTCGCTATCAAATGTACTTACAAATTTACTTCCATCCTGTGTCACGTAGTGCAGAGGTTATTTTAAATAAAATTTTAAAAAGAGTAAAACAGTTGAGCTTGGAAGGCTATACATTTAAGCATGAACCTACACACTTCCTAGCATTTTTCCGTAACGCAATTACACTCGAGGATTACCTTGCCTTAGATGAGAGTATTCTTTTTACATATTTTCAACTTTGGATGCAAGAGGAAGATACTATTCTAAGTGATTTAAGTCGTCGCTTTGTTAATCGTAAGCTATTCCAATACATTGATTTAGATCCTGGAGTAGAGCTTGATAAATATCAAAAACTACAGGAACTTTTCAAAGAGGCAGACTTGAACCCCGATTACTATCTTGTTCATGATACAACGGCAGATCTGCCCTATGATTTTTACAGACCTGGTGAAGAAGAAGTACGCGTGCCGATTTTCCTAGAAATGAAAAATGGTGAGCTACGCGAGCTTTCGCGTGAATCAATTATTGTTGATTCCATTTCAGGACGGATGAAGCGTGACCATAAAATATATTTCCCTTTAGATTTTTTAGAAGATGATTCTACGCATTCAACCATTAAACAGAGAATATTAACTTTGTTGAGAAGAGACGGAAAATAAAATATGAAATTGAAAGCAGTAAACACGTTCAAAGGAGCGATGTTTACTGCTTTTTTTGTATGTTTAGATAATTGTTTAGAATCTGTTCAGTATATATAGTTATAATGTATCAAAAACACAGAAAGGTGGTGATTTCATTCAATTTAGATATCCTAAAAGTAATGCTTTTAAAATGGAAAAAGGGAAAGGTTATAATTTGTTAATTCCTATGTCCTATGTTAGGATACAATTTGGCTTTTATTCACAAGAATGACAAGTTAATTTTAGGAAAGAGAGAGCACCTATTGTATGTAGCATGCTTTTTCTAAAAATGGAAAGGGCGCTTCATAGCAAACAGAAAAGGTATCTCTCTATACTTAGAAAAGGAGAGAAGTATGAAGAAATTTAACCTAGCGATTATTATATTGCTACTTGTATTTCAAACAGTACTTTCACCAATTTCGGTGTTTGCAACAGAGAGCGAACCAATAGCATCAAGTGAGGGAAATGATGTTGATACAAGTTCTACAGATGAGACGACAGTAACTTCACCAGTTACATTAGAAAATGAGGAGACTGATAACAGTGAGCCACCCCATATACCACCAACTACAACAGAAGAGGAAGCTACTAGAGATAACAGTGGTGAGGAACTTCCAAAAGATGGTGTAGAAGAGGGAGTGGATATTCCAGCTGAGGATGCAACAAATGCAGACGATCAAACTCCTCCGATGGTAAAACCATTAAATGAAACTCCAACGGATTTAACAGAATTAGCAAGATTAGATGTATTTGAATTAAAGATTAATGGTGACGCTGTCGTACCCCCAGAATTTACTACTGAACTAGCACAAAACCAACAGGCTCAAGGGAAATTTATATTTAAAGTTGATTTCCCGGATGATGTAAAGGCCGGCGATTTTTTTACTTATGCATTACCTGCTTCGTTAATTGATTTTAATAGTGCATTCAATGGTGAAAGAGGTGCAACTACCGATTCTCCAGCCTTTGAGTGGAATACCGTAGGGAATTTAGTAACAGTTACAATTACTGAGGATCCATCAGCGGACATTGCTGGCTCTATTGATGTTGGTTTTGAAATGAACTTCACATCAGGCTTTAATCTTGCTGGTAATAATTTAGAGCAGGAGTTAGTCATTCCAACAACAGGTAAGGGAACAGATAGTGTTAAGCTTACATTCCTTCCATCTACAAGTGGTGACAAGATGGTATCGAAACAATCTAAAGGTGTAACAATCAATAGTGGTAAGCGAACGATTGATTGGGAAGTATGGATGAATCGAGCGGGTAAAAATCTAACTAATGCAACAGTACATGATACACCAGGTGCAGGGCATGAAATTGTACCAAATTCAGTTACAGTTGAAACTTACGAGGTCGGGTTACATGGTGTAGCATCGACAGCTACTCAAGCTCCGCAAACGAATATTAATTTTGAGGATATTGCCCTTAATGGGAGATATGCTTATAAAATTACGTATCAAACAGTAGTGAACTTACCAATTAATGAGCAGGAAGGTCAAAAAACTTTTACAAACTCTATTACATTAATTGACCCCAATTTTGGAGATTCGGATAGTAAAACAGCATCTACTACGTACGGAAAGGCGTTAGAAAAAAGTAAGGATAGCTCAAAAAACAGTAATAACTATATATCTTCATGGGAAGTTCGCTATAACTATAATCAAGTAGCTATTGAACAATCTGATGCTTGGATAGAAGATACATTGTCCGATGGTCATATCATTGATCTCGATACTATTAAAGTATATGAAATGACAGTGGATGATACGGGCAATGCAACAGGAGCTGGTACCTTAATCAATGCTACTAACTATACAGTCGATCCTGTAACAAAAGGCTTTAAATTAACATTTAATAATGATATTGCAAATGCATATCGTATCACCTATGATGCAAAGTTGACAGATGATTTTTATAGTGATTCTACTATAACAACGATGACAAACAAAGTTACTAGTGGTACTGTATCGCAAGCAAAAACAGACACACATACTTTAAAAGAGGACATTTTAACAAAGTCACGAACAGTAGATACAGATAAAAAAGAAATTACTTGGACGATTACTATAAAAGCAGATAATAAGTCTAATGATGGAACAGACATACAGGGATTAACAATTTCAGATACATTTACAGAAGGGTCTTATAATGCTCTACATAAATTAGTGGATGCAAATAACGACGGTCAAATAGATGTAGCTGATATTACTGTATCGAATATGGCAGATCAGACAATTGTTTTGGATGACAATGGCTTTACATTAACAGGTGGTACAGTGGCAAAGGGACAAACAGCGGTTATTACCTATAAAACAGCTTACGAAATTTTGCCAGATGGTTCGATCTATGAACAGGGCTATGGGAATACGGCTATAGCAAATTGGACAACTGATAAACTATATTCTATTACAAAGTCGGCTCACTACCGACCGGACAGTAACTCAGTTCATAATGGACGTAAACAAGGTGCATATGATTATATCGAACAAGTTTTCAATTGGGATATTAAGATTAACATTAATAAACAAACTATTAATAATGCTGTATTAGAGGATACAATTGGCGAAGGTCATGAAATCATACCAGGGACATTCTCGATAAAAGAATTTACATTAACAACGCCAAATAATGATGAAATTGGTACTGAAGGCGCCAATTTAGATCCTAGCTTATATACATTGGTTGTAGCTCCAAATAATAAAAGCTTTACAGTTACTTTTGCAAATGATTTGGGAGCAGCGAACAATAAAGTTTATATCATAAAATATCAAACAAAGGACTCTGACAATATCATTGGTATAGAGTCTGATACTAAAGATGATAAAACAAAAGCGTATACCAATACAGCCACCTTTACGACCAATGTAGGTGGAAGTTCTAAAACTTACAATTTACCTGCAACTTCTGTTACACCAGGGTACGTGAACCAGCTTATTACAAAAGGGGCGCCAAGTAGTAATTCATCTACAGAACAGTTAACTTGGACATTGAATATCAATCGTTCACTTTCTTCTTTAGGTGCTACTAAAGTAAGTGATGTACCATCAGAAAATCAACTATTGTTAAAAGATACAATTAAAGTAAAGAAATATAATGTGAGTGCAAGTACAGGAACGTCAGTCCCTAGTGGTATTTGGTTAGATCCAACTGCTTTAGGATTTACTGTAACATTCCCAACAACAGGTGGCTTTGAAATTGACTTTGGCCAATTAAATAAAGAAGGCTATCAAGTTCAATATCGAACGTTAGTGCTTGGACAGGGAGGAGATCCTTATAGTAACAATGCTAAAATTGACTTTAGTTTTGAAACTGCCAACAATCAAGAAAAGGAAGATTCATATAACGGTAAATTCAGCTTCAGTGCATCTGATGCAGATTTCTCGTTAACTAAAGGGAATTTAAAATTTAATAAGGTTGGCTTAAATTCTTTAACAGGGGTTAAACAACCATTATCAGGCGTAGAGTTTGAATTAGTCAAAATGGTCAAAACAACACCTTATATAGTTAAGACAGCAACATCTGATAAAGATGGTAATGTACTATTCGAAAATATTAACTATGCGAACTATATAGTTAAAGAAAAAAACGCACCACAAGGCTATATCCTCATGGATGACTATGCAATTAAATTAGATGCCAAGTCTGATACGAAGATAACTGAAAATGCTACGAAAATTATTGAGCTAGTCAATAACGAGCAGATCGATACAGCAAATGTCTGCCCTGCATTTACATTAACAGTAAAAGATATTGATGGGCATGCATTAGAGAATGAAAGTATTAAATTAGTGAATAGCAATGGTGTAACCATCGATGTAGGAAGTACCGATAACTTAGGGCAAATTACAACGATTAAGCGTCCAGGGGCAAATGGCCCAGGAACTACAGTTCAAGCTGGTACTTACACAGTGAAGGATGCACAGGATAACGAATTAGGTACGGTTATTGTGAAGTATGGTCAAAATGAATGTCATGGTGAAATCCAGCCGATCAATTCATGTCCGTTATTTACAATTACTGTGAAGGATAAAAATAATAATCCACGTCCTCACGTAACTGTTACGCTAAAGGATACAACTAATATTGTTATTACTACAACAACAACTGACAGTAATGGGCAGTTTACGATTGGTAAAACAACACCAGCCGGTAAATATAAATTGTATGAAGGTACACAATATTTAGGTGAGGTTAATGTTACGTATCAAAATGGCAACTGTCAGGATGAAGTCATTCAAGCTCCAAAATGTGAAAAATTTGAGCTAATAATCAAAAATGCAGATGGAGAAGCAGTAGTTGATCATACGGACGTTATTATTAAAGATGTGAATAGTAAAACAATAGCTTCCTTACAAACAAAAGACGGTAAAGTAGAATTAAAAGATTTAGAGCCAGGTGTTTATAGTGTATTTGATAAAGATGGCAATAAAATTGGGGAATTCTCCAGCAATATTAATTGTCAAGCAGAAGTTCAACAAACACCAGCCTGCGAGCGCTTTACAGTAGAGTTAAAGGATGAAAATAATGTCCTAGTTAAGGCGGGGAAAGACGCTGTTATTAAAGATAAACAAGGTAACGTTATTTCAACAGTAATAGAAGCTGATGGAAGTATGACATTTGTTTCTAAAGATGTAGCCGCAGGTAAGTATGATGTTTATGACAATAAAGTTTATTTAGGAGAAATTGTAGTTTCTTATAAACAAATATGTAAAGTAGACTTATCAATTGTCCCTGCGTGTCCAAACTTCACATTAACTATTAACAATATGTATGGTCAGCCTCGTGAAGGTGTCAAAGTAACATTTACAGATGAAGCTGGTGTTGTAATAGAAGAGAATGGTTCAACAGAATTTACAACAAATAATATAGGTCAAATTACTATAAGTAATTCATTAATTAGGCCGGGTAAATATATTGTTAAAGAAAATGGTGCAACACTCCTTGGGACAGTCATGGTAGGTAATACTTGTGAGGCTAAAATTCAACAAACACCACCTGTAACAAATCCTACAACTGATCCGGATAATCCAACATCAGAGCCAGGGCAGCCGGTTGATCCAAACAAACCAAATCCAGATCCCGAGAAGCCGGTTGATCCAAATAAGCCAAATCCAGATCCAGAAAAGCCGGTTGATCCAAATAAGCCAAAGCCAGATCCAGAGAAACCAGTTGATCCAAATAAGCCGAATCCAGATCCCGAGAAGCCGGTTGATCCAAACAAACCAAATACGGATCCGGGGAAACCAGTTGGTACAAATAAAACAAATCCAGATCCAGAGAAACCAGTTGATCCACACAAACCTACAACTCCTGGCAATGGTGGCACATCAGCACAAAATGTTATTGATCAAGGGAAACAATTACCACCGTATAATCCATCCAACGTAACTAAAGATACGTTAGATGCTTATAAAGATTTCCTGAATAAATATAGTAAGCTATCAAAAGATGAGCAGACTGAGGTGGCTCAAGCTATTGATATTAATAAAATCAAGGCGGATGCAGAGCGCTTAGAAGCACAGCTGAGATCACAAGGTAAATTACCACAAACAGATGGAGCCAATCAAACAGCTCTTGTATTTGTTGGCTTACTTCTTGTAGCTGGGTCAATATGGTTCATACGTCGCCGTACAACAGAGATATAATCAAAAAAGCGCCATCTTTTAGTGATGGCGCTTTTTGCGTGATTTAAAAGGTTCCTTTGGCATTTTCTAAAGAATAGCTTTGCACAAAATCTGCTTGTAAGGCCAGTCGTTTGGAGCCCTTTTCTGCGCAAGTAATTAAGGTTAACGTCGTCTGATTCGGGATATCATCCACAATGTAAACATCTGTTGCTGCAATAATTTTTTTAGTTGCTAATTTATACTCGTACACATTACTCATGTCTGTGACATAAATAATATCGCCAATTTGTGCTTGATAGAGGGGACTGAATAAAATATCTTTCTCTTCAAAATAATGACCTGCCAAAGCATAGTTTCCTTGACCGAGCTGCTGATTAGGCTTCATCGTACCCGCTCCAATAGCAAGAACAGCATTGCCTACTCCCTTTAAAATAGGAAGCTGCATATGGACACTAGGCACGGCAATACTGCCGATAACTGGCATTTTGCTAGCCTTTATTTGCGCTTGGAGTACTTCGGCGATGGACAGTGATTGCACAGCTTCGAACTCAAAATCCGCATCTAGTTGGTTGTTCTTTTTTATATCGTCAGTGCTGTACTCTATTGCGCTGAATTGGTCACTCATACGTGCAATCAACGCGTTTTGAATAGGTGTGATAAATATTAGTAATAAGCCGATGATAAGCACACATAGAAGTAAGGCAAGTTTAAGTTTATTCTTTTTCATTAATCTTTAATCACATCCTAGCAATAATAACGAAATACTGAAATGTTTAAAAATGGGTAGAGCGTTAGGCGGCTCTACCCAAGTTCAATTTATTTATCACTTAAACGAACGCCTGCAACGCCGTAATGGTTTTTAGACATTTCTTCAATAAAAACTGTTACATTTTCTGCAGGTGCATTCACAGTGCGAGAAACGGCTTCTGTTACTTCCTTTACAAGTGCACGTTTTTGTTCCTCTGTACGACCTTCAAGCATTTTAACTGTTACGTATGGCATAATATTGCCTCCTTTATAGAATAATGTTGTATAGTTAGTTTATAAGAAAGTAGTATAAACTTCTTACTTGCGTTGAGGCATACGTGCCATGATGATTGTGGCTATATGCTTCCTTTTATAATAGCAGAATGGAGGATATTTAAGTATGACAAATGAAGAAAAACCAAAACAAAAAATGGGCTTTACTATTATAAAAAATGATCCAACTGATGGACATAAGGGGTTTGGGATTGGTTCGCTTTCGTTAGAAAATGTATCGCCAGTCATTATAGATGTGGAAGAGGGAACAGCATCTGTTGAGATTGGTGCTATGCATGCACGTAGCGATGTGGAACGCGGAATTAAATTTACAACGGACCGTGCTGATTCTGAGGGTGGAAAGCCATATTGGCTAGTATGGGTGACAATCGATCATAAAGAAGATGGACCTTACTATGCGGGTATAACAGCTTGTGAAATGATAGTGAACCGTGAAAAACGCCGTGGCTATAAAATTTTGGCTGATCATGTGAATAAAATGGATAAATCCATGAAGCGTCATATTATCGTAGAGCATATGGATACACCGTCTAAAAAAGTGTTAGCTACTTTCCTAGAACAACTTAATCCAGACCTGTGGGAGCGAAGTAGTGAGCAATTGCGTCAAGACTTATTTGTCGAATAGCCCTTTAATGATTGAACAAACTGTGACATTTTGCAATCGTTTTCGATATTAGGTTGAAAGTGGGTTTGAAACAAAGTAAACTTGAGGCAGAGCTTACATTTTAGTAAGCTAGGACACTTGGTTTCGCGAAAGTGATGAGCGCTATGCGGCATTTGAACAACCCAAACCCAAGCCAAATGCCCCATGATGCTCATACTTCGCAAACCATAAAAAGAAAAGCTTTCTGTTCCCACGGACACGTCTCCGGGGAAGAGAAAGCTTTTCTTATTTTTCGTATATTTGTTACTTTGTCGAGAGCCTTCATAACTTAAAACGTATTAGGTTTAAAAAGGTTTCCGGATGATTGTTTGTTTATTTTTTAGTCTTTAAATATGGAGAATGGTAGCATATTCCAAAATTCTCCCCATGTATTACTGTCAAGAATGTCGAAGTTTGTACATTTCTCTGTTGGTACATCCTTAGATTCCATATATACAAGACGTTGTTTTGGGCATGCGTCAGTCGCTAATTTACCTGTTTCGATATCGATAACAACACCTTCAATAGCTTTTGGCTTTTTGAAATCTTCATTTTTTGTCCCTTTATGAACAGTCTCCATAAAGTCTATCCATATTTGCTTTGTCGCGGCAGTATCTTCTTTTGTCGTTAGGTTTTTCCCTTGGTCATAGCCGTTCCAGACACCAGCAGTTAGACTTGGTGTAAAACCGATAAGCCACTGGTCACTATTGGTAGACCCTGATTTTGCTGCATAAGTATGGGTCATGCGTGAGCGAATGCTTATTCCTGTTGCAGGTGAGTAATCGCTGAATACTGGGTCAAAAATACCTGTCATCATTTCTGTTAAGATAAATGCATTCTCTTTGGAAATAGCTGTCTCCGTTTTTTTCGTAACACCTTTGTTTTCATAAATGACGTCTCCATTAGCATTTTTTATGGATACAATTGCGGTAGGAGTCGTTTGCTGCCCTTGTGATGCTAAAACGTTGTAGGCATTTGTCATTTCATATAGCGTAGTTTCAATCGTGCCAAGTGCAATTGATAAATTATCCTTTGCGCCAATGCCCACATTAAAACGGTTTGCCATATCGTGAAATTCCTTGAAGCCAATGTCTTCTAAAGTCTTTACAGCATAAATATTATCTGAGATAGCAATAGCTTGCGCCATAGTCATATCGTGATCAGCAAACTGGCCATTCACATTTTTAGGTGCATACGTTCCTCGTCCATTATCATAGGTAAAAGTTGTTTCACCTACATCTAAAAAAGTAAGTGGAGTGTACCCATTTTCTAAAGCCGCCGCATATAAAATAGGCTTGATGGTAGACCCTGGCTGACGTTTTGCCTGTGTCACACGGTTAAATGAACTTACTGCATAGTCACGACCACCTACTAATGCTGTTACAGCACCTGTTTTAGATTCCATACTAACAAAGGCTGTTTGAAGATCATCAGCAGGCATGTTTTTGGCCACTGCTTCTTCGGCTGCTTTTTGATGTTCAAGATTCAAGGTCGTTTGAATCGTCCAGCCACCCTCACTAATATCCAGATTTTTTGATTTTAAAATTTCACTCGCTTCTTGCCAAGCAACATCTAGGAAATAAGGGGCAACAGATTTGGTTGCTACCCAACTGTCATTTTTCAAAACAAGTTGTTCATTTTCTGCACGTGTTTTTTCTTCTTGTGAAATAGCTCCTTGATCTGCCATAAGCTTTAAAATAACATGTTGGCGATTTGTAGCCTTGTCCAAATTAGCAATTGGCGAATATATACTTGGACCCTTTGGTACACCGGTTAACATGGCTGCCTCTGCGAGCGTTAAATCACGAGCAGACTTGCCAAAGTAAAATCGACTGGCCGCTTCCACCCCGTACATGCCATGACCGTAATAAACCGTATTTAAATAACCTTCTAATATTTCGTCCTTATCATAAAAAACTTCTAATCTATAAGCATACAGAGCTTCATTTAATTTACGTGTCCAAGATTTCTCATGAGAAAGATAAAGGTTACGCGCATACTGCTGGGTAATTGTACTAGCTCCTTGTACCTTTCCTCCGGCTTTAATATCCACTAAAATCGCACCAGCAATACGTGAATAGTCAAAGCCACCGTGTTTATAAAAATCTTTATCTTCAACAGCTACTACTGCTTCTTTTAAAAAAGGTGACATCTCATCGAGACCAACCCAATAACGTCTTTGATTTGTAAAGTGGTCTCCAATTTGGTTCTCATTTTCATCTAAGAAAATAGAGGCTTTCGGTACGGTTAAAGGCGGTGCACCAGCCACTTGAACATAGATGCGTAGTGCTACAAATGCTACGACAATTGCAGTTGCAAAGGCGACAAAATAAGTAAGTGATTTCCGTGTGCGCTTTACACGCTTTTGCTTTCGATGATAGCTTTTTCGTTTCATCCGACTTTCACCTCGTTTTCTCACAACTTCGAACTTAACGTTAGTATGTGTTCGAACATTCATCTTTAATCGAAATTCTACCTAAAAACTATTGCACTTTATTCAAAAACATCTATACTTTTTTTGTACTACTTGAAACGCTGGCATTCGACAAGAAAATCATACTTTGTAGATTTTAATCGAAATTTGCTAGACGTTCCAATAATGTATACGAGGATAAAAGGATACAGGTTTCATTACAATCCTGTAAGCCATAATAGACGGACTTTAAGATAAGTTGTTTTTCAAAATAATATTTTATTTATAACGGAGGTCTAGCAATGAGATTTGATGAGGCGTATTCAGGAAATGTATTTATAAAAAGTCATCCTACATATGAGGATGCTCAGGCAGTTATTTATGGTATGCCGATGGATTGGACAGTTAGTTACCGTCCAGGTTCACGATTCGGCCCACAACGTATCCGTGAGGTATCAATCGGTCTTGAAGAGTACAGCCCATATTTAGATCGTGAGCTTGAGGAAGTAAAGTATTTTGATGCAGGTGATATTCCACTACCATTTGGGAATGCACAACGTTCATTAGATGAAATTGAAAAATTTATTGAAAAATTACTAGCTGATGGCAAAATCCCTGTTGGTATGGGAGGAGAACATTTAGTGTCTTGGCCTGTCATGAAAGCAGTATCTGCTAAATATGATGACCTTGCTATCATTCACTTTGATGCTCACACAGATTTACGAGTAGAATATGAGGGAGAGCCACTTTCACACTCGACACCAATTCGTAAAATTGCCGAACATATCGGACCTAAAAATGTTTATTCATTTGGTATTCGTTCAGGAATGAAAGAGGAATTTGAATGGGCGAAGGAAAACGGTATGCATATTTCTAAATTTGAAGTACTAGAGCCGTTAAAGGAAGTTCTTCCAACGCTGGAGGGGCGTAATGTTTACGTAACGATCGATATCGACGTGTTAGATCCAGCTCATGCACCGGGAACTGGTACAGTTGATTGCGGTGGTATTACTGCGAAAGAATTATTAGCTTCCATTCATGCCATTGCAGCAAGCGGCGTAAATGTTGTAGGCTTTGATCTAGTGGAAGTAGCACCCATTTATGACACATCTGAAATGACAGCTAACACAGCTTCTAAGTTATTGCGTGAAATGATTTTAGGCTGGGTAAAATAATTTAAACATGATTAGATGGGGGTAGCTATAGCTACCCCCATTTTTAATTAGTTGTTTTAAAAAAGTAAAGGTATTATTTGACTCAATATTCACAATACAAATATAATTTTTTGGAAAATTTCCTTTGGATGAATTTGGGCACAGTGGATATCGGGGTTTCAATAATCGCTTGTGTAATCTACTTCATGCAAAGTTGGCTCTCGTTAGATAAAAATCAACCAATAAATATGAAGATTATGATGTTCATTAATCCTATCATGATCCTTATTTTTAGTTTGTTTAATCCAGCGATTATTCCAATATATTGGACCATAAGTGCTTTATTATTAACAGTTCAGCAATTAATAATTAAAAAATGGTATAGATAACTTGCAAAAATCCTCTCTTCATTAGAAGGGAGGATTTTTTATTGCTTTATTATCCGTAGTAGTTGAGGTCTAGTTGACTTCTATCTTGAAAAAACAATGGTATTCATCCTATAATAAAAAGGTTATAGTAAAAGACTAAAAAGGGAGCGTCCGTTATGGCGAACGAAGTAAGATCGCAAGTAAACATAAAGCTCATTTCTACGATTCGCCCAAGTGAGGGTGAATCCGAAAGTTATGAAATGCGGCTCAAAGGGCAGCTACTTGAAAAAGCAGGAAGCTTGTATTTGAAATATGATGAGGTGCAGGAGGATAAAACCATCCGCACGACTATGAAGTTAGGCCATGAGAAGGCGCTTATTATGCGTGCTGGAGCTGTCAGTATGCGGTTACCACTGAACATAATTGAACAGCAAAAAGGGCATTATGAAGGTGAGTTTGGCTCCATGCCACTCGTTATCGACACGAAGAAAATGTCGTTTACGAACAGGGTAGTAAGCGGAGATTTCCATGTACAGTACGATTTACTAATGGGTGGGCAATCTGTTGGCAATTATACATTAGATATTACATTTACGGAGGTACAATGATGAACGCAGTAGAACAAGTACAACAGGCTATAAAAGCAGCGTTGGCTCAAGCCGTGAAAAAAGCAGGCTTAGTGGAAGCTGATACAGAATTAACAATTCACCTGGAAACACCAAAAGATAAAGCAAATGGTGACTATGCAACAAACATTGCTATGCAATTAACAAAGTTAGCGAAGAAGCCACCTCGTGCAATTGCGGAAGCTATTTTAGAAAATCTGGATACTGCTGAAACAGATATTGAAAAAATTGATATTGCAGGTCCTGGTTTCATGAATATCACAGTGCGTAAAGATTTCCTAACAGGGGTAGTTACACAGGTTCTTGAGCAAGGCGCAGACTATGGTCGTTCAAATGCAGGCGCAGGGGAGAAGATTCAAATAGAGTTTGTTTCGGCTAACCCTACAGGAGATCTCCATTTAGGACATGCGCGTGGTGCATCTGTTGGAGATTCATTGTGTAATGTATTAGATATGGCAGGCTACAGTGTCTCTCGTGAGTACTATATTAATGATGCAGGGAACCAAATTAATAACCTTGCTTACTCATTAGAAGCACGTTATAAGCAGGCATTAGGATTGGATGCTGAAATGCCAGAAGATGGCTACCACGGCCCAGATATTATTGAAATTGCTGGCAAGCTAGCAAAAGAGCATGGTGATGCAATCCTAAATAAATCAGATGAAGAACGTTTTGCATTTTTCCGTCAGCATGGTTTAGCGTTAGAATTAGATAAATTAAAAACAGACCTAGCAAACTTCCGTGTAAACTTTGATGTTTGGTATTCTGAAACGTCTCTATATGAAAACGGAAAAATTGAAGTGGCATTAGATAAATTAAAAGCAAATGGTCATGTGTTTGAAGAGGATGGCGCTACTTGGTTCCGCTCAACAACTTTTGGTGATGATAAAGACCGTGTATTAATTAAAAACGATGGTTCGTTCACATATTTAACACCAGATATCGCCTATCATGAGGATAAAATTGTCCGTGGCTTTGATAAATTAATCAATATTTGGGGAGCGGACCATCACGGCTATATTCCACGTATGAAAGCTGCCATTCAAGCATTAGGCTATGATCGTGATACATTAGAAGTAGAAGTAATTCAAATGGTTCAGCTTTATAAAAACGGTGAAAAATTCAAAATGTCTAAACGTACAGGCAATGCAGTAACAATGCGCGAGCTTGTGGAAGAGGTTGGTTTAGATGCAGTTCGCTACTTCTTCGTAAAAACAGCAGGCGACTCTCATATGGACTTTGACCTTGACCTTGCCGTATCGCAATCTAATGAAAACCCAGTGTATTATGCACAATATGCACATGCACGTATTTCATCAATTTTACGTTCTGCCAATGAACAAGGTTTTGCGGCTACAAGTGAAAACCTAAACCTGTTAACAGCTGAAAAAGAAATTGATTTATTGAAAAAAATAGGCGATTTCCCACAAGTGGTAGCTGATGCGGCAAAACATCGTACACCACACCGTATCGCAAATTATATTCAAGAAATAGCGGCTGCTTTCCATAGTTTCTATAATGCAGAAAAAGTATTAGATGCTTCAAACAAAGAGCTAACAGAAGCTCGCTTAGCATTAATTACTGCTGTTCGTACAACAATTGCTAATGCGCTTCGTTTAATCGGCGTGTCAGCACCAGAAAAAATGTAATAGTCCATCTTAGCCCCTAACAGGAAAAGTGTTAGGGGCTTTTTTTATTGATAGAAAGCAGGTTAACACATTAAATAAATGGTAATTAATGATCCGAGAGTAATGGCTAATCATTAAAATTTCTGCTTCGAACTATATTTTTCTGTTTATTTCGAAAATTTTGTTGAAGTTTACGTTAACGTCAATGGTATACTGTTGCCAATCAGGAAGGGGGAGACGATCATGAAGACGATTCAAGAGGTGGCTAAGGAGTTCGATGTGTCCGCACGCACAATTCGCTATTATGAGGAGCTTGGGCTTCTTTGTCCTCAACGTTCATCTACGAATCAACGAACCTTTTCGAAAAAAGAGTTAGCGAAGCTCAAGCTTATTTTCAGAGGAAAGCGTTACGGCTTTTCACTGGAGGAGATCAAGGAAATGGTATTACTTTTCGACTTTGATCGCTCAGGAATTCAGCAATTGGAGCGAACCGTTGAATACGGAGAGCAAAAGATTCAGGAGATTGATAGAAAAATAGCTGAGCTTACGCAAATGAGAAATGAATTACAACAAATGCATGGCATGTTTAATGAGAAATTAACGACTTTAAGGGGAGAGATGCACGATGAATAGTTCCAATTTATTAGCACGTAATGCCCGTAAGTATCCAACAAAGGAAGCCGTAATTTGTCATGGTAGGAGGGTGACCTATCATGATTTAGATGAGCAAGTGACCCGTTTTAGTCATGCCTTATTAGAACAGGGTGTAAGGCAGGGAGATAAAGTTCTGATTTTTATGCCTAACGTTGTAGAGTTTGTCGTGAGCTATTTTGCTATTCAGCGAATGGGTGCTATTGTTGTCCCAGTCAATGCTAAGTTTACATTACAAGAAGTAGAGTATGTGGCACAGCATGCTGAGGCAAAAGCGATTATTGCTCATGAAGCCATTTTTACGGCAGTCCAGCATATTGCCGTAATACCGTTAAAAATTAAAACAGGACAACAAGTAGCAGGCTGGCTTCATTATGAAACATTGATTCAAAGTGCTAGTTTCCAACCGATTGAATGTCAGTTAAACGAGGATGATGCTTCGACTATTCTGTACACATCAGGTACGACTGGGAAACCAAAGGGCGTATTGTTTAGCTATCGTAATATTTTAACAGTTGCGCAAATGATTGCAGTTGAAATGGAGGTCAAGCCTGAAAGCCGTATATTGCTAATGATGCCATTAACTCATTCGGCTCCATTGCATTTATTTTTAATGGCAGGTGTATTTGTAGGCTCTACAAATGTGTTAACGCCAACTTTTACACCAGACTTATTAATTGATTCCGTTGAACAGGAAAAAACGACGCATTTCTTTGGCGCACCTGTTGCTTATTTATTAACAGCTCAGATGCAAAGATTGCAATCTGCTGATTTGTCCTCCATGAAATGGTGGGTATATGGAGGTGCACCTTTATCCGAAAACGAAGTTCGTTTTATTCAAGAGGCATTCCGCACAACTAATTTAACATGTGTATATGGATTAACAGAGGCAGGGCCAAGTGGATCATTGTTATTTGGCAAGGAGCATGAAGGAAAGGCTGGGAGTATTGGTCAGCGTGCACCTTTAGGTACAGAGATACGTATTGTTAACGGCAGTGGCGAAGATGTACCAGCAGGAGAAGTAGGGGAAATCGTTTTATTTGGTGAGGGTAATATGCTTGGCTACTACAGAGATGAAGCGGCAACCAATGCGGCCTTTATAGATGGCTGGTTAAAAACAGGTGATCTAGCTCGTAAAGATGAAGACGGCTTTATTTGGATTGTTGATCGAAAAAAAGATGTGATTATTTCGGGTGGAGTCAATATTTATCCGAAAGAAATAGAAGATTGCCTTTTAAGCTTTGAAGGGATATTTGAAGCGGCAGTGGTTGGTGTTCCACATCCACAATGGGGAGAGACAGTGAAGGCTGTTTATTCCGCTAAACAGGATATTGATAAAGAGGCTCTAAAAGATCATTTAGAGGAGCAGCTTGCTAAGTATAAAATACCGCGTATTTTCGAAAGAGTGGAAGCGCTACCAAGGAATGCTTCGGGCAAAATTTTAAAACAATCTTTGAAAGGACAAGAGGTGAGATAGCATGAAAGTTTTACAACAGGAAATAGCAGGCACAAGTAATTTCTTTACAGATGATGATACGCTTCAAAAAGTGTTGGAAATGATGCTGGATAAAGAATTTTCATCTTATGCCCATCGAGAATTGACGGACTTTGGTGAGCTTTGTGCGGGTGCTATAGATGTGAGGGCGAAACATACTGATCGACAAGGGGAGCCTCGCCTTCAAAGGTATAATGCCTATGGCGAAGAGGTTTCAGAGGTATGGGTCAATGACGGCTACAAAAAAACAATCGAGGAGACATATAATACGGGGATTGTTGGCTATGTGCATAAAGATATTCCCCAACTAGGTCACAAAGGGAATTATGTCTATAGTTTTGCACAAGGTTATTTACTGTCACATGCGGAGCCCGGTTTTTATTGCCCTGTGACGTTAACGATGGCCACTGCCTATTTATTAGACCATTATGCAGAGGAAGAAGTTAAGCAGCGCTTCTTACCGCATGTTTGTGCAACAGGCGATATGGAGCTATATGAGGGAGCGACTTTTTTAACAGAGCGACAAGGAGGCTCGGATGTTGGTGCGAATGTAGTAGAAGCAAAACTTGTGGGGAATGAATACCACCTCTATGGTGAAAAGTATTTTGCCTCCAATGCAGGGATGTGTGGGGTTGCAATGGTATTGGCACGAATAGAGGGTGCACAAGCAGGCTCTAAAGGATTAACTCTATTTGCAGTTCCGTGGCGTAATGAAGATGGATCGGCTAACCATCTTCGTATTCGACGACTAAAAGATAAATTAGGTGTGAAAGCCGTTCCATCTGGTGAGGTTGAGTTTGATGGAGCACTCGCGTATGTAGTTGGTGATCAAAACAAAGGGATTTATTATATGCTGGAGGCGCTTAATTTATCAAGAATTTGTAATGCTGTGGCATCCATTGGTATTATGCGCCGTGGCTTCTTAGAGGCAAAGCACTATGTGTCAAATCGATATGCCTTTGGTAAACCTTTAACACAGTATCCTATGATCCAGGATACATTGGGTAAATATGCCGCTAAGCTGCACGTAGAAGTAGCCACGATTTTTGATCTTATTCAGTTATACGATAAAGTGACAAGTGGTCAGGGAACAGAACAAGATATCATAATGAACCGTTTATATATTGCCATTATGAAAAAGGAAACGGCAGAGCAGGCGGTCCATTATGCAAGTGAAGCAATTGAGCTACATGGCGGGAATGGCTATATTGAGGACTTTGTAACACCACGCTTACTGAGAGATGCGCAAGTGTTGACGGTATGGGAGGGTACGGCTAATATACTAGCTTTGGAGCTTATTCGCTTAGTGGATAAATACAGGGCACATGAATTGTTTGTTCAAGAGATGAGCGAGCGATTAGAAGTATTAACAGACCATTCATTAGTGAAAATCGTTCAAGAGCAATTAACTAAACTATCGGCAACCTTACAAGTTTTTAGTGCGCTCGATGAAGCAACAAAAACGTTTGAAGCAAAGGATGTTGCCAAAAAAATGGCTCAATTATATGAAAGTATCATAGCAGTTGAGTGGGCACAAAAATTTGGTGGGAAATATGAAAAACTAGCAGATGTTTATTTAGAGCAGACTTGGTCATTACGAACAATTGGTGCTCCGATGAAAACCGTACAGTATTTTGCTGAAATTGTCTAACAACCTTTGGAGTCGCCTTGATATAGAGGCGACTTTTTTTAATTTCATGTATAATAAAATCAACTGAATAGTATAAAGGTTCTTTACTTATGTAAAGTGAAAAGGGAAATCGGTGTAACTCCGATGCGGTCCCGCCACTGTAAGTGTGAGTTTTTTCAAATGATGCCACTGAAGCTTTCGGGAAGGCTTGGAAAAATGTAATGAGCACAAGCCAGGAGACCTGCCTTTATAGCATAGACATGACAGCCTACGAGGATAGGATGGTGGATTTTGTATCAGTTTTTTGGTGCGATTTTGACCCCTCATCATTCGAAGATGAGGGGTCTTATTTTGATGGAAGAATATTTCTAACACCTGAACGCACAAATCAACGAAGGAGGATTCACATGAAGAAATTTTGGAAAATAGGGGTATCAGCATTTTTAACGATAGGGTTGCTAGCAGCTTGTGGACAAGAGGCAAAAAAAGACAATTCCACACCTACAAAAGAACAAACACAACAAGAAACATCTAAGGCGGAAGAAGCAACATTCCCTATGACTATAACGGATGCTATTGGGAAGGATATTACACTAGAGGCTCCTCCTGAGAAAATAGTGTCACTTATTCCAAGTAATACAGAAATATTGTTTGGCCTAGGTTTAAAGGATGAAATAGTAGGGGTTACAGACAACGACGATTATCCACCAGAGGTAGCTGAAAAGGATAAGGTTGGTGGCATGGAGTACAATATTGAACAAATTATTGCCTTAAAGCCAGATATTGTTTTTGCACATGAATCTAGCATGTCTCTTTCGGAATCAGCCATAGCACAGCTTGAATCGGCGGGCGTGAAAGTATTTGTTGTAAAAAATGCCCAAGATTTTAATGAAACCTATACAACGATTGAACAGCTTGGGCGTGCCACAGGGAAATTACCAGAAGCTGAAAAAATCATTGCTGACATGAAAGCGAAAGTGGAAGAGGTGCAGGCGAAAGTGAAAGACGTTGAACCTAAGAACGTTTTTGTAGAAGCCTCTGATGAACCTAATATTTATACAGCTGGACAAGGCACATTTATGAACGCAATGCTGGAGATGATCCATGCAAAAAATGTAGCAGCAGACGGTGATAATTGGTATGAAATTGGTGCAGAACAAATTATCACAAAAAATCCAGATGTCATCGTGGTGACATATAGTTATGTACCTGATATTTTAACAAAAATACCGAAGCGTGCTGGTTTCGATACAATAAATGCAGTGAAAAATAATGCTATTGTGCAAGTAGATGAAAGCACAACAAGCCGTCAGGGACCACGTTTAGCGGATGGCCTTGAGGAATTAGCAAAAGCTATCTACCCTGAGGTATTTAAGTGAAAAAAGTAGCAACAGCCTATGTATTAACATGTACGCTTCTTATCATTAGCATCTGGTGTGGCGTCGCTATAGGCTCTGTTCATATTCCGATAGAAGTGCTGTGGAATCAGTCAGTTGATGAAACAGCTGCCAATATCTTTTGGAAAATTCGCCTGCCCCGTGTTCTTTTAGCGGGGCTAGTAGGAGCTTCTCTCGCCATTGCGGGAGCGGCTTTCCAAGGCTTGCTTAAAAATCCATTAGCAGATCCATATACATTAGGTATTTCATCTGGTGCTTCTGTCGGCGCAGTTATGACAATCTTTTTTAGTATTTCTATACCTGTTGTAGGCTTGTATGCCTTACCTACCTTTAGCATGATAGGCGCGATCATTACAATGGTGATAGTGATGAGCTTTGCTAGAGTAGTGGACCGTTCTTTAAAGATGGAAACACTGATTTTAACAGGTGTTATCTTTAGTTCATTTTTAGGATCGTTAATCTCGTTAATGATTGCTTTATCGGGAGAGGAACTGCGCCAAGTAATCGGCTGGCTACTCGGTTCTGTTTCTATGCGTGGCTGGCCGTATGTTCAAATGATTATCCCATTTGTCATTGTTGGTTCCCTTATGCTGTGGACACAGAGACGTGAGCTTAATGTTTTGTTATATGGGGAAGAAAGAGCGAAGCATTTAGGTGTCAATGTAAAGCGAAGTAAGTATTTGATTTTAGTAGGTGGCTCCATGCTAACTGGAGCAGCAGTTGCTGTTTCAGGCACAATTGGCTTTGTAGGGTTAGTTGTACCACATATGACAAGAATGATTTGGGGTTCTGATCACCGTCATTTACTTCCATTATCATTTTTTAATGGGGCAACATTACTTATTATTTGTGATTTAGTTGCAAGAACCATCATCTTGCCAAGGGAACTGCCCATTGGTGTCATTACTGCATTTATTGGAGCGCCTGTTTTTTCCTATATTTTTTATAAGCAACGAAGAGGCAAGGGGGTACGGGCGTGATTGTTGTTGAACATCTATCAGGTGGTTATGAAGACGTACCGATCGTCAAGGATATAAGCTTTACAGTTGAAAAAGGAAAGATTCTTGGCATTTTAGGGCCAAATGGTAGTGGGAAATCCACATTATTAAAGGTAATGAGTGGTATTCTACCAGCAGTTGAGGGCACGATTTCTATTGATGGACAAAGCATTCTTTCCTACAATGCCCGTGCTTTAGCAAAAAAAATGGCTGTTTTACCACAGCTCCATGCGAACGCTTTCTCAAACAGTGTAAGAGAGGCTATTTCGCTTGGACGTTATCCACATCAAACAGGCTTTTTTTCAAGTTGGTCTGAGCAAGATGAACAAGCAGTTCAACATGCAATGCTGCAAACAGGCATAAAACGTTATGAGCATACACCGATGGAATTCTTATCGGGTGGTGAACAGCAAAGAGTTTTTGTTGCACAGGCTCTTGCTCAAACTGCGGAAATTTTACTGCTAGATGAGCCGACAAATCATTTAGACATTGCCCATCAGCGGCAAATTTTAGATATGGTGCGGCAGGAAGCTGTGGAGTGTGGTTTAACGGTAGTGATGGTATTACATGATATGAATTTAGCCTCTCTCTATTGTGATGAATTATTGCTCATGGAAAGTGGACAAATGAGAGCTCTCGGGGCACCACATGAAGTATTAATTGCTTCTCAGATCGAAGAAATTTATCAAGCACGAGTAGCTACTTATGCTCATCCAGAAATTCCTAAACCACAAATTACGATGATGCCTGCAGCAAGCGACTATCAACAGCGAGCTGTAATAAGAAAAGAACATTTTATAATAACGGAACACTTTATTCAGCTCCAGTCAGATATTCCTTTAAAAACGGTATCCTCTGCTGTCCATAACCCTGGAATTGGATGGCATAATTGCTTGTTAAACCGCTCTGTTCCTAGTGATTATGTGATTAGTGATGTAAAGAGCGAAGTTAATGAATTTTTGCAAAGAGGCCATTTTTCTCCTACGAATACAGTTGTCATGCTGACAGCAGTGCCAACAGCTCTTGTGGCGATCAATGAATTGGCTGCACCATTTGGCAGTGTGATAGTAGC
This sequence comes from Lysinibacillus sp. UBA5990, assembly GCF_002429815.1. Taxonomy (NCBI): domain Bacteria; kingdom Bacillati; phylum Bacillota; class Bacilli; order Caryophanales; family Bacillaceae; genus Lysinibacillus; species Lysinibacillus sp. UBA5990. The sequence continues at coordinate 88,935 of NZ_DJAY01000007.1, forward strand.
TGTTACTGCTGGTGTAGGGAATGCAGTAGATGTATCCCGTGTGCACGAAAGGCAGGATAAACCATATATTGGTACTATTAATACATGGGTAATTATTAACGGCTGTTTATCGGAGGAAGCATTTTTTCAGGCCATGATGACAGCAACAGAAGCGAAAACGAAGGCTCTGCAATCAGAAAATATTCGTGATGAACGTAGTGGAACGATTGCTACTGGTACTGCTACAGATAGTCTTTTAATTGCAGCAACTCAAAAAGGGGAAGAAATGTTATATGGTGGTCCCATTACGGAAGTTGGTAAAATGATTGCAAAGGGTGTTTTTGAAACTACGGTTCAGGCTATCAGAAATTACAAAAAACAATTTTAGGAGATGAGCGAAATGAAGCTGTACACAAAAACAGGAGATACGGGTAAAACAAGTCTTATAGGAGGACGCGTTGATAAAGATAGTTTACGTGTTGAAACGTATGGGGCTATTGACGAATTGAATTCTTTTATTGGTAAAGCTGTAAGTGAATTAGATCAAGCGCTATTCAAGGATATTTTAACGGATTTAGAAACTATTCAACATGAACTGTTCGATGCCGGTGGTGATCTAGCAAACGTGATGAAAGAACGACATTATAAGCTTACTGAACAACCAATTGAGGTGCTAGAGGCTCGTATTGATGCATTATCAGATGAAGCACCACCATTACAACGTTTTATTTTGCCAGGAGGGGCACCAGCAGCTGCAACTTTACACATTGCGCGTACAGTTGCTCGGCGAGCAGAGCGTGAAATGGTGACGCTTATGAAAGAAGTTGAAGATGTGCCAAAAGTTGTACAAAAATATTTAAATCGATTATCAGATTATTTATTTGCAGCTGCACGTGTAGTAAATGCTCGATTACATGTTGCAGATGTTGAATATATTCGCAGTGGTAATGTTTTTAAAAAATAAAATTTAGTTTTCTACAAAAAGTAAAAAATGCTACTTTGAAAAAATTCAGGGTGGCTTTTTTTCTTGTAAAATGTAAGAATATAAAATTATCAGAAATATTTCCGTTTTATGTTGACTGAATGCTCACTCATTTATTAGAATAGGAATATAATATCGAAGTGATGAACATTTCCGTATGAGCTAGCAAATTTATCACAAAGAGAGAAAAATTACGACAAACAAGGGGGGACCAACCATGAGTCCATTATTAATTGCTAACATTGTCTTAACAGTCGTGGTTGTACTTTATGCAGTAGGATTGTTCTTCTATCTGTTGAAAACACGCTATAAGTATGTGCAATTGGGGAAAAAGGTTGAGTTTGATGAAAGTGTAAAAGAACGTCTTCGCTATATTATGGTCAATGTATTTGGCCAAAATAAGCTACTAAAAGATCCAAAGAGTGGTTTAATCCATGTAATGTTTTTCTATGGATTTTTAATGGTACAGCTAGGGGCAATTGATTTAATTTGGAAAGGATTAGCACCAGGCTCACATTTACCGCTTGGTATTTTCTATGGTGTCTTTACATTCTTCCAAGAACTTGTGGTCTTAATGATTTTAGTAGCGGTTGTCTGGGCATTTTACCGCCGCTATGTTGAAAAGCTAGTACGTTTAAAACGTGGATGGAAAAACGGTCTTGTATTAATTTTCATTGGTGGCTTAATGGTATCGACGTTACTTGCTAATGGTATGGGATTAATTTGGCACGGAGAGGGATTAACCTATACGGAACCTGTAGCTTCTAGTATTGCTGCTATTTTTGGTTTCCTACCTGCGTCAGTAGCTGCTGGTGTGTTTTATGTCATGTGGTGGGCACATTTATTAATTCTTTTAACATTCCTTGTGTATGTACCACAATCTAAACATTTTCATTTAATTGTAAGTCCACTTAATGTTTACATGAATCGTTTAGACCGAACAGGAACTTTAACACCTATTGATTTTGAGGCATTAGAAAATGCTGAAAGTGAAGAAGATATGCCTTCTATTGGGGTGGGGCGCATACAGGACTTCACACAAAAACAAATGCTTGATCTCTATTCTTGTGTAGAATGTGGACGTTGTACAAACATGTGTCCAGCTACAGGGACAGGAAAAATGCTGTCTCCTATGGATTTAATCGTGAAATTACGAGATCATTTAACATTTACAGGAGCTGTTGTCACAAAGCAAAAGCCTTGGGTACCTTATCAATTCTTTGCCAGTACAAAGGGTAATCAGCTTGCGCTGGCAGCTGGTGCTGAAGGTGCAGTGATTGAAGATATCTACAGCCCTTCTTTAATTGGTGATGTGATTACAGAGGAAGAGATTTGGGCTTGTACGACTTGTCGTAACTGTGAAGATCAATGTCCAGTAATGAACGAGCATGTTGATAAAATTATTGATTTACGACGTTATTTAACAATGACAGAGGGGAAAGTAAATCCTGATGCGCAACGTGCGATGACGAATATCGAGAGACAAGGAAATCCTTGGGGATTAAACCGTAAAGAAAAAGAGAATTGGCGTGATTTAGACCCAACAATCCATATCCCAACAGTAAAAGAATTGAAAAAGTCTGGCGAGGAAATGGAATACCTTTTATGGGTTGGGTCAATGGGAGCATTTGATAACCGATCTCAAAAAATTGCATTAGCATTCTGTCGTCTATTAAACGAAGCTGGTGTGAAGTTTGCAATTTTAGGAAATAAAGAGAAGAACTCTGGGGATACGCCACGTCGTTTAGGAAATGAATTTTTATTCCAAGAGCTTGCTACAGCAAATATTGATGAGTTCGTTAAAAATGACGTGAAAAAAATTGTTACAATTGATCCTCATGCATACAATATCTTTAAAAATGAGTACCAAGATTTTGGTTGGAAAGGCGAAGTATATCATCATACTGAATTATTAAATCAGTTAATTGAAGAAAATCGTCTAGCATTAAATTACGAGGTACATGAAACAATTGTTTTCCATGATTCATGTTATTTAGGTCGTTACAATGATGTCTATGATGCACCACGAGAAATTTTGCGTGGCATTCCAGGAGTGAAGTTAGTCGAAATGGAACGTAATCGAGAATCAGCCATGTGCTGTGGTGCCGGTGGCGGTCTCATGTGGATGGAAGAGCATGTCGGCAATCGCATTAACGTAGCTCGTACAGAACAGGCTTTAGCAACCAATGCATCAGTTATTTCATCTGGCTGTCCTTACTGCTTAACAATGCTGGAGGATGGTACAAAGGCTAAAGAAGTGGAAGACTCGATTGGCACATTCGATGTAGCAGAGTTATTGGAGCGTTCAGTATTTGGGGAAAAAGTAAAGGTTGTCGACAACTCTCCTGAGGAAGTAGAAGAAACTATGGAAGAAGTTGTGATGACAGCAGAAAATACAAATCAAAACGAGAATACTGAAATAAGCGCAGAAAAATGATTGCTATTGTAGAAATATTTTAGTTATCTGAAAAATATAAATTGCACAATAAAAAATTGTTTTGTAGAATAAGATTAAATGGAAATGGGAGTTGAAATAAAAACTCCCATTTTTCATCGATAGAAGTCGAGCGAGCGTTCAGTCAATAAAATGCTTCACTACTTCATCGAGAACGTAAAACAAAAGGGGTGTTTTACTTGAATAGAGCTGTAATTTTAGCAGGAGCAAGAACAGCATTTGGTAAATTTGGTGGTTCTTTATCGGCAGTACATGCAAGTGATTTAGGTGCCATTGCAATTAAGGGCGCATTAGAGAAAGCCAATATGGGACTTGATGAAGTCGATGAGGTAATTTTAGGCTCGGTTTTACAAGGGGGACAGGGACAAATTCCTTCTCGACAAGCAGCTATAAAGGCTAATTTGCCAATAGGGGTAAAAACAGAAACGATTAATAAAGTCTGTGCGTCGGGGATGCGTGCTGTGACATTAGCAGATCAACTGATTCGTTTAGGGGACGAAGAGGTGATCGTGGCTGGTGGAATGGAGTCCATGTCTAATGCACCATATTATTTGTTAAATGGTCGAACGGGCTTACGAATGGGTGATTCAACGATGGTTGATGGCATGCTTTATGACGGTCTAACATGTGCTTTCGATCCAGTGAGACCACATATGGGCAGCTATGGTAACTCGACAGCTAAAGAATTCTCGCTAAGTCGTGAGGAACAGGATGCTTGGTCAGTTCGTAGCCATGAACGTGCACTAACGGCTATGGACAAAGGATATTTTGCGGAAGAAATCGTTCCTGTTGAGATTCCTCAACGAAAAGGTGAACCACTTGTTGTGAATACGGATGAGGCGCCAAGAGCAGGCACTTCTTTAGAAATACTGGCAAAGCTTAAACCAGCCTTTGATAAGGACGGTACCATTACTGCAGGTAATGCACCTGGTGTAAATGACGGAGCATGTGCGCTCGTAATCATGAATGAGGAACGTGCAGCACGCGAAGGTAGAGAACCATTGGCAATAATTATAGGTCATGAAGAGCTAGCGATTGAGCCAGAAAATTTCCCTCAAACACCGGGACTAGTCATTAATAAACTGCTGAAAAAGACGAATAAATCATTAGCGGATATTGATTTGTTTGAAATCAATGAAGCCTTTGCAGCGGTAGCTTTAGTGAGTAAGCAGTTAGCTGATCTAGATGCAGAAAAGGTTAATGTTAATGGTGGCGCAGTTGCTTTAGGACATCCAATAGGAGCTTCTGGCGCACGAATTATTTTAACGCTTGCTCAGGAATTAAAGCGTCGAGGCGGTGGCGTCGGCATCGCAGCCATTTGTTCAGGTGGTGGGCAAGGCGATGCAATCATGATTGAAGTACCGAAAACAGGGGGACTGAACTGATGGGAATTCAAAAGGTAATGGTCATTGGTGCAGGGCAAATGGGCTCTGGCATTGCACAAGTTTGCGCACAAGCAGGCTTTGACGTGAAATTAAACGATATAAAACAAGAGTTTTACGAGCGTGGACTAGGTGTTATAACTAAAAATTTAGCACGCGATGTAGAAAAGGGTCGTAAAACAGATGAAGAAAAGGCTGCAATTCTAGGTCGCATTACGATGTCGCTAGATTTACAGGATGCTAGTGATGTAGATATTATCATTGAGGCAGCTGTAGAAAATATGGAAGTGAAGCAATCCATTTTTAAACAGCTTGATCATATTGCACAGGCACATACTATTTTAGCTACGAATACATCTTCACTACCTATTACAGAAATTGCCGCTGTAACAAATCGACCAGAGCAAGTTATTGGCATGCACTTTATGAATCCTGTACCTGTCATGAAGCTTGTAGAAATTATCCGTGGTTTAGCCACAACTGATGAAGTGTACAAAGCGGTGGAAGAGATGACCATCAAGTTAGCGAAAACGCCAGTTGAAGTGAATGACTTCCCAGGATTTATTTCAAACCGAATTTTACTTCCGATGATCAATGAAGCAATTTATGCTTTATATGAAGGGGTAGCGTCGAAAGAAGCGATTGACGATGTCATGAAGCTTGGTATGAACCATCCAATGGGACCGTTAACATTGGCGGATTTCATTGGTTTAGATACATGTCTCTCCATTATGGAGATTTTACATGAAGGTCTAGGAGATAGTAAATATCGACCTTGTCCACTACTTCGCAAATATGTTGCAGCGGGTTGGCTAGGGAAGAAATCTGGAAGAGGCTTTTACATTTACGAATAATCCTATGGGGATGGGGTTATCGAAGTGCTACAGGACAACTTAGAGGGGTGACATAATAGATGCATTTGCAATTTACAGATGAGCAAATTATGATGCGCGATATGGTTCGTAATTTTGCTCAAGAAAAAATCCAACCATGGGTAGAACGAATGGAAGCGGGGGAGTTTCCACGTGAGCTGCTTCAGCAGATGGGTGAACTTGGTTTAATGGGTATCACAACACCTGAAGAGCTTGGAGGCTCTGGCATGGATTTTACATCGTATATTATTGCGATTCATGAATTATCAAAAGTAAGCGCTGTAATGGGAGTTATTTTATCGGTACATACCTCGGTTGGAACGAATCCAATCATTTACTTTGGGAATGAAGAACAAAAGAAACGTTATGTACCTAAACTTGCAGCCGGTGAATATTTAGGTGCCTTTTGTTTAACAGAACCAGGTGCCGGTTCAGATGCAGGCTCTCTTCAATCGAAGGCAGTCCGTGCTGGTGATGAATATGTCATTAATGGCTCCAAAGTATTTATTACTAATGGTGGGGAAGCGGATGTATATATTGTATTCGCATCAACGAATCCTGCTGAAAAAACAAGAGGCATTTCTGCCTTTATCGTGGAAAAAGGAACACCTGGTTTAATTATTGGAAAAGACGAGCATAAAATGGGCTTGCACGGCTCTCGTACTGTTCAGTTAACATTCGATAATTGCCGCATCCCAGCCGACAACCTTTTAGGGAAAGAGGGAGAAGGCTTTAAAATAGCGATGGCTAATTTAGATGTGGGACGCATTGGTATTGCTGCACAGTCTTTAGGGATAGCTGAAGCGGCACTTGAGGCAGCTACTGCTTATGCTAAAGAACGGGTTCAATTTGGCAAACCGATTGTTGCCCAACAAGGCGTTAGCTTTAAACTTGCCGACATGGCAACGGCTGTTGAATCATCGAAACTACTAGTCTACCGTGCTGCAGATTTACGTGCGAAAGGTTTACCGTGTGGCGCTGAGGCTTCAATGGCGAAAATTTTTGCATCACGAACAGCTGTCCAAACAGCAATAGAGGCTGTTCAAGTATTTGGTGGTTATGGTTATACAGAGGATTACCCAGTGGAGCGATATTTCCGCGATGCCAAGGTAACTGAAATATATGAAGGAACAAGTGAAATACAAAGACTAGTCATTAGTAAACATTTACTGAAATAAAACCTGGTGTAAGCTGATGGTTGTAGCTTATAGAAATGAATCAAACTGCTCCAAAGAGGATGGGAATCGTTCAATATAGTAAGAAAATCACTAAATAAAACCATAAATCCAGCTTAACATTACACAGAACAGAGTCTAATAAAAAGGGGAAATGGACAATGAACTTTCAGTTAACAGAAGAGCATGAGCAATTACGTGAAATGATTCGAGATTTCGCTATCAATGAAGTTGCTCCAACAGCGGCAGAACGTGATGAAAATGAAGAATTTGACCGTGCCATTTTCGATAAAATGGCGGAGCTTGGCTTAACAGGTATTCCATGGCCAGAGGAATATGGTGGAGCAGGATTTGATTATCTTGCATATGTCATTGCTGTTGAGGAATTATCACGCGTGTGTGCATCAACAGGAGTAACATTATCTGCACATACATCACTGGCAGGCTGGCCGCTGTATAAGTTCGGTACAGAAGAACAGAAACAAAAGTATCTACGTCCAATGGCTGAAGGAAAGCATATAGGTGCTTACGGTTTAACAGAACCAGGATCAGGTTCTGATGCGGGTGGCATGAAAACTTACGCAAAACTTGATGGCGATGATTATATTTTAAATGGCTCAAAAATCTTCATTACAAATGGTGGAGTAGCAGATACATATATTGTATTTGCAGTAACAGATCCTGAAGCCAAAAACGGTACATCAGCATTTATCGTTGAAGCTGGATATGAAGGTTTTTCTGTAGGTAAAAAGGAGAAGAAATTAGGGATTCGTTCATCTCCTACGACAGAAATTATTTTCGACAACTGTCGTGTTCCAAAAGAAAACTTGCTTGGAGCTGAAGGGGAAGGCTTTAAGATTGCGATGACGACACTAGATGGTGGACGAAATGGTATTGCGGCTCAAGCTGTAGGAATTGCACAAGGAGCACTTGATGCAGCAGTTGACTATGCGAAAGAACGTGTACAATTTGGTAAACCAATTACTGCAAATCAAGGTGTATCCTTTAAGCTAGCGGATATGGCCACTCAAATTGAGGCATCTCGACTTCTTACATATCAAGCGGCTTGGTTAGAATCTAATAACCTACCATATGGTAAGGCATCGGCAATGGCGAAATTAATGGCTGGCGATACGGCGATGAGTGTAACAACGGAGGCGGTTCAAGTATTTGGTGGTTACGGTTATACAAAAGATTATCCGGTAGAACGCTTTATGCGTGATGCGAAAATTACTCAAATTTATGAAGGTACGCAAGAGATTCAACGTCTAGTTATCTCGCGTATGTTAACTAAATAATTGATGGCAGAAAAAGATAAAAGGCCCCAAGTACAGTCAACTGTAAAAGATGAAAATTTAATCGCCATTCGTCGTGAGCAAATGATTCAGGGAGCTATTAAGTTATTCAAAGAAAAAGGCTACCATCGGGCCACAACGAGAGAAATCGCAAAAGCTGCAGGCTTTAGTATCGGTACTTTATATGAGTACATTCGAACAAAAGAAGATGTTCTTTACCTTGTATGTGATAGTATCTATCATCATGCAATGGAGCGACTTTCAAGTTACGAGATTAAAGCAGGGACAATCGAAGAGCTAAAGGAAATGATCCGAGAATATTTCCTGCAAATCGATAGCATGGTTGATGAGCTTACAATCATGTATCAAGAAACAAAATCATTGTCAAAAGAAGCGCAACGTTATGTCTTTAGTAAAGAGTTTGAAATGGTTGCTACGTTTGAAAGATTGCTAAAGCGCTGTGTACAATCTGGTGACATAACAATGACAGACAAGCAAATTCATTTAGCAGCTAATAATTTAGTGGTGTCTGGACAAAGTTGGGCATTCCGCAAATGGGCGTTGCATCGCCAACATTCAATTGATGAGTTTATTGACATGCAAATCACATTGTTCATTTCAGGCATAAAGGGGTTTTAATATTTCGTTAGGGGTTTGTCGGTAATTGCATAGAGCGACATTGCAATTGCCGGCTTTTTTTATTCATTAAGGGGAGAGAGTGGGGATTTCATATGACAAAGGTAGAAGTATATCGTCCAAAAAATCACGTACGTTTTGTGACAGCATCAAGTCTTTTTGATGGACATGATGCTTCGGTCAATATTATGCGACGCATTTTGCAATCGAGCGGTGTGGAAGTAATCCATTTAGGTCATAACCGTTCCGTTGAAGAAGTCGTAAATGCTGCGATACAAGAGGATGCGCAAGGTATTGCTGTTTCTTCTTATCAAGGCGGGCATATGGAATACTTTAAATATATGTATGATTTACTGCGTGAAAAAGGGGCACCACATATAAAAATATATGGCGGTGGTGGTGGTGTAATTCTACCACGTGAAATAAAAGAGCTTCATTCTTACGGCATTGCGGGAATATTTTCACCGGAAGATGGTCGCGTTTTAGGGCTTCAGGGAATGATTAATGAGCAAATTAAAGGAACAGATTTTCCTACTGCAACTGGTAGCTATTTAGAAAAATTAGAGTCTTTAACAACAGAGACTCCTGAAATTTTAGCTAATTTAATTACAGCAGCCGAGTCAAATCAGGATGAAGACACGAAAAAAATGCTGGAGGAAGCACGGAAGCGTTCTAAAGGAACACCTGTTATGGGAATTACCGGAACAGGTGGAGCGGGTAAATCTTCGTTAACGGATGAACTAATCCGCCGTTTCTTGAAAGAATTCCCAGAAAAGCGTGTAGCCATTCTGTCTGTTGATCCAACAAAGCAAAAAACGGGTGGGGCATTACTTGGAGATCGAATTCGTATGAATGCCATCTTTAATAACCGTGTTTATATGCGCAGCTTAGCTACACGAGGCTCTCGTACAGAATTAACCGCATCCATTGGGGACGTAATAGATGTAGTACGTGTAGCTGGCTATGATTTAATTATCGTTGAAACAAGTGGTATTGGGCAGGGTGATGCCGAGATTACTAAATATACCGATTTATCAATGTATGTTATGACAAGTGAGTTTGGTGCACCAACACAGCTTGAAAAGATTGATATGATTGATTTTGCGGATGTTATTGCTATTAATAAGTTTGAGCGTAAAGGTTCTGAGGATGCACTACGTCAAGTCCAAAAACAATATCAGCGCTCGCGAGAACTTTGGGATGAATCACTTGATAATATGCCGGTTTACGGTACAATCGCTAGCCAATTTAATGATAAAGGAACAAATGCTTTATTTGCGGCGTTAGTGCAAATCATTAACCAAAAAACTGGTAGCGATTGGGAAACGAGCTATGAGCAATTTGCTAAAACGCAAAAGCAAGATGTAATTATTCCAAATGATCGTCGTTATTATTTACGAGAGCTGACTGATACAGTTCGTGGCTATCATAAAAAAACAGAACAGCAGGTGGCATTTGCTCGTCGTCTATTCCAATTAGAAGGGGCTCTCGCTGCTGTTAAGGAAAAAGCACCGGATGATGCTCTTATCACATCGCTTAATTCTTTAGCAGAAGGTGTCCGAGACGAATTAACGGCAGAATCCAAGCGTATATTAGAGAATTGGCAAACTTTAAAGGAAGCGTATGCTGGGGATGAATTTGTGACGAAAGTTCGCGATAAAGAGATTCGCACAATTTTAAAGACAATAAGTCTTTCAGGTACAAAAATTCCAAAGGTTGTATTACCAAAATTTGAGGACTACGGTGAAATTTTGCGCTGGGTTTATAAAGAAAATGTGCCAGGCGAATTCCCATATACAGCGGGTGTTTTCCAATTCAAACGAGAGGGAGAAGATCCAAAGCGCCAATTTGCTGGTGAGGGGACGCCAGAGCGTACAAATAAACGCTTCCACTATTTATCGAAGGATGATGACGCGAAACGTTTATCTACAGCATTTGATTCCGTAACATTGTACGGAGAGGACCCAGATTACCGTCCAGATATATATGGTAAAGTTGGGGAATCGGGTGTATCTATCTGTACATTAGAAGATATGAAAAAACTGTATGCAGGCTTTGATTTATGTGCACCATCCACATCTGTATCTATGACTATAAATGGTCCAGCACCTATCATTTTGGCTATGTTCATGAATACAGCGATTGATCAGCAAATAAAATTACGTGAGCAAGAGTTAGGACGTACTTTGACAGTTGAAGAATTTACAGAGACACGTGAGAAAACACTACAGGTCGTACGTGGAACAGTGCAAGCGGACATCCTGAAAGAAGACCAAGGTCAAAATACATGTATTTTCTCTACAGAATTTGCCCTACGTATGATGGGCGATATTCAGCAATATTTCATTGACCATAAGGTGCGTAACTACTACTCTGTTTCAATATCTGGCTATCATATTGCGGAGGCGGGAGCAAATCCTATTTCTCAATTAGCCTTCACATTAGCAAATGGCTTTACGTATGTAGAATATTATTTAAGCCGAGGCATGAATATTAATGACTTCGCTCCTAACTTATCATTCTTCTTCTCTAATGGACTTGATCCAGAATATACAGTAATCGGACGTGTAGCTCGTCGTATTTGGGCGATTGTGATGCGCGATAAATATGGTGCAAATGAGCGTGCCCAAAAACTAAAATATCATATTCAAACTTCAGGTCGTAGTCTACATGCGCAGGAGATTGATTTTAATGATATTCGTACAACATTACAGGCTTTAATGGCCTTACAGGATAACTGTAACTCCCTGCATACTAATGCCTATGATGAGGCGATTACAACACCTACTGAGGAATCTGTACGTCGTGCAATGGCTATTCAAATGATTATTACAAAAGAGCATGGCTTAGCGAAAAATGAAAATCCACTTCAAGGTGCATTTATTGTGGAGGAGCTGACAGATCTTGTGGAAGAAGCTGTCCTCGAAGAATTTGATCGTATCAATGATCGTGGTGGCGTGTTAGGAGCGATGGAGACACAATACCAACGAGGGAAAATTCAAGAGGAATCCATGCATTATGAAATGTTAAAACATTCAGGGGAGTTACCGATTATTGGTGTTAATACTTACCTGAACCCAAACCCAGCTTCTGATGCTGATATTGATAATATGGAGATTGCTCGTGCATCGACGGAAGAGAAGGAAACTCAAATTCACAATTTACAAGATTTCTGGAAGGCCAATGAAGCTAAAAGCGAGGCAGCTATTAACCGATTACAAGAGGTAGCTGTCCATAACGGAAATATCTTTGAGGAATTAATGGAAACTGTTAAAGTAGCTAGTTTGGGACAAATTACGAAGGCTTTATATGAAGTTGGTGGACAATATCGTCGTAATATGTAAACAGAGATAGACAATCTCACTAGTTGACCGGCATTTTTTTATGTAATAAGCTTCTCTAGTTTTTAGTGTCTAGTCTTAGGATTAGGCACTTCTTTTTTTTTCGCTATAATAGAAATGTAAAAAAAAGGGGAGGCGCGGTAGAGGATGAAATCAGCTATTCACTACATAATTGTATTAGCTTTAGTATTGGGAGCCATTTTCCTGTATAATAAGCAAATTGGCGCTATTCCTTTACTACTATTATCTGTCTATTTGTTTTATCTTGGCATAAAAAAAATGCGTAATATAAAAAACAGTAATTGAAGCTAGCAAAGGGGCTAAAACTTTGTATATAATGGGTATTATGCTTATTGTATGGAAAGTACCTTTTGCGTAGCCATTTTTGCTGCGCTTGGAAAATAAAGCACCATGTAATTTTAAAACGTCCATTGTGATGAGGGAAAGGAAGTGCACGAATTGAATTTTCGTGAAATGACAAAGGAACAATTAACTGAAGAGTCGTTAATTAACTTAGCGTATGCAATTTTAAATGAAAAACGTGCCTCAGTAACTTTTAATGATTTGTTAAAAATAATTCAAGAGCTTGTAGGCTACAGTGATGAAGAAATTAAATCGCGCCTACTACAATTTTACACAGATCTTAATGTAGATGGCCGCTTCTTATATAACCAAGAAACAGGCTGGGGCTTACGTGAATGGTTTAAAGTAGAGCAGATTGAGGAAGAAACAGCACCATCTGTTAAAACTCAAAAGAAAAAATCTAAAGCTTCTGTGGATGAAGATGATGATCTAGAAGAAGATATCGATTTGGATGAAGAAGATATAGACTTCGACGAGGACTATGAAGAATTCGTGGAAGAAGAAGAAATAGACGAAGAAGATGAAGATAAAGAAGATATTGATTTTGATGAAGACGAAGATTTAGAAGACATTGAAGAAATCGATGAAGAGTTTATTGATGAAGACGAAGATGAAGAAGAGTTCGAAGAAGAAGAGGAAGAAATCTAAAACCTTGCTCTTAGAATTTTCTTACTTTTACGCTTGATGTAAAAATCCTTGACTTCTATCACGGTTACGTTTAATCTTTTACTTGGGCTCCTTAAAAAAAGGAGAAAGACCGTGTATATAATACGCTCCCCCTGCAGACCTATGCAGGAGGAGCGTTTTTTTGTTTTTAACTTTATTCAGACCAGCTCTCCCATACTTTTTGTTCGGATATGAATATAAATGTTTTAAAGTATTCATGATGTATAGTAAACGGTGACTGAATAAATGTTAAAGTTTTAAGGTTTAAAGGAAAGTGGAAAAGAGATAGAAACGATGACAGCTTCGAATCGACTACAATTTTGTAGACATTCTCGGCTTTTCTTTTTTTAGGGTGTTTGACTGTCAGATGTTCTAATCCCTAACAAAACAACTTATCTAGCAATTCTAAAGGAGGAATTTTTTCATGACGAAGTATATTTTTGTAACAGGTGGGGTTGTATCATCACTTGGAAAAGGGATTGTTGCAGCATCTCTAGGCCGTTTATTAAAAAACCGCGGTTTAGAAGTTACGATTCAAAAATTTGACCCATATATTAATATCGACCCAGGTACAATGAGTCCTTATCAACATGGTGAGGTTTTTGTAACAGATGATGGTGCTGAGGCTGACTTAGATTTAGGGCATTATGAACGTTTTATTGATATTAACCTAGGAAAGCATTCTACAGTAACTTCAGGTCGTGTGTATCAATCTGTATTACAGAAGGAACGTCGTGGCGATTACAACGGTGGTACAGTACAAGTTATTCCTCATATTACAAATGAAATTAAAGATCGTATCCAACGTGCTGGTCGTGAGACAAATGCAGACGTTGTTATTACAGAAGTAGGTGGAACAGTAGGGGATATTGAATCATTACCTTTCCTTGAAGCTATCCGTCAAATGAAAACTAATTTAGGTCATAACAATGTCATGTATATTCACTGTACATTAATTCCTTATATTAAAGCAGCTGGTGAACTTAAAACAAAACCAACACAGCATTCTGTAAAAGAGTTACGTTCTTTAGGTATTCAACCAAATATTATCGTTGTGCGTACTGAACAAGAGGTACCACAAGATATGAAAGAGAAATTAGCTTTATTCTGTGATGTTCAACCACATGAAATTATCGAATCTCGTGATGCGGAGCATTTATATGAAGTACCGTTAAACCTACATGCACAAGATATTGATGATATCGTTCTTGACCACTTTGGTATTGAAGCTCCAGAAGCGGATATGGAAGAATGGCGCGAGCTTGTAGATAAAGTGAAAAACTTACCAAACAAAAGAAAAATAGCGTTAGTAGGGAAATATGTAGAACTACAAGATGCTTATATTTCTGTGGTAGAAGCTTTAAAGCATGCAGGCTATGTTTATAATTCTGATATTGAAATTAACTGGATTAATGCAGAACATGTCAATGCTGATAATGTAACTGCACTATTAAAAGATGCTGATGCGATTTTAGTACCAGGTGGCTTTGGTGATCGTGGTGTGGAAGGTAAAATTTTAGCTACGCAATTTGCGCGTGAAAATAATGTACCATTCTTAGGAATCTGTTTAGGTATGCAGCTTGCGACAATTGAATATGCACGTAATGTGTTAGGGTTAAAAGGTGCTCATTCTACAGAACTTGATGCAAACACAGAGTACCCAATTATCGACTTCTTACCAGATCAAAATGATAGCGTAGATATTGGTGGAACATTACGTTTAGGGTTATACCCATGTAAATTAAAAGACGGTTCTAAGGCAAGTGAAGCATATGGCAAAGAGCTTGTTTATGAGCGTCATCGTCATCGTTATGAATTTAACAATGAATATCGTGAAGCAATGGAAGCAGCTGGACTTGTTTTCTCAGGCACAAGTCCTGATGGTAAGCTGGTTGAAATTATTGAGCTACCAGAGAATAATTTCTTTGTAGCATGTCAATTCCACCCAGAGTTAGTGTCACGACCAAATCGTCCACAACCACTGTTCCGTGACTTTATCGGCGCAACATTTAAATAAACAAAAAGAGTTGTCTCGAAAAATGAGACAACTCTTTTTTATTGGATTATTACAATTCTTCCTCATCAAAACCAAGCATATCATCATAGACCATTTTGACAGCTTCATAAACAAAAAGCCCTGCAAGTGCATGTGGTACAACAACCCGTTGACCTAAATCATTTGGCAATAAACCACCTTTAATACGAGTAGAAATATACGTATAGGCTAAGTCCGCAAGAGGATTTTCTGCACTAGCCGGTTCACTTGCAACAGCAGCGAAGGGAATAAATTGAGTATTTAATTTCTGAGCTAAAGCTAGTGATTCTTCATCGTGCGCACTACGAGTAAAAATGCAAACTCGATCGGCTTCTGTTAAGCTTGTATCCGGAGTCCAAGGTGCTAACTTGCTAAATGGTTCTACTGCTTGAAGTGCATTTAATTCCACTGTCTGCATTTCTCCAAAGCAAGCGAAATAGACATTACCTTCGCCAATTGCAGCTTGTGCCAATAGCCTTGCAGTCTCCTCGATAGCATCCTCTTCATTTTGTGTAATTCTTTGTAATAATCCACTTAATTGTGTTGTTAGAATTTTTGACATGATCCCACCTCTACCCATATTATAGGGGTGAAAAAGGTAGAAAGCAAAAGCAGATAATTTATAATACTAGAAGGTATTAAGCTGAAAAAGTAGAATTATACATAGTAAAGAATGTTTTTGTGTAAGAATAAAAAATAAAAAGGGCGGAATGGAATGTGAAACGATTACTAATTGTCGATGATCAGCAGGGAATTCGTTTGCTTTTAAATGAAGTGCTGAAAAAGGAAGGATATGTTACATATTTAGCAGCCAATGGTTTAGAGGCATTAAAGTATGCAGATGAACAAGACATGGATTGCGTATTACTAGATATGAAGATACCCGGAATGGATGGTATCGAAATTTTAAGACGTTTAAAAGAAAAGTTCCCAAAACTTCCTGTATTTATGATGACAGCGTATGGAGAGCTAGATGTTGTACAAGAAGCTTTAAATTTGGGAGCGATCCGTTACTTTACGAAGCCTTTTGATATTTTTGAAGTACGTGACGAAGTTAATAAAGTGTTACAAGTTTAAAGAACAGGCAGTAAATACACGGCCTGTTTTCTTTATGCTTAAAAAAGGAGTAAATATTTTCTTAGCGCCGCCGTTACGTTGCCCTACACTTTGGGGGACACTGCCGCTTCGTCCCATTACGCTTTCGTGTAGAAAATAATAGCCCCTGCTTTTCAGGGGCTATTATTTTTGCTATGATTGAGGAGCATATTTATGTAGAAAGAATAGTCCTAAGAGGAGGATTTTTAGTATGGCATTAGTATCTATGAAAGAGATGTTAATTAAAGCAAAAGCAGAGGGTTATGCTGTTGGTCAATTCAACATTAACAACCTAGAGTGGACACAAGCAATTTTACAAGCAGCTGAAGAAGAAAAATCTCCAGTGATTCTTGGTGTTTCTGAAGGTGCAGGTAAATATATGGGCGGATTTATTTCTGTTGTTCACATGGTAAAAGGTTTAATGGAATCTTACGGTACTACAGTTCCAGTAGCCATTCATCTTGACCATGGATCTAGCTTTGCAAAATGTAAAGAGGCAATTGACGCAGGCTTTACTTCTGTGATGATTGATGCTTCACACCATCCATTTGAGGAAAATGTGAAAATTACTTCAGAAGTAGTAGAATACGCACATGCTAAAGGCGTTTCTGTAGAAGCGGAATTAGGAACAGTTGGCGGAGATGAAGACGGTGTAATCGGTGGTATTATTTACGCTGATCCAGAAGAATGCCGTAAAATGGTTGAGCTAACAGATATCGACTGCTTAGCGCCAGCACTTGGCTCTGTACACGGTCCTTACAAAGGAGAACCAAACCTAGGCTTCAAAGAAATGGAGGAAATCTCTAAATTGGCAGATCTTCCACTAGTATTACATGGTGGTACAGGTATCCCAACAAAAGATATCCAACGTTCTATTTCATTAGGTACTGCAAAAATTAACGTTAATACTGAAAATCAAATTGAAGCAACAAAAGCAATCCGTGAGATTCTTGACAACGACAAAGTTGTTTACGATCCTCGTAAATTCCTTGGTCCTGCACGTGAAGCGATTAAAGCAACTGTTGTTGGTAAAATTCGCGAATTTGGTAGTGCACAAAAAGCATAATTTTTGCATTTAATATGTTACAAAAGCATAGATAAATACACATAATAAGAGAAGTGTTGATGCTTTCAATCGACCTTCTCTTGTTTTTGAAATAAAGAAATTTTGGAAAATATTTAATAATATAAGAAAAATGATCAGGAGGAAATAATATGAAATTTTTTATTGATACAGCAAATTTTGAAGAGATTAAAGAGGCACATGCATGGGGGATATTATCAGGAGTTACAACAAACCCATCACTAGTGGCTAAAGAAGAAAATGTTTCTTTCCATGATCGTCTTCGTGAAATAGCAGAGCTTGTCGATGGCTCCGTAAGTGGAGAAGTTATTGCACTGGATGCAGAAGGAATGATTAAAGAAGGTTTGGAATTAGCTGCTATTGCTCCTAACATTACAGTGAAACTACCAATGACGCCAGCGGGATTAGAAGCTTGTCGTTTCTTTGCAAACAAAGGAATTAAAACAAACGTAACATTAATTTTTAGTGCAAACCAAGCATTAATGGCTGCGCGTGCAGGTGCTACATATGTATCACCATTTATCGGCCGTTTAGATGACATTGGTCAAAATGGTGTAGAGCTAATTGAAACTATTGCAGACATTTTCACAATTCATAATATTGACACACAAATCATTGCTGCCTCTGTTCGTCACCCTCAGCACGTTACGGCTGCAGCTTTAGCTGGCGCACATATTTCAACAACTCCATTTAAAGTTTTAAAACAACTTTTCCACCATCCCTTAACGGAAAAAGGAATTGAAGGATTTTTAGCGGATTGGAATAAGAGAAAAGGCGAATAATAAGAACATACAGTGAGCCAATTGCAAAAAAATACTACTTTCCAATCATGAGGGAGAACGCAAAATGGATGTTTATAAAATTACTGGCGAAAATCGTCTACAAGGTACAATTAAAGTTAGTGGTGCAAAAAATAGTGCAGTCGCCTTAATTCCTGCATCAATTTTGGCGAACTCTCCAGTGACAATTGGAGGGATACCAGAAATTTCAGATGCATGGACGTTAAAGGCTTTATTAGAGGAAATTGGTGGGGAAGTATCGTTTGACGATGGTAAGATGACAATTGATCCAACAGACATGATTGCATTACCATTACCGAACGGCAACGTTAAAAAGTTACGCGCTTCATATTATTTAATGGGGGCAATGCTAGGACGTTTCAAGAAAGCAGTCATTGGTTTACCAGGTGGCTGTTTCTTGGGTCCCCGACCAATTGATCAACATATAAAGGGCTTTGAAGCATTAGGCGCTAAAATTACGAATGAACATGGCGCTATTTATTTACGTGCAGATGAGCTAATTGGGGCTAAAATTTATTTAGATGTTGCAAGTGTCGGTGCGACGATTAACATTATGTTAGCTGCTGTCCTCGCGAAGGGTCGTACAGTGATAGAAAATGCAGCGAAGGAACCTGAAATTATTGATGTAGCCACACTTCTAACAAATATGGGTGCCAATATTAAAGGGGCAGGTACAAGTGTCATCCGTATTGAAGGGGTAGAAGAACTACATGGTACAGAACATACGATTATACCGGATCGTATTGAAGCTGCGACATTTATGATAATGGCTGCAGCAGTAGGTGATGGTATTACAATTGATAATGTAATTCCACTCCATTTAGAAGCAATTATAGCGAAGCTTCGTGAAATGGGTGTGAAAATTGAAATTGGTGAAGAAAGTATTTATGTACCAAAAACAGACCTCTCAACTTTGCAAGCTGTTGATGTAAAAACATTGGTGTATCCTGGTTTCCCAACAGATATTCAGCAACCACTTGCTGTGTTAATGTCACAGGCATTCGGTTCCTCAAAAGTAACAGATACAATTTATACAGCTCGATTTAAACATATTGATGAGCTTCGTCGTATGAATGCTGATGCTCGTGTAGAAGGCAACACGGCTATTATTAAAGGGCCTAGCAGATTACATGGTTCAACAGTAACAGCTACAGATCTACGCGCAGGTGCAGCTTTAGTTTTAGCTGGTCTACTAGCTGAGGGCGAAACGGAAGTCCAAGATATTTATCATATCGAACGTGGCTATAGCTCACTTATTGAGAAATTACGTGATTTAGGCGCTGATATTCGACGTGAAACAATCCTGGCACGCGTAGCTGAGACAAAGGAATAATGAGAGCTAAAAGTTTTCTCTCAATTATGTTACAATAGAGGTAATTTGAATGTTTCGGTATGAAAAATGGCCGATAACGGGAGGCAAAGCAACAATGGAACGTAGTTTATCGATGGAAGTAGTACGAGTAACAGAAGCAGCAGCAATCGCATCCGGGAAATGGATGGGACGCGGTTTAAAAATTGAGGCAGATGATGCAGCAACAACAGCGATGCGCAAAATGTTCGATACAATTCCAATGCATGCTACAGTAGTAATTGGTGAAGGTGAAATGGATGAAGCACCAATGCTTTATATTGGTGAAGAACTTGGCTTACGAAGTGGTGGTCCAAAAGTAGATATCGCTGTGGATCCATTAGAAGGTACAAATATTGTAGCAAAAGGTACGAATGGTGCAATGACAGTCCTTGCGATTGCAGACAAAGGTAATCTGTTAAATGCACCAGATATGTACATGGAGAAAATTGCTGTAGGGCCAGAAGCAGCTGGTAAAGTAGATATCAATGCATCTGTAACTTATAACTTATTACAAGTAGCAAAAGCAAAAAATAAAGATATTTCAGATGTAGTTGCTACTCTATTAGATAGACCGCGTCACCAAGCAATTGTTGATGAAATTCGTGAGGCTGGTGCACGCATTAAGTTTATCCAAGATGGCGATGTTGGTGCAGCGATTAATACTGCCTTTGATGAAACAGGTATTGATATTATGTTTGGAACAGGTGGAGCACCAGAGGGTGTTATTTCGGCTGTAGCTTTAAAATGCCTAGGTGGGGACTTCCAAGCAAAATTAGTACCAGAAGATGAAGAGCAATTAGAACGCTGTCATAAAATGGGCGTAGATGTTGACAAAGTTCTTTATTTAGATGATCTAGTAAAAGGTGACGATGCTATTTTTGCAGCAACAGCTGTGACAGATTGTGAGCTTTTAAAGGGTGTTCAATATAAAGGTGCTTACGCTTTAACACACTCGGTAGTTATGCGTGCTAAGTCTGGTACGGTTCGCTTTGTAGAAGGCCGTCACGCACTTGAGAAAAAACCTAGATATTAATGATATTTTCTTCTAAAATATACCTAGTACATCTATTGTGCTAGGTACCTTCTTCTTTAAATAAACCATCCCGTAATTTGTAAGGTAATGTTTCATCATATGGTGGACTATGTATTTGTAATTGACCTAATGAGGTAACCGTATAATGTGAACAGAGCCGTTCGTTCGTAAAAAATCTTCGATGATAACCCCAATAATTGTATTATATTTTGAAAAAGACTGGAGTTGTGCATATGTCTGCATTGACAATCGCTCAATTAGAAAACATGACGTTGAAAGAGCTTTACGCTCTTGCACGCCAATATAAAATTTCATATTATAGCAAGTTAACGAAAAAAGAATTAATATTTGCTATTTTGAAAACGCGTTCAGAGCAAGAAGGCTATTTCTTTATGGAAGGCGTACTTGAAATTGTTTCGCAAGAAGGCTTTGGCTTCCTTCGACCAATAAACTACTCTCCAAGTAAAGAAGATATTTATATTTCTGCATCTCAAATTCGTCGCTTTGATCTTCGTAATGGGGACAAGGTATCTGGGAAGGTGCGACCACCTAAGGAAAATGAACGTTATTACGGCTTATTACAAGTTGATGCCGTCAATGGCGAGGATCCTGAAGTTGCAAAGGAACGTGTGCATTTCCCTGCATTAACTCCACTATATCCAAACAGACAAATTAAACTGGAAACAACTCAGCGTAATTTATCAACACGTATTATGGATTTAGTGGCACCTGTAGGTTTTGGTCAGCGTGGATTAATCGTTGCACCGCCGAAAGCCGGGAAAACATCTTTATTAAAAGAAATTGCAAACGCTATTACGACAAATCATCCAGAAGCAGAGCTAATTGTCTTACTGATAGATGAACGTCCTGAGGAAGTTACAGATATTGAGCGATCTGTAAATGCAGATGTTGTTAGCTCAACGTTTGATGAAGTTCCAGAGAATCATGTCAAGGTGGCAGAAATAGTTTTAGAGCGTGCACGACGTTTAGTGGAACATAAACGTGATGTCATTATTTTAATGGATTCTATCACACGTTTGGCGCGTGCTTTTAACCTTGTCATTCCTCCAAGTGGACGCACGCTTTCAGGGGGGATCGATCCAGCTGCCTTCCATAGACCTAAGCGCTTCTTTGGATCAGCTCGAAATATTGAAGAAGGCGGTAGCTTAACGATATTAGCGACTGCTTTAGTAGATACTGGTTCACGTATGGATGAGGTTATTTACGAAGAATTTAAGGGGACAGGTAATTTAGAGCTTCATCTAGATCGCCAGTTGGCAGAGCGTCGAATTTTCCCTGCTCTTGATATTCGCCGTTCAGGTACACGTAAGGAAGAGTTATTACTTGAGCCTGAACAACTTGAAAAACTATGGGCGATTCGTAAAACATTTTCAGACGCGCCTGATTTTGCGGAACGTTTCTTGAAAAAACTTCGTACAACAAAATCTAACGAAGAATTTTTTGAAAAACTGAACGAAGATATGAAAAAAGCAACAAAAGGTAAAGGTTTATTATAGAACAGGCATCACCATTGACAAATAATTGTCAATGGTGATTTTTTTGTATATTTTTGAACGAATAAATGTTTATTGAAATTGATAATCATTATCAATATAATGTAGTTAATAAATATCTTTTTGAAGGAGATCCGGATGAATTATGATGCCTATATGCTGCTTTGGCAAAATGCCTATGTTCAAATGAAGCATCTCGATTACATAAATAAATCAAAAGTTCAAGTTTCAAAGGTATTAACCAATAGTTCGTTTCTTATCATAACAGCAGGCGAGGCGCAAATTATCATTGATGAACAGCCTTATTATGTACAGCGTTTCAGTATTTTTCACATTGGTAAATCTCAATGTTTACAAATTACTGCACAACATAGTGTTAGCTACTTCCTCATACGTTATGAAGGAGATGTCATCTATAAAGATGCATTTATGCAGCATTTACAGATGCAATATCAACCTTTTCAAATAAATTTCTCTTGTGTGCCTGCTAATCCAATAGCCATTCACAACATTCTTCAAGATATGTATAGCAAATGGATATCTGGTTCTATTCAAGAACATTTTTCAGTCAAAGCTTCTTTGTATGAATTTGTGTATCGTGTGTTTCAAGAATTAGTGGATGGGCAGGGGAACCCACATGAAATGGATAAGGCAGAAGTAGCACGTCTGTATATTCATCAGCATCTTCACCAACCATTATCTATACAATCATTGGCAGATACGCTTCATATTAGTACACGTCATTTATTACGAATTTTTAAAGCGCGCTATGGGGTTGGGCCACAAATTTATTTACAGCAATTAAAAATTGAGCAGGCACAACAATATTTGGTGGAAAATCAATTTGGTATAAAGGAAATTGCTATTTCACTTGGCTATGAAGATGAATACTATTTTAGTCGTGCCTTTAAAAAGGCTACAAATATGGCACCAAGTAATTTTAGGCTGAAATATACATCTTATATGTCCGAAATGGCCATTACAAATGAGAATCATTTTCAATACAATGAGAATCAGCTCGTGCAAGCAAACCGATTTGAGAATGGAGAAAATGAAATCATGATGCAAAAGATGATTCAACATATAAAACTGCCTTTTTTCCTGAGCCTGTTTGTTTTATTAGCTGCATGTAATGAAAATTCGGTCTCATCAAAGGTGGACGAACAAACTACTCCAGATACGATAGAGACGAGAATAGTGACAGATGACATTGGCCGTGAAGTAGAAATTCCAGTGAGAGCCAAAAGAGTCATCACAGACTGGTATCTAGGACAAATTTTAGCGTTAGATGTTGTACCAGTAGGAGGCGTAACAGCTAACCTTGATTATGCTGCGTTTTTAAAACAACACTACAAGGATGGAGAAATTACGAATATTGGTACTGATGGGAAGGTATCATTGGAGAAAATTCTAGAGCTAAAGCCAGATTTAATCATTACATGGAATCCAGAAGATGTAGGGAAATATGAGAAAATTGCACCTACAATTGTCTTTGCTGAAGATGCTCACTCATCAGCTATAGAGGAAATTAAGTCGATGGGAAGTTATTTAGGAAGACAAAAAGAAGCTGAAACCTTTGTTAATGAGTTTGAAGATCGGATAGCTACAGCTAAGGAAAAAATAAATGATGTGGTTCCAGACGGAGCAACGTTTACTATTTATGAAATGTTTGAAAAAAATGCAACAATTGTTGGAAATTCAAGCGTATCGGGTGGTAGAGCACTCTATCAAATTTTGGGCCTGAAGCCTCAAGAAAAAGTGCAGGAGTTATATGATGCAAAAGAGGCGAGTGGCGGACGTTATGAGATTTCCTACGAGGTAGTAGGTGATTTTGTAGCTGATTATAACTTCATGATTAACTTCTTTAACAAAGACGGGAAGTTGCCAGGGACTTGGACTAACTTAGATGTCGTAAAAAATAATCAAATTATAGAGCTTCCGTCTGAATATTATTTTGCCTCTGATCCACTTTCGGGTCTCCATCAGGCTGAAGAGCTGGCTGACAAAATAGTAGAGTTTACGAAGACTCAACAAAAATACATTAGTAGATATGAAGATTGATATTGCAATAGGAGGCTACAACCATGTTATTACAGCGATTTTTCTCATATTACAAACCATATAAACGCTTATTTATTTTAGATTTTAGCTGCGCCATTTTAGTAGCATTAATCGAATTAGCGTTTCCACTTGTTTTAAATAAAGTAATTGATGATATTTTGCCGGATGGCGAATTAAAGTGGATTATTATGGCGAGTTTGTTGTTATTTATCTTATATATTTTTAACTCCATTCTCCATTTCATCGTGTCGTATTGGGGACATATGCTAGGGATTAATATTGAAACGGATATGAGAAAGGAATCCTTTAGCCATGTACAAAAACTTTCCTTTAGATATTTTGATAATAATAAAACGGGACATCTTGTTTCTCGATTAACGAACGATTTAATGGATATCGGTGAGCTTGCCCACCACGGTCCTGAAGATATTTTTATTGCAGCAATGACCATTATAGGGACATTTGGTGTGATGTTCTACATAGATCCAACCTTTACAATTCTTATTTTCCTACTTGTGCCGATCATTCTAGTTCTGACGATTATTTTCGGAAAATTAATGTCAAAAGCATTTCGTCAAATGTTTGGAGATATTGCTGATTTTAATGCTCGCGTTGAAAACAATGTCAGCGGTATTCGTGTTGTACAGGCTTTTACAAATGAGGATCATGAAATTAAACGCTTTAAGGTAAACAATGAAAGATTCCGAATGACTAAATTGTTCTCTTATAAGGTCATGGCTTGGAATGAAGCCATTTCAGGTATTCTAACAAAGGTATTGTCATTATTTACATTATTTGTTGGAGCTTATTTTGTGTTAAATGGTGATCTATCTAATGGAGACTTTATCGCATTTATTTTACTTTCAGGGATTCTGCTAGGCCCTATTAATAAAATCAACATGTTTATAGAAAGCTATCCAAAAGGTATGGCAGGATTTAGACGCTATATTGAATTTCTTGAAACAGAGCCTGAGATAGCGGATCGACCAGAAGCGAAAGACATCGATGAAATTGATGGCGAAATCACATTCACGGATGTATCGTTTGGCTACTCAGATGCGAATCGTGCTTTACATCACATTAATTTACAGGTTCGCCCTGGTGAAACAGTGGCACTAGTGGGTCCATCAGGAGCAGGAAAATCTACAATTTGCAGTTTGCTGCCACGTTTTTATGATGTCAATGAAGGCTCCATTAAAATTGATGGTGTGGATATACGCGATTTCAAATTGCAATCATTGCGTGGTCATATTGGGATTGTTCAACAAGATGTCTTTTTATTTGATGGCACTATTCGCGATAATATCGCTTACGGCAATCTGAATGCTAGTGAAGAAGATATTTGGTACGCAGCTCAGCGCGCACAGCTGACCGATGTCATTAAAGCACTCCCAGAGGGAATGGATACATTAATTGGTGAGCGAGGTGTGAAGTTATCAGGAGGTCAAAAACAAAGACTATCCATCGCACGAATTTTCCTGAAAAACCCAAAAATTTTAATACTTGATGAAGCAACATCGGCATTAGACACTGAAACGGAACAAGCTATTCAACAAGCATTAAATGAGCTTTCTATTGGTCGTACGACGTTGGTAATTGCCCATCGATTAGCAACAATTAAGGATGCAGATAGAATTGTTGTTGTATCGAAAAAAGGCATTATTGAAGAAGGAACACATGAGCAATTAATGGAACGAAAACATGCTTACTATGGGTTGTATACAGCTCAATTTGGTCTACAAATATAAGGTTGGTTCAAAGCACTCTCAAAAATGAAAGGAAGTTAATTATGTCAGTACTAGAAATAGATCGTGTGGCGATTGGTTATTCCTCGACGCTCATAGTCAATGATTTAAGCGTGGAAATTCCAAAAGGGCAGATTTCCACAATTATCGGTCCAAATGGTTGTGGGAAATCTACTTTATTAAAGGCAGTAGCCCGTGTACTTCAGACTCAAAATGGGGCGGTTTATTTAGATGGTAAAGCAATTCACCAATTGAAAACCAAGGAAGTAGCCAAAAGAATGGCTATTTTGCCTCAAACGGCAACAGCTCCAGGAGGCTTAACTGTTTTTGAGCTAGTATCATATGGTCGCTTTCCTCACCAAGTCGGGTTTGGTACATTGCGCAAGGAAGACTATGAGTATATCCATTGGGCTATTGATGTGACGGGATTAAGGGAATTTAGTGATCGACCAATTGAAGCATTGTCAGGTGGCCAACGTCAAAGGGTTTGGATTGCCATGGCATTAGCACAAGGCACTGATATTCTAGTACTGGATGAACCAACCACATATTTAGATTTAGCCCATCAGCTAGATATTTTATTGCTTTTACAAAAGTTAAATAAAGAAGAAGGTCGAACAATAATCATGGTATTACATGATTTGAATCATGCATCACGCTTCTCCCACTTTATCATGGCCATGAGAGACGGGAATTTAATGGTGGATGGAAGTCCAGAAGAAGTGATGACAAAGGAAAATTTACAAAAAGTGTTCAATATTGATGCTGAAATGGCTGTTTGTCCATATAGTAAAAATCCAATCTGCCTATCCTATCAGCTATACGATATGAAGAAATAAAATCTAGTCTGTATGTTTATTGGGAAGTTTATAAGGAGGAAATAAAATGACTACGTCGACAGGAGTAGGAGAGCTCAACGATTTAGAGGAGCTACAGAAACGATCTCATCCGATCCGTGGAGTAGTAGCTTTAATTGTAGGAGTAATTGGATTAATTTTAGCTATTGGCTTATCGATCTCTTTTGGTGCAGCAGATATTTCACTGGGTACTGTTTGGACAGCAGTTACCCATTTTTCACCAGAATTAACTACACATCAAATTATTCATGATATCCGCTTACCTCGAGTACTCGGGGCAGCTCTAGTAGGAGCAAGCTTTGCAGTAGCGGGGGCGATTATGCAAGGTATGACACGTAACCCGTTAGCAGATTCGGGATTGTTAGGCTTGAACTCGGGAGCCGCATTTATGTTGGCAGTGTGCTTTGCCTTTTTCCCTGGTATGCCTTATATGTTTTTAATTTTATGGTCCTTTATAGGAGCAGGTCTTGGGGTGGCCATTGTTTATGGTATTGGGTCACTGTCTAAAGGTGGCTTAACACCTATGCGACTTGTTTTGGCGGGTGCAGCTGTTAGTGCGTTGCTTGGAGCGCTAGGAGAAGGAATTGCCCTTTATTATCGTATTGGTCAGGATCTTGCCTTTTGGTATGCGGGCGGTGTTTCGGGAACAAAATGGAGCCATCTACAAATATTATCACCTTGGATTCTTATTGCGATGATAGGAGCTCTTATTTTATCACGGTCAATCACTGTACTGAGCTTAGGAGAAGAAATTGCTGTTGGGCTCGGACAACGTACGGGTGTTGTAAAAGTATGGGGAATGATCATTGTGTTAATTTTAGCGGGTGCAGCAGTTTCTGTTGTAGGAGCAGTTGGTTTCGTAGGCTTAATAGTTCCTCATTTAACGAGATACATAGTTGGTCATGATTATCGATGGATTATCGTTTGTTCTTTAGTATATGGAGCATTGCTGGTTGTGTTAGCTGATTTAGTAGCACGTGTTATCAATCCACCTTATGAAACCCCGATTGGTGCTTTAATTGCCTTTATTGGTGTTCCTTTCTTCCTGTATTTAGCACGTAAAGGAGGGAAAGAACTATGAGAAACAGCTATTTAACGCCAAGTCAGCAGAAGACAAAAAAGAAAAATTTTATCATTATTGCTACATTGCTTGTTTTAATCTTCATTACCTTTGTTATTAGTATGAATACTGGGGTGATTAAGCTAACACCAATGGAGGTTTTTAAGACTCTTTTTGGACAAGGAGATGCACAACAACAATTAATCTTATTTGAATTTAGGCTTCCGCGAATTGTGATAGCTGTATTAGTAGGGATGGGCTTAGCTATATCAGGTGCTATTTTACAAGGTGTTTCCAAAAATGCTTTAGCAGACCCAGGTATTTTAGGGATTAACGCGGGTGCTGGTCTTGCAGTTATGCTGTATATTTCATTTTTTCCAACAACGAAGGCGGCACCTGTCTATTTACTGCCAGTACTTGCCTTTATAGGAGCAGGCTTAACTGCAGTTCTGATTTATTCACTTTCTTATAAACGACATGAAGGTATTACACCAATGCGTTTAATTTTAACGGGTGTAGCTGTAGCAGCAGGTATTAGCTCAGCGATGATTGTGCTAACACTACGCCTATCACCTGAAAATTATCAGTTTGTGGCAACATGGCTGGCAGGGAGCATATGGGGTTCAAATTGGAGATTTGTTCTTTCATTGTTACCATGGTTAGTGATCTTGTTACCATTTGTTTATGCGAAATCGCGGGTATTAAATATTTTGAATTTAGGTGAATTAACAGCTGTCGGATTAGGTGCCTCGATTGAAAAAGAGCGCCGTTGGTTATTAGCCGCAGCTGTTGGTTTAGCAGGCGCTAGTGTTTCTGTAAGTGGTGGCATTGGCTTCGTAGGACTCATCGCCCCACATTTGGCTCGCCAGCTGGTTGGGGCCAAACATCAATTTTTACTCCCTGCGGCGGCATTATTAGGTGGTTTTCTCGTATTAATGGCTGATACGATAGGTCGTTCTATTCTCGAGCCTTCAGAAATTCCAGCAGGGATCGTAGTAGCCGTTATAGGCGCTCCTTATTTCTTGTATTTATTAGCACGATTAAAGGAATAAAAAGCGAAGGCATCTTAGTGAATAAAATAAGTGGATTAGCCGAGTGCATGTAATATTTATGGATAAAGATGAAGGGGATGGAATCTAAAAATGGAGAAAGAACTATATGATGTAACGATTGTTGGCGGTGGTCCAGCAGGTCTCTATACAGCCTTTTATAGTGGTATGCGAGATTTAAAAACGAAAATTATCGAGTATAGCTCTCAGCTCGGTGGTCGTATGTTAATTTATCCCGAAAAGATGATTTGGGACGTTGGTGGAGTTACACCTATTTTAGGTGGACAGCTTATCAAACAGCTTGTTGAACAAGCTCAAACTTTCGATCCGACAGTTGTTTTAAATCAAAAGGTGGAAGGATTAGAAAAACAACCGGATGGAACATTTATATTAACTTCTTCAACGGGAGAAAAGCATTATTCCAAAACAGTGATTTTGGCAGTTGGTTATGGCGTTCTGACGATGCAAAAGCTTGAAATAGAAGGAGCAGATCGTTATGAAGTAACTAATTTACACTATACTGTACAGGAATTAGAGATTTTCCGGAATAAACATGTCTTAATTTCAGGCGGTGGTAATTCAGCTGTTGATTGGGCGAATGAGTTAGAGCCAATTGCAGCGAGTGTTACAATCGTTCATCGCAGAGAAGACTTTGGTGGTCATGAAAAGAACGTTTTACGGATGAAGGAATCCTCCGTATGTGTAAAAACACCATATGAAGTAGTGCAATTACATAGTGATGGAGATTTAATACAGTCTGTATCGATTATGAATAAAGAGACGGATGAGATAGAGCGAGTTGAAGTAGATGCCGTTATTGTGAACCATGGCTTAAAATGTGATTATGGTGCACTAGAAGAATGGGGATTACATATAAAAGATGGAGTAGCACTCGTCAATGAAAAGAGGGAAACTAATATAGAAGGAATCTATGGTGCAGGTGATTTTATTGATCATCCAAGTAAAGTTAGGTTAATAGCAGGGGCCTTTACAGATGGCATATTAGCGTTAAATAGTGCAAAACTATTAATAGAACCTGATGCACCAAAAGTTGCTTATGTTTCTTCCCATAATATCCGTTTCAAAGAGCGAAATGAAAAAATAGGGTTACACGACAATGATTATCGTGAAGTTCGTGGATAAAAACTATTGAAAACTTTCTTTTGATATTTTTTTCTTGAAAATAATAAAACGTCTATGCTATACTTCATAAGTATGCAACGTGTACATATATAGCTGATGGTTTCACTCATATTCGGGCTATGTAAGGTACAGTTCGATAATACTCTGTTCCAGATGGTTCAGGGCGAGAGGAGAAAACGAATATGAAACAAGGAATTCATCCAGACTACAAAGAAGCAACAGTAACTTGCTCTTGTGGGAACACTTTCAAAACTGGTTCAGTAAAAGAAAACATCGTTGTCGAGTTCTGCAACGAATGTCACCCATTCTATACTGGCCGTCAAAAATTCGCGTCTACTGATGGTCGCGTGGATCGTTTCAACAAAAAATACGGTCTTAAAAACTAATGTTAGTTTAATACCTGCCAAGCATGTGCTTGGCAGGTATTTTTTTCAGTAAATATGACACGTTGATGCAAGTCTTTTCAAAATACAGATCGACCAAAAGAAAGGGAGAAGACAGTATGGCGCAGCTATATTTTAAACATGGTGCAATGAATAGTGGAAAATCAATAGAGATTTTAAAAGTTGCTCATAATTATGAAGAACAACAGAAACCTGTAATGATGTTTACATCAGGTTTAGATACACGTGATGAGGTTGGTTTTGTTTCTAGTCGAGTAGGTTTAAGACAGCAAGCCATTCCTGTTTATGAAGATACAAATATTTTTGAACTTGTGCAAAGCAATGTGGTTAAACCATATTGTGTACTTGTGGATGAAGTTCAATTTTTAAAAAAAGCTCATGTTTTACAATTAGCTAACATTGTGGATGAATTAGATATTCCGGTCATGGGCTTTGGCTTAAAAAATGATTTTCAAAATGAACTGTTCGAAGGCAGCCAATACATGCTTACATATGCAGATAAAATTGAAGAAATGAAAACCATTTGTTGGTTCTGCCATAAAAAAGCAACGATGAATTTACGAGTAGATGGAAATGGACAGCCTGTATATACGGGGGATCAAATTCAAATTGGTGGAAATGATTCGTATTATCCAGTATGTCGAAAATGTCATGCTCATCCTTCGCTATAATGGAAGATCCTAGTATGAAGCACTAAGAAAAAGTGGCGTATATGCGAAAAGTTTTTTATACTAAGTAGTGGACATAAACATTGTAAATAACCATTATGCTTTAGCGTAATTTTAATGGAGAGCTCTTGGAAAATAGGAGCAATTTAAGAAACTAAATAGAGGTGAAATCCATGTTTGATCGATTACAAGCAGTGGAGGATCGCTATGAAAGGCTGACAGAGCTTTTAAGCGATCCTGATATTGTTAATGACAGTAAGAAATTACGTGAATATTCGAAGGAACAATCAGATATCCAAGAAACTGTGGATGCGTATCGTGAATATAAAAATGTCAAAGAACAATTAGTAGATACACGTGAAATGTTAGATAGCGAAAAAGATCCTGATATGCATGAAATGGTAAAGGAAGAATTTAACCTATTAAAAGCCCAGCAAGAAGAACTTGAAGAACGTTTACGTATTTTATTAATTCCCAAAGATCCTAATGATAGTAAGAACGTTATTATGGAAATTCGTGGAGCAGCTGGTGGAGACGAGGCAAATATTTTTGCTGGTGATTTATTCCGCATGTATTCCCGTTATGCAGAAACACAAGGCTGGAAAATTGATATTATGGAAGCCACTCCAAACCCAATGGGCGGCTATAAAGAAGTGATCTTTATGATTAACGGACAAGGTGCTTATTCAAAGTTCAAATTTGAAAACGGTGCACACCGTGTACAACGTGTACCAGCTACCGAATCACAAGGACGTATCCATACATCTACAGCAACAGTAGCATGTTTACCTGAGGTAGAGGAAGTAGACGTTGAAATTCATGAAAAAGACATTCGTGTAGACACATTTGCATCTTCTGGTGCGGGTGGTCAATCCGTAAATACAACGATGTCTGCGGTTCGTATGACCCATTTACCAACAGGTGTTGTAGTTTCCATGCAGGATGAGCGTTCTCAAATTAAAAACCGTGAAAAGGCAATGAAAATTTTACGCGCTCGTGTAGCAGATATGTATATGCAAGAAGCGCAAAAAGAGATCGATGCCACACGTAAGTCAGCTGTGGGTTCTGGTGATCGCTCAGAGCGAATTCGCACATACAATTATCCACAAAACCGTGTAACAGACCACCGTATCGGTTTAACAATTCAGAAACTAGATCAAATCGTCGAAGGTAGATTGGACGAAATTATCGATACTCTTATTTTAGAAGAACAAGCATCGAAGTTAGAGCGTTTAAATGATGACTTATAAAAATGTGATGGAGGCCCTTGAGTGGGCTTCTTCTTTTTTAATGGATAATGGTCGGGAGCAAACTGCGGCACGTATTGTTATGCAGCATATACTTGGTACAAGTTATTCAGAGGTTATGCTACATTTACAGGATACATTAACAGAAGAACAGCAAGTAAAATTTAAAGCCCTTATAGAGGAACATGTCAATGGCCGCCCAGTTCAGTATTGTGTGGGAAGTGAGGAGTTTTATGGTCGTTCATTTATAGTCGATGAATCAGTATTAATTCCTCGACCAGAAACGGAAGAACTGATTCTTGGCACTATTAATCGTATGACTAAACTATTTCAACATCAAGCATTGAAGGTAGCTGATATAGGTACAGGTAGTGGTGCTATTGCCATTTCAATGAAGCTGGAATGTCCTGCGTTAACGGTAGTAGCTACTGATTTATCCGAAGATGCATTAGCAACAGCACAAAAAAATGCACAGAGATTAGAGGCCGATATTGATTTTAGGTTGGGAGATTTAACGGCTCCGCTCGCAGGTGAGAAATTTGATATTGTTTTATCGAATCCTCCATATATCGCTTTTGATGAGGTACATGCTATGTCAGATGTTGTACTAAAGCATGAGCCCCATAGCGCACTATTTGCGGAGGAAGACGGTCTTATTTTATATCGACAATTAGCAGAGCAATTGCCAACGTATATGAATAGACCCGCATTAATTGGGTTAGAAATCGGTTATACACAAGGTGAAAAAGTAGCAAAGTTCTTTCAAGATAGTTTTCCACAGGCTACGATTTCGATAGAAAAAGATATTAATGGGAAACCGCGAATGATTTTTTGTGAAATTCATGTATAAAGTGTCTTGATCTTGCCAACAATGTTGAGCAAGGAGGGATTTACATGTTAAATGAATACAAGATTATTAGATTGCCTAAACAAAATATTTTTCTAGCGTTTGCTAGATTAGTAGTAGTGGCCATTGCCTTACAGCTATGTGTTTTATATATTCCATCATTAGTAGGTTTTGCAAAAGAGGCTACTAATCAAGAACAAGAAAACGATTTTAGAATTCGGGTAATTGCTAATAGCAATACAGCACAAGATCAGCATGAGAAAGAGCAGCTTGTTGAAGAATTAAAGCCTTATTTTATGCAAGTAGTAACTGCAGGAGTTGCAGGGAATGAGCAAATTCAAACGTTAAAGCAACAAATTGAAGCGGAATTAAGCGAAAATTATCCACAGATCGATACACAGGTAGTGGTTGGGGATAACTTATTTCCGCCTAAAAGACAGGGAGCAGTATTATATCCACAAAATGTGTATCACTCCATTGTAGTTAAAATTGGTGATGCGCGTGGTGATAACTGGTGGTGCAGTATATTCCCATCCATTTGCGAGCCAGAAAAAGAAGAAGTAAAAGCAGAAGAGCCAGAAGAGGAAGAGCAAGTAACATTCTTTATTTGGGAATGGATTAAAGGGCTTTTTGCATGAATTGTTCACAAATTCAGATAACTTATGCACATTTTTTAAGAAGTTATAAACAATATGTGGATAATTCAGTAAGAATCAATAATTGAAGGTAGGTTTTAATCATGGAAACCGTTTGCAAGGTTGTGGACAGTAATGTGAATAGTCAAATTAATTATACACAAGCTGTGGATATCTTAAATGCGGGAGAGGTAGTAGCATTTCCGACAGAAACGGTTTATGGGCTAGGAGCTGTTGCAACAAATGATGTGGCAGTGAAGAAGATATTTGAAGCGAAGGGCCGCCCTTCAGATAACCCTTTAATTGTCCATGTTGGTACAAAAGAGGAAGTAACGAACTATATAGAACATATTTCTGAAATAGCCAAACAATGCATGGATTTATTTTGGCCAGGACCATTAACGCTTGTGATGCCTGCTAAACCAAATATCCTGGCTCAAAGTGTAACGGCTGGATTATCGACTGTCGGCATCCGGATGCCAGACCATCCAGTAGCGCTTGCCTTATTACAGCAGCTACAAAAACCACTTGCTGCACCAAGTGCTAATCGTAGTGGTAAGCCGAGTCCAACAGAAGCTATCCATGTTTTAGATGATTTGGGAGGGTACATACCTTATATTTTAGATGGGGGTTCCACAGGTATTGGGCTAGAGTCCACAGTATTAGATGTGACACATGAGCCTCCGGTAATTTTACGTCCAGGTGGCATTACGAAGGAGATGCTTGAGGCTAAAATTGGCCTGGTTATTCAACCAACCAAAATAGAGCAGAAACTAGAAGAGACACCAAAGGCTCCAGGCATGAAATATACACATTATGCACCAAATGCGCCGGTATACTTAATCAATTGTCATGACAGGGAAGTAAGTGAAGCTGTTCAACAATTACAGCAGCAAGGACATGCCGTAGCACTTCTTGCACCTAAAAATTTCCAACATATTAAAGCTGATTTTTACTTTTCAATAGGTGAAGAGGGAAGTAAAGAAGAAATGGGTGCTTCGTTATACCATGCACTCAGAGCATGTGATAAAACAACAGCTACCGTTATTTTAGCTACGACAACTTCGACGGAAGGCGTTGGGGCAGCTATTATGAATAGACTTGAAAAAGCCTCTGGAGGAAAATGGTATTCATTATAAATAAAGTTGAGTGACAAAAGACATTGAAAATTCACATGTCTTTTGTCCTTTTTTTATATGCATGGTCATATTAATAAAAAGGAAAATCTTATGTGGACAAATATGATAATAATGTATTTTCGAGCATAAAATGATAAAATATTAGGGAGAGAAGGAGTGCATTCTTGCAGGGAATTCTTGCAGGTATATTAACGTCTGTAGATGTTATTGGTCTATATGTATTGCTGCCGAATGTTAGATATCGCTTATTTTTATCATTATGGACGGCTGCGTTGCATATGATTTTTCCTTTATTGGGATTTGAATTAGGAAACTATTTAGTTCGTTTTCTATTAGAATGGGGACAGTGGATATCGAGTATTTTGTTATTTTGCATTGGCGTGCATTTACTATTATTCTCTCATCGGGATGAAAAAGTTACAATTTCCCCCGTACTTTTAGCTGTGACTGCAAGCCTAGATACCTTTTCAGTTAGTGTTTCTTTTGGTATGCTAAACTTAGAAAAAACAATTTTTATTATGAGTGCAGGCTTGAGTGCCTTGATTTGCGCCTATGGGTCATTAGTCATTGCACGTAGGAGCCAAGTCTTTTTTGGGAATAAAATTCAAATCGTTGCTGGCATTATTTTTATAATCATGAGTATCCTAGCTATTCAGCAATAATTCATATAAAAATGGAGAGTGATAAGTGTGAAAATATTATTTGTTTGTACAGGCAATACTTGTCGCAGTCCAATGGCAGAAGTCATATTAAAACATAAACAAATAGACAATTTAGAAGTACGTTCTGCAGGTATTTATGCTATGCCTAATGCCCAAATGTCAGCACATGCGCAACAAGTGTTAAATGATGCCGGAATGTCTCATCAGCATTCTGCAACACAATTATCCATGGTAGAAATGGACTGGGCAGATTTAGTCCTTACGATGACTACCGCTCACAAAGACACTGTCATTTCAAGTTTCCCAGGAACTGATCATAAAGTATTTACATTGAAAGAGTATACGAATAAAGGCAGCCTGGAGAATGTAGTAGATCCTTACGGTGGTAATAGAGCAATATACGAAGCAACATTTGCGGAATTACATGAATTGGTTGATCAATTAATAAAAAAACTAAAATAGAATTGAGGAGCCCTATGAAAAAACAATTTGGTTTACGACTAAAATTGGTGTTATTTGTGAGCGTGCTAGCATTAATTACTTACAGTATCAGTTTTATATTTATTGAATATTTACAACCGACCTTCTTCCCAAGTATTAATGGAAAAGTGTTTCAAGTGGTGACTTATGCATTAGGAATTACATGGTCAGGCATATTGGCTGCCATTTTTAGCGTAATTTTAATTAAACCTTTACAACAACTTGAGCATTCTGCAACTCTAGTAGCAGAGGGAAAAATTGGACAGGATGTTCAAATGCCTAAAACAAACGATGAGATTCGTTCGGTTGCAGAGGCATTCCAACAAATGGTGCTAAATTTACGTCAAATGGTGGAAAGTATTGATCAAAATTTCCAACAGACCAACCAATCGATCATTCAGCTCTCAGATGAAGCGGGAGTCGCAACTCGAAAAGCAGAAGGTATTGCGAAAACAGTTAAGCATATTTCGGCAGGAGCTGAAGCATCTGCGACAGCTGTACAAGATACCGCTGAGGCAATTGAGGATGTACGAGCTCTTGCAACAGAAGTAAATAGTAGAGCAGAGGCATCTGCATCACAATCTACAGAGATATTACATAATTTATCGACAACAACAAACGCAATCGAAACATTAGTTAATAGTATTCAACAAATAGCTACTGGTAACAATGAGGCCTTAAAAAGCATCCATGCTTTAGAAGAAAATGCTGGACAAGTGGAGCGCATTATAGGCTTAGTTGGTGATATTGCGGCACAAACAAATTTACTAGCTTTAAATGCATCTATTGAAGCAGCTCGTGCAGGAGAACATGGAAAAGGTTTCGCTGTAGTTGCGGAGGAGGTTCGTGGTTTAGCAGATGAAAGTGCAAAAGCTGTCCAAGGGATTACAGCTCTGATCCAGTCTATGCAGCAAAACGTTGAGGTTGTAGTTAAACAAATGAATGAACAGGTAGCCTTTGCAACGAAGGAAGCAGATCGAGTATCAGAAACAACGACAGCTGTAGAAGGTATGTCATCTAATGTACATGAAATGGCAACAGCGATTGTAGAGATATCTTCACTAATTGAACAGCAAATGCATAATATTGAGACAACTGCACGTCAATCACAAGAAGTGGCTGCAATTGCAGAAGAAACATCAGCAGGTGCACAAGAAGTTCGTAGTGCGGCTGAAGAGCAAGCCTATGCTATTGAACAGGTAGAGCACCTAGCACAAAGTTTAAAAAAGCAATCAGAAGCTTTGCATAAAGTGATTCAACAATTTGATCGACAGGCTTAGTCCTTAAAGGCTGTTTATAAATGCGATGAAAAATCGGATTTATAGACAGTTTTTTTATTTTTGGAAAAAATAATGCTATAGTTTGTCCACTGTATATAAAAAGTGAAAAAAACTTTAGTAGATAGAATATTACAACAAAAGACCGTTATCCGAATTTATTAACATGATATTCACACTATCCACAGAAAAAACAACTTAAAAGTGAATGATTTTTAAATAGTTAACAATAAATGTTCGTCTTTTAGGAGAAATCAGCATAAAAAAACAAGAAAAATCGTGTTATTCTTCAGAAAGAAGTGGTACACTAAGGTTGACTATAATTCGAAAAGAGGGAACCCAGTGAGAATAGCAATTTCTTCTGATCACGGAGGCAACAACCTACGTCGTGAGATCATGCAGCTACTAGATGAGCTTCATATTAACTACGAAGATTTTGGTCCACAATCTGCGGATTCAGTAGACTATCCGGATTACGCAAAGCCAGTTTCTGAGGGTGTAGCGAACGGAGAATTTGATAAAGGCATTTTAATTTGTGGCACGGGAATTGGTATGTCGATTGCTGCAAATAAGGTGAACGGTATTCGTTGTGCGCTAGTACATGATGTATTTAGTGCGAAGGCAACGCGATGCCATAATGACTCTAATGTTTTAGCTATGGGTGAACGTGTTATTGGCCCAGGTCTTGCACGTGAAATTGTCCAAACGTGGCTAGAAACTGAGTTTGAAGGTGGTCGTCATACACGACGCATCGAAAAAATTACTGAACTTGAGCAATAAATGATTGTTATTCCATATATGGCATTCTTCAAGGATGTCATATATGGCATGATTTTAATGGATATAGATGAAGGAGCTGAGCTTAATGGTTGTAAAACAAATACGAACGCATTTGACTCAGTTACTCAGTGAATTTGAAGAGCAGGTAACATTACGACCTCATACTATTTTTGTCGTAGGTTGCTCTACATCTGAAGTGATTGGTCAGAAAATTGGCACAGCAGGTGCATTGGAGATAGGAGAAGCGATTTTTGAGCCGTTACAAGAATTTGCAATGAAACACCAGCTACATTTGGCGTTTCAAGGCTGTGAGCATATTAATCGTGCTATTACGATGGAGGCATCAACAGCTGAACGCTTTGGCTATGATCCTGTGGCGGTAGTTCCAGTACGTACTGCGGGTGGCTCTATGTCCGCATACGCCTATACGCGTCTTGCTAATCCAGTGGTTGTTGAAACTATTCAGGCACATGCAGGTATTGATATTGGACAAACATTAATTGGTATGCATTTGAAAGCAGTAGCTGTCCCAGTTCGCACATCAGTGAAAATGGTGGGAGAAGCAGTTGTGACGATTGCAACAACACGTCCAAAGCTAATTGGCGGGGAACGTGCTGTATATAAATAATAGAGGATACTAGGAGGCTTTTTCTAACATGGCATATGAAAAATTAGCAGTACAAGACAAAGCAGTATTAGAAGGAATTCTTGCAGAAAAAAAACGTCAACAAGCAAATATTGAGTTGATTGCATCTGAAAACTTTGTTTCTGAAGCAGTTATGGAAGCTCAAGGTTCTGTACTGACAAATAAATACGCAGAAGGTTATCCAGGCAAACGCTACTATGGTGGCTGTGAACATGTAGACGTAGTTGAAGATATCGCACGTGATCGTGTGAAAGAGATCTTCGGAGCAGAATACGCAAACGTGCAACCACACTCTGGTGCGCAAGCGAATATGGCTGTATACCACACAATTTTAGAACCAGGTGACACGGTTCTTGGTATGAACCTTTCGCATGGTGGTCACTTAACGCATGGATCTCCTGTAAACTTCTCGGGTATTCTTTATAATTTTGTGGAATATGGTGTAACAAAAGACACACAAGTTATCGATTATGAAGATGTGCGTCAAAAAGCATTAGAGCATAAGCCAAAACTTATTGTTGCGGGTGCTTCTGCATACCCACGTGAAATCGATTTCTCTAAATTCCGTGAAATCGCAGATGAAGTAGGTGCATACTTCATGGTGGATATGGCACATATTGCTGGTCTTGTTGCTGTTGGCGAACATCAATCTCCAGTTCCATATGCAGACTTTGTTACATCAACTACACATAAAACATTACGTGGACCACGAGGTGGATTAATTCTTGCTTCGAAAGAATGGGAGCAAAAATTAAACAAATCTGTATTCCCAGGAATTCAAGGTGGACCATTAATGCATGTCATTGCTGCTAAAGCTGTTGCATTTGGCGAAGTGTTACAACCAGAATTTAAAGACTATGCAAAACAAATAAAATTAAATGCAAAGGCTTTAGCTGAAGTACTTATTGAAGAGGGCGTTGAAATTGTATCAGGTGGTACAGATAACCACTTATTACTATTAAACGTTAAATCTCTTGGTCTAACAGGTAAAGTAGCAGAACATGCATTAGACGAAGTGGGTATTACAACTAACAAAAATACAATTCCTTTCGATACGGAGTCTCCATTTGTTACTTCAGGTATTCGTATCGGTACACCAGCCGTTACATCTCGGGGCTTTAAAGAGGAAGATATGAAAGAAGTAGGTGCAATTATTGCAGCTGTTCTTAAAAACCCTGAAGATGAAGTGGTTAAAGCGGACGCAAAAGATCGCGTAAAAGCATTAACAGATAAACATCCATTATACGCTTAATAGCATTTATAGACTGTGTTTAGAGTGGAAATTTCACTTTAAACACAGTTTTTTATTTCAAAACAACAAAATACATATTTTTCTAATTAAGTAGAATAACCATCTTTATTTTGAATAAATTTACATATAATCGGTAGAAAGGGATATATTATAGTAGGCTGAGGACGGATAGTGTCCAAGAAAAGAAGTTTTTTTTAATAAAAGTGAAAATTTAATTAAATATTATGTACAATGGAAATGGGATGAAGTGATAGAGACGGAGGGGTAGGATGGTCACTAAATCGATAGGTGTAGATAACGATGTTTTATTAAACAGTATTATTAAATTAGGGGATAATTCTAAGGAAAGCTATGTAATTTTTGATGCAACAAATCATCATATTATAGTAGAATGTAATGAATCTTTTTGTAACCTTACAAATGCTTCGAGGTCACAAATCCTAAAAACAAATTATTTTTCATGGCTATCAGATGAAAAGATGACAACCATTAAAATGATAAAAGAAAAAATACATAACGGTATCATGGTGCAAGCGAAGCTACATCATAAAGGTATCAATAAACCCCTATTTTGGGCAGAAATACAAGCACTACCATTTCGAAATGATGCAAATATTACGCAATATGTGTTAGTCCTTATGAAGGACGTTACGTATTATCATACAGAAGATTTCTTAATGCGTTTAGAAAATGATATGTATAAGGCGATAGAGAGAGATAGCTCTTTTGAGCAAAAGATGCATATTATTTGTCGTGGACTTGATGAGTTTTTTATGCCGAATACTTCAAGTATGGTTCTCATCAAAACAGAGAGCCATCTATTACAAGTTTTTACAGATAATTGTAGATCAAAAGATGTACCGAGATGCTGTGAAAATAATGATTTTTTTACGAAGGTTATGCAATCAGAAACCTCTATTTTCATTGAAAACCTGAATGAGATCCATGTTCCGGATGAACATAAACAGTTTGCTGCCTCTTCTCACAAACAGTATGGATTATTTATACCTATACGCAATCAACAGAGGCAAGTAATAGGGCTTTTTTCAATATATTATGAGCAAGCACATAATGACTCCGCATATTTCAAAAGTATGTTTCGTAAAATTAGTGCGCTTGTTGCCTTAGCATTTACGTATGCAAGAACACAAAGAAAAATATGGGATCTAGCCTATACTGACATTACAACAGGTTTACCTAATCGTCATAGCTTTGTGAATTTCCTCGAAAAAGAAGTTGAACGTGGACAAAATGGTTATATTAAAATTGTAAAGCCAAGTGAATTTCATCAAGTGGTTGAATTGTATGGGCGAGAATTTGGCGATGAATTATTAAGGCAGCTCGCCAAACGATTAGAGCAAGACAAACAAGCGGATCACGAATATCTTGCTAGATTTACAAGCTCTAGTCTTATTCTATCCACCATGACTTTCGATGAAAATTTAAATAATTATGAGATGCGTATCAAAGACACGATTCGGCAGCCCTTTATAATTGGAGGAAAGCAAATCTACATCACGTTAAAAACAGGCATTGCTTCCTTTAACGATGACATAAAGATTAATGATGCAATTCGGTTTGCGGATAATGCGCTCTCCTTTGCTACCGATAAACCAGGTACACATACTGAGATTTTTACGACAGAAAAAAATGACGTTCTTGTACAGCAAATGACTGTTTTAAATCATTTGTCACAAGCAATCAAAAATAAAGAAATTACAGTTCATTTACAGCCAAAAGTAGATTTACGGAATGGAGAAATTCAAAGTATAGAGGCACTTGCACGGTGGATATCCCCAAAGCTTGGCTTTGTGTCACCAGCAATCTTTATTCCAGTAGCGGAAAGTGCGGGAAAGGTTAGAGAAATTGACGTTTTAGTTTTAGAAACTGTGCTTTCATGGCTGGCAGAGCGGCAAAAGTTAGGAAAGAAATTAGTGAAAATAGCAGTCAATATTTCACCAGATCATTTTTACTATACACATTTTGTTCAAGATACGCTAAAGCTCGTTCGGAAGTATGGTATAGATCCAAGTAATATTATATTAGAAGTAACAGAAAATATAGGTTTAGTAGATTTCCAATCTGCCTATAAAATTATTCAAGAATTAAAAAGCTATGGTTTCAATACATCCGTGGATGATTTCGGGACAGGCTTTTCTTCATTGAGTTATCTGCAACAATTACCATTCACTGAATTAAAGATTGATCGAAGCTTTATTAATGCCTTAGAGGATCCTGCAACGCTTGCTATTGTACGCTCGATTATACAATTGGCATTAAACTTAGGAATGATTTCTGTGGCAGAGGGAATTGAAACAAAAGAACAGGTTGAAATACTCCGTGCATTAGGTTGTACAGTTGGACAAGGATTTTTCTATTTTAAACCAATGGCAATAGAACAGTTAGATTTCATTCTTGATCAATAACTTACTTTGTTCAAAGAAAATATAATAAAAGGAGTTGCCTTAAATTTATTTTTGAGGCGGCTCCTTTTTTCTGTTATACTAGTTGAGATAAAAATGAAATCCGAACGGTTAGGAGAGAATCCCTTTGAGCAAAGTCTATGTTTTTGATCATCCACTAATCCAACACAAATTAACTTATATTCGCGACAAGAATACAGGTACAAAAGAATTTCGTGAGCTAGTAGACGAAGTAGCAACACTTATGGCATTTGAAATTACACGTGATATGCCGGTGGAAGAAATTGAAATTGAAACACCTGTAACGATTGCGAAAACAAAAGTACTTTCTGGTAAAAAGCTAGCGATTGTACCGATCCTACGTGCAGGAATTGGTATGGTAGATGGCGTACTAAAGCTTATCCCAGCAGCAAAAGTTGGCCATATTGGTCTTTATCGAGACCCTGAAACATTAAAACCAGTTGAATATTATGCAAAGCTTCCAGCAGATGTGGAAGAACGTGATTTCATTATTGTAGATCCAATGTTAGCAACTGGTGGTTCAGCAGTGGAAGCTATCAACTCATTGAAAAAACGTGGAGCTAAAAACATTAAATTCATGTGCTTAATTGCTGCACCAGAGGGTGTCAAAGCTATTCAAGAAGAACATTCAGACGTAGATATTTACATTGCTGCTTTGGATGAGAAGCTAAACGATCATGGCTATATTGTACCAGGTCTAGGTGATGCCGGAGACCGCCTATTCGGCACAAAATAAAAATGTTGTTATGAATTTCCTCATTTAGGAAACTAATAATTTGTGAAAGCGTCCTTCAAATTAGAAGGGCGTTTCATAGTATGTCTAGGTAAGTACTCCTCATGTTGGACTTCAACTGGTGTGGTGTCCTTTTCATACAATAACAAAAAGGACGGTGCAGATCGTTTTGATGAAAAAATGGAAAGTAATGACGATTTTTGGTACAAGACCAGAAGCAATTAAAATGGCTCCTCTTGTTTTGGAGTTACAAAAGTATCCTGAGCAAATAGAATCTATTGTAACAGTAACAGCACAACATCGCCAAATGCTAGATCAAGTACTAGAGACATTTGAAATAACACCGAACTATGATTTAAATATAATGAAAGATCGTCAAACATTAATTGATGTGACGACAAACGCATTGCAAGGTTTAGATCAAGTAATGAAGGAAGCACAGCCGGATATCGTTTTGGTACACGGTGATACAGCAACGACTTTCATTGCAAGCTTGGCGGCGTTTTATAACCAAATCGCAA
The DNA here is from genome assembly GCF_002429815.1 of Lysinibacillus sp. UBA5990. NCBI lineage: Bacteria > Bacillati > Bacillota > Bacilli > Caryophanales > Bacillaceae > Lysinibacillus > Lysinibacillus sp. UBA5990. Next base: position 132,643 of record NZ_DJAY01000007.1, read on the forward strand.
TTGGGCATGTTGAAGCAGGACTGCGAACTTGGAATAAGTATTCACCATACCCGGAGGAAATGAACCGCCAGTTAACAGGTGTAATGGCTGATTTACATTTCGCACCAACAGAAGTATCTAAAAAGAATCTTTTAGATGAAAATAAAAACGCTGATACAATATTTGTAACAGGTAATACGGCTATTGATGCATTAGCTACAACTGTTAGCGAACATTACACGCATCCTGTATTAGACAAAATTGGCGAAGATCGCATGATTTTATTAACGGCACATCGTCGCGAAAATCTTGGTGAGCCAATGCGTCATATGTTCAAAGCAATCACTAGAATTTTAGCTGAGCATAATGATGTTCAAGTGGTATATCCGGTCCATATGAATCCTGCTGTAAGAGAAATCGCAAATGAAATTTTAGGTGACAATGAACGAGTACATTTAATAGAGCCTCTTGAAGTATTTGACTTCCATAACTTCGCCGCGAGCTCTTACATGATTTTAACGGACTCAGGTGGCGTCCAAGAAGAGGCACCATCATTAGGGAAGCCAGTTCTTGTCCTTAGAGACACAACAGAGCGCCCTGAAGGAATTGCAGCTGGAACACTAAAGCTAGCAGGAACTGAAGAAGATACAATTTACGCCTTAGCTAAAGAATTGTTAACAGATAAAAAGGCTTATGAGGCGATGGCACAAGCATCAAATCCATATGGTGATGGACATGCATCTAAACGAATTGTAGAGGCATTGCTAGGTTTTTTACAAAAAACTAAGTAATGTACTATATTTAATTCGAAAAAATAAGTCTAATGTACCTATTGAGTTGGGTAAGCTAATTTATGAACATAATTATGTCGTAAATTAGCTTTTTCTATGAGTCAAGAAAATGAGAACATTTGAAACTATGAAATTTCATACACAAATTTGTCAACAATTTGACAAGAGTATATAGGTTGTGAAGTTTTTCTCTATTACCAATTGACTTCAAATATCACCTATTGTATGCTTACAAAGGGTAAGAATGATAAGGGTTTCAGTCATTATTAGGACGTTGAAACACTTGTTATATCAACTTTCTACTAAATTGACAGTTCAAAATAAAACTGTCGATTTGCAACGTTTTGTGCGTTTCGGTTTTTACCGAGTTGGTAAGGGGTGTAAGTTATTTTTTGGGTATTTACACCTGTAATTGAAATGACTCTCCCATTACTATTCCGCTGTGAGTAGTGCCTTTCACTGCTCTTTTCTGATTTCACATGGTGGTCAGCAAACGCTTTCAATACTCGAAAATTTGATTCAGGAGATTACAACCAATGCTAGATTTGCATCACATTTTTGCTGTGCAGAAGAGGGCGTTATTTTTTTTGCTTGCACTCTGCGCATTAGGCTGGGGATTCACTTCCTTTCAAACTGTATTTGCGGGCATCGCAGTCGGTGCATTCTTTGGTACGTATAATTTTTGGATTCTAGTTCGCCGTATGGAGAAGTTTGACAGGTCCATTAGTGAAGGGAAGAAAATAGGCTCACTTGGTACAGCACTTCGCTTTGGATCAGGTGTTGCGGCAGTCGCAATAGCCATTTCGTTGCCAAACTATTTTCACTTAATTAGCACGGTCATAGGGCTAATGATTCCGTACGTTTTTCTCTTTGTCGAGAGAATTGTGTCACATGTAAGGAACCGCTAATGTGCTTTAAATTAGAAAGAGAGGTGAAAAATAACAATGACTCATGAAGCTCCGTTACTAGAAGTCGGTTTTTTAACTTTTAATTTATCGACAGTTATGATGTTACTAGTTGCTGCAATTATCGTATTTTTAATTGCCTTTATTTCAACTAGAAGCTTAAAACTAAAACCAACTGGTATGCAAAACTTCATGGAATGGATTATGGACTTCGTTAAGAATATCATCAAAAGCAACATGGACTGGAAAACTGGTGGTCGATTCCACATTCTAGGTATTACGCTAATTATGTTTATCGCAGTATCTAACTTATTAGGTCTTCCATTCTCAATCGCTTATGGTCATGAACTATGGTGGAAATCACCAACAGCTGACCCAACTGTAACGATGACGTTAGCAACGATGATTTTAGTTTTATCGCATTTCTATGGTGTAAAAATGAAGGGTACAGGCCATTATGCTGGTACATTCTTTAAACCAATGTCTTTCATGTTCCCACTTAAAATAGTAGAGGAATTTGCAAATACATTAACGTTAGGTTTACGTCTTTACGGTAACATTTACGCGGGTGAGATTTTACTTGGCTTATTAGCCGGTTTAGCATCATCAGGTGCTGTGGGATTCATCGGAGCAATCGTTCCAATGATGGCATGGCAAGGTTTCTCAATTTTCATCGGCTTTATCCAAGCCTTTATCTTCACAATGTTAACAATGGTTTACATGGCTCATAAAGTGAGCGATGACCATTAATATAAAGCATATATCATATGCTTGAACCACAAAAAAACAAACAATTCCAAGGAGGAAATTTTCAAATGACAGGTTCATTAGGTTTATTAGCAGCAGCAATCGCAATCGGTTTAGGTGCACTTGGTGCAGGTATCGGTAACGGTCTTATCGTATCAAAAACAGTAGAAGGTATCGCTCGTCAACCAGAAGCTCGTGGCGTTCTTCAAACTACAATGTTCATCGGGGTTGCATTAGTTGAAGCCCTACCGATCATCGCAGTAGTAGTAGCATTCATCGTAATGAACAAATAATTCAGTTGAACACTGAATTTTACTAGTGGCGAAGCAGGATTCTCCAGATGAAACTTCGCCCTTCATTTTGGAACGGATAAAAGCTATGTGTAAATATAGCTTTTTAAAATAGGTAGTTTTTTAAGTCCATAAATTATGTTGAAGTTAAAGCTCTTGAAGGGAGTGAAACAATCGTGTTTTTAGATAATCTTGTACTAGGTGCTGGCGCTGGTCAGTTCAACAGCGGAGACATCATCGCAACATTAGTTATCTTTTTAGTATTAATGTTCTTACTTAAGAAAGTCGCTTGGGGTCCACTTATGGGCATCATGCAACAACGTGAAGAGTTAGTAGCGAGTGAGATCGAAGCAGCTGAAAAAGCGCGTAAAGATTCGCACCAATTTTTAGAAGAACAAAAGAGCCTTCTTAAAGAAGCTCGTACGGAAGCACAATCGATTGTTGAAGGCGCTAAGAAGCAAGGCGAACTACAAAAAGATGAAATTCTTACTGCAGCTCGTAACGAAGCAAACCGCTTGAAAGAATCGGCTTTACGTGAAATTGAGTCTGAAAAAGAAAAAGCTATTGCAGCTGTACGTGATGAAGTCGTTTCATTATCTGTACTTGCAGCATCTAAAGTCCTTAGCAAAGAGATTTCTGAGGCAGACAACCGTGCTCTAATTGAAGAGACGATTGCGAAGGCAGGGGAAGCTCGATGAGTAATTCAGCTGTAGCAAAACGTTACGCTCAAGCGCTTTTTGAATTAGCGCAACAAAAAAATATTCTTGCTGAGGTTGGAGCAGACTTAAACGAGTTAACAAAGATTGTTAAAGAATCTCCGGATTTATTAACGCTTTTAAATGCTCCAAAGTTCTCTATCGAACGTAAGAAACAAATGGTAGCTGAAATCTTTGCAGGTGCAACTCCAGAGGTTTTACGCACAGTTCAACTATTAGTTGAGAAAAAACGTGTAAACGAAGTGAAGCTTATTGCGAATGCATATGCTGAGCTTGCTGCAAAGGCACAAGGTACTGCAGATGCAACAGTATTCTCTACTCGTGCACTTTCTGCTGAAGAAAGCGCTAATATTTCTACAACATTTGCGAAGCTTGTAGGGAAACAATCATTAAACATTACAAACGAAATTGATCCATCACTACTTGGTGGTATTCGTGTTCAAATCGGTAATCATATTTACGATAGCTCAGTAGCGAACAAACTTGAGCGCCTAAAACGTGAATTAATCGGTTAATAATTTAGAAATGTGAGAGGTGACATACATGGGCATCAAGGCTGAAGAAATCAGCAGTCTGATTAAACAACAGATTGAGAATTATGAATCTGAACTTAAAGTAAGCGAAGTTGGTACAGTTATCCGTATTGGTGACGGTATCGCTCTTGCTCATGGCCTCGACAACGCCATGGCTGGAGAACTTCTTGAGTTCTCTAATGGTGTTATGGGTATGGCTCAAAACCTAGAAGAAGGTAACGTTGGTATCGTAATCTTAGGTCCATACACAGACATCAAAGAAGGCGATGAAGTTCGTCGTACAGGTCGTATCATGGAAGTACCAGTTGGTGAAGAACTAATTGGCCGTGTTGTAAACCCACTTGGTCAACCAGTGGATGGACAAGGTCCAATCAACACAACTAAATCTCGTCCAATCGAAAGTCCTGCTTTCGGTGTAATGGCTCGTAAATCAGTACATGAACCATTACAAACTGGTATCAAAGCAATTGACGCTTTAGTACCAATTGGTCGTGGTCAACGTGAGTTAATCATCGGTGACCGTCAAGTAGGTAAAACATCTGTAGCAATCGATACAATCTTAAACCAAGATGGCGAAAATATGATTTGTATCTATGTTGCAATCGGTCAAAAAGAATCAACTGTACGTGGTGTAGTTGAAACTTTCCGTAAGCATGGTGCATTAGATTATACAATCGTAGTAACTGCTGCTGCATCTCAACCAGCTCCATTACTATTCTTAGCACCATTTGCTGGTGTTTCTATGGCAGAAGAATTCATGTTACAAGGTAAGCACGTATTAATCGTGTATGATGATCTTTCTAAACAAGCATCAGCTTACCGTGAACTTTCACTTCTTCTACGCCGTCCTCCAGGTCGTGAAGCTTACCCTGGTGACGTTTTCTACTTACACAGCCGCTTACTTGAACGTGCTGCGAAGTTAAATGAAACATATCAAAATGGTTCTATTACAGCACTTCCATTCGTTGAGACACAAGCTGGGGATATCTCTGCATACATCCCAACTAACGTTATCTCAATTACTGATGGTCAAATATTCTTACAATCTGACTTATTCAACTCAGGTGTACGTCCAGCGATTAACGCCGGCCTTTCTGTATCACGTGTAGGTGGATCTGCTCAAATTAAAGCGATGAAAAAAGTTGCGGGTACACTACGTCTTGACTTAGCTGCATTCCGTGAGCTTGAATCATTTGCTCAATTTGGTTCAGATTTAGATAAAATTACACTAGCTAAACTTGAGCGTGGTAAACGTACGGTTGAAGTTCTTAAACAAGACCTAAACAAACCACTTAAAGTTGAAAAGCAAGTTGCAATCCTTTATGCATTAACTAAAGGTCACTTAGATGATATTCCAGTACAAGATATCGTTCGCTTTGAAAGTGAATTCTTAAGCTGGTTAGATTCAAACCACACAAACGTTTTAGATCACGTTCGTACTACAAAAGAGCTTGCTCCAGATGCGGATTACGTAGCAGCTTTAACGGAGTTCAAAAAAACTTTCGCTAAATCAGAATAAGTTCGAGCTAGTCACTTGATTAAAAAACAAAAGGTGGTGAAATACCAGTGGTAAACTTACGCGAAATAAAAGGTCGTATTAATTCTACAAAGAGTACGAAGCAAATTACGAAAGCGATGCAGATGGTTTCTTCTTCTAAGTTACGTCGTGCAGAGCAAAACGCTAAAGCGTACGTTCCTTACATGGAAAAAATTCAGGACGTAGTAGGCGCGATCGCTTCAGGAACAAAAGACAGTGGACACCCAATGTTAACTGCTCGTCCTGTTAAGAAAACAGCTTACTTAGTCATTGGTTCTGACCGTGGTCTTGCAGGTGCTTACAACTCAAGTATCCTACGTCAAGTACAACGTACAATTGACGAGCGTCATAAATCTAAAGACGAATACGTGATTTTAGCAATAGGTCGTGTTGTACGTGACTACTTTGTGAAACGTGATCATAATGTCATCAGTGATGTTGTCGGTCTTCCGGACCAACCTACATTTGCTGATATTAAAGAAATCGCTCGTAATGCTGTTGGTATGTTCATTGACGGTACGTATGATCAACTTTATATGTACTATAATCACTTTGTCAGCGCGATTGCTAACGAAGTGACAGAGAAAAAACTTCTTCCATTAACAGATCTTGCACCTGCTAGCAGCAATGCTTCTTACGAATTTGAGCCATCTGGTGAAGCAATTCTTGAAGTGTTACTTCCACAATACGCGGAAAGCTTAGTTTATGGCGCATTATTAGATGGAAAAGCAAGTGAACATGCTTCTCGTATGACGGCTATGAAAAATGCAACTGATAACGCATCTGATCTTATTTCAGACCTTTCATTGCAATATAACCGTGCGCGTCAAGCGGCGATTACACAAGAAATTACAGAAATCGTTGGTGGAGCTGCAGCCTTAGAATAGGCCAGCTTCCCAATGTCGTATAAGAATACGATAGGAGGATACACAGTAATGAATAAAGGACATGTTATTCAAGTAATGGGTCCAGTTGTTGACGTAAAATTTGACAATGGCCAATTACCAGCAATCTATAACTCACTAACAGTTAAGATTGAACGTCCTAATGAAGAACCAACAATTCTTGCATTAGAAGTTGCGCTTCATTTAGGTGATGATTCTGTTCGTACAATTGCAATGTCATCTACTGATGGCTTACAACGTGGAGCAGAAGTAACAGACTCAGGAAAAGCTATCTCAGTACCAGTTGGTGAAGTTACTTTAGGTCGTGTATTCAACGTACTAGGTGAAGTAATCGACTTAGGTGAAGAGATTCCAGCTGACGCTCGTCGTGATTCAATTCACCGCGAAGCACCAACATTCGAAGAACTTTCAACTACAGTTGAAATTCTTGAAACAGGTATCAAAGTAGTAGACTTATTAGCACCATATATCAAAGGTGGTAAAATCGGTCTCTTCGGTGGTGCCGGCGTAGGTAAAACAGTATTAATCCAAGAATTAATCAATAACATCGCACAAGAGCACTCTGGTATCTCTGTATTCGCTGGTGTAGGTGAGCGTACTCGTGAAGGGAACGACTTATTCTTCGAGATGAGCGATTCAGGCGTTATCAAGCAAACAGCGATGGTATTCGGTCAAATGAACGAGCCACCAGGTGCACGTATGCGTGTAGCTTTAACTGGTCTTACAATGGCAGAATACTTCCGTGATGAGCAAGGTGCTGACGTACTTTTATTCATCGACAATATCTTCCGTTTCACGCAAGCAGGTTCTGAGGTTTCTGCCCTATTAGGTCGTATGCCTTCAGCGGTAGGTTACCAACCAACACTTGCTACAGAAATGGGTAAATTACAAGAGCGTATTACATCTACGAACAAAGGATCTGTAACTTCTATCCAAGCGATCTATGTACCAGCCGATGACTATACTGACCCGGCTCCAGCTACAACTTTCGCCCACTTAGATGCAACTACTAACCTTGAGCGTAAATTATCAGAAATGGGTATCTACCCTGCGGTTGACCCATTAGCTTCGACTTCACGTGCATTATCACCTGAAATCGTAGGCGCTGAGCACTATGCAATTGCTACTGGTGTACAACGTACAATCCAACGTTACCGTGAATTACAAGATATCATTGCAATTTTAGGTATGGATGAGTTATCTGATGAAGATAAACAAACAGTAGAACGTGCTCGTCGTATTCAATTCTTCTTATCACAAAACTTCCACGTAGCGGAACAATTCACTGGTCAAAAAGGTTCTTATGTACCTGTAAAAGAAACTGTTCGTTCATTCAAGGAAATCCTTGATGGCAAATGGGATCACCTACCAGAAGATGCTTTCCGTCTAGTTGGTTCAATTGATGAAGTAGTTGAAAAAGCGAAAAGCATGGGCGTAGAGGTTTAATACTAGGGACGAGGAGGAAAAAATATGAAGACAGTTCTAGTCAATATTGTCACTCCCGACGGCCCGGTATACGATTCTGAAGTATCAATGGTAATCGCTAAAACAACTTCAGGAGAAATCGGTGTTCTTGCAGGCCATATTCCAATGGTTGCTCCACTTGCAATTGGTGCAGTGAAGCTGAAAAAAGCAGACGGTTCTACTGACATTGTTGCTGTTAGCGGTGGTTTCATTGAAGTTCGTCCAGAAAAGATCTCTATTTTAGCGCCTTCTGCTGAAGTTGCTGTAAATATTGATGTTCAACGTGCAAAAGAAGCCGTTAAACGTGCTGAAGGACGTCTTCAAGGTAAACAAGACAACATTGATTTCAAACGTGCTGACCTAGCATTAAAACGTGCGTTGAATCGTATCAACGTTCATGAGGGTAATATCTAATTCATTTTTAACGGGCAGATATAGCATCTGCCCGTTTTTTAAAGTGCTTAAATTAAAGGACAGTTGGAGGGGGAAAAATGGAGCTTTATGAAGCAATAGGACAAGAAGCTTTATTGGGTATATTATCTCATTTGTTTTTTATAGCTATTACATTTTACGCATTACAGGCTTTTATGACAGAAAAATTATTCAAGAAGAATAGAGTATTTCAGATTCAACTTATTTATATTTTATTGAGTATTACAATTGGTTCTGCTGTATCCAATTTCTTTCTACAAATATCTAACTGGTCTGGAAAACTTCCATACTTATTTTAAAGCCTCGACAATATCAATTCGAATCTTACACCTCAGCACTACATACTTCAAAGGACTTTATAATAACATTTATGTGGCCCTTTGAACTATGTATAAAAAAACTTCTAAAAGTTGTTTTTTGTTCATACATCTTTGGGTATGTATTAGAAGCGAACTGGTTATTGGTCATTCACAAAAAAAATTTGATAGCGTACAATAAATAAATAGCAAAATATCTAATAATGCCTTAAAATAGTGATTTGGACGCTTGAATGGGCGTTAAAAAAGTTGTACTATAGAGTTGTTTGTTTACTGATTATGACATTATACTTCTTTATTAAAATAAAAATTCGGTAGGTTAATAGATTGAATTCGGAGGGACATAGGGTGGATAAAATAATAGTGACTGGCGGCCAAAAACTACAGGGAAAAGTACGTGTAGAGGGCGCAAAAAATGCAGTGTTACCAATCCTGGCAGCAGCTTTACTTGCTTCAAAGGGAGAAAATGTAATTAAAGAAGTCCCTAACTTAGCAGACGTCTTTACAATAAACGAAGTACTTAAAAGTTTAAACGCAGCAGTTACATATATACCTGAAGATAATGCCGTATATATAGATGCAACAAAAGAACTTTCTAGTGAAGCACAATTTGAGTTTGTTAGTAAAATGCGTGCATCTATTTTAGTAATGGGATCATTGCTTGCGCGTAATGGCTATGCTCGTGTTGCGTTACCAGGAGGATGTGCAATCGGTTCTCGCCCAATTGAATTACACTTAAAAGGTTTCGAAGCAATGGGGGCGAAGATTTCATTTGGTCATGGCTATGTAGAGGCAAAGACTGAGGGTCGTTTAAAAGGAGCAAATGTATATTTAGACTTCCCAAGTGTTGGGGCAACTGAAAATATTATGACAGCAGCATCTCTAGCAGAAGGGACAACTGTGATTGAAAATGCTGCAAAGGAGCCTGAAATCGTTGACCTTGCTAACTTCATTAATAGTATGGGTGGTCGTGTAATTGGTGCTGGTACAAATACGATTCGTATCGAAGGAGTCGATACATTATATGGAGTAGAGCATCATATTATTCCCGACCGCATTGAGGCTGGTACATTTATGGTAGCAGCAGCTATTACTAAGGGGGATGTGGTCATCGAAAACGCAGTTCCTGAGCATATGACAGCTTTGATTGCGAAGATGCGCGAAATGGGCGTAGAAATTATAGAATTGGATGAAGGTATTCGTGTACGTGTTCCTCAGACATTAAAAGCTGTGGATATTAAAACAATGCCACATCCAGGCTTCCCGACAGATATGCAATCACAAATGATGGCGTTAATGTTGACTGCAGAAGGTACGAGTATCATTACAGAGACAGTATTTGAAAATCGTTTTATGCATGTGGAGGAGTTCCGTCGCATGAATGCGGGTGCTAAAATAGAAGGACGCTCTGTGTTTATTGAGGGGCCAGTACAGCTTCAGGGTGCTGAAGTAATGGCAACGGATTTACGAGCTGCGGCTGCACTGATTTTAGCAGGTTTAGTATCAGAAGGAATTACACGTGTTACAAAGCTTCACCATTTAGATCGTGGATATGTTGATTTCCATGGTAAATTGGCTTCACTTGGGGCAAATATTGAACGTATTACGGATGAAGAAGTTGTGACAACTGAAGACATTTCTGTTGAATTACCTACAAACTAATATGATGTTAAAACCCTTTGCTTACAGTAGCAGAGGGTTTTTTATTTCTCATAACTAAATAGTATCAAGCATATTATTCCTTATGAAAAAATGGATGATTAGTATAGGTGTCCTTTGTTTATTGGGAGCGTTATATGTGCTTCCTGTTTTAGGATTAAGCGAAAGACGGGAGGAAGTGCAACCTCCAACAGCGGATGAAAAAGCTTGTGAACTATTTATAGAAGTGGAGGGACAAAAGGAAAAAATCCCTTTAGAGACGTATATAACCGGGGTAGTAGCGGCAGAAATGCCTGTTTCTTTTAAAAAGGAGGCATTGAAGGCACAGGCAATTGCAGCACGTACTTATGCATTAAAAACGACAAATTACGGTAAAAAAGCAATCGCACCGACTGTAGCAAAGCAAGTTTTCTATGATGAGAGTCAAAGAAAAGCGAATTGGGCTAGCAATTTCCTGGGAAATGAAAAGAAAATTGTCGAAGCCATCAATGAAACGAAAGGACAAGTTCTTCTTTATAATAATGATTTAATTACAGCTATGTTTCATTCAACAAGTAATGGACAAACAGAAAGTGCCTATGGCTATAGTGGAAATAATATTCCATATTTGCAAAGTGTTGCAAGTGTTTCAGATCAAACCTCTCCGAAATTCGAGGCAGAGCAAGAGTGGTCGCTAGCCCAATGGAATAAATTATGGCCAATACAATGGCAAGCTAGTGATTTTAATCGTATACAGCTATTTTACAATGACTCAGGGCGTGTGGAGCGTCTACAGTTAGGGAATAATGTTTGGACAGGGAGAGAGGTTCGAACGTTTCTTGGAATACCATCCACTGACTTTTCAATTGTTTATAATGGTAATACTAGAAAGGTTCATGTAAAAACTAAAGGATATGGTCATGGAGTAGGAATGAGTCAATATGGAGCAGAGGCTATGGCAAATGAAGGGAAAACTGCTGCTGAAATTTTACACTATTATTATCAAGATATTGAAATAAAAAAAATAGATGCATGTTTAAAATAACTTCTAGTTGTTCACACTGCAACTAGAGGTGATGAAAATGAGAGAGGATAAAAATAATAAAGCTTCTCAAAACCAGAATCCAAATCAAAAGGAAAATGGTCAGTTACAAAAGAAACCATGGTTTTGGCCAGTAGTTTACACAGGTGGTGCACTAGTTCTAGCAGGATTGTTATTTGGTTACAATAGTCTCGTATCTAAAGTAGAAGAGGCACCGTTACCAGATTTAGCAGAAGTTGATTCAGGTCCTGTTGTAGAAACAAATGCACGTACTGAAAACATGATGTATCCATTCAAAGAAGAGAGCCTTAGTAAAGTACAAATCTTACAAGAGTTCTATGAGCTAGAAGCGAATGAAGAGTCTCGTGAAAATGCACTAATGGTATTTAATCAAACATTTACAACGTCTTCTGGTATCTCTATTGCTATGAATGGTGAAGAATTTGAAGTACTAGCTGCTATGACTGGTAAAGTACTAGAAGTAAAACTAGACGCATTTACAGGCAATAAAATTGTCATCGAGCATCCAAATGGCATGCAAACACATTATAGCTCTGTAAAAGATATCGCTGTAAAAGAAGGCGATGAGGTTACTCAAGGTCAAGCTTTAGGAAAAGCGACTGATAACGAGTGGAATCAAGCGGCTGGCGTCCACATGCATTTCGAAGTAGTTGAAGACGGAAAATATATTAATCCGAAAAAATTACTAGCTTTTTAATTCTAAAAGCTAGTAACGCATAAAAAATCAGCATTTTATTAGGAAAATGCAAAACGTGTTCTGAATAGCTTTGTCCTCACATAAGGTGAAGAAATGCGCAAATGTGCATCTGATTGCCAAAGCATTTTGTGAAATTGTGTGGAAAGGACGAAGAACGTGCATGAGCACATTCGGAAGCGCTGCATACGCCTCGGTGAATTACTGATTGAGACGCGTGAGACTGTGCGAGTCCTCGCGAAAATGACTGGTTATTCAAAAAGTACGGTGCACAAAGATTTAACAGAGCGATTACCAACAATTCATGAAGGATTAGCTGACCAAGTGAAAGAAATACTCGCCTACCATAAGGCCGTACGTCATATTCGCGGAGGAGAAGCAACGAAAAACAAGTGGAAAGAAAGGGCGAGTCAAGATTGATTCGTTCTTTTTTGTTGTGTGAACAGGCATAAAATAAGTTTGTTTAAGGTAAAGTAATACTATGTTATTGCCGTCCAGAACGTGAAAAGAAAACAGTCTTTATCATTAAATTCAGGGTGAAATTACCAATAGAATATGATAAAATATTCTAGATAAAGAGATAAAATGAACGTTATGTAGTTGGAACTGGCGGGAAGGAGAAATTATAAAATGTTTTCGAAAGATATCGGCATTGACTTAGGTACTGCGAACGTATTAATCCACGTTAAAGGTAAGGGGATCGTCCTTAATGAACCATCTGTAGTGGCTATTGATAAAAAGACAAATAAAGTATTAGCGGTAGGGGAAGAGGCTCGCCAAATGGTAGGGAGAACGCCAGGTAATATTACAGCAATTCGCCCGCTTAGAGATGGAGTCATTGCAGATTTTGATGTGACTGAAGCGATGTTAAGACATTTCATCAATAAATTAAATGTCAAAGGATTTTTAGCAAAGCCACGTATTCTAATTTGTTGTCCAACGAATATTACAAGTGTTGAGCAAAAGGCAATTCGTGAAGCGGCAGAGAAATCAGGCGGTAAAAAAGTATATTTAGAGGAAGAGCCAAAAGTAGCAGCGATTGGTGCAGGCATGGATATCTTCCAACCAAGCGGGAATATGGTAGTTGATATCGGCGGTGGAACAACAGATATTGCCGTTCTTTCAATGGGTGATATTGTCACAAGTGAATCCATTAAAGTAGCAGGAGATGTGTTTGATAACGATATTTTACAATATATTAAAAAAGAATATAAATTGCTAATTGGTGAACGCACAGCAGAAGCCATCAAAATGACAATCGGAACAGTTTTCAAAGGTAGTCGTAATGATACAATGGATATCCGAGGTCGTGACATGGTGACAGGTTTACCAAGGACAATTTCTATTCATTCTGAAGAGATCGAACGTGCATTACACGAATCTGTAGCAATGATCGTTCAATCTGCAAAAAATGTTTTAGAAAAAACACCACCTGAGCTTTCGGCTGATATTATTGATCGCGGTGTTATTATTACTGGTGGCGGAGCACTTTTACATGGTATGGATCAACTATTAATTGAAGAATTAAAAGTACCTGTCTTCATTGCTGAAAGACCTATGGATTGTGTAGCTATTGGTACAGGCATTATGCTCGAAAATATAGATCGTGTGCCAGCGTCTTTATAAAAATAAAATGAGGTGATCTCTTTGTTTAAAGGTTTTTATACAGTTGCAACCGGTATGATCACGCAACAAAGAAGAACAGAATTACTATCCAACAATTTAGCTAATGCGAATACACCAGGATTTAAGGCAGACCAATCAACGATTCGTTCATTTCCAGATATGCTGATGTCTAGCATCGGAAAAACAAATGCGCCTGCCAATCAACAAGCTGGTGCCGAATATATGAATCAAGTAGGCGCTTTAAATACTGGGACATATTTACAAGAAACATTACCAAATTACATACAGGGCCAAATCTATAGCACTGATTTTACAACAGATATGGCATTGATTGATGGAAACTTACCACAAAATGAAGAGGGTGTATCTGGCTCAATATTCTTCAGACTAGCACATCCAGATGGTGGAGAAGCCTACACACGTAATGGTAATTTTACTTTGGATGGCCAAGGTTATTTAGTAAATGGGCAAGGCCTTTACGTGTTAAATGATGTTGGACAACGAATCCAGTTACCTAATGATGATTTTCGCCTCGATGAAAGTGGCGCCATATACATTAATAATCAGCAAGTAGCGCGAGTAGGCGTATCATATGCTGCCAATCCGAATATGCTACAGAAACAAGATAACGGTCTTATTCGGACAGAAAATGGCGTAAACCTGCCATCAGCCTATGGCGCGAATGGTGTTTCCTTTACATTACGTCAAAACTTCTTAGAAGGCTCCAACGTAGATTCTGGTCGTGCCATGACAGATTTAATGACAGCGTACCGAGCATTTGAAGCCAATCAAAAAGTATTACAAGCTTATGATCGCAGCATGGAAAAGGCTGTTAATGAAATCGGTAAAATTTAACGCACGAACAAAACAGGAGGCTTTTTATAAATGCTACGTACAATGATTACAGCAACTAATACAATGGGCCAATTACAAAATAAACTTGATACGATTAGTAATAACATTGCCAATAGTAATACAACAGGCTTTAAAGCGAAGGAAGCATCTTTCAATGAGTTACTCTATCAACAGTATAATAATGACAAACTGGATCGTGCTGAACGACAAACACCTGTTGGTATTCGCTATGGATCAGGCGCAATGCTTGGTCAAATTAAATCCAACCAAAAGCAAGGTTCTTTGCAGACGACTAATCGAGAATTGGACTTAGCCTTTACAACGGCAAAGCAATATTTCAATATTTTAATGCCAAATGATGAAAATGGAACCGAAACAGTGTATACTCGACAAGGTGACTTTTATTTATCGCCGCTAAATAATGGAACAGTTATGCTAGTAACGGCTGAGGGATACCCAGTGGCAAATGCCGCTGGACAAGCTATTACATTACCAGATAATGTGCAAAGATTTTCAGTACGAGATGGTGGTATACTAGAAGCATCTTATCCAAATGGCGATATCATTCGTACGGATTTAGCGGTAACAGAATTCCAAAAACCGCAACTAATGGAACATGTTTCAGGTTCTTATGTTGGATTACCAGACAACCTTGCTGAACTTGGCTTTACACAAGCTGAAGTTTTAACAGAGCTAGTAGGCGCAAACCGCCAGCAAATTGGCCTGCAAGGTGGTACTTTAGAAATGTCCAATGTTAACCTCTCAAAGGAAATGACAGAATTAATTCAAACACAACGTTCCTATCAATTCAATGCAAGAACGGTTACATTAGCAGATCAAATGCTTGGTCTAATCAATGGTATTCGATAGGAAGTCATCCTAAAAAGCAAGGAATGAAGAGGAGTACAATTTATGACAAACGATTCACGTCGACGTTCTGTGCCGACACAAGAAACCGATACGCAACCAGAAAATAAAGAACGCCGCTCAAATGGAGAGCAACGCGAGGTTCGATGGGTGCAAATCCGACTGATTCCGATTTGGTTACGCATTGTAATTGTTCTCATCTTAGTTGTTACTGCCGCAACATTAGGCGCAATGGTTGGCTTTAGTGTTATTGGAGAAGGAAATGCTGTGGATATTTTCAAAAGAGAAACATGGCAACATATATTCGATATTATGCATGGTAAAGAATAATTTTATTCTTTACCTTACTTTGTGTATACATACTTTATTTTGAGGGGGAAATGAAATGTTAACAGCAGAGCAAATTCAAGCAATTTTACCACACCGCTATCCATTTCTATTTGTAGATCGTATTATTGAATTAGAAGAAGGAAAACGTGCAGTAGGCTTAAAAAATGTTTCTATGAATGAAGACTTCTTTAATGGGCACTTCCCAGGATATCCAGTAATGCCAGGTGTGCTAATTGTGGAGGCGTTAGCACAAGTAGGTGGAGTAGCTCTTTTAAATGCCGAAGAATTTAAAGGACGTTTGGCATTTTTAACGGGTGTTGATAACTGCCGTTTCAAGCGTCAAGTAGTACCTGGGGACCAACTTAAATTAGAAGTGGAGTTTGTAAAACTTCGTGGTTCAATGGGTAAAGGACATGGCGTAGCAACTGTGGATGGGGAACTTGTATGTGAAGCGGATATTCTATTTGCAATTGGGCCGGCGCAGCCAAAGCAAGCATAATTTGCATTTATAGACCAAAAGATATAAAATAGATAAAGTCAAGTCAAAAAATGAGACTAGTAGGTTCTTAAATTGCGATGGCGATTATGCGATTGTGAATTGAAATAGATGTAATTTTAAGGTTTTACGAACGTAGGAGGATTATTAAGATGTATAAGGAATTGTCTTCAGGTATTAAAATTAGCATTACTCGTTCGATTTCAACATCTTTTGAAACATACTTAGCAAGTATTGGTTGGGATGAAGAGCGCTTTTCTATGGAAGACTTCATTGCAAGCTGGCAGACTTATTTCCAAGAGAATGCAGCATGGATCGAAAAAATTCCAGCCGAAACATTAATGAGTGCAGAGTTTCATGAAGAGATGGCACAAAAAATTGATGAGGTCATTGCCAAAATTTTAAGTGAAGAACCAACAGCACAGCAAGTTGAAACAATCGAGGCATTGCAAAATGAGCTAGGCACAGACTATAGCTATGACTGTAAAGCAGAAGCAGCATATATTGAACAGTTGTTAAAAGAAAAACAAAAATAGTTTAAACAAAAATCGGATAGTTCCCTCCTTTCTCGGGCAATCTATGTTAGATCACAAATACACATGATGTATTTGATGACATAGTACCAAGAAAGGAGGTTTTTTACTATGTGGAAAATGTCATTTTTAACCATTATTCTGGCTACTGTATTCCTTGGAGGATGTAACTGGGGAAATCGTGCAGTTGAAGATCATCCTGTGAGAGACGCAGAGACTGACGTTCGTAATGGTGTGGATCGTGTCGAGGATGCATTAGATCCGAATAATCGAAACGATGCATACGATCGAAATGTAAATGGTGTTGAACGAGGTACTGTAAATGAAAATACAACATTACCTGAAGCGACAACACCTGGGTCAAATGCTGATATTAACAGCACAAATGGCTATGACAACGTACCAAACGCGAATGGCGTAAACGGTGTTGATCGTAATGACAACATGGTGGATGAAAAAGCCAACGACACTGAGAAGTATCGTGACGGTATGAACAACCGATAATATCAAAAGAGTGTTTCCTACATGGAAAACACTCTTTTTTTATGAGTTGAGGAAGCAGAGTGGCTATGGGGATATAATATTTCAAGTCATTTATTACCCTGTAATTCAAAAAAACTTGTGCTTACAAGACCTCATTTCACAGAAAACCCTTCAAGAATTTCTAAAAAAACGATGCAAAAATTTGCATCGTCAGTCATTCTTCAATTTTGGTCGCTGCTTCATATCTTTTGTAAAGCGTTCCAGTAAATGTTCTAAAGAAACACCTTCAGCTAGTAGTTCAGAAAGCAATTGTTCAGCATATTTAGAGCGTTTTATTTTCAGTGTACCTTTTAAAAGTACTGATACATGGTCACCGATTTCTTGAACAGTATGTACGATTACCTGGAAAGGAGCGGGTTCATTATCGGGAAATGAAATAACGGCACGTACATTAAAAATAGTAGCAGTCGCTAAGAGCTCATCAAAGGTTGAGCGATATTGTTTTTCCATAAACAATTCGAGTACCCAAGACTGATGGCTATTTTCCTGATTAATAATAATGCCATCGACTAAAGGGAATGGTTGCACGCCATCTTTTGTGACAAGGTCAAAGGAAAGCATTTTAAATGTTTTCATTATGTATATTCCTCCTAAGTCTGTCATTCTTTTAGTATAACACATACGGCTACGGTTGTTGGTCATACGCACCTGCTTGTTAATTTCAATAAATGCGAAATTGCTGATTTCATGAAATAGCATTTGCCATTACTGCCTAAAGCATTCTGGTGAAAAAATAAGAAAAAAAAGAAAAATACAACAAGTAATTTACCTATTTTATGCTGAAGTATCGCAGTAAATTATCATTTTTCGGTTTTGCTAATATTGGAATCATTTTGTAAGATGAGAGCAATCCAAAGCAAAGGAGGTGAATGAATGAATCAAGTCGGACTGGTCGGAAGGTTTACGAAAGATCCAGTATTACGCTACTTATCTGGAAATCGTGTGCAGACTCATTTTTCAATCGCCATTAATCGCAATTTCAAAAATATTCATGGGGAAGTAGACACAGACTTCATATTCTGTACAGTTTGGGGAAGGCTTGCAGAACATATTGTCAAATATTGCGGTAAAGGCTCATTAATTGGTGCATATGGCCGTATTCAAACAAGGTCATTTGTAAATGAAGAAAACACTAAAATTTTTATGACAGAAGTAGTGGTCGAAGATGTTCGATTTTATCAGCTTAAACAAAGGGACAGTGACGAAGCTTCTATTGTGACGCCACCTCCTTCGAATGAACAGGAAGACTTAAAAGACTTTGTATTGCCATAGCATGCTACATACGGCGCAGGAAAAATTATTGTCTGATCCGCCATTCTCCTTAAACTTCTTGCACCGTTGTAACAGAAAGGAATGATGTGGACTAACTTTTACTGAAAAGTTGCTGTTGACCGCGCAGCAATGAAATTTTTTAACACAACTGAATATGAATATGAAGTAAGTAGGGAAGAGAAGAGAAGTAAACATGGTTCCACTGAAAAAGCGCCAAGAACACTTTTGTCCTTGGCGCTTGTCATTAATATATATCTAATGAAATAAGGTCACGAAGTTCTTGATCCTCTAATTCAGTTAACCACTGGCTTGATTGAATAAGTTCTTCTGATAGCGCTGATTTTTGCGCTAGCATTTTATCTATCTTTTCTTCAATTGTACCAAGTGTTACAAATTTATGGACTTGCACAAATTGTGTTTGACCGATGCGATAAGCACGATCGGTTGCCTGATTTTCGACAGCTGGATTCCACCAGCGATCAGCATGTAAGACATGATTAGCAGCTGTTAAATTTAATCCTGTTCCACCTGCTTTTAAGGAGAGAATAAATATTGGGAAATCTCCTGCCTGAAACGCCTCTACTAAGCGGTCTCGTTGCTGCTTAGGCATGGCACCTGTTAAAAAAGGTGCATCTACATTGTATAATTCACTTAAACAATGCTGTAGCAATTGTCCCATTCCAATATACTGTGTAAAAATCAGACATTGCTCGCCATTGTCCACAATTTCAGCCGCCATTTGCACAATGCGCTCTAACTTTGCCGAACGTGCAAGCATTGTTTCGGCATCCTCGAAAGGTTCCTTTAAATATAGGGCAGGATGATTACATAGTTGTTTTAATTTACTGAGCATTTTTAAGACGCGTCCCTTTTTTTGAAAGCCTGTTAACTCTTCTAGCTGATCAAGGGTTTCTAAAATATAGCCTTCATAAAGGGAAGCTTGCTCGGCTGTTAATGGGCAATACTCATTTGATTCTAGCTTATCTGGCAAGTTCAGCTGCAAATGCGGATCTCGTTTTGTCCTACGTAATAAGAATGGTTGAATTTTCGTTCGTAGCTTTTGTTTATGGGATTCAGATTCATCTCGTTCTATGGGCAATATAAATTCTTCATTAAAGCGACCAAAGCTACCTAAATAGCCTTTATGAATAAAATCAAAGATAGCCCAAAGCTCAGATAGACGGTTTTCTACAGGAGTGCCAGTCAGGGCAATGTGATGATCACCCAGTAATTTACGAATGGCTTTTGATTGTAAGGTCTGCATGTTTTTAATATTTTGAGCTTCATCTAATACAACAGTTGCCCAGTCAATATCCTGTAAAAATTCAGTATCCTGTGACACAGTACCATAGGTTGATAAAATGACATGTGGCTTATCAATCGATATCATTTTTTGGAAATCATCATCTTTTGCACGGTTAGTTTGGTAATGAGTATGGACAATTAGTGAAGGAGCGAATCGAGCAAGCTCCTTCTGCCAGTTACCAAGCACTGAGGTAGGGCAAATAATGATGGATGGTTTTGTGTAATCAGCTACTGTTTCATATATATGAAGTAAATAGGATATCATCTGAACCGTTTTACCAAGCCCCATATCATCGGCTAGGCACGCACCAAAACCTTGCTGACGCATAAAGACTAGCCATTCAAAGCCATCAATTTGATAAGGACGTAATTCTGTTTGTAATGACTCTGGAATTGGTACAGCAGGTAAACCCTTTTTGTCTAAGAGCTGTTCCATATAAGCCTTTAACGATTGTTGTATCTCCAATGCAAAGATAGGATCATCCCGAAGAGCATCGTCAGCATCCTCTTCTTCAAGAGGCGCAGATAAATCTTCGGGTAATTCCCTGAATAGTAATTCTCGGACAGTCCAGCTCTCATCTTCTGCCTGCTGCATTAGAGCACGCATTTCTTGCATCCAGTTAGCGTCAACACGGAACCATTCTGTACCTATTCGAATAAATTCACGCTTTTCTTCCACCAACTTTTTAAATTGCTCAGGTGAAATCGTCTGTCCATTCATCGAAAATTGCCACTTGAACGTTAAAATATCATCTAATCCAGCGACTTTTTTTGTGGATGCATTGCTAGTTGTAACACGGACCCGGAATTTCGATTGTTTTAAATCCTTTAGCCATGCAGGAAGTACAACATCAAAGCCAAGTGCCTGTAATCTGGCAAGATCCTCACGTAAAAAAGATCGTACCTCCATGTCTTCAAGTGTCACACGAATAAAGGCTTCGCTACTGATAGCATCTTTAGATAGTAGATCGACTATTTGTTGTTGTTGCTGCTCAATTTCAGTTGCAAACATTCGCCATTTTGTAGGCAGTGCATCTTCGATAAGTAATGACTGCTTACGAATGGCAGGTGTCCAGTAATTTTTTGTAGTAGCGGTACTAAGGACCGTTTCTAATAGCCAGACATCGGAATCTTCTTCTGGTTCACTTAATCGTAAAGACACTGTGATGGCACCGACTTGGCGAGTTTGATCTAATGGCCAGCCACCTCGTAAGAAAAAGGGCAATAGCTTTGGTAAATCAGAAAATAATAATCCTACTTGTGAAAGTTTTTGCTGCACCGCCATTTCTAATAATGCAGAATCTATATCATCTATAGGAAAGGTTAGTGTAGAAAAATCTTCTGCAATGACAGCATGTGACCAAAGGGAGGGCTCCTGCCAATAATCTTGTAAAGCCAATACTTTACCTAGCCATTCTTTACTATCTTCATTTACACCAACCCAGCTGATAAAGGGATGTTGATAGTTTGATGAAAAAATATCAAGAAGCTCAGCAGTGGACACCTCAATTGTTAAATCAGCCTGATTCGTTAGTAAGCCATAGATATTTGCCTCATACGTAAAGAACAATGAAGATTTGAATGTTTCTACGTCGATTGTTGTACCATTTTCAGTAAAGCCTCGCAACGTAAAATATCCTTCCCGAGCTACATCAATACGAAGCTGTTGAGTTTTAGAAAAAGGGGAAGGAGCATTGGCATTTATTATCATCATACTAAGTTTCCTTTCTCGATTTCTTCCTGTAACGCACGGAGTCGTTTATATTCTGAACGGATTGTTTGTATATACGTTTCAAAATAAGCTGTTTTACCAGCGCGTTTTGCGGCACTACGCATACTTTTCCAAATGCGCACTGCCTGTTTATAATTCATGCGTGATTTTTGGGCAATTTCCGCCATTGCATATACATGATATAAAGGTAAAACTGTAGCCGGTTCAACTTGTAACACATCCTTTAATCCACACATCTCTAAATAAGATAGTGAAGAAGGATTTAATTGATGTAGAGCTGCCCAATCTCGATAACGTCCTTTTTTAATCAAGAACGAAGAGAATGGCTGAAGGCCGTAGACTCCAAATGCGCTGTATAGAATGGCTTCCTCTTCCTCGGTAAGCTGTATTTCATCAAATAAAAGCTGGAATTGACGAACATACTGAGCTCGTTGTACAACTGGCACGACTTCCTGTAAAAAGGCTTCTGTCATTGGCAGTATCGCTCGTAAAATAATAGCCAGCGCATCTGATTCGCCAGCACGTTGAGCAAAAGTAGCGAGTTCAAATAGATCCTGCATATGATGCAAATTAGTATGTGTCAAACTTTCAAGCAGTAAGTCCTCTTTTTGTAAGAGTACATAAAATAATAATCTTAATGAATCTAAGGATATTTCTGCTGAAGGGTTTTCAAGATTATTTATATAATCTAATTCCTGCTCACGACGAGACTTTTCATAAAAAAGCACCGCCCAAAGTAGCATGTATAGGCGAAGTCGATTTGGAAATAATCCATGTCGTTCTAATAAAAACTTTCGTACTTCCTCTTGGAGAGCATCATAAAACGGATCAGTCGCGAAAAGTCGAGAACGATTAGTCAGTTCTGTTAGTATGCTCTCGAAAGATTGACTACTTTGATCAATAAAGTATTTCATATAAGGAGAATCCAATGAATGACCAGGTGTTTCATTTAAATGTCGCCAAATAGTATTGAAAATGGCTAACTCCATATACAGTTTATAAAGAGGTTGCCATTCACGCTCAAAGGGCATATGTCTACGCAGACGGTCCAATGCATCGGTCCTTATAGCAGAAAGGCCATAGCCTTCTAAAACGCGACCCGGTGGCAATAAACGTTTCATTACTTCTTCAACCATCATTGACCAACTTTGAGGGCTACGTTCATCAGCTAATGATTTTAACTGGACAGATTTTTGAGCACGCCAAGCACTAGACCAATTTTGAACTGAATCAAAGTACTGGTAGAGAGCAAGTAAAGTACCTACCTGATGTCGACACCATTTTGGCTGAGGACAGCTACAGCGTAACTCTTCCTTGGCGAAATCAATTTCAACAGAAGCGGGTCTGACATCCTGGACAGTTGCATATAATATAGAACTGGCTCCATTAAAACGGTCAAAAATAATGGACTTATTTCTAACCGAAAAGACAGCACGACGAACTAGTTCTTCATCTTCCGTAGAGGAAGGATGTAAATCATGTTCAGCTTCTTTTAATTTAGTTAACACGAATTCTTGATGTTCTTTAGCCAATTGCGATATTGACAATGCCATCACCTCACTCCTTTCTTCTTATATGGCTATGTTTAATATGGATTAATTGTAGTAAAGGAAAAAAGACTGTCCTTCCATTATACGATTAAAATGCGGCAATGATAAGCTGAATGATTAGAAAGAAATAAATTGATTCAAAGATAGTTAACAAGACTTTTGATTTGTGTTAAAATCTGAATAATCAGATAATTAGGAGGGATGAAGGATGATGCAAGTTCAATACATGAAGCCTTTTTATACAAAAATTACTGGAGACAAATTACGTCTCGTATTTGCTTATCAATATTTCTCTATTTTAAAAGAGAATGAGATTTTCCATTTCATTCCCATAGAAGGTAAAGAGATGATTATCAACATGAAGACACAGCAAATTGAAAATTTATCTGAGGTGTTTGTTTTCCAAAAAGGCAATCGATTTATTCGATTACCACTTTATCAGCTACTACTTATTACCAACGTCCATGATCATCTGGCACCTATACTTGAAAGCGCTACACCAAAACAACAACTTCCGCTTGTTTCTACAGTGACAGTAGGTGAAATTGATCAACTTATTACAGAGATTGAAATTAGAAATCTAGATAACTTAATCGATCAAGCATTATTAGAGAACAATAAATCACTCTTTTTTAATCTATTACAGCAAAAGAACCATCAACTTGGAGGTTTCACAATTGAATAGATGGTATGCCCATTAATAAGCGCCCACTTTTCTTACTAGGAGAAGGGGTGCTTTTATTATCAAGAGTAGGTCAAAAGTTTAGGATTAAGATTATTTTTTCTACAAATAGTTAATAAATCCTGATATATTGGAAACTATTCCCGAACTAAGTATTAAAAAAATGGAGGATAGACCGATATAAGTGACAAGAGGGTGGTGAGTAAATGTTAGGTAATTGGTCGGCTACGGGGATGTCGATCCTGAATAATATGAATCGACATTACGGTGCCATGAGTAAGGCAATGCTACGAATTTCTACAGGTTACCGAATTAATAGTGCAGCAGATGATCCAGCAGGTCTTGCCATTTCTGAAAAAATGCGTGCTCAAATTCGTGGATTGAATATGGCGGCAAAAAATATACAGGATGGCATCTCATTAGTGCAGACAGCAGAGGGGGCATTAAATGAGACACATGCGATGATTCAGCGTATGCGAGAACTAGCAGTGGAGGCAGCCAATGATACATTAACGGATGAGGATCGGAAACAACTTGATTTGGAGTTCCAAGAGCTAAAAAAGGAAATTCAACGTATATCAACTGATACCGAATTTAATACAAAAACATTACTGAATGGTGATTATGAAACAAATGGGATTAAAATTCAGGCAGGTGCCAACGCAGGACAGACCATTGAACTGTTGATCAATGGTGTCGGTTCAGAAGCACTTGGTTTGAAAGATGTTTCGATTGCTACTAGGGATGATGCAGAGAAGGCTATCTCTTCTATGGATGATGCTTTAAAACGCGTATCTAATGAACGCTCTCGTCTAGGTGCCTATCAAAACCGTTTGGAACACGCCTATAATGCCAATGTGAACACCGCAGAAAATTTACAAGCAGCCGAGTCACGAATTCGAGACGCTGATATTGCAAAAGAGATGATGAATATGGTAAAAGCCCAGATTTTACTGCAGGCCAGTCAATATATCTTGGCGATGCATATGCAGCAGGCACAGTCCGTTTTAAAATTATTAGAAGTCGGAAAAAAATGATGAATTTCAATTAATATTGAAATTCATCATTTTTTTATGTTTATTTAGAGAAAGTCTCAATCGCTAATTTAGCCGTTGCCGTAGCTTCGTGCTGTAATGGTAGCACAGCCTGACGCATATTTTCTTGAACTGTCGTATACGATTCTAGAATGGCGATAGCTCGTTCGAACAATGTGACACCGTTCCAATCATCCTTCTCGACATGTCCAATAACCGGTTGATCAACAATATCAGCAAACGCATCAATTTTTGGATCATACGAAATGGCGATAAAAGGTGTAGCATAAATGGCTGAAAAGATTAGGGAATGTAGTCGCATCCCAATTAATAATTGTGATTGTCCAATTACAGCAATTTTTTCCTCAATGGATAAATCAGAAGGAGCAATTAAGCTTTTTTCCTGCATGAGTGTTGCCACTTCCTGAGAAGTTTTTAAATCGTGTTCACCATGCATTGGTAAGAAGACGATTTGCTCACCCTGACGTACTAATTGGTCTAAGCTATGTGCAATTTTTTCTTTATACGCTATTGTAGATGGCCAATCACGAACACTAACAGAAATATAGCTTTCCGCTGTTAGGGCTTCTTGATCTAACCATTCACAATGAAAGTCGCCACCATTTAGCCCCATAACAGGATCCGGCACAATTTTAGTCTCTTTACGTACACCAATCTCTGTTAAAAGAGTTTGGGAGGCTTTATCTCTAACCGTAATTTGCTCAACCTTGCTAAAGGTTTTCCGCACGATAAATTTGCTAAGCGAGTTGTTGATTGGGCCCATACCTTGGGCGTAAACAAATACTGGCTTCTTCAGCCATTTTGCAATTTGAATCACGCCCGCATAGTAAGGAATAGTTTTCATGCCTGTTTGATCCTGCATTAGACTACCGCCGCCACTAATAAGTCCATCAGCTGTTTTTAGCAATTGACGGATTTCTTTCATTTTCCAACGATTGACGGCTTTAACGCCATACGTTTGCTCAGTAGCAGTTGGGTTATTGGATAATACAGTGATCTCTATATCACTTTGCCATTTCTTCAAAGCTTGAATAATGGACAGCAGAATAGCATCATCTCCGACATTATCGAATCCATAATAGCCAGATAAAACAATGTGCATTATGACCACCTCGCGATTGCCTTAGAAACCCAACGATAACCGAATTTAAAGATAAGGATAAATACTAGTCCTATAACGAAGCCAAGAGATACGCTGTATAGAGTACGTAATACTGAAACAGCTACTGGGATGTGTAAGTGTGTGAAAGTATTGACAATCGATAAGAATCCTATTACACCAGGTACAAGTAGGATGCTACCCCATTTGCGGTTGATGCCCATTACATATAACGCTAAAACAAAGAATGGGAAACCAATTAAGAATTCCTTCGTTCTTGGTCGTACATATAAGGTATTTTCTAGCCATTGTCTAAAAGCTAATTCTAAATCACTAACTGAGCCAGAGTTACCAGTTCTGCTAATGTAAAATAAACCGATACCCGCCACGACAATTAGTAGGAGCACATGCCAATATTTTAATTCTTTATTTAACAATGTTACGGTATTAGATAAAGATTTTTTAATATTTTGATCAGCTAGTCGGTTCATCTCAATTAATGTAAATAGTAGGACGCCCATAATTGGAATCAGATAAACTAACTTCACGCCTTTGAACGTAGCAAAGCCTGTCATAAAGGCATTGCCATTTAATAAGCCAATGACAATAACAATCCCGATAAGGCTAATCGCTACTGCCTTCAAGTATTGCACAAGTATTTTAGACATTTTCGTAGAACCTTGAGCCGATTTAATTACGGCATAGGTAGGTGCAAGGACTGCAATAATTAGTGCAAATGCCTGTAAGAATAGAGTGCTTTTCAGGATAAAGTACGCAATGGCTAGTACTGTCATAAATCCAGCTGCCGCAATTCGTAGAGGCATCCATTTGATTAATTCTGAAACGATAAAGGTAAATAAAATACCTGCTAATAATACTGCTGCTTTGACCCAGGCTGGTACAGCTACCTTATCAAACAGCTTTGGCTCGCCAGGTTGGAAATGATCTGGCATTGCGTCATGTACTCCATTTAAGTAGTCAATTGTTTGCTCCATATTTTCCTTGGCATTACCAGTTGTTTTAATATGGTAGAAGATAGAACGGATATTACGCTCTTTGACAGCTCTTGTTGTACGGTCAATACTTTCATTTAACTTTAATTTCGTTTGTCTGTTGATATTAATACTATGCAAACGAATCATATTGTAATCGGTTATTTGGGCGATTTTACTTTCGCCCTTCAATGGATTACTTTCGATTGTATAGAAGTAATAGCCCGCATCACTTAATTTTTCAACTAATTGATTGCCTTTTTTTTGTCCAAAGCCAATTGCTTCGTCACCTTGACCAAGCAAGCGACCAGATGAACCATCTTTTAATGCTAGTAATTGATTCACCAATTTATTGTTAGCCAATTCATTATCTGCATTTGCCACTTTAAAGACATAGCCTAGACCATGCTTACTAATCATATCAATAGCAGGTTGATCGTAGCCAATTGGTGTTTTTAAATCAAAGTTATGGTTAGAAGTAGGGAGAAAATAAAAAGCCTCTTCTCCTATTTGAACTTCCTCTGGTTCTACACTATCTTTAATCAGTTTTTGATAGTCTGTATTTTCAGGTACTCGAATATAAGAGCCACTCTTTGTAACATCAACAGCATCTTTATAAGGTGTAAATAATAATTGTGCTGCTAAGTCGTTTTCTTTATAGACAGTAATCAAATTTTGTTTTTCCATTTCCTTTAATGTTAAAGGCTCAAGACTAACAGTTGTCAGTCCAGCTTCTTTTAAGGAGGAAAGGATTTCATCCATTGTTAAATCACTGTTTTTATCTACAGTTTGTATTTCATCATAGGGAATCACAATTTCATAAGAATCATTCGATTGCTCCGCATTCCACCTCATCATGATACCTGTGGAGGAAACGACGAGTAAAAGAACAATGATCCCCCAAAGCCATTTCTGTTTCGACATAAGTGTCCTACCTCTCTTATTTATGAAAATCTTTTTCCGATAACAGGGATTTTCTTTAAATCTTGTTTATGAATAGCTTTCATTAGCCATAGTAAAAGGAAGTAAATAGCTCCTCCCACGATGATGGCAATAGTCAGATAGCCCATTGCCCACATACGAGACCAATGTGTAAAATCAAGCCAAAGCGTTGGTAAACCAACGGCTACTCCCATTACGATCGAAGAAACAATCATTTTCACCGTATCTTTTCCAAGAACAGTAAAGCGAATCATACGATATATAAAGACAGTATTCACAATAAATAACACAAAGTACACCAATAATGTTGCATAAGCAGCACCATCTAGACCGAATGCTTGAATGAAGAAGATGTTCGCAAACACCTTCAGAACAACGCCACTTAAAATAATAAGAGCGCCTGTTTTAGCAGCATTCATTCCCTGTAAAACGCCTGTTCCGAGAAGAGTCAGAGATGTAAAGACAGAGCTAAGGTTAATCATGGCTAACATTAAGCTTCCCTCTAAGTCCTTGAAAAGAGCTAGATTTAAAGGCAAGGTTAAGGCAAGCAATCCAATAGCAGCTGGCCATGATATAAGATGGGTCATACGATGTGTTTGTTCAATAATACTGCGTGTTTCATCCATTTTACGTTCCGCAATTTTAGTAGTAATCAATGGCACAAGCGGTAAAATAATCGAAGACGCAAATACAGTCGTAATTTGAACTAATGTCAGCCCTCGACCGTATATACCGTAAAGGAAGCTAATTTCACTTGCGTCAGCCCCTGCATTTCTCAACCCATATGTGACGGTAAAGGAATCCACAAAGTTGAAAAGTGCCATTGTAACAGAACCAATTGCAATCGGAATGGAGATCTTTAGAATAGTCTTACTATATGTGGAGAAATCCTTACTCGAATATTTCTCCTTGCTCGTTACTTTTACCGAAGATCGGAAATATTTATAGAGTAAATAAACAAGTGAACCGAGTGCTCCAAGGACAGAACCAGCCATAATTCCACCAGCTACAATATCATTTGAATAATCCATCGCAACTAGGAAATACGCAACAATTAGAATTAATGCAACTCGAACTAACTGTTCAATTACTTGAGAGATGGCAGTAGGTCGCATATCTCCAAATCCTTGGAAAAAGCCACGATAGACGGCCATATAAGGAGCCACAAGTAATGTCAGTGCCACAATAATTAAGGCAATTTCTGTTGATGGTCCACCAAGTGCATTCGCTATCTGTGCTGAAAAACCGTAAATGATTGTAAAACTAATGACGCCAAAGGATAGGGCAAGGATTCTTGCGGTCACATAAATTTTCTTTATTTTGGCAGTATCCTTACTTGAGTTAGCCTCCGCAATCAATTTAGAAATAGCGATAGGGATACCCGCAACAGATAAATACAAAGCCACCATATAGACAGGATAGACAAGACTGAAAATACCAAGTACTTCATCACCAGCAATATTTTGAAGTGGTATACGGAAAATACTACCGATTACCTTAGAAAGTAATGTCGCAATTGTTAAGACGAGTGTACTTTTGACAAATGTTGATTGACTCATTTTGCTGTGCCCTGCCCTCTAAGCTTTAATGAGAAAACCTTTAAAGCAAAACGTGGAAGAACAAGCATTCTTATAAATCGACTTGGCTGACGTAGCAGTCGATAAAGCCACTCAAGATTTAACTTTTGCCAAATGACTGGTGCACGTTTCACGGTTCCCGCGATGACATCGAAGGAGCCTCCTACACCGATAAATACGCCCTTTGAAAACTTGTCCAGGTTTTCAGTGATCCATTTTTCCTGTCTTGGTACTCCTAAAGCGACAAACACCAAATCAGGTTGTAAGGCTGCGATATCGTCCGCAATGTGATTGTTATTCCAATCAAAGAATCCATCATGATAGCCCACGACTTCAACATGGGGATAATTCTTATGAATATTGGCAATGGTCTTTTCAATTGTTTCTTTTTGTGCGCCCAATAAATAAACTTTAAAGCGCTTTTGTTGACCAACCTCCAACAGTTTCACCATAGTATCATAGCCTGTCACACGCTCTGGTAGTGAATCGCCAAGGATTTGAGCAGCCTTAACCACACCGATGCCATCCGCACATATGTAGGTCGCCTGATTTAAATATCCCTTCACAGTAGGATTTTCATTTGCCTGCATGACAACTTCAGGATTGGCCGTCACAACGAAAGTCTTTTCTTGCTGTTCAATACGATTAACAAGTAGATCTACAAACCCTTGCTGACTAATATGTAAAAAGGGTACGCCCATAATCGTTACATGCCTCATATAGTGTTCAAACCTTTCTGTAATTCCTTTTTCACTGCAATCTATCATACCATAAAAGCAATATTGACAGGAAATTTTCGATAATAGTTTACCTATTGTTGTAGGGTGTATAAACGGGGATTCATCTTCTTAAAAAGGAGGATCCTATTGCAAAAAACAAACAAATCACACTTAAAGATGCACTGAATTTTAGAAGGAAACAGAGGTGCTCATAACTGGATAATTTGAGTTTCTTCTATTATATAGTGTTTTTTATTTGTGCAAGGAAGACAACAAAAAAGAGTGCGAAACAAAGTCGCACTCTTTTTTTAGATTATCGCATGAAATCATCATTTTACAATATAATCGCCATGCACCCAGCCGGTTTTGCCGTTATAGATAACCTGATACCAGGCACCATTTTTCACGAATTCACCATTATCATCTACAGCACCGATAATAAAGCCGTTTGGTTTTACTGTACCTAAAATAGCCGCTGTCGTAGACGGTTCACTTCGGACATTGAGCATGATGTTCATGTTGACAATCTGTAAACCATTTTCTAGCTGAACATAATCATCAAATACCCAGCCCTCTTGTCCATCGACGTTTATTTTGAACCAACCACCATTTTCTCCAAGTACTTTGAAGGATGTATCTTTTGGTAAATTTGTCATAATGGATGTAGCATCCGCAGTATTAGGATATGTTCTCATATTGAGATTAGTAGTAGCTTTTCCAGTTGCCCCAGCTATATATGAATCTAAAGCATATTGCTTCGAAACGTTTGGTAACGATGGAGCGGAAGACTGACCTTGATAAGCAGGAATATCAAACACTAAATTCGTTGTTGTATGTGCACCAATTAATTCATAAATATCATAAATCTTTTTCGCTTGAATCACTGCCCACATAACATGTGTTGCATATTGATGGATGGTTGGATTCTCAGGGTTCCAGCGCATTTTATACAACGTATCTTGTCCTTTACTAATATACTGATCTTTTACAAATTGAGCCCCACCGATAATGGCATCCTGTACGGTAAACCAACCATTTGTATAAGCACGCTCAGCACCGTATTTATTGGCATCAGCATCAATAGCCCCAATACCATAAGTATTATAAGTCTTCTTAATCTCCGTTAAACTGCCTCGATTTTCTGGAGTGACCATCACTGGTTTTCCACTCGAGTCTAAGCCAACCTCAATCCCTTTAATGAGGGCAGAGGCACCATTCGCTGTTTCATGTAAAGCATGTGATAACAGATAGATAGCATTTACATTATTATCGACACCCGCCTGAATAAAAGCATCAGCCATACCTGCTAAGCTTCCTTTATTAGCAAGTACCTTTTCATTCAGTTCCTTGGCACTCAAATTATTGACGACAGTAGATAATTTTAAAAATTGATAAAAAGATGGGCTATCCTGCATAACGCTCTTTGGATGTACATAGTATGACACTAGTGCGTCGCTAGCTGTAAAAATGCCAGCACCGTCGACCTTTGGATTATTGGCAGCTTGTTTTTTAACCACCGAAGAGTAGTCATATGAGTAATTCGTCGTTGTATATTGCTTGCCGCCAGTTTCAGGTGCTTCCAAATGGATTAAGCGATAGAGCACGGTCGCTGCTTCAGCACGTGTTGTTTGTGCAAGAGGTGCAAATTGATTGTTTGGCTTCCCGACAAGTAGGCCTGATGTTACGACAGCTTGTACATCTGCGTAAGCCCATTCGGCGATACGGGCATTGTCACTAAAGTTAATAGGGGAGGAAGATGTGTTGATGTTTTGATAATTGAGGGCTCTTTTTAACATAGCCGCCATTTCCTGACGATTAATATGTGCGTTCGGGTTGAATTTGCCCTGCTCATCACCTTTAATCAATCCGTGATAGCTTGCTTGCTCGATCACTCCGTAATACCAGTCGCCTTTCTTTACATCTGAGAAGGTAGCTTGACTTGAAGAAGCAGGCAAGTTAAGTGTTCTAACTAGAAATGCTGCAAATTCAGCTCGCGTAACAGCATCATTTGGACGGTAATTGCCAAATTCATCACCCTTCATTAAATCGTTCGTAATCAGATAGTTCATTTCATGATAGGCCCAGTGCTTCGAAATATCTTCTGCTGAAGCGGTAGTAGGGGCAAGATATAGCATTCCTGCAAGCACTGCCCCGTAAAGAGGAAATTTTCGTTTCATTTTTCAAGCTCCCTTCAATAGCTGATAATTGTTCTATCAAACTAACAAAAGTGTAACATAAAAAAAGATAATCTATTATTACAACATAGGGACAGATAGACTTAGCTATTACTTAATAATGAAGAAACTCGAGAAAATGGAAGGATTGAGGCAAAATTCGCTAAAAAACTCTACCTATATTTCTGTTTCTTTACAAATATAACTAATATATTACGGGAGTCTTTAATTTTTGACAATTTAGTAACCATTCCAGAAAATGCTTGGTTATTATTGAGAGTCAGGTATAATAGGAAATGGAACTATATGTTACCAACCCATTCTAGGGGTAATTTAGTTGGTAGAGTAATGGTATCTATTAAATGCCATGGTAAAAAAATCTTCTACATCTAAATTTATGTCCCAATGCTTGAATTTAGGGAGAGATAGTGTTATATTATTGTAGAAAGTGAATAAACTTACTAGAATGGTATTCTACTACGCTTTTTCTAGTAAATTTACTAACAAATTTGCTTTAGTTTTGTATTATTCAAGAAAGCTATAATACATACATTTAGGTAACTAGGCGGTACTATAGTTTTCATTGGATTAATATCAATTTAAGGAATTTTAGGGAGGAATACATTAATGGCAAAGCAAAACAAAGGCCGTAAGTTTTTCGCGGCATCAGCAACAGCTGCATTAGTTGCATCTGCAATCGTACCTGTAGCATCTGCTGCGCAAGTAAACGACTACAACAAAATCTCTGGATACGCTAAAGAAGCAGTACAATCTTTAGTTGATAAAGGCGTAATCCAAGGTGACACTAACGGGAACTTCAACCCACTAAACACTGTGACTCGTGCACAAGCTGCAGAAATCTTCACAAAAGCTTTAGAATTAGAAGCTGACGGAGATGTAAACTTCTCAGACGTTAAAAAAGGTGCTTGGTACTACAACTCAATCGCAGCAGTAGTAGCTAACGGTATCTTCGAAGGTGTTAGTGCAAAAGAATTCGCACCAAACAAATCTTTAACTCGTTCTGAAGCAGCTAAAGTTCTTGTAGATGCTTTCGGTTTAGAAGGTGAAGCAGATCTTAGCCAATTTGCTGACGCTTCTCAAGTAAAAGGTTGGGCTAAAGAATCTTTAGAAATCGCTGTAGCTAACGGTATCTTCGAAGGTTCTGATACTAAGAAACTTAACCCTAACGGAGCAATCACTCGTCAAGATTTCGCAGTAGTATTCAATCGTACTCTTAATCTAGGTGATACTGAAACACCAGTTGATGCAGCTATTAAAGCAATCAACAATACAACTGTTGAAGTAACATTCGACGCTGAAGTTGATAACGTTCAAGCTCTAGACTTCAAAATTGATGGTTTAGAAATTAAAAATGCTTCTGTAAAACAAACAAACAAAAAAGTTGTTGTTTTATCTACTGCAGCACAAGAAGCTGGTAAAGATTACACTGTAACTTTAGATGGCGAAAAAATCGGTTCATTTAAAGGTGTAGCAGCTGTAATTCCAACTAAAGTTGAATTAGTATCTTCTGCTGTTCAAGGTAAACTTGGTCAAGAAGTTAAAGTTCAAGCTAAAGTAACTGTAGCTGATGGTCAATCTAAAGCTGGTATCCCTGTTACTTTCAACGTACCAGGTAACAACAATGATGGCGTTGTTCCAACATTAACTGGTGAAGCGTTAACAAACGAAGAGGGTATCGCAACTTACTCTTACACTCGTTATAAAGAAGGTACTGATGAAGTAACTGCTTATGCAACTGGTGACCGTTCTAAATTCTCACTTGGTTATGTATTCTGGGGCGTAGATACAATTCTATCAGTTGAAGAAGTAACTACAGGTGGTACAATTAACAACGGTGCTAACAAAACTTACAAAGTGACTTACAAAAACCCTAAAACTGGTAAAGCTGAATCTGGTAGAACATTCAATGTTGGCTTTATTGAAAACATGAATGTAACATCTGATAAAGTAGCAAATGCTACAGTTAACGGTGTTGCAGTAAAACAATTAAACAATTCTACTGCTCCATTAGCAGCTCAAGTTACAACTGATTCTAAAGGTGAAGCTACATTCACAGTTTCTGGTACAAATGCAGAAGTTACTCCTGTAATTTTCGCAGTAAATACTACTACTAATGAAAGTGCTAACCTTTACAAAACTTCTGCTTTACAAGCTACTGCTTCTAAAGTTAAATTTGCAGCAGTACAAGCAGACTACACTATCGAAGTAGCTCGTGATGGCGGCGAAGTAGCAGCAATTTATGCTGATAATGGTCGTGAATATAAAATCACTGTAAAAGATAAAGATGGTAAATTAGCGAAAAACGAAGTAGTTAATGTAGCATTCAACGAAGATTTAGACCGTGTAATTTCAACAGTTACAGATGCTAAATTTATCGATGCTGACAACAGTGTTTACTATCCAAACTCTGGTACAGGTAACACAGCTAAACAAATCTCTGTAAAAACAAATGATAAAGGTGAAGCTACATTTGTTATCGGTTCTGACAGAGTAGATGACTATGCAACACCTGTTGCTTGGATTGACATCAACACTTCTAATGCAAAAGAAGCTACTCTTGATGAAGGTGAACCAAAAGCAGTTGCACCAATTTCTTACTTCCAACGTGCTTACCTAGATGGAGCATCAGTTAAATCTTACGATGCTGCTGGTAAGAAACAAACTAAGTTTGAAGATACTCAAGTAGCAACATTTAAAGCAGAATTAGTAAACCAAAGTAATAGCGTAATCTCTGCTACTACTAAATCTGTATCTTATACAGTATTTAACACAGGTTCAAATGATATTGATGTAGCAGGAAGAACTGTTTCACCAAATCGTAGTATTACATTATCATACCCACGTGAGTTAGCTTCAGCAGATTTACAAGTAAAACTTGTTGATCCAAGTAAATCATCATCTGTACGTGTAATTGCTACTGGTGTTGCAATTAACCCTACTGATGGTAAAGATTTCGCATTTACTGCTAAAGAAGTAACTGCAACATTCACAGCTACAGCTGATGTAACTAACAATTATATTGGTCGAGTTGCGTCAGTAAATACTGCAGACAAAACTTTAACATTTGCTGGTAAAAAAGCAATTTCTTATAAAGATGCTAAATATGTAGCTGAAAATAACGCTTCACTTGAAGATGCAGATGCATTTGTTGCAGAATTGAAAAAATATACTACTAATGCAGCTGAAGTACAATACAGCAAAGATGCAGATGGTAAAGTAACATTTAAAATTGTTCGTACAGCAACTTCTGGTGGTCCAACAATTTTCGATGAATTCTCTTCTGTTTTAACTAAAGCTGTTGAAACTGTAGTTGGCAAAGTTGGTAAATATGCAACTGCAACTATTGACACTGCTGTTATTGATGCTGCAGATGGCAATACATTAGAAGTAGGCGGTGTTAAATTTACTCGTTATACTACGGGAACAGTGACACCTGAATCAAACTTCTATAGTTCTTTAAATGACTTAGCGTTCAAAATTAACAACCGTGTAACAGGTGTAACTGCTACAGTAAGTGGTTCTGTATTAGAATTAAAAGCTGTGAAAAATGGTACATTTGATTATGTTGTTAATGGAACTAAAGCAACTAGTGAAGCTGGTGAATTAGGTCAAGAACAACAAGTTACATTCACATTCTCTGAAGCATTAAACATTGCAAACGGAGATAAAGTTACAGTTAATAATACAACTGTTGGTACTGTAGCTGCTGTAAAAGATAGCAAGAAAACTGTCGTTGTGAACTTTGCAAGCCCAGGAATTACTGGTGCTGTTACTAAATTCACAGTTGATGATGCTGCTAAAAAGAATACAGTAACTATTGACCCTAAAGGTGTAACTGTTACTAAATAATCTATAATTAATTTTATGAAAAGACTTTGTGGAGCAATCTACAAAGTCTTTTCTGTTGTATGAGATCATGGCATTTTATTACTAAGCCTAATTTGAAAGCGAATACAGTTTTTTCATGCCTCCGGATACGATAGAGTATCAAACTAAAAGAAGAATTTTTTCAATAAGTAAAGTATCCCATTACATCCTCTTTTGCTGGTCACTTATCGGTGATTATCTTTTGTGATCCCCCTTCAAGAGTTTAATAAGGCAATACTTATAAACTAAATTTGAATTTCACTTAAAACCTTCATCCTATCATTTTTATATTATTTCAAGAGGGTTGTATTCTCGAGAGATTTTATATTCTGCATAAATAGGTAATCTACAATTTCTTTTATTTTAATTGAATAAAGTAATATCGTTCCAATTTTAATTGGCACTATATCCTATATATGACTGTAATTTTATAGTATAATGATTCTATGTGTAAAAATACATAATTCGAGGAAGGTAGACTTATAATGACATTCACGGAATCCATAAGAAAATATATTTTGTCAGGGATTGTCACATTGGTTGTAGTAGGATTAATAGTGGCGACTGTTTTAGCAAGCAAACAAGATGAAGAATTTTTGATGTCTGAGACTTTATATAATCAAGCTATACAATTACAAACAGATGGTGATTTAGAAGGTTCAATAGCAATGCTTTCAGAAGTATTAAAAAAACAGCCGAATTCAGAAGTTGGTAATTATGTAGCTGGTCTAATAAATGCCCGAAATGGTGATATGAAGCAAGCATCAATATATATGCAAAAAGTTTTAGATATTAATCCATATAAGGTAGAAGACCCGAAGTTTATGCTCCAAATGGGAGAAATATTTTTAGGTGCAGAAAAGTTTGAAGAAGCAAGAATCGTGTTATTACGTTGTCAGGAAGCGCAGTGGACATTGGAAGATATTCCTGACTATCAAGAATATGTAACATCATTATTAGCACAGGTTGAAAATTCACAATCAAAGGAAGGTACGGATAATGAGTAAGTTTTACGAAAAAGTTGCCTATCATGATGTTGAGGAGGATATTCAATCACAAAAATCTATGGATAAGTGGATTTTTGGGTTACTTCTTATTGTAATTGGATTTGTCCCACTAATTGTTTTGGGGAGTGTAATAGAGGTCCAGTCACCATTGATTACAAATATTAGTACATTAATGGGAGGGGAGAAAGGTGATCTTTTCACACACTACAAAGCACTAGTTGTTGTCATTATTACGGTGTTAGCAACATTACTATTTATGGCGAAAATTTTATTTATGAATGGCAGAATTCGAAAAACAAAACTAAATTATGCTATAGGAGCATTTGCTGTAATAATTGTGTTATCAACAATCTTTTCACCAAACATCACTATTGCATTACACGGTCAATATAACCGTTCAGATGGGGCTATTAGTTGGCTTTGCTATTTAGCATTATTTTTTATTGCGATGAATATCGAATATCCGAAAAAGGTAGTTAAATATGTAACTTATGCCTTTACACCATTAACAATCATTAATTTTATCATTATTAGTTTTAATTTTACTGGTAATGATCTTTTACAACATGGATGGATGAATAAGTTAGTAACTTTATTTCTTCCAGGTGATGTGAATCTTTCTGAAGGTTCTCATCTAGTAGGAACATTAAACCATGGTAACTATATGAGTGGGATGTTTGCAATTATAGCAACTATGTTTTTAGTGAATAGCATAGTAAGTAAAAATATGCTCGATAAAATTTCTAGCTTTGTTTTATCAATTTTGTCAATATTGATTGTATTAATGTCTCTATCAACAAGCGGTTTCTTAACTATGGTTGTCATGTTACCTATCATTTTATGGATAGCATTTAAGCATGACAAAAAAATGTTTGCTTTAGGGCAAGTAATTGTATTTTGTATAGCTTCTGTAGCAGGAGTTCATTTGCTTGCCAAGGAAAACGCTAAAGTATGGGATGAGTCATTTGGTTTCTTTATTTCAAGTAATCCATATCAAGAAGAATCAATATCTTTTAATAGTGACATATTTAATTGGGATAATCGTGTATATGCAGCCGATGCTCAATTTGAACTGCCAGCTCCTGCTGAGAGTGGAGTGGGTGCAGGTTCCGGACGTGTTTATATATGGTCTTATATAATCGATTTAGTAAAGGACCGACCAATGTTAGGTTATGGTTTAGACACATTAATTTATAATTTCCCTCACAATAATAAAGATGCAAGAGCGAATCTTGAAACTCAAGAAGTAATTGTAGATAAACCTCATAATATGTATCTGGGTATATTATATGGTACAGGAATTATTGGTTTTGTCGCATTTTTAGCATTGATTTTAATTGTAGTAGGAAGAAGCCTAAAGGCAGTTTTAAACGGAAAGACTAGCACTATTGTATTAGCCGTAGCCACGTTAGCATTTTTGTGTCAAGCCGTGTTTAATGATACATTGCCAGGAACAGCTGCACCGTTATTTATAATTTTAGGTATCATGCAAAAAAAAGGAAGCGAGGATTTAACTTCTGAGCATATCGATGAGGTATAAAAATTATGAGTAATATAAGACTATTAATAGATTTAACTTTAAAAGACTTTAAAAAGAAATATGTAGGTTCATATTTGGGTATACTATGGGCTTTTGTTACACCAATTATTACAATTGGTGTTTTCTGGTTTGTGTTTGAGGTAGGGTTTAAATCTGCTCCAGTAGATAATTTTCCTTTTATCTTATGGTTAACCTGTGGAATGATACCGTGGTTTTTTATAACTGATGTATTAAATAATGGAACAAATTCCGTTATTGAGAATGATTATTTGGTGAAAAAAGTAGTTTTTAAAGTTGAGTTATTACCTCTTGTTAAAGTAATTTCTGGATTAGTTATACATTTCGCTTTCATTATCTTTGTTATTGGGATTTTTCTCTCTTATGGGTATTCTTTGGATCTGTATAGTTTGCAAATAATTTACTACTGTTTGGCAGTATGTGTTCTAGTAACGGGGATTATTTTTATTTCATCTGCTTTAATAATATTTTTGAAAGATATAGGTCAAATAATAAGTGTAATTTTACAGTTTGGTTTCTGGCTAACACCTATCTTTTGGTCCTTAGAACAAATTCCAGAGAAGTACAATTTTTATTTAAAATTAAATCCTTTTTATTATATTATTAATGGCTATAGAGAGGCACTTATATATAAAACATGGTTTTGGGAACATCCTTATTTAACTATTTATTTTTGGACTATTACAATTATCATGTTGATAATAGGTAGAACTATTTTTAAAAGATTACGTCCGCATTTTGCTGATTCACTATAAGGAGCAAATAGAATGGAAAATGAAATTGTTATTAGTATAAAAAATCTTACAAAAGATTATAAATTATATGAAAATAAAATGGACCGTTTGAAAGAAGCTATCTTTATAAATAAAAAAAAATATTATAAAGAGTTCTCCGCTTTAAAAAACGTATCATTAGAAATAAAACGTGGGGAGACAATTGGGCTGATTGGTAAAAATGGTTCTGGAAAATCTACGCTTTTGAAAATACTTACAGGAATAATAACTCCAACAAGTGGAGAGTTAGAGGTTAAAGGTAAAATATCTGCGTTATTAGAGCTTGGGGCGGGGTTTAATCCAGAATACACAGGCCTTGAGAATATTTATTTAAATGCTACAATTCTTGGATTCTCAAAGAAGCAAATAGATGATAAGCTTCAGGAAATATTGGATTTTGCTGATATTGGTGATTTCATATATCATCCAGTAAAACTATATTCGAGTGGTATGTTTGTTAGATTAGCTTATGCAGTACAAGCATGCATAGATCCAGAGATTCTAATAGTTGACGAAGCATTAGCTGTAGGGGATGCGGCATTTTCACTAAAATGCATGAATCATATGAAAAAATTAGTAGCGAAAGGTGTTACCGTGATTCTAGTAACACATGATGTTCAGGCTATTCGTAGTTTTTGTAGTAGAGTTATTTGGCTTCAATATGGAGAGATTATTAAAGAAGGAAGCCCAAGTGAAAT
The DNA here is from genome assembly GCF_002429815.1 of Lysinibacillus sp. UBA5990. Classification (NCBI taxonomy): domain Bacteria; kingdom Bacillati; phylum Bacillota; class Bacilli; order Caryophanales; family Bacillaceae; genus Lysinibacillus; species Lysinibacillus sp. UBA5990. The sequence goes on from NZ_DJAY01000007.1 coordinate 172,927, forward strand.
AACATCAGAATATGTAAAAAGTTTATTTTTAGAAGAAAAAGCTGAAAACTTGGCAAATGTTAAAAAGGTAAAGCTCAAAGAAAAAGAGCCTAAAAAAGAACTAATCAGATGGGGAAATCATAAGGTTTTAATTAGGGATTTCAATATTTTTAATCAGTTAGACGAGGATACGGATATTCTATATTGGGGCGAAAGAATCTCAATCAAGCTTATAGCAGAAGTAATAGATACTGATATAGATTTTGAAAATTTAGGGTTTGCCTTTAGCTTTAGAAATAAACATGGGCTTGATTTAATTGTATCAACGACTTTTGATGAAGGAGTTAGTTTTGCAAACCATTCGAATAATAAGTTTGTTGAAGTGCAATTTGAACTTGAAAATATTTTGACACCTGGTGACTACTCACTTGTGTTATCAGCAGAAGATCGAAGCAACAATAATCCGAGTTATTACGATTTTATCGAAAATGCTGTTGTTTTTAAAGTCCTAGGGAATAAAAGGTTCTTTTCATTAGTACAACCTCAGATCAAACAACATGTGAACTTCAAATAGTAATTTATGAAGATGAGGGGGAAAAAATAATGAGTAAATTAGATATTAATAGTAATGAGTATTGGGATGAGAGATTTATTAATGATTGGGAAGAGATGGATGGTCATCAGCAAACAAATTTCTTCGTGGACATATTAATGAATAATTTACCAGAATGGATGAAAAATACGCTACAGGGAAATGTAACAGTGTGTGATGCAGGGTGTGCGGAAGGTCAAGGTGCCTATAAATTTAAACAGAAATATCAAACTATTAATATTGATGGCATTGATTTTTCAGAGGTTGCAATTGAAAAAGCAAAAGAATTATACCCTGATATCAGATTTTTCAAGGATGATATTTATAATTTGTCTAAATTTTACGATATCATTTTCACTTCCAATGTTTTAGAGCACTTCAATAACCCATTTGAAATAGTTGAAAAATTGTTAGAGAAGACAAAACAGCATTTAATTATTATGGTTCCATTTCAAGAGGTAGAGCGCCTAAGTGAACATTTTTATACTTTCAACTATGATAGTTTTCCAATTGGAATAAATGAGTTTGTGGTTTCTTATTTTAAAGAGATTGATTGTCGTTTAATTCAAAACAGTTTATGGGATGGGAAGCAAGCTGTTGTTATTTATACTAAGCAAACCTTATTAACTGAAAAAAACAATATAAGTTCTATAGTTACTTTGAGTTCTGATTTAGAGTATATGAAAAGTGTAAACGAGAGACTTCATGAGCAAAAAAGAGAAATTTTGCGATTAAGTGATTGGGGAAGCGAGCTTTCAAGGGAAGTTAAAGAGAAAGATAGTTTGATTGAGGAATTGAATGTGAAAGTTGAGAAGATATCAGCATTTGTTCAAAAACAACAAATAGATCTAGAAGACAAAGACCAATTAATTCTCGACCAAAATCAAAAAATTAATGAGGTTTCCTTGTGGGGGAAATCTTTATATGAACAAATACTCGAGAAAAACCAAATAATTGAAGAATTGAATAAAAAAATTGAAGAAGTTTCAACTTATATAAGAGAGAATATCAATGGCACTGATTAGAAAAGCGGTGAAAAAGTAATGACTAATAATGATAAAATAGATATCCAAGAATACTTAGAATTACACAAGAGGTTGAACGAGCATTATTATCAAAACTCTTTAGACTATAATAATAGACTTGAAGTAGTACAGTCTACTAAAGCCTGGAAATTAATGTGTTTAGCAAGAAGAATTAATGAGCAATTTTTAAAAGGAAATACTAGTGAAAAAAAACAATTTTTGCAGTGGTTGAAACTAAAAATAAAAAAGAGACCAGTGCCAAAAAATTTAGAATTAGCAAGATTTAGTCCCATACAATTACAAAAAATAGAACATTACAAAATTCCGGATTATACTTTGGAACTTTCATCATCCAGTGAACTCTCTACTATAGATAATAGTGAATTATTTGCAGCATATCCTAAACAAATTGATTTATTTAGGTTTCCTGTAATTGAATGGGATTTTAGGTGGCAACGTCCTCAACAAATATCTGTGCAATTCGAAAAAAATGGACATAGGGTATTTTATTTTTCAATTGAAACTTATGGTTTGAAAAACACCCAGCCTACTATTGAAGAAATAGCTAAGCATACCATTATTAAAGAGTTACAGCCTAATATTTATTGGGTGAAATTATGTTCAAACAACCCTTTAAATGCATATAAGGATAAAATTGAAGGAGAAGATCTTCAAATTATTAATCAATCTATAGAGTATCTAAAGTTAAAATTCAATATTGGTGCAACATATTCAATTCTAGATCTACCATTTTGGGCAAATGTCTCATTAAGTCTAGATAATAATATTACAATTTATGATTGTATGGATGACCATGAGGGATTTTCAACAAACTCAAGTGAAATGCTATCTAATGAAGAAAATTTGATTTATTCATCAGATATAGTATTAGCTTCATCTCAAAGGTTATATGAAAAAATGATACAAAAAAACCCAAATACTCTTCTTGTCCGAAATGCAGGAGAATATAATCATTTTTCAAAAAAAACAACAGATTTTGCTGGTGAAGTGAGAGATTTAAAGGGACCAATTATTGGCTACTATGGGGCTATCTCAGAATGGTTTGACATTGAGCTAATTAGAAAATTAGCAAAACGAAATCCAAGTTGGACATTTGTTTTAGTAGGAAATACATTTGGTTGTGATGTTTCCCATGTAGAGAAAATGCCAAATGTTATTTTAACAGGTGAGGTTACCTATGAAAGCTTACCTAGTTACTTATATAAGTTCGATGTATGTTTAATTCCATTTTTAATAAATAATTTAACATTAGCTACGAACCCTGTGAAAGTATATGAATATTTGGCGGCAGGTAAACCTGTTGTTTCAACAAAACTACCTGAACTGGAATACATGAAAGAATTGGTATACTTAGCTGATACAGTAGAAGATTTTGAGACTAGTATTCAACAAAGTTTAAGTGAAAATAATAAGCAATTAGTTGAGGAAAGAAAAAAATACGCTGCTAATAATACCTGGGAAACTAGATATCACGAAATAAAACAATATTTAATAAATCAACAGCCTAAGGTAAGTATAGTAATTGTTACATATAATAATTGGTCATATACGAAACAATGTTTAGAAAGTTTGATTCGTAACAATGAATATTCAAACTTTGAGATTATTATTGTGGATAATAATTCGACAGATGAGACTAAATTACAATTAGCTCGAATTGCAAATCCTAATATTAAGGTACTATTTTCACCAGTCAATTTAGGATTTGCAGGAGGAAATAAAGCAGGCTGTAATTTAGCTACGGGCGAATACATTATTTTATTAAATAATGATACAATCGTAACACAAAATTGGATTGAAAAATTAATTAAGCCTTTAGTAGAAAATCATCATATTGGTATGGCTGGCCCAGTTTCAAATTCTGTAGGAAATGATCAAATGTTAGATTTTTGTATAGCAAATCCTATTTCTGGCCCGTCTAATTTATGGCTACAAGATTTTAATCGATTTAATAAGGGGAACTTTAGGTATACAGATTTATTAGGCTTTTACTGTGTAGCTATAAAAAAAGAAGTGTATGAAAAAGCTGGGGACTTAGATATAAATTATGGAATCGGAATGTTTGAAGATGATGATTACTGTGAGAAAGTAAAAAGTTTAGGTTATAAATTAGTAATTGTTGAAGATGTTTTTATTTATCATCATGGTAGTGTTAGTTTCAAAAAATTACAGTCAGAGCATTACAGGAATATTTGGGAAAAAAACAGAAGCTATTTTGAACAAAAATGGAATAAAAACTGGGCTATGCCTAAACCTCCAAATTCCTTATTCTTAAATTTAGTTGATTCAACATCTATTGCTACTAAGGTCAAAGAAATACAAAAAGATCTTATTGTAATTATCGGTGAATGGTCAAGTGACAATTTATTACTTAAACAATTTGTAGAAAATAAAATTGAAGATAATAAGTTAGTGATAGTTGTTACAAAACTATACAATGCTGAAGAGTATCACGGACTTAGAAAGGTGACAGAAAATCTATATATAACTAATACAATTGATCTTATATCAAAAGTTACCTTCCATGAAAAAATTCAATTTAATGATTTTATTGATGCTAGTAAATTGAATGCAATTAAGGAACAGGTTAAAGATATAAAGGATTTAATGTAGGCTAGTAATATTTAAATAGAGGTAAAATCTTATGGAATTAATAGAGAGAATATCGAGAGTATTACAAAATAAACCAGAGATAATACAAAGAAAGATTATCAATAAATTGCCTCGTAGTGTTAAAGGAAAAGTTCTAAGATTTCCAAAAGAATCTGTTTTAAAAAACCAAATACTGAATGTTTTAGAGGGGAACAAGGGGAGAATATTTATTTTCCCTTCTCCATCTTGTCCATGGGGCTATATGTTTCAAAGACCTCAACAAATTGCTAGAGCCTTAGCAAAAGAGGGTCATCTTGTTTTTTATATGACAGATACATCATTTCCATATGAGCCAGATTGGTTTGTTCGGGGCTTATTAGAAGTAGAGCCTAATTTGTATTTATTCAATGATAACAATAATGGAACAACATTAATACAAAGTTGTGCAAACGAGCAAGTCTTTGTTTGGCAATATTGGCCACATCAATTAAAAACAATTAGTAATTGGGAAGGGCTATATTCGAATCTATATAAGATATATGATTGCATAGACTATATAGATACATTTGATGCGTATGATAACATTTTTATAGATTTTGAGAAATCTGTTGTAGATTGTAATTGTCTATTAGCTACAGCAAAGTCAATAAAAAATGATTTATCTATATTCAATAAAGATGTTTTATACTTACCGAATGCTGTTATGATAGAAGATTTTATGAATTATGATTTATTTGATTGGCCAGAATTAGAAAAAATCAAAGCAGCAGATAAAAAAATTATTGGTTATTATGGTGCGATTGCTGAATGGTTTGATTTTGATACAGTTAAATATATAGCCAAATCTAATCCAGATTGGACTATTGTATTAGTGGGAGAGGTTTATCCTACAGTTGAAATGCAGGTAGAGGAATTAAAGCAAATAGGTAAAGTTAAGGTATTGAAAAGAGTTTCATATAATAAAATACCGCATTTATTAAGCCTGTTTGATGTAGCAATTTTACCGTTTTTAATTAATGAGATTACATTGAGTACTTCTCCAGTTAAAGTTTTTGAATATTTGGCAGGAGGAAAGTGTGTAGTTAGTACACCTTTGCCAGAAGTTTTAGAGATTGAAGGCGTCTTTATAGGAGACACAAAAGAAGAATTTGAAAGACAAATTAAAGTTGCCCTAGACATGGGAGAAGAAAAGAATCATATTGAAATGCATCGTAAAGTAGCAGAGCAACACACATGGCAAAAACGTGTAAAAAAAATAAATGAAATTATTTGAGAGGAAATATGAAAAAAAAAATATTAATTTTTGATCGAATAAATTCTTCAAAATTTCCTGGTGGAGATACCGTACAGATTAATGCTATAAAGGATTTTTTAATCAATCATAATTTTAATGTAACAGTGAGTGACAATCCATTAGAAAATTTAAGTGGTTATGATTATATTTTTATCTTTAATTTAACAAATCCATTAGAGGCTTATGCATGTATGAAAGCTTGTCAAAAATATAGCAAGCCATATATCTTATTCCCAGTTTATTGGAACTTGGATTCGTTGAAAATGCCAGTTCAATTTAATATGAGAATGATAGCAAAAAAAATTATGCCCGATTTTTTAAAATCTTATATAAGGGCTATTAAATTTTTAAAAAACAATAATGGAATTATAGACTTTTTTATGATTAAAGAAACAGAGTTATTTAATATAAAACAGTGTATCAGTGATATTATAAAAAATGCATATTATGTTTGCCCTAATTCATATGCAGAATGGAATCATTTAAACGATAATTTTAAATTAGACCAATTAAATAAAAATGTAAAGGTGATTTATAATGGTATTGATTTAAACAAATTAGAGAACATTGAGAAAGATGATTTTATAAAAGAAAAATATAATTTACCTGAAAATTATATTTGCTGTGTGGGTGGTATTGGTCCAAGAAAGAATCAATTAAACTTAGTGAAAGCAGCTAACTTAGAAAATATCAATATTGTTTTAATTGGTAAAACATCTTATGGTTATGAAGATTATTTTAAAACTTTGAAATCTATATCTGGATCAAATATATATTTTTTAGAACACCTCCCACAAGAAGAAGTTTTTAAAATATTGAAAGGTAGTCAAGGCCATATTCAACCTAGTTTTATAGAAACTCCTGGTTTGGCTTCTTTAGAAGCACTTACTTTAGGGTTACCGATAGCAGTATCGGATACAGAACCTACCAAAGAATATTTTTCGTGTTATGCAGAATACTGTAATCCTTTTTTTGCAGAAAGTATACATGAAAGTTTGAAATTGTTATTGCAAAGACCGTTAGAAAATAATATTGAATGGGTATCACAATATTGTTGGGAAAATGTATTAATAGAGCTTTTACCTATATTAAAAAATTCATGATATATATAAAGGAGTTAAATAAATAAATGAAACAAGCTTCATTGAAATATTTATTAAAAGGAAATGTGGGAGATATTACTCTGATATTCATTTGTTACTTTTTGAGCCTTAGATATATTTTCCCGGGGTATTTCAATCCTGTTTTACCTCATCATTCAGATCAAATTGATTATTATAGAGATTTTCAAGGAAATACATTCTGGGATTTTTTTGTTTCATCTAGAGTGGTTGGAGATTTTTTATTAAGTTTAGTGGGTATGGTGAGCTACAAATCTATATTACTTTTCGGTATTGTAATAACTATACTTAATATTCTTTTAATATTTAAGATTTATCGAAATATTATGGGAAATAATATAAGTACATATTTGAAACTTATTTTTTTACTATTAATTTTTTCTCACCCAACATTTTACATAAATTATACATATGATATCTTTAGTACAATAGCACTTTTCTTTTTCTTAGTTGCTATTTTAATTTGGTATAAGTATGAAATTAATTTAAGGAAGTCAATATTCATAAGTTTATTTGTATTATTATCGCTATTGACAAAAGAAACTTATGGATTATCAATCATAGTATTTTTCATTTTCCAAGTTCTCATTAATAAAAATAATAAAAGGAAATATGCTATTTACTTAACAATTTCAAGTATCTTATTACTAATACTTACGTTAATTAGAAGTAAAATTATTGGAAGTGCATTTGTAAGTTTTAGTCCAGATAAAGACTCTCCTTACTTTGTTTCTTACGATATGATTTCCTTATTTAAAACATTTTTATATTATTTAAAAGGTGGGGTTAATTTCTATATTATTTCAATCATTTTTTTAGTGTTTATGTTATCTATAGTCAAGAAAAAATTTATATTAGAAATTATAATGATGTTAGCAATAGGTTTATCAGCTTATATTCCTTATTCGGTATTACCTAACCATGTGGTACCACATTATGTTTGGGTAGCAGTTCCATTAATAAGTTCGGTTATATTAGTTTTATCTTCTATTAATATTGATAAAAGAGTAGTAAATAGTATTTTAACATTGATTTTAATACTGAATTTTACAACTACATTAGGATACAAAAATGATTATACTGATAACATGTGGGCAGTCTTTCCGGAAAATGTTAATAAAAATATATATAAAAGTTTAAATTTTGTAAAAGAGCATATTGAACCAGAAGATAAAGTATTGATTACAGGACTATATAATACTGAAGAAACTTGGTATAAATCTATGTATTTTGTAAAAGATACTTTCGATATTAAGGTGAATTTAACAGTGCTTAATACGGGAATAGAAGATGATACTAAGTATACAAAGTTGAAAAATATTGGGAATGTAAATATTGAAGAATATAATAAAATCTTTGTTTATGATACTGACGGTATTTTGAAAAAATATTATGTCAATTCAAACTCTGAAGAACTAGAGATTATTAAGGAACATAGAGTGCAAATTTTATACCCTGAAATTAATACATTATTAAAGCAACTTGAGGAAAATGATGACTGGTACTTAAACATGGAGTTGGGGAAAAAATACTTAAATATAAAGGATTTTGCAAATGCGGAATCATTTTTACTTAAGGCAGTGGAAAAAGCAAAAGGTGAAAATCCTTACCCAAGTTATTTTATGGGACAGTTAAAAGAAAGTATGGGAGATTATACTATAGCTTTATCTTATTATGAACAGGCTATAAAAATTGATGATAGTAATAATTATTTTTTTGATAGCTTAGAGCGAGTGAAGGCATTATTAAATTAAAATAGTATAGTAAATAGGCTCAAGTTTATTTTTTATTCAAAATATTCGTTGTATAAAATTGAGTATTAAGCAGAGAGATATCAGGTATCAGGTTGCTAGCATAAAAATTCTAAAAAACAGAACTGTATCTTAGATATTAGTAGGTGAGGGGGCATAGTGATGAACTTAAGTAGAATTTTAGAGATAGATATATTAGGAGACGATCGCGGAAACCTATCAGTTATAGAAAACCAAGTTCATGTACCTTTTGAAGTAAAAAGAATATTTTATATTTATAGTACAAAACAAGGAGTATGTAGAGGCTTTCATGCACATTATAAAACTAGACAAGCATTAATTAGCGTTTCAGGTTCATGTAAAGTGTTTTTAGATAATACAATTAGAACAGATGAAGTACTTTTAGATGCACCCAATAAAGTCCTGATTTTGGAACCAAACGATTGGCATGAGATGTATGATTTCTCAGAAGATTGTGTGCTTTTAGTGCTTGCCTCAGAATTATATGATAGTGAGGATTATATTAGAGATTATAATAAATTTTTAGAAGTTTATTCTAAAAAAACACAGGAGGTATAATATGGGGGAATTTTATCAGCACTCCCACGCTTTAATCGAAACCAAAGAGATAGGTGATAATACTCGCGTGTGGGCTTTTGTACACATTTTAGAAGGAGCTAAAATTGGAGCTAATTGTAATATTTGTGATCATTGTTTTATCGAAAATGATGTAGAAATAGGAGACAACGTAACCATAAAATCAGGGATCTATATTTGGAATGGCGTTAAAATCGAAAATAATACATTTTTAGGGCCTAATGTAGTTTTTACTAATGATTTAATGCCACGAAGTAAGCAATATCCTGAGTCATTTATGAAAACTTTAGTTGCAGAAGGAGCAAGTGTAGGTGCTAACAGTGTTATTATAGCTGGAAATACTATCGGCAAGTTTGCAATGGTAGGTGCAGGTTCAGTTGTAACAAAAGATGTTCCTGCGTACTCATTAGTATTTGGTAATCCAGCGAAATTTAAATATCATATTTGTGAATGTACAGAGAAACTACATTTTATTTCTGAAAAAGCTGAATGTAGTTGTGGCAAAATATATAAAAAAGCTCTTACTGGAGAAGTGATACATTTAAAATGAAGGGTGAATAGTAAATGATTCAATTTTTAGATTTAAAAAAAATGAATGAAAAACATTATGATGCCATTAGCCATGCATTAGATAAGGTTTTAAAATCTGGTTGGTATATTCTAGGTGATTCTGTGCGTGAATTTGAAAAGAAATTCGCAGACTTTTGTGGTACAAAATATTCTATTGGCGTAGCGAACGGATTAGATGCACTTTCTTTAATAGTAAAGGCCTACGATATTGGAGAAGGAGATGAAGTCTTAGTACCATCTAATACTTATATTGCTTCTATATTAGCTATTTCCTCTAATGGTGCTACACCTGTTTTAGTAGAGCCTACTTTAAGTACATATAATATTAATCCTGCTAATATTGAAAAGCATATTACCAATAAAACAAAAGCTATTATGGTTGTGCATTTATATGGACAAAGTTGTGACATGGTACCGATTATTGAAATTGCAAAAAAATATAATTTAAAAGTTATAGAAGATTGTGCTCAAGCGCACGGTGCAGTTTATAGAGGTGGAAAAGTAGGTAATCTTGGAGATGCAGCAGGTTTTAGTTTTTATCCAGGGAAAAATTTAGGTGCACTGGGGGACGGCGGTGCGATAACGACCAATGATGAAGCCCTATATACAAAACTGGTAGCTTTTAGAAATTACGGCTCCCATAAAAAATATGAAAACTTATATAAAGGCATTAATAGTAGACTTGATGAAATTCAAGCTGCTGTCCTTTCGGTAAAGTTAGATTTTTTAGTTAGCGAAAATAATGATAGACGAAAAATAGCAAAATATTATCTCGAAAATATTAAGAATAGCAACATAATACTTCCATCAGTTGAAGTTGATACCCAGCATGTATGGCATGTTTTTGTTGTACGTACAAAAGAACGTGATAGACTTCAAAAATATTTGCTCGAAAACTCTATTCAAACAATTATCCATTATCCAATTCCACCTCATAAACAAGAGGCCTATAAAGAATGGAATCATTTAAGCTTTGAAATATCCGAGAAAATTCATAGTGAAATTTTAAGCCTACCAATAAGTCCTGTAATGACCATTGAAGAAGCCAAGAAGGTTGTAGAGGTAATCAATAGCTATGAGTAAAAAGATTTTTTCTATATTAGTTCCAATTTACTTTAATGAATTAAATATCCCATACACAGTACCAAGACTCCAATCACTAAAAGAACTATTCCCAAGTTACGATCTTGAATTTGTTTTTGTTGATGATGGCTCTAAAGATGACTCTTTAAAATTATTACTTGAAGAAAGGAAAAAAGATGCAAGTATTAAAGTAATAAAGTTAAGTAAAAATTATGGATCTATGCAAGCAATTCAGGCAGGATTAAATTACACTTCTGGAGATTGTGTAGGTATTATTTCAGCAGATCTGCAAGATCCTCCAGAGTTATTTGAAGATATGATTAAGTGTTGGGAACGTGGCAAAAAAGTAGTAATGGCAACGCGTACTGATCGTGAAGAAAGCTTTTCTCAAAAACTTTTTTCAAACACTTATTACTATTTGATGGATAGATTTGCTATTAAAGGTTATCCAAAAGGTGGTTTTGATTTTGTTCTTATCGATAAACAAGTTGTTCAAGAATTAGTTTTAATTAGTGAAAAAAATACAAATATTATGAGTTTGATTTTTTCACTTGGTCATGATCAAGACTTCATTCCATATGTTCGACAAGAAAGAAAACATGGTAAATCACGTTGGACTTTTTCAAAAAAAATAAAACTTTTTGTTGACTCATTTGTGAGTTTTTCTTATGCACCAATCCGCTTTATGACAGGGATTGGGTTTGCAGTTGCCTTATTGAGTTTTATCTATGCATTATTTACTATTGTTGCATACTTAGCTGGATATGTAGCCGTACAAGGTTGGACAACTATTATTGCACTAATTACTTTATTACAAGGAATTATTATGATGATGCTCGGGATAATTGGAGAATATTTATGGAGGATCTTAGATGAGACTCGGAAAAAACCAGGCTTCATTGTAGATGAAGTGTATGAATAAGGAATTTATTCGTTTTTTATGTGTTGGTGGTTTTAATACAGTAGCAACTTATTGCGTCTACCTAACGTTACTTTCATATATAGGATATAATTTTGCTTATGTCATTTCTTACATCAGTGGAATTGTTATCTCGTTTCTATTAAATGCAAAATATGTTTTTAATGTTAAACTAACGTTTAAAAAGGCTATTGGATATCCGATAGTGTATATCGTTCAATATATAATAAATGTTATTGTACTTAATTTATTAGTTAAAAATAATATTGTTAATGAGGTTATGGCACCTATCTTAGTTATAGTAATTTCTATACCTTTAACATTTATATTATCAAAATACATTTTGAAAAAATAAGTAATTGCAGGAGTGGAACATTTTGAAGGGAATTATTTTAGCGGGAGGAAGCGGCACACGCTTATACCCCTTAACTCGCTCAGTATCTAAACAATTATTACCAATTTATGATAAACCAATGATTTATTATCCTTTGTCAGTACTGATGCTAGCTGGCATTAAAGAAATTCTTATTATCTCAACACCTGAGGATACCCCGCGTTTTGAGCAATTATTAGGTAATGGGCAGGATTTGGGATTAAGCTTATCATATGCTGTCCAACCGTCACCAGATGGCTTAGCTCAAGCCTTTATAATTGGGGAAGAATTTATTGGATCGGAGTCTGTTGCTTTAATTTTAGGAGATAATATATTCTATGGACATAAATTTACTGCAATGTTAGAACGAGCTGCTTCACGAGAAAATGGAGCTACAGTTTTTGGCTATAATGTTAAAGACCCAGAACGATTTGGAGTTGTTGAGTTTGATAATGAGGGTAAAGCAATTTCCATAGAAGAAAAACCTGAATTACCTAAGTCTAGTTATGCTGTAACAGGATTATATTTCTATGATAATCGTGTAGTTGAAATTGCAAAGTCTATTAAACCATCTCCTCGTGGAGAACTTGAAATTACGGAGATAAACAAGGCATATTTAGAGTCTGGAAATCTTCATGTGGAATTATTAGGTCGTGGTTTTGCATGGCTTGATACAGGAACGCATGAGTCTCTTTTAGAAGCATCCACTTTTATCGAAACGATAGAAAGAAGACAAAGTTTAAAGGTAGCATGTTTAGAGGAAATTGCTTTCCGTAAAGGGTATATTTCTAAAGAGCAGCTATTAGAGTTAGCCGAACCGTTAAAGAAAAATGGATATGGTCAATATCTTATTTCATTGGCGAATAAAAAATTATAAGGGGTCCTTTATTGTGGGATTTATTAAGACAAAATTATTAGATGCATATCTTTTTGAGCCAAAGGTATTTGGGGATAATCGAGGCTTCTTTATGGAAACTTATAACGCCCAACTATTTGAAGAAAATGGTTTCACATTTAACTTTATACAAGATAATCATGCGCTATCAAATGAGAGTGGTGTTCTACGTGGTTTACATTATCAATTAGAACCTTTTGCTCAAACGAAGATTGTACGAGTTACAAGAGGTGCCGTTTATGATGTTATTGTGGATATTCGTCAAGGATCTCCGACGTATGGCCAATGGGAAGGGTTTATATTAAGTGAAGGAAATAAGAGGCAATTACTTATTCCGCAAGGCTTTGCCCACGGCTATTGCACTTTAGTCGAAAATACAGAGTTTCTTTATAAGGTAGATAATTATTATTCTCCAGAGCATGATCGTGGGATTGCTTGGGATGATCCAGATTTAAATATAGCTTGGCCAACGTCAAATCCAATATTATCTGACAAAGATACAAAGCATCCTTATTTAAAGGATTTAGAACGACAATTTATTTTTAAAGGTTAGGAATGATAATATGAAGATTCTAGTAACAGGTGGAGCAGGTTTTATTGGTAGTAACTTTGTTAACTACATGGTTGATAAATATCCTGAATATTTGATTGTTAATGTGGATGCTTTAACATATGCTGGTAATTTAGAGAACCTAAAGCAATCTGAGAGTAAGCCTAATTATCAGTTTGTCAAAGCAGATATTATAGATGCAGAGACAATGGACCATGTCATTGGGAATGGTGTAGATGCTATCATTAATTTTGCAGCAGAGTCACATGTTGACCGTAGTATTACTAACCCAGGAATATTTGTACAAACGAATATTCAAGGAACACAGGTATTACTTGACGCTGCAAAGAAATATAATGTGAAAAAATATTTACAAGTATCAACTGATGAAGTCTATGGCTCGTTGGGGGAAGATGGATATTTTACTGAACAAACACCACTAGCTCCAAATAGTCCTTATAGTGCAAGTAAAGCAGGAGCAGACCTTTTAGTGCTTGCTTATCATGAAACATTTGGTCTACCAGTAAATATTACACGTTGCTCTAACAATTACGGTCCCTTCCATTTCCCTGAAAAACTAATTCCTTTAATGATTATTAATGCTTTAAAGGATAAAAAACTTCCTGTATATGGCGATGGTAAGAATGTCCGGGATTGGTTACATGTAACAGATCATTGCAGTGCAATTGATTTAGTTTTACATAAAGGCATAAATGGCGAAGTGTATAATGTAGGTGGACATAATGAAAAAACGAACTTAGAGGTTGTTAAAGAACTGTTAAAGCAGCTTGATAAGCCAGAATCATTAATCCAATATGTAGAAGATCGTTTAGGTCATGATCGACGTTATGCCATCGATCCGACGAAGCTTCAAAAAGAGTTAGGCTGGGAGCCAAAGTATACATTTGAAACAGGGTTAAAAGAAACTGTACGGTGGTATTTAGATAATAAAGACTGGTGGGAAAACATCATTTCAGGTGATTATCAAAACTATTATGATGAACAATATGGCGGTAAGCTATAATGAAAATTATAGTAACAGGTGCAAATGGGCAGCTAGGACAAGAGTTGGTAAAACAATTAACTGATAGTGAGCACGATTTGTTTGTATTTACTAAAACTGATTTAGATATTACAGATACGGAGAGAGTACTAACCGTATGTAATGATATCAAACCCCAAATTATTATTAATGCTGCTGCCTATACAAATGTTGATGGAGCAGAAACTAATGAAGAGTTAGCTTTTCAAGTAAATGCTGTAGGGCAGCGGAATTTAACTGTTGCAGCAGAAAAAGTTGGAGCAAAAATTTGTTACATTAGTACTGACTATGTTTTCAATGGACAAGCAACTTCTCCATATAATGAGTATATGAATGTAGATCCATTAGGTGTGTATGGGCAATCAAAGTATGCAGGTGAGTTTTTAACACAAACGCTTAACACAAAATATTTTATTGTACGTACAGCATGGGTTTATGGAGAGTATGGTCCTAATTTTGTGAAGACTATGCTAAAATTAGCTGAGGAAAAATCCGAACTGGGTGTTGTTCATGACCAAGTCGGATCTCCTACCTATACAGTCGACCTAGCAGAGTTCATTATTGAATTAGTGCAAACGGAGAAATATGGTATCTACCATTGTACAAATAGTGGAACATGTTCCTGGTTTGAATTTGCTCAAGAAATATTTAAATTAGCTAATAAAGATATCAAAGTTAAACCATTAACTTCAGATCAATTCTCAAGACCTGCAAAACGTCCTGCTTATTCTGTCTTAGGCGATTTGTCAGTTCGAATAAATGGCTTTATTCCTAGGAGAAGTTGGAAAGAAGCTTTAGATGAATATATAAACAAAAATAACAATCTCCATTAGATTGTTATTTTTGTTTATAAAGCTATAATTAAATTGTATTATAAAAGGAATAGAGGGGTAATTTGGCTAGTATAGCTGTTCAAATAGTTACATATAATAGTGCGGATTATATAGCAGATTGTTTAAATTCAGTGATTTTACAATCATATCCAGTTGAGAAGATAATAGTAATTGATAATGATTCAAATGATTGTATTAAAGACGTTGTTTCTCATTATTCAAATGTTTATTTTGTTCAAAATAGCATAAATAGTGGATTTGTAGGTGGTCATAACCAAGGTTTAAACTATGCTGAGACAGATTATGTTTTAGTATTGAATCCAGATGTGATATTAGATAAATATTATATAGAACATATTATAAAATTTATGCAGCTTAATGAAAAAGTTGGTGCTGCAACTGGTAAATTATATAGAGATTTAGATTCATATATTATTGACAGTACAGGGATTAATATTAAGAAAAGTCGTCGCGCAGTTGATCGGGGAAGTGGAGAAGTAGACCAAGGACAATATGATGATATGATAAATGTTTTTGGAGTTTCAGGTGCTGCAGCGGTTTATAAAAGAGAAATGATTGATATGATTTCAGAAGATGGGCGATTTTTTGATGAGAGTTTTTTTGCTTATAAAGAAGATGTTGATGTAAGTTGGAGAGCAAGGTTAGCAGGTTGGGAAATATGTTTTGTCCCTAAAGCCATAGCACAGCATGAACGTGGTTGGAAGGATAATAAATCAAGGAAGGATATCTCCCTTAAAACCAGAAAGCATTCCTATATCAATAGACATTTTTATATTATTAAAAATGATAACATATTTTACTTTTTATTGCATTTTCCTTTTATTTTTATATATGAAGCATCTTGTCTAGTTTATATTCTACTAAAAGAACGAAAGCTTTTTTATGCATATAAACTTCTTTTTATAGAGTATAAAAGTTTAAAAAATAAGAAAATGTTTATACAATCCTATAGAAAGGCTCCTTCGAAAAAGATTTATCAATATTTTAAAGGAATATGGTAAAAATTAAAATGGATTTAAGTATAGTAATTGTAAATTATAATACTAAAAAGCTAACAATTGATTGTATTCAATCAGTTATAAAATCAAATTTAAGTTTTCTATACGAGATTTTTGTAGTCGATAATGCTTCTTCAGATGGTTCTATAGTACAAATTCAGAATCTATTTCCTCAAGTGCAAACGATATCTAATAAAGAAAATGTCGGATTTTCCAAAGCAAATAACCAAGCAATAAGAGAGTGTAACGGACGTTATGTTTTATTATTAAATTCTGATACTATAGTGAATGAAAATACATTAGATAAAATTATTTGTTTCATGGATAGAGAAACGAATGTTGGTGTTGTTGGATGCGAAGTAAATTTAGCTGATGGTACATTGGATAAGGCTTGTCATAGAGGTTTTCCAACTCCAGAAGCTTCCTTCTATTATATGATGGGCTTAGCTCAAAAATATCCTACTAGCCCTAAATATAATAGCTATCATAAAAGCTACCTAAATATGAAAGAAATACATGACATTGATTGTTTAGTAGGTGCATTTATGATGGTAAGAAGGGAAGTTATTGAGCAAGTGGGGCTTTTAGATGAAGAATTTTTTATGTATGGGGAAGATATAGACTGGTGTTATAGAATTAAAGAAGCAGGATGGCGAATTGTTTATAATCCAACGGTATCTATTACTCACTATAAGGGTGCTAGTAGTAGAAAAAAACCATTTAAAATAGTGTATGAGTTCCATAGGGCCATGTATTTATTCCATAAAAAACATTATGCAAAAAGGTATAACTTTTTTGTTAATAGTGTCGTTTATACTGGAATTACATTAAAACTAACATCGGCTACAATAACTAACCTTTTGAAAAGAGTACATTAAATAATAAAATTAAATAGGTGATTAAAGTGATAAGAGGAAAAGAGCGCTTTATTACACAGCTATATATGACAACAGATTTCATCTTTATTCAATTAGCATTTGCTGTTGCATGGTATTTTCGCTTTGTAATTAATAAAGAGCAGCAAGGGTCTTATTTGCCACTAACGGATTATTTCATTTGGAACATTGTTTACTCGGTGGCATTTTTGGCTATAGGCTTTTTGATAGGCTTATACGTACCCAAAAGAAAAATGAAGTTTGCAAAAGAAATTTCTAAAATAATCCAAGTACAAATTTATAGTATGTTTGTTTTGTTAAGTGCTTTATTTATTGTTAAAACGATCGATATTTCAAGGATGTTCTTAATCATCTATCTTCTTGTAGGATTTTTGGTAATCGTCGTATATCGCTTTTTTGTTAAGCAACTATTAAGAGTGATGAGAAAAAAAGGCTTCAACCAACAGTTTGTCTTAATTTTGGGAGCGGGGTCAGTTGGAAATAGATATATAGAAAACTTAGATAACCATCCCGAATATGGGCTACAAGTAATTGGTTTTTTGGATGATTTTAAACAAATCGATAGTGAACAAAAAGTATTAGGAAAGATAGAAGATCTTCCAACAATACTAGAAAATAAAATAATTGACGAAGTAGTTATCGCATTGCCTTTAACAGTTTTTTCTAAATATCACCAAATTATAGTAGCCTGCGAAAAGGCAGGTGTACGAGTATCTATTGTGCCAGACTTCTATGATATCCTGCCTGCAACTCCATACTTTGAACGATTTGGTGATTTACCAGTTATCAATGTCCGGGACATACCATTAGATGAATATATAAATAGAGTACTGAAACGAATATTTGATATTGCTTTTTCGTTATGTGCAATACTTGTTATATCACCTTTGTTATTATTTATTGCTCTTGGCGTGAAATTAACCTCTCCGGGACCTATTTTATTCAAACAGGAGCGCGTGGGTCTTAATCGGAGAACGTTTTATATGTATAAATTTAGATCGATGAAACACATGACTGTAGAAGATTCTAATACACAATGGACGGTTGAAAATGACCCAAGAAGGACTAAATTTGGTACCTTCCTGCGAAAAACAAGCCTTGATGAATTTCCACAATTTTTTAATGTACTCAAAGGTGACATGAGTATTGTTGGACCAAGACCTGAAAGACCTTATTTTGTGGATCAATTTAAAGAAGAAATTCCAAAATATATGGTAAAGCATCATGTGAGACCTGGAATAACAGGATGGGCACAAGTATGTGGATTGCGCGGAGATACTTCAATTGAAGACAGAATAGAGCACGATATTCAGTATATTGAAAATTGGACTTTACTATTTGATATTAAAATAATTATGAAGACAATTATCAATGGCTTTGTAAATAAAAATGCCTATTAAATTAAATTCAATAGTTTTCAAATTTGATAGTGTTGTATAACACTGATTTGAAATCATGTGAATTTCTTTAGGAAGTGACGCTCAATGAAAAAAATCCGTAAAGCAATTATTCCAGCAGCTGGACTCGGTACACGTTTCCTTCCTGCTACAAAAGCAATGCCTAAAGAAATGTTACCAATAGTAGATAAACCTACGATTCAATATATTATAGAGGAAGCAATTGCATCAGGGATTGAAGATATTATTATAGTTACAGGTAAAGGTAAACGAGCCATCGAGGATCATTTTGATAATGCGTTAGAGCTTGAAACAAATCTACTTGAAAAAGGTAAATTTGATATTCTTGAAAAGGTGCAGGAATCTGCCAATGTAGAGATTCACTACATAAGACAAAAAGAGCCACTTGGTTTAGGGCACGCCATTTGGTGCGCTCGTAAATTTATTGGTGATGAGCCTTTTGCTGTCCTGCTTGGTGATGATATTGTAAAAAGTGAAGAGCCTTGTTTAAAGCAACTCATGAATCAATATGAGAACATTTTATCAAGTGTCATTGGTGTACAAGTGGTGGCAAATGAAGACGTTCATCGTTATGGTGTGATAGATCCGGTAAGCAGTGACAGCAAATTAATGCAAGTCACTAAATTTGTTGAAAAGCCTGCATTAAAGGAAGCGCCCTCTAACTTTGCCATTATTGGACGCTATATATTGACTCCAGAAATATTCCGCTTCTTAGACGAAAAGAAGAAGGGGAAAGGTGGAGAAATTCAATTAACTGATGCAATTGAATCTTTAAATGGTATCCAACGAGTTTTTGCCTATGCCTTTGAAGGAAGACGTTATGATGTTGGTGAGCAATTGGGGTTTATAGAAACAATTATTGATTTTGCATTAGAACGTGATGATTTAAGTGCGGGGATAAAAGAATTTATCTTAAAAAAAGCCAAACAGTTAAGTGGTGAAACGATATGATACTAGTTGTTGGTGGTGCTGGTTATATTGGTAGTCATTTTGTGAAAGAATTAGTAAAAACTCAGGATGTCGTTATACTGGATAATCTAAGCACTGGTCATGGTTGGGCAGTAGATGCAAGAGCTATTTTTATACAAGGTGATTTGGGAGATCCTGCTACTGTTCAACACATATTTGATACTTATAAAATAGAAGCAGTTTTACATTTTGCAGCATATAGCTTAGTCGGTGAGTCTGTAATAAATCCTCTGAAATACTATGAGAATAATGTTGTCGCTACATTAAATTTATTAAAAATGATGAAGCAAAATCAAATTAATAAGTTTATTTTCTCTTCTACTGCTGCAACTTATGGGATGCCGTCAGTTGATATCATTGATGAAGAAACGCCAACTTATCCAATCAACCCATATGGACAGTCGAAGTTAATGGTTGAACAAATACTAGCTGATTTCGCACAAAGCTATGGGATGAAATTTGTTGTTTTACGATATTTTAATGCGGCAGGGGCTTATGAAACTGCTGAAATTGGCGAATGTCATAATCCAGAAACACATTTAATTCCGATTATCCTTCAGCATTTAGGAGGACAAAGAGAATCAATTTCAGTTTTTGGCACTGACTATGATACACCTGATGGGACTTGTATTAGAGATTATATTCATGTCACTGATTTAGCTAACGCGCATTTATTGGCACTCGAGGCATTATTAGAAAATAGAATTGAAACAGCAACATATAATTTAGGTAATGGTCACGGTTATTCGGTGAAAGAAGTTATTGAAACGTGCGAGGGAATTACTGGGAAAAAGGCGAAAGTACAGTATGTTGAACGACGTTCGGGTGATCCTGCTAGGCTAGTCGCCAATGCGAATAAGATTTATTCTGAATTAGGATGGAAGGCCCGATTGGACATACAAGATATCATAAAAAGTGCATGGTTTTGGCATAAAAAACAATTCTAATTACCAATTCGACAGGGTTCGAGTTGGTTTTCTTTTTTTTATATGTCATAATATAGATATCAAAATTTACCTTTAGAAGAGAGGATTCTATAGTGTATACAGAAATTGTAAAAACAACATTGCTGAATTGTTCGCTAAATAATAGCGATCTTATTCAATATAAAGATCGTGTAAAAAAAATCCATAACACTTTGCCACAATTTCCTCTAACAGGCTGGATAGAGTCACCGCTAGAGAATCATGAAGGAATGCTTACTTCTATTGAAGGTGTAGCAAGTGAGATAAGAGCTTGTGCAGATGTTTTGGTTGTTGTAGGTGTTGGAGGCTCCTTCTTAGGTGCGCGTGCGATACAGGAAGCGTTGATGCCTTACTTCGGGCTAGCTAAGGGTGGTATCGAAGTTGTCTACGTAGGTCTTAATATGAGTGGAGCCTATATTAAAGAGCTTCTCGCTTATTTAAATAAAAAACAAGTATATGTCAATGTAATTTCAAAGTCAGGTGGGACAATGGAACCTGCGCTCGCCTTTCGTGTCATGCGTTTATATATGGAAGAGCGGTATGGTGAAAAGGCAACAGAGCGCATTATCGTAACGACTGATGCAGATAAAGGTCTATTAAAAGGAATTGCTGATACAGCAGGCTATCGTCAATTTGTCATACCTGCTGATGTGGGTGGGCGTTATTCTGTTTTAACTCCTGTAGGCTTGCTACCTATAGCTGTTGCAGGCGTAGATATTCGTGCTTTAATGAATGGTGCTCGTCATGCTGCAACAGAGCTAGCCGAGGAAGATTTGGCACATAATGATGCCTACAAATATGCGGTGATGCGTCATATGCTCTATGAGCAAGGCTATACGATTGAATTACTGGCTTCGTTTGAGCCAGGTCTCAATAAATTTCATGAATGGTGGAAGCAATTATTTGGTGAAAGTGAAGGGAAAGAGTATAAAGGGCTTTATCCTTCTACTGTCAACTTCTCTACCGACTTACATGCAATTGGACAGTTTATTCAGGAAGGCAGTCGTGTCATGTTCGAAACATTATTACATTTCCATGAGATTGAGGGCGATTTAGCCGTACCTTTTGACGCACGGAATGAGGATGGCTTAAATTATTTGTCGACACGTACTTTTAATGAAATTAATGCTATTTCTAAGCAAGGAACAGCCCTGGCACATGCAGAAGGTCAGGTGCCTGTTATTCAACTAGAATTGCCAAAGCTAGATGCTTATCATCTTGGTTATTTGATTTACTTCTTCATGAAGGCATGTGCGATGAGTGCCTGCTTATTAGAGGTTAATCCATTTGATCAGCCGGGCGTAGAAGCCTATAAAAGTAAGATGCTAGAGTTGTTGCAAGAAGAAAAGGTGATAAGTAAATGATGAATGTCCAAGATTTATATTATCATTGGTTAGCTCAGCCACTTCCGAGCTATTTAGCAGAGGAGCTTATTACTATTGCTCATGATGAACAGGCTATAGAAGATCGATTTTATCAATATGTATCATTTGGGACAGGTGGCATGCGTGGTGTGCTAGGTGTTGGAACGAATCGTATGAACATTTATACGATTCGTCGTGTGGCAGAAGGTCTTGCTCGTTATATTGAGTCTAATGGGGAAGAAGCTAAACAGCGTGGCGTTGTACTTGCATATGATACACGTCATTTTTCCTATGAATTTGCTTGTGAGACTGCAAGTATACTTGGAGCACATGGAATTCGTTCATATGTTTATAAAGAAGCTAGACCAACACCTCAGTTGTCGTTTACAGTTCGTAAATTAAATGCTTATGCTGGTGTAGTGATTACTGCAAGTCATAATCCAAAACAATATAACGGCTTTAAAGTGTATGGTGAAGATGGTGCACAGCTAACGCCAAAGTTTGCAAACGATATTGTTCACTATATGAATGACATAAGTGACATTTTTTCTATTAAGATAGAAGAACTTGCAATATTAGAACAGCAAGGGTATGTTACATGGCTTGCGAGTGATTTAGATGATGAGTACTTAAAATGTCTTTTAACTTTAAAAAATAATCAAGATGTAGCTTTACATATGAAGCTTGTTTATACCCCATTGCATGGAGCTGGTTTGGTGCCAGTTAGTGAAGGGTTAAGGGCATTCGGCTTTCAACAAGTGTACATTGTAGAACAGCAAGCTGTGCAAGATGGAGATTTTCCAACAGTTCCTTATCCAAACCCAGAGGAATCGAAAGCTTTTGAGTTAGCTATGAAACTTGGTGGACAGGTTGGGGCAGATCTATTGCTAGCGACCGATCCAGATGCTGACCGTTTGGGTGTAGCTGTAAAAGATGGCGATAGTTACGAGCTTTTAACAGGGAATCAACTTGGTGCTTTATTGCTGCATTATATATTGTCAACAAAACAACAACACGGTACATTACCTCAAAACGGAGTTATGCTAAAAACGATTGTTACATCAGAATTAGGTACTCATATTGCTAAAAAATACGATGTAGCGACAGTAAATACTTTAACAGGCTTTAAGTATATTGCTGAAAAGATTGCTGAATACGAACAAACAGGTGAATACTCGTATTTATTTGGCTATGAGGAAAGCTATGGATATTTAATTGAAACATTTGTGCGAGATAAAGATGCAGTTCAAGTTGCATTGAAAGTGGCTGAAATGGCTGCTTTTTATGAGAAGCAGGGCTACACATTGCTGGATCAGCTAGAAAATTTGTATAAGGAATATGGTTACCACAAAGAAACTCTGCTTTCCCAACAATTTGAAGGCAAAAATGGACAAGAAGAAATGCAGGTCATTTTACGACGTTTACGTGAAAATAGGCCAAAGAAAATTGCTGGTTTGGTTGTGCTTCGTACGGAAGACTATTTGGTAGGACAAGCTATATTAGCAAACGGTACAACAGAGAGACTAACCCTTCCAAAAGAAAATGTAGTAAAGTTTATCCTTGAGGACGATTCGTGGATTGCTATTCGTCCGTCTGGCACAGAACCCAAATGCAAGTTTTATATTGGTATAGTAGGTGAAACAGCAGAACAGGCACAGCAAAAGATTGAGCAGGTGAAGCAAGCTGTGCTAGAGATCGTAAGGTAGAAAAACTTAAAAAGCGCTCCTTTTTTAATTTGCAAATAAGTAATTAAAGAGGAGCGCTTTATCATTTTGAAATGAATTTTTAGAATAACCTATTAAGAGTCTATTAAATAATTATTGTTTCCCTAATATTTTTCATGTAGTTTAGTCCCTTTATTAC
The DNA here is from genome assembly GCF_002429815.1 of Lysinibacillus sp. UBA5990. NCBI lineage: Bacteria > Bacillati > Bacillota > Bacilli > Caryophanales > Bacillaceae > Lysinibacillus > Lysinibacillus sp. UBA5990. Next base: position 196,658 of record NZ_DJAY01000007.1, read on the forward strand.
CACAGTAGCATTATGAAAAGAGAATAATGCTACCTTATTCTCTACCCAAAACTAGCAAGCCTAGCCCCCTTTATTTTTCGTGCTACCACTATCCTTACAACCATCTGTTTATCTATTTCAGAATCATAAAATTTAGATTTTTCATTATTATGTATTTCTTTTTTAAAATAGTGTAAATGTAATGTAACTTTTTTATACGAAAACGAGTCTACTTAATGGAATAATTTGAGGTACTAGCATGAATAGAAACTATTTGTCCATATAGTCAAGGGAGTTTTACAGAAAATGCTCGTGTAAATTGGAAAAATATTTTGCTTATATGAAGCTTTTGAAGTAGAAGGCCTAGAACTCTAGTACCGAATTCTACTTTTTTCGATAAGAATCCCACATTTTGGGGTTTTTTCATGTTAAGATGTTAAAGACTATTGAATGTGAAAAAAAGGAGATTAGCATGTTTAAGAAACTAAGGAATACATGTATTGTATCAGCAGTTGCTTTGGCTACAATATTGCCTGGACAAGCGTCTGCATCAGCAGCTAGTAACAATGGAATTCAGATAAAAAACAATGTTTCGATTACGATTAATGGAGAGACGATTAGTGTCTATGACCCTATTTTAAATAAATCCGATTTCCTATTATTACCAATGCGTGCCTTGTATGAAGCGATTGGTGCGAGTGTTGACTGGAACAAGGAAACATTGACAGCTTCAGCTACTCGCAATGGAAAGATGGTAGATTTAACAATTGATTCAATGACGGCAATAGTAGATGGACAAGAAGTGGCGATGGATGTTGCACCATTTATGTATAAAGATCGTACATATATGCCATTGCGTTTTGTAAGTGAAAACTTTGATGGCAATGTCAATTGGGATCCGGTTACGCAATCAGTAGATATTACGCTATCAGATGAACAACCAGAAACGCCTCTGGAAGATCCTTATATTCTACATATCAATAACAAACGTATCGTGATGAAAGATCCTATTATTATGAAAGATTCAAGATCTTATTTACCAGCTAGCTATATCCATGATTATTTAGATGATTCTGCTGGCACATGGTTACCTGACAAATCCTTCGAACTACAGGTTGCAGGCATGAACTTTGTTTTCAAGGATAATAGTAATGAAGTTCTTGTAAATAACGAGACTGTAACATTAGTAGAAAAGCCATTTATTCAAAAAGGAAAAATGTATGTCCCTATTTCGTTCCTTGTGAATGCGTTAGGCGGGAATTTGCGTTATATCAGCGATAAAAAAGAAATGTATATTTACGTTTATCGCTATATGTTCACTAGCTCCTTCCTTGAAAAATCATATGGCACGACGTCATCACCAACAACTGTTCCTTCAGCTCGTTTAGAGGGGGACCGTGATCTATTTATTAGTGATAATCCAGAGACATTAACACGTAAGCTTGTACCAATGAACAATATGACGCTTGCACAATATGATGTGAAACCTACGGCAACGACGAATAAGCATCGTGTCTTTGGTTGGCATTACAACACGTTAGGCACAGATGTCAATATTGGGATTACGGTTCAAAACAAGTCTACGACAGAAAGCATTAAGGTCACTGATTCAAGAGGTATTAACCAAAAAACAGGTAATAGCTGGGTAGGTCACGATATTGGTTTGACGATTGCGGACGCTACGTTAAATAACAAGCTTAATAAATCGGACAGTAGTGGTATTGTCATTGCACCAGGAGAAACAAAGGTCATTGAAACATACGACCTACACCACGATTATATTATTGGTTTTTTACATGATTTAGATATTCAAGCGATGAATGGTGGAAAACCAGAGTATACGATTCGCACTGTGCTTACAAAGGATAATAGTGATTTAACAACGATTCAATCCGATCAGGTTGCGATTGATGAGTATGCGAAACATCCAAGAGGTGCTTGGCCAAGTGCTACGATTCTAGCAGAACTACCAGCTTATACAGTAGACTCACCTGAGGTAGGCTATAACATTTCTAATGGTCGTACAGATCATCTACAAACGGCTGAAAATTCATTATCACAAATTAATGGAGCAGTCGGAAATCCAGGCCATTTCGGTATGAACTACAAGGTTTCTATCCCAGTTGATAATCCAACAGGCTCAACAAAAACGATTAAGCTGAAACTTGCTGGTCGAGGGGGCTTATACAGTGGTGCTATTAAAGTCAATGGCAAAGTATATTTAGTACCTTCATTAAGAGTAGGGGCGGAGTATGTTGAATTACCTGATTACAAGATGAAGGGTTCAAAAGATACGATTGAATTAGAGCTGATCCATGCTGGTGGGGTCAATCTTCCAGTAGCAATTTATGTAGAAACAAAATAAAGAAGTCACTGGCACGGGTCATTTAGACATGACATCGTGCCATACTTTGATTAATTCGGAGTGAAGAAATTGGCAAGAAAATTAGTATCAATTGTTGTAGTCATGTTTGTGCTTATGTTAACAGTTAGTCCCATCGATGGACAAGCTGCTGGTTTTGGCAATAAGGTAAGTGAAGTGAAAACAGAGGTATCACCACAAGTAAATCACGTACAGCAAACCTATACGTCAGGTTCTATACGTCAGTTTGTAAATGTTTTAGATGTAAATTTAAATAATACATATACAAAACTAGAAATTGGGATGCCAAATCCTATTAATTCCCTCAAAACAACTTCAGCTATGGCAAAGCAAAACACATATGATGGCCATCGTGTTGTTGGAGCTGTTAATGCTTCATACTTTTTAGGAAATGGTATGCCTGCAAATTTATTGGCTGAAAAGAATGAAATTGTCAACTATGGAATTTTGGGAGATACGTTTGATAGCCCGACACAAAAGCCGGTTGCTTTTGGTTTATCTAAATCAGGGAAAGCGATAGCAGATTATTATACTACGAATCTAACTTTCCAAGTAAATGGAAAGAGCTATCCTATTGATCTGATTAATAGTGAACGAGGAACAAATAAAAACGTTTTATATACGTCAGAAAAAAGAACGACTGGAACGAATGCATGGGGTATAGAACTAGTATTGTCAGGTGCTAGCCAAGATACAAAAACCTTACATTTTGGTGATCAGTTCTCAGGCACAGTTTCTCATGTAACGACGTATGGAGCAGAAGGAAATTCATCTGTACCAGCGGATGGTTTTGTTATTTCTGTACAAAATAAAGAATTAGCCACTGAATTAAGCAAAATCACTGCAGGTACAAATGTGGATGTCAGCTTGTCGATTGATCAAAAATGGATGGATGCTCAATTCATCTTAGCTGCAGGTCCAATGCTTGTGCGCAATGGTCAAGTTGATATTTCAATGCCAACAAATTCCGGTTTTGCTTCAACACGTAGCCCTCGTACAGCAGTAGCGGTAGATGCTACAGGTACGAAGGTATCACTTATTACAATTGATGGCCGATTAAGTGGGCATAGTAATGGTGTTAATTTATCCGATTTAGCTTCACATTTAATTTCAATGGGCGCAACTTCAGCTATTAACTTAGATGGTGGAGGTTCTACAGCGATGGTCGTGCGCAATCCAGGAGGGTATTTCGCCAACCTTGTAAATAAACCATCTGAGGGTAGTGAGCGTCGTGTATCAGCCATTTTACAGGTTGTTAACACAGCACCACCAGGGAACGCAAAATCCATTACCTTAAGTAGTGTTGGACAAGTCATGAAAGGTTCTTCTGTAGATATGCAGGTAACAACTGCTTATGACCAATATTTAAATCCGATGACCATCAACCCAGCGAATATGAACTGGTCAGTTGAAGGAAATATCGGCAAGATGGATGGTGCAACCTTTACAGCTACACAAAAGGGTGAAGGGAAGATTATAGGGGAATATGGTGGTATTCGTACGTCTACAGCTGTGAAAGTAATAGATTTAGCAGAAAAACCTATTGTACTAGATAGCTTTGATAATGCGTCTTCTTGGACTACGGAAGTAGCAAAAGCGAATGCTTCTTTAGCAAACTCTAAAGAGTATGCGAGACAGGGAACAGCAAGTATGCAATTAAACTATGATTTTACTGTAGCAGGCACAGGGACAAAGGCTGCCTATATGGTTGCTAAAACACCAATTGCTATATCAGGTCAGCCAAAAAATATTGGTGTTTGGGTGTTTGGCGATGCAGGTAAGCATTGGCTAAGAGGTGTTGTCGTAGATGGAGCAGGAGCTAAGCACACGATTGATTTTACAAGTCAGGGCGGCTTAGACTGGAGTGGTTGGAAATACGTAACGGCGGATATTCCAAGTAATCTAGCAACACCATTGAAATTCGAACGTCTATATGTTGCTCAACCGACAGCTTCTCTTCAAAAGAAAGGTCAGCTATACTTCGATCAATTACAAGCTGTCTACAAAGATAATCATGAAGAATTGGTTTATACGGATGTGAACCAAGGGCATTGGGCGTTTTCTGAAATCCAAAGCTTATACAATAAATCGCTGATTAAAGGTTACTCTAACGGTACATTTAAGCCAGAAGCGTCCATTACACGTGCAGAGGCAGCTACAATTATTGCCAGAGCACTGAATTTATCAACAACGAAGGATTCTAGCTTTAAAGATGTAAGTAAAGGTCATTATGCATATAGTGCCATTGCAGCAGTCGAGCAGGCTGGCATTATTAAAGGGCAAGAAGCAGGGAAGTTCAATCCAAACGGACAGCTTTCACGTGCAGAAATGGCTGCGATTTTAACAAGAGCATACAAATTAACAGGTACAAGTAAAGTTTCCTTCACAGATGTTAAATCAACGCACTGGGCATACAGCAATATCCAAGCACTTGTGGCGAATGATTTAACAGGAGGTTTCCCAGATAATACATTTAGACCTGATGCACAAATTACTCGTGCTCAATTTGCAAGCTTCTTAAATAGATGCTTATCATTAAAATAACGCACAAAATACCCTCTGTAAAAACTACAGGGGGTATTTTAGCAAAAACAATCCGCCCGTCTCTAGAGAGAGTGAGGCGGATTTTGCATTTAGAAAACAATGTATTTTACATACTGTTTCCAAGTTAACTCTTTAAACTGCTTCCAGTGTAATTTCTCAATAGGTAAAGTACGGAAGGTATAGGCTTCCATATTGCGCTTCTCATTAGAGAGCATTGGTGTTCCTTCATCGAGATAGTCCGAGAAAATAGCTGATTGAGCCGTACTAAATTCGACATTAATATCTATCAGTTGGATTTTCCCATCCTGATTAATGATATGAAGCTTTTTATTTCCTCTTTTTGTTGTCGCTAACCACGATTTATCGACTTTATAAGAATCGAACGCTTCATTGACAATAATGGAGGCTTTGCCAGTTGTTGAAAACGGTACATCCTCTATTGGCTCATCTTGTTGCAGGACTATTTCATAATTTGTTGGTTGCGGGAGGACTGTTGTTTTGGCTAATTCATTTGCCCAAAATGTTTCATCATCTGTAGCAATCATTTGTTTTTCTAATACGATGCCAGATAATGCATCTTTGACATGTTTCACCTTAAAATCAGCCGTTTGGCCTTCCTGTACTTTTTGCCATTCTTTCTCTGATAAATAAGCATACATGGCTTTTTCATTAGAATAGATTTCAAAGGTTAAAGCACCAGCTTCTTCATTCACCGCTGACACGATACCGTCGATTGGACTGATAATACCTTGGCGAGACTCTATTTGTGTAATTTGCGCTTCAATGAGTGCAATTTGACGATTCGTTTCAGCAATATGTCGATTTAACAGTGCAACTGCTGTCGACAGTGAATTTTGTTGAGCAAGCTCTAATTTTAATGTAACAGACAATCTATCATTGATTTGATCGGTATTAATAGAGCTTTTTGGATTCGAGTCGTCGTAATCATCTTCAATTTGATCAAGTGCATCTAGTAAATCATTTAATTCTGTTTCATAGGCGGTACGTTCTGATTCAAGCTTTGTAAGCTCCTCGTCTACTTCATCTGTTTTAAAGGTAGCGAGTAAATCATTCATCTTTACTTCTTGACCACGCTTTACATTGACAGCGGATAACTTTGTTGCATCAGCTGTAATGGTATATGTTTCGGCAGGTGCAACAATAGTTTCCTTATTGACACGCTCTGTATTTGTGCCGATATAGGCTTTCTGAAATTCGTCAATAAAGTAGGATCGTGTCACGGTGCTATCTTCTTTGAAAACAAAATAAGCATTTATACCGATTATGAGCATCGCCAACACAATACCTATACTTGTCCATGGTTTTGTCTTGATAAATGCCATCATCCTAACCCCCTAGCAATCCATTCTTTAATGGGTAGTACACTAATCATGCCTACAAATAAGGCCATAAATAGTTGTACGCCAATCAATTTGACTACTAACATTTTTCTACTAGCTTCTTCCTCCCATTTCGACAGGAATAGATACTGCACAATAATGATTAAAACGGTCGTTACTGTCAATTGATTGATTGTAAATAATACGAAATCAGTTTCAATGACCTGTAGGGCAGCGGGTGCCAAAGAAAAGAATGAAAACATCGTTGTATAGCCAACGCTATAGAAGACAGCAAACAGGAATGCTTTTTCAATGAGCAGGAAGGCAACAACATAAAGCTGGACTCTTTTTATCCAAATATAAGGAATGTCCGTTAATAGATGTAATAGATAGGTAACACCATAATAATGGAAGCAAAAATAAATAATCGCCCATAAAATGGCACCAAGCATGGAAAGTACGCGTGCTACATAGTATTCATTTTGTAAATCCATTGCAAATAAGGACGTTAGATTTTCTGTCCCCATTCCCCAATATTCGCGAGCAGCAAACAATAGGATGAAAAGGATGAACACCGTTAATGCACGTTTTTTATATCCAATGATCTCGCCTTTTTCTACGGTGTTTGTAAAGTAGGTAGGATTTTTTAAGCTATGCCAGAACTTATAATGGTAAAACATAAACAGCGTCCTTTCTTCCAAAATAGGATATCAAAGATGTAGTATACACCTTGTAAAGACATTATGACATATGAAAATAGCTGTTTTTTTCCAATAATTTCGTTGAAAAAACGTATTTTGTCATTACATGTCGATGGATGAAAAACATCCTAATACCATTTACACCTCGGCGGATTCGTGTCACATTTTTTCATATTTACTCGAAAGCTCATTTTCAAAAATCTGTATTATCTGCCAGAGGCTTTATTATGATTCTGTAGGCATTCGAAATCCGAAGAATCAAGTTAAATCTATTGTATAGTATAATTGAAATAACTTCCTGTTTTTCTAGCTAGTAATTTTGAAAAACTACTTTTGACGCCCATTATTTTGTAAATATAATAGAATGGCTTGAAAACATGCAATTTACACCGATACTAAAGTAATGATTAATTAATTACGTCACTGCGTAATTATGTCCAGATTTTTTCGGTTTTGCTCGAAATAAATCTCAATGATCTTCGGATGCTTTATCTTGATTGCGCACTTTCCTAAAAAGAGGATTCACATGCCATTTCAAGATAAATGAAAATGAACACAATCATTTTCCTATACATAAAAAATGAAAGGGTGGTTCGATTGAATCGAAAATTGACAGCAGGTGTTATAACAAGTCTATTATTAGCACCAACAGCTATAGCAAATGCACAGGAAAATAATGCACAATCTCGTGTCATAGCACAAACGGAGCAAGTTTCCTATGTCAACCCTGTAGCGGCTGCAACGACAAAGGAACAGCTCATTGCCCAATTCGGTAAATTATCAGAGAATTCAACTGCTAATGAGATGGTTATAGCTGATGGTGATATCAAAATTGTACAAAATTCGAATGACCTTGGATTTGATAACAATGAAAAGGCGCTTATTCAAGCAAAATACGACTATGTAGTGGAGCAACGTCGCCTATTAAATGAACTCCAAGCAATTTGGAAGAAAATTAGTGCAGTCTCTTATACTAGTAAGACATTTATAGCCGATGTGAAAGCTGTAGAAACAGAATATGAAAGTTTTTTAGGTAATGAAACGACAAATCAATCATATTTATTTGTACAAAAACAATTTGAAGAAGCTGTCGATGCAGCATTTGCGAATAGTGCTAGCAGCATCACCAATACGGTTCGAGGAACAGTCTTACAATATGGCTATAAAGAGGCTGATCGCAATAACTATTTTAAGGGCAAAGGAGTAGATATTGCGAAATTAGTTAAACTAGTTGGCGATGCAGCGGCAGTAAAAACTACTGCTACAGAGCTTGATGCTTTAGTTGATGTATTTAAGCAAAACCCAACAGATTATCCAGCTATCTCTTCGGTACTAGATAAAGTTACAACAGCTTATAACTTACTAACAACAGATCAAAAGAAAGCGATAGAAGCTTATAATCCAAACAATGATACGGTAACACCTTTTAAAAAATATAAGGATGCTATAGCGGGTCTGTCATCCATAGATAAAGTTTCACAAAGTATTACTCAATTAATAGCTAAAAAACCAGCAGACTTTACTTCAGCAACAAGTTTCATTAGTGCCGTAACAGCTATTGAAAAATCCTACAACGCTTTAGATGAAACTTCACAAAAGTTAGTGGCGAACTATTCTACATTCGAACAATATAAAAAGGCTGCTGATATTTCTAAACGAATTTCAGCGCTGCGTGTATCCAATGAGACAGCTTATCGGACAGAAGTAAATTCGATTAAAGGTATGTATGATTTATTAACAATTGATAAAGAACTTGTGAAAAATACAGCTGATTTAAATATAGCAATAGCAAATATTGCTTCTGCTGAGAAAATTGAAGAACTTATTGTGGCCATTGCAAGTGCAAGTGCTCCAGATAAAGTGAAAGCGATAAAAGATGCTCGTACTGCTTATGATGTGCCACCAGCAACAACTGGCACGGCTATTAACGTGGCGAATGTCAAAAAAATTGTCAATAATCTTGCCGAGCTAACAAAGTGGGAGAAAGTTTACAATGCATCTTTAAGCGTGGATAAATTAATCGATAGTATTGATCCTAAAGCTTCTTCATTTGAGAGCAAAACATTTGCTGCTCAATCGGCTTTTGACAAATTAACTGTGGAAGAACAGGTGTTTGTGCAAAAAAATGACCGCTTAAAACTTTTATTCCAATATGCGACTTTATCGAAACAAGCGAATGCCCTAAAACCGACAATGCAAGATTACAAGACTCAAATTACGGACCTGCAATCAAAAGTGGCGGCGTTAAATGCTGGTAATGGTGATGACGCGGCTCCATTGGCGGCAATGAAAAGTAAAATTGAAGAGAAATTATCCAATCTATTAAATGAAGATTTAGTGATAGCAGGTGTAATTGAGCAAATATCAAAACTAAGTCAATCAAATGATATGATCACAGATATTTTAGCTACACGAGCTGCTTATGATGGCCTCCCATCTTCAGCGAAAAGCCGTGTAACGAATATTAAAGTCTTAACAGATTTAGAGAAATCATATAAAACCGTTGTGAGTGTCATCTCACAATTTGAAAAATTGGATCCATCCTCTAAGAGCTATATTTCAAAAGCCAAATCAGCTTATACAGCATACGCTAAGCTAGATGACAAAAATAAGACCTATGTCAAAAATTATAAGAATTTAAAAGATGTTGTACCTGTAATAGATGTAATTGTGAAAATTAATGCATTAAATCCTTCTAAAAAAACGTATAAGGATGATGTGAAAGCAGCGACAGATGCATACACTGCATTAGCAGATCAATCCCAGGTTATTAATTATCCTGATCTTACAAAAGCACAATCTTATATCGATATGGCAAAGGCATTCGATGAACGTGTTCTTGCATTAGCAAATGAGAATCCAGACACATTTGTACAAAAGGTAGCCGAGTTAACAGTAGCGTATAAAGCATTGGATAAAAATGCGCAGAAGCTTGTGGAGCAGGCAAAAACGTTAAGCAATTATGAGAAGAGCAATAAAGCTGTTATCAAGGTTATTCAGCTGATCACTGCCTTGGACCCATCAAGTAAGGATTATACAAAAAAGGTACTTGCCGCACGTAAGGCTTATAATGCCCTTGATGAAGTTTCGAAAAAGCATGTGACGAATTATGCGAATCTTACAGCTGTCGAGGATGTGGCTTCATTAATTGGCCTGATCGCTACGTTAAAGCCAACAAGTAAAACATTCTACCAAGATATGAAAACAGCACGTGAGCTTTACGATGCACTAACGGAAGAGAAGAAAACGGCCATTATCAACTATGATGCACTGGTAGCTGCTGAAAATGAACAGGGGTTAGCTGAGGGCGTAATTGAGCTAATTAAATTAACAGAAGTGCAAGATGCAGACTACTTAACGAAGTTGATGAATGCACGTGTTGCCTATGATAAGCTGTCATCTAATCAAAAGAAATTAGTGACGAATATTAAAGACTTAACAACACGTGAAAAAGAGGTTAAACCTATTTTAACTGTGATGGTACAAATTAATGAACTTGATCCAGAATCGAAAAGCTTTGTTAGTAAGGTCAACTCTGTCCGTAAATCATATGACAAACTATCAAAAGATCAAAAGAAATACATCGACAATATTGATGTACTCCTAAAATATGAGCCTGTATCCAATGTAGTAGAAGTGATTAATAAACTAAAATCTTCAAGTAATACATTCCTTCAAGATACAGCAAGAGCGCGTTCACTATATGATGCACTACCTGCCGATTTGCAGCAATATGTGTCAAACTATTACTTATTGCAGGCTGCTGAGTCAAGTATCCTAGGTGCTGGCAATGTAATGCAAATGATTGATGCTTTACCATCTGTTGATCCGAAGCAGTATGTTAAACGCATTCAAGAAGTTCGTGCTGCTTATAACGCTTTACCAAAGGATCAGCAACGAGCTGTGCAAAACTACAGAGTATTACAAGACCAAGAAAAGCTGATTAAACCCGTTATAAGTATTGTGGAGGATATTGATCGACTTTTAACAGCCAAGGATATGGATAGTCAATATCAAAAGATTTTAAAAGCTTATGATAAGCTGAATGCGGATCAAAGACGCTATGTGTATAATGACCAATTATTACTATCCTTAGACAACGTGATAAAGGTTTATAATAACATTGCAAAATTGAATCCTAAGGATAAATTCTACTTTGGTATGGTTGAAGCCGTACGTAAAGAATATGATAGTTTGAATACGACAGATAAACAGCGTATCTCCAATTATTCAATTCTATTAGAAGCAGAGAAAAGTATGGCCGATGTCAAAAAGGTCGTTGAATTAATTGCGGGACTTTCTCCAAGCTCCCCAACATATATAGAAGATGTGGCCAATGCCGTGGCTGCTTTTAAGGCACTGGATTCTAAAGTACGGGGACAAGTCATCAATGAAGACTTACTCAAACAGGCTGAAAAAGATGTAGCTGCGGTTCTCAAGGTTGTTCAAGCGATTGGAAATATCGATCCAGATAGCTCATCATTTGAGAAAAAAGTGCTAGCAGCTCAAAAAGACTACAGCTCATTGTCGATAGAGCAACAGGGATTAGTGTATAACTACCGTATTTTAGAAGAATATCTTAAAATGATTCAATAGTATGAGAAAAAAGGAGTTTTCCCAACGAATAGTAAGGGAAAACTCCTTTTATAATGATAGATGATGAATCTATTTATTTTTTTCCAAAAAAAGTGAAACTATCTTATTTGGATTTCGTATCATATAGTATGTATGGTGATTTTTCGTTTCCTGCCTTCAGTGATGAAAAAGCGCCGTTTGCTACATATTTGACAGATTGAGGAGGTAGCCCTGTTGAAAAAAATACTGAGTATCGTTGTCCTTTCAATAGCTGCAACCATAGGAAGTTTAACTAGTTTAAGTCAGGTAGAAGCGGCATCTGCCAATGTCGTGGATGTTTCGAATTCATATTGGGCAAACGCTTCGATACAACATATGCTTACAAAACAATATATGACTACATATAACGATAACAAATTTAAACCAGAGCAGGCAATTACAAGGGCAGAGGCTGCTGCTGCTATTGCTCGTTCTATTCAAAGCAATGTAGACATTGCAAATACTGTGAATTTTAAGGATGTACCAGTGACTCATCCTTATTACAAAGAGATTTGTCAGCTTGTTAAATTAGGGGTTATCCAAAAAGGGGAAGCTTTTCATCCTGAGGAGCCGTTAAAGCGAATGCAGGTGGCGAAAATGCTTGCATTAGCGTATCAATTTAAAGTTGACGGCAAAAATAATACCCAATTTGCGGATATACCTGACACGCATTGGGCCCATAATTATATTGAATCACTTGCAGATATCGGTATTATAAGTGGGGTAGATGTTAAACATTTTGCACCTGATCAGCTAGTGACACGTGCCCAATTTGCGGTGTTTGTTGAACGAAGTATTTATTTTCAGCAAAAAATAAACAAATTGGAAGTGGCCTATGATTATTTGGCAAAGGATTATATTCCAACAGTCAACCTTTCTACAGAGTGGTCGAAAAAGGTTATTGAGTTAATTAATGTTGAAAGACAAAAGAAAAAGCTAGAACCTGTTAATTATGATCCCAAATTGACACAAATCGCGATTATTAAAGCGCAGGATATGGTGAAGCGCCATTATTTTGAACATGTTTCGCCGTTTTATGGTGCCCCATGGGATTTAGCAACTTTATTTGATTATGACTACACGAGCTTTGGAGAAAATATCGCGAGAAATATCCAAACTCCTGAGATTGCTGTAAAGGCATGGATGGCTTCACCTAGTCATCGGGATAATATTCTGAAAGAACACTATACGAATACAGGTGTTGCAATAGCACAGGATAGCAAAAGAAATTACTATTGGGTCCAAATGTTTTCTAGTCAATAAGTTGTTATGTAACAAAGAATCTCTAATATTACAGGAATGTTACGGAATCTCCAAAATATGATAAAAAAGTCTTTCATTTAACGCTGGAAATACCACCAAACGTTGGTATTACAGCGTTTTTTTGCTGTCTAAAACCGTTACACAAATGAAAAATAACAAGTGCTTCTTTTGTGATAGTCTATGTATAGGCAAAAAAGTTTTGAGAGGGGTATAACAAAAGTATGAATAAGAAATGGTTATTACCGATTTTTGCATCTTTTATGTTATTTTCAACAACTCATATAAATACTGCTGAAGCAGCGACAAAAGAAGATGTCACTGATACAGCATCTAAATATTTAGGTATTCCATATAAATACGGTGGTACAACAACAAGTGGTTTTGATTGCTCTGGATTCACTTCTAAAGTATTTTCTGACTTAGGCATTCAATTAAATCGTACATCAGGCTCTCAATATCAACAAGGTAATGCAGTAGCAAAGAGTGATCTACAAGTTGGTGATTTAGTATTTTTCAATACAAGTGGTAGTAGTATTTCACATGTGGGTATATACATAGGTGATGGTAATATGATCCACTCGCAAACGGGTCAAGGTGTTAGCTATTCGAATGTTAACGATCCATACTATTGGGGATCTCGTTATGTAGGGGCAAAGCGTGTGGCAACATTTGATTCACAACAACAAGCTGAAGTTAAAAAAGCTGCAATTGACTTTTCAGTATATGCTTCTCGTGCAGAAGTTGCCGTACAAATTGCAAAAGCTTTAAACTTAGATACTTCTAATACAACTACTAATTTTGTAGATGTAAAACCAACAAGCGCAAATGCAGGTGCTATTGCCGCTGTTGAAAAATTAGGTATCTTTGAAGGTGATGCGAACGGTAAGTTCAACCCGTCGTCACCAATTACACGTGCACAAATCGCTAAAGTTTTAGTACTAGCTTTCGGTCTTGAAAACCAAGGAGAAGCAGTAGCATTCAGCGATGTTCCTCAAAATAACTGGGCTAGTCATTATGTTTCTATCCTTGCTTCTAATGGTGTTACAAATGGCGATGGAGATGGAAGCTTCGGCTCTGATGAATTACTAAAAATCAACCAACTTAAAGTTTTTATTGAAAGAATTCAACAATAAATTTCACATGTAAATTTTGTCATAAATTGCAAGAATTGATCTTTTGAATAGCGTATAATGGAAGAAGGGTTTGCAATCGCAGACTCTTCTATTTTTATGATAACTACTTAGGAGAGGAAGTGATATGGAAAATATAATTTAACAGTTCTATTGTATGATGCATTATTTAGCTAATTTTGTTAAAATGGACACGTTAAGAGAACAAGAAGGGAGGAAATAAGACATTGAACATCAAAAAAATTAGTCTTATCTTGTGCGTCTTATTCATTTCGGCTTCTATGTTTACGATACATAGTGCAAGTGTCAGTGCAGCTACCAACTCAAATATTACATTTGAAGATGTCACTAAAAATCACCCAGCCTATGAAGAAATTAATTATTTAGTAAGTTTGGGTGTTATCCAAGGCTATTTTGTGAATGGTAAAAGAGTTTTTGGCCCAAATAACAATGTAACGAGAGGACAAGCAGCCAAAATGGTTGTCGTTGCCTCCGGAAACAAACCATTAGTCGTAAATAAATCTAGCTTTTCAGATGTTACAGTAGGCACTGAAATGTCAGGTTATATAGAACGTGCTGTACAATTAGGTTTCTTTGACAAAAATATAAAAGGTGAATTCCTACCAAACAAAGCTCTATCTCGTGGAGAAATGAGTTATGTCTTAACAAAGGCATTTAATTTAGATACAAGTGAGTATGAGGGAATCGATTCACCATTTACAGATGTAGGGATCACACACGAATATGTGAAATATATCAATACAATCTATTATAATGGTATCACTAATGGGACAGGTAAAACGTATTTACCAAACAGCACGGTGACACGTTCACAATTCTCATTATTTGTGTCACGTGCAAAAAATGAGAAATATCGTTTAGAATTGCCTGTAAAAGGTGTAACTGTACCTGATACATCTCAGGTTATTGGTTTAGTAAAAGTAACTACAGATGGTTTAAATATTCGTAAATCAACGGATAGCGCTTCAACTACGAACATTGTAGGTAAAGTCAATACAGGCGGTAAATTATCAGTATATGCAGTTGAAGGTAATTGGTTAAAAGTATCTTATAAAGGTGCTTATGCTTATATTTTTAAACAATATGCTGAATTTTTAGATGCAGATGGCAATGCGTTAGGAGCAGTCGAAAAAGAAGTAACGACAAAAAATGCTGTTAACTTATATGTGAAGCCAACTTCTTCAGCAAAAGTAATTTCAACGATTAAAGCAAATGTAAAATTACCAGTGTATAAAACAGTAGGTGGCTACTATTTAACACAAGTGAATGGTTTACCAGGGTATGTGGTAGCCAATAGTACAACGGATACGGTTGAAGAAGAGAAACCTAATCCAGATCCAGATCCAGGGATACCACCTGTTACTTCAGGAGATGTACTGGGAAGAGTAACGGTTGCTAATCTAAATGTGCGCAGTCAAAGTAATTCGACGTCAGCAGTACTTTTCAAGCTGAATAAAGGAGAGTATGTCCAAGTTAATAGCATCAGCGGTTACTGGGCAGAAATCTCTTATAATGGACAAACTGGTTATGTTCATAAATCTTATTTAAAACTATTAAATCAGACCGCTAAACCTTTGCAAAATCGCGTTATCATCTTAGACCCAGGTCACGGTGGTAAAGATCCAGGGACAGTAAAAGGTTCTGTTTCTGAAAAGAGCATTACATTAAAGGTCAGCACGCAAGTAAAGCAATTACTAGAGAATGCTGGTGCCAAAGTGTATATGACACGTACTGGTGATACGTACCCATCATTACAAGATCGAGTAGATTTCACGCAAGCAAACTACGGTGAGATTTTTGTTAGTGTCCATGTCAATTCCGCTGCCAATACGTCAGCACAAGGTACTGAAACATATTATGCTATATCTACAGGAGATATGTATCAGGAAGACATAGATTTAGCCACATTTGTAAATAACCAAATTGTTAGCAATTTAAATATGAAAAATCGTGGTGTTAAACAAGAACAGTACTACGTAATTCGTAATATGGTCATTCCATCTATTCTAGTGGAGCTCGGTTTCTTAACAAACACTGAGGATCACAATAAAATGACAAATGATCAATACGTAAATCTATTTGCAGAATCTATTTATAATGGTATTTTGCAATACTATAAAAAACAATAAGAGTTGAAGAGGCGATGCCAAAGTTTACTAGCTTTGGGGTCGTTTTTTCTCTTTACTTATATAAGTACCCAGTTTTCCAAAAAATAAACAAGGCTACCTCCATTGTTAAGAGAGGTAGCCTTTTAGTTTTACTTTACGGTAGCGATGAATTTAATATAATCCTTACTAATAAAAGCGGGTTCTGAGTGCGATCTATCTGAAATAACTTGATACCAACCATTAGCACCTGTATCTGTGACGATAACAGGCATATTACTTTTATTAAAGGTGAATAATGGACTTTGTTGTGTGGATGCATCAGCACGAACATTTAGACCAGCTGTTGTTGTTAGTGCAATTTTATACGGGTTACTAGCATCTTTATAGCCTAATGTTTTTTCTGCACGATAGTAGTGTCCAGCAATTTTGGCACCCCAGAAAGGGTCAGAGGCGTATTTTACGTTAAATCCAATTGCTTTAGAGCCAACGACTGAACCATTTGTATAACGACCGCCAGGCATAATGTAATTAGGTTGCAAGAACTTTTCGACAAGCTCATTAATGTTTGCGCCAACACTATCAAACTTTTTGTTTAGTGGATTTGTGTCATACACATATAAACCGAATAGGTTATTCAAATTTTGAGCATGATCACTCATCCCGTAGGCACTCTCATGCTGTGCCAGTGCTAAAATAAGCATGGCGTTAATATGGGCATTCGCTTCGACATCTTTTAACTCGGTGCCTAAACCAATGAGTTTACTTTTTGTCGTTGCGTCTTTGTAAATAGAAGCACCTGAGCTCTCAACTTCAGCTAGTTTTTGCATAATATATTGATCAATTTCTTCAGCTGTATATTGTGTCGTAGCACGAGCAGGTAAGAATTGATAGTAATTATAGCCTTCTCCCTTTGAAGAGCCGTTTACATTCGTAAAAGTAATACCATCCCAGCTAAAGTATTTTTCACCTTGCTTCATAAAGCTAGGTGCTTTGCCGTAGACGTAACTAGATGAGTACTTATTGGTTTTATAATCATATAAGGTATGTTTAATTTCACCATTTTCATTTGTATAATAAGCGCGTCCCTTTACTAAAGCGGAAGGGATCAAGGTAACATCTGCTTGTTTTAAAGAACCAACTTGTCCAGCTAAGCGTACCCTTACTTGAGTCGCATCACTACCTAGATACTCCATTTCTGTATTAGCAGCAACGGCAATTTGATCCTTAATTGTTTCGGAATTTAATGCGACATAATTATTTGTGACAATAATACCGGAAGACATTTTTATAATCTTATTATTTTGAGTAACCACTAAAGAACTGTTTGTCATCGCTTTTTCAGCAGCTTCAAAACTAGCATAAGATTGCTTGTCTACGAGATTACCATTTGAGATTTCTTTAACGATAAATGCATGCGCATTATTATTGTTACCTGAGTTATTGTCGTTACCAGAGTCCCCATTATTATTGGAATTTCCATTATTACCATTGTTATCAGTATTCCCATTATTATTTTCAACAGTATCAGCAAGGAGAATTAAGCGAAGTATAAAAGTTGATGCTTCAGCAATTGTAGCATTGTCTCTAGGTAAAAACATGCCGTTAGAGCTTCCTTTAATAAGCCCTAATTGAGCACCTATGGCAATGTCCTGACGAAAATCTTTGAAAATTGTAGCATTGTCTTTAAATGTAATAGAGGAAGTACCTTTTGGGATTTTTAAATAATCCACTGCTCTAATTAACATAACGGCCATATGCTCTCTTGTAATACGTGCATCTGGCTTAAATGTCCCATCTGTGTAGCCGGTAATTATGCCAGCAGTAGCGGCAAGCTTGATTTCATTGGCAAATAAATATGTGTCAGAGACATCTGTAAACGTAATATTATCCTTTGTCTCTAAGTTTAAAGCCTTTGCTATGTATGTGGCGAATTCACCGCGTGTAACAGTATCATTCGGACGATAGCTGCCATTTGCATCTTTCAGCAAGGCTCCTTTGGAAATCAAATAACGCAGACCACTTTCATGCATATGTCCTGATAGCTCATCAGCATAGGCCTTTTGGGGTAGCGAAATGATTACGCTAATAAGTATCGTGAGTAACATAAAAATTGATAGTTTTTTCATAGTTTTACCCTCCTAAACTGATATCATTTTAACAAAGTTACAGAATCAAGTTAAGAGTCAAATGTTAGAAATACCATAAAATATACCAGGTTATTATAGGAGAAAAGTATCCTTTTGGCTCATGTAGAGAAACTAAAAGTGGAATCTATGAGGGAAGTGAATCAAAATTCACATGAGTTTCTTCTATTATATATATGTTTGAGATAAACGATAAAAAAATACCGTACATAAGAAACTATGTACGGTATTTTTTATGGGAAATATTATAGCATTTCCGAAGTTGTTTTTGCTTGCATGTG
>NZ_DJAY01000010.1:0-174859 GCF_002429815.1 Lysinibacillus sp. UBA5990
CCCTGTGAGAGTAGGACGTCGCTTCGCTTATTTTTTATGGAGGATTAGCTCAGTTGGGAGAGCACCTGCCTTACAAGCAGGGGGTCGGCGGTTCGAGCCCGTCATCCTCCACCATTTTGGTCCCGTGGTGTAGCGGTTAACATGCCTGCCTGTCACGCAGGAGATCGCCGGTTCGATCCCGGTCGGGACCGCCATTTTTTTATTGCCGGTGTAGCTCAGTTGGTAGAGCAACTGACTTGTAATCAGTAGGTCGTGGGTTCGACTCCTATCGCCGGCACCATTCCCTTGGAGGGGTAGCGAAGTGGCTAAACGCGGCGGACTGTAAATCCGCTCCTTAGGGTTCGGCGGTTCGAATCCGTCCCCCTCCACCATTTTAGGGGCATAGTTCAACGGTAGAATAGAGGTCTCCAAAACCTTTGGTGTGGGTTCGATTCCTACTGCCCCTGCCAGGTATTGAGGTACTCGTTCATATATGGCTGTTATTATATAGTGGCGGTTGTGGCGAAGTGGTTAACGCATCGGATTGTGGTTCCGACATTCGTGGGTTCGATTCCCATCAGTCGCCCCATTTTAAAATTGGGGTATAGCCAAGCGGTAAGGCAACGGATTTTGATTCCGTCATGCCTAGGTTCGAATCCTAGTACCCCAGCCATTTTTTCTTTTACGAGCCATTAGCTCAGTTGGTAGAGCATCTGACTTTTAATCAGAGGGTCGAAGGTTCGAGTCCTTCATGGCTCATCATTTTTTATTAATTTTGCGCCCGTAGCTCAATTGGATAGAGCGTCTGACTACGGATCAGAAGGTTATGGGTTCGACTCCTGTCGGGCGCGCCAATTTATTCATGTTTTCGGAATGTAGCTCAGCTTGGTAGAGCACTTGGTTTGGGACCAAGGGGTCGTAGGTTCGAATCCTGTCATTCCGACCATCTATAAATGGGGCCTTAGCTCAGCTGGGAGAGCGCCTGCCTTGCACGCAGGAGGTCAGCGGTTCGATCCCGCTAGGCTCCACCATTTTAATATTTTTGGAGGTATACCCAAGTCTGGCTGAAGGGATCGGTCTTGAAAACCGACAGGCGGGTAACACCGCGCGGGGGTTCGAATCCCTCTACCTCCTCCATTTCGGGTCAGTAGCTCAGTTGGTAGAGCATTAGATTGAAGCTCTAAGTGTCGGCGGTTCGATTCCGTCCTGACCCACCATTATTTGCGGGTGTAGTTTAATGGTAAAACCTCAGCCTTCCAAGCTGATGTCGTGAGTTCGATTCTCATCACCCGCTCCAAAATGGGCCTATAGCTCAGCTGGTTAGAGCGCACGCCTGATAAGCGTGAGGTCGATGGTTCGAGTCCATTTAGGCCCATCATTATTCCGAAGTAGCTCAGTTGGTAGTAGCACCTGACTGTTAATCAGGTTGTCGCAGGTTCGAGTCCTGCCTTCGGAGCCACGGCCCGTTGGTCAAGTGGTTAAGACACCGCCCTTTCACGGCGGTAACACGGGTTCGAATCCCGTACGGGTCATCAAGCATGTAGCACAGTTGTGTGCTACATGCTTTTTTCTATGTCTTTTCATAAACATGTTTAAAAGCTAAAAATCTTTTGATAAGGTTTTGTAGCTTTTGAATGTTAGGTCTAAATTCATTTCCTTCTCCCAAATGCTAATAATCCCTTTCTTTTTTATAGGCTCGTTTAAAGGAGTACTACAATTCAATTCAATTCAATTCAAACTATCTGGAGCGATGCTTCCTACTAAATTTGAACAAACTATTTCATATATGCAATATGTATGTTTTTTCACTAGCTATTTTCATGGTGCTTATTGACTTGTTCCTCTAATATGAGGATAAGTGGAGGAATCGATATGAATATACAGGAGATACAATGTTTTTTAAATCAATACCAGCTGGAACAAAATGAATCCAAACTTTGGTTAGAAAATAGATTACAACAGATTAAAAGTGCAGGGGAATATAAGCCTACTACAGAGGAGCTAGTTTTTGGCGCACGAGTTGCATGGCGTAATAGCAATAAATGTATTGGACGGCTGTTTTGGCAATCATTACATGTTGTAGATGCACGAGAAGTTTTAGATGAACAGGGCATTTTTCAAAAGTTACTAGAGCATATTGAGTATGCCACAAATCATGGGAAAATTCGTCCAACTATAACAGTGTTTGCAACTGATAGAGTACGGATTTGGAATCATCAGCTAATTCGTTACGCAGGCTACGAGACAGAAGAGGGCATTATTGGGGATGCACATTCTATCACTTTTACAAAAATATGCGAATCGATGGGCTGGAAAGGCGAGTATACGCCGTTTGATGTGTTACCACTCGTCATACAGGTAGACGGCCGTGCTCCCCAGCTATTTACGATTCCTGCTGAGTATATTTTAGAGGTTCCAATACGACATCCTGAATCGGAGGATGTAGAGAAATTAGAGTTAAAATGGTATGCTGTTCCTATTATTTCGAGCATGCGTTTTCAAATGGCTGGCATTGATTTTCAAGCGGCTCCATTTAATGGCTGGTATATGGGAACTGAAATTGGGGCACGCAATTTAGCCGATTATGAGCGCTATAATATGCTGCCAGCTATTGCGGATATATTTAATCTGGATACAACCAAACAAGCTTCTCTTTGGCGTGACCGAGCATTAGTGGAGCTCAATATAGCTGTCCTTCATTCTTTTAAAGAGGATGGTGTGAGCATTGTAGATCATCATACTGCTGCTCAGCAGTTTAAATTATTTGAGGAAGCTGAGGAATTAGCAGGGCGAGAAGTTACGGGTAACTGGACATGGTTAATCCCACCACTTTCCCCTGCGACCACTCATATATTCCATAAGCCTTATATAAATACCTACCATACGCCCAATTATTTTTATCAGAAACCATGTTATTAACTTTAAAGGAGTTGTTCATAAACGAACAGCTCCTAAGTACCTTTTTGGGAGAGAGGAAATTCAAGATGTTGACCCAAAATATTTCGAATATCCCTTGGCAACAATTGACGACACCTTATGGCAGAGGAACAGACATTCCTCGTCTAATTGAACAGAAACAATATCAAGAGCTGACTGAACTAATTGAACATCAAGGAACACTTTGGCAGGTGACGCCATGGGTTGTACTTATTCTTTTAAAAAAGCTCTCAAGTAAAAATGTAGAGGAAGTCTCCTTAGCAGAAATAGAGCTTTATTTAGCTGTGGCACATGCGATAACTGAAAATTATCAAGATTCAACATATAACGTTTCAACGATGCAGGAGCTTTTGGATAAGAGATATTTATGGGTGGAAAATGAAGAGGATGATGAGCTTGAATGGGAGGAAGATACACCTAGAGGCTATGAACCAGAAGCTTTTTTAGGCTATTATTATTTTAGTTTTTTACTCCTTCAAGAGGCAATCCCTGTTTTTACTGCTATTAAGGCACGTACCAAGAGCACAACAGAGGAAATTAAGGAACTGCTAGCCTTACTAAAACATTAAAAAAAGAAATGTTATATAGATAAAGCAGATGGGCTCAGCTTCCCAATCTGCTTAAATTTAATAGACATATTCATCTTTAGAAGCTCGCATGGAACATAAGAAGAGTGTCATAGCTACAACAACAAAGAGCCAACCTGTAATATTCCAACCACCAAATAAATCATGGAGGTATCCGAATAGAATCGGCCCAATGGCAGCGAATAAATAGCCCAATGATTGTGCAAACCCTGATAGATCAGCGGCTTCAAATGCTGTACGCGTACGGAGTGTAAAGAACATCATTGCTAATGCGAATGAAGCTCCACCTGCTAAACCTAGAAGGATCATCCATAATATCCCCAACGTTGTCCATTCCATTACAACGCCGACAAATCCTACTAAATAGAACGATGTAAACATAAAGACAAGTGGTCTTTGTGAAGCCATTTTACCAGCAATAATGGGGACAGCCAATGCCATGGGGACTTGTGAGAATTGCATAATGGAAAACATCCAACCAGCTTTATCAGGAGCCAATCCCTGCGCAATATAAATTTCAGGAATCCAAGCTGCTGTCGTATAAAATAATAAAGATTGTAAGCCCATTGCACCGGTTACTGCCCATGTAACAGGTGATTTCCAAAGGGGTTTACCTGTTTTCTTGGCCATAGTAGCTGGTTCTGGCTTATTCAATTTCAATTGAGGTATCCAAATTAAAATCGTTAATACGACTAATATAAGCGCTACAGCCAATGCTCCTTGCCAACCTAGAGAAGAATTAGCTATTGGATAACTAATACCTGCTCCAAGTCCAGCCGTTAAGTTCATAGACATAGTAAAAAATGCCATTAGTAACCCTACATGGTATGGAAATTTTAATTTTAATAAACCTGGAATCAACACATTTCCAAATGATATGGCTACGCCAATGAGCACTGTGCCAAATACAAGTAACCCTGTTGTACCAAGGGAGCGTAGTACAATTCCTAAGGCCAATAAAATAGTGGATAAAAATAAGGTTAGCTCAAGCCCAAGTTTTCGTGCTACAACTGGTGCGAACGGTGATATAATGGCAAAAGCAAGCAATGGAATAGTTGTCAAAAAACCGGCTAGAACATTGGAAATACCAAGATCGTCACGGATAAAGGATACAATTGGACCCACAACAGTTAGTGGCATTCGTAATGTAGACGCTATAAATATTATTCCAAAAACTAATAATAAGGTTGTTCCCTTCCAGCTAATTTTTCTGCTCGGGTAGCTGGCGGAATGATCATGTAAAGTCAAAATAATTCCCCCTGTTATAACCATTCTAATTGAACTACTATAACACTTTATCACACTATTAAAAATAGTGGAAAATTCACAAAATACAAAACATTAATGGTTATATTGAAATGTCTTAGGTCTTATGTTAGTATAGTAAGCATCATAAATTTAATAATTATATGCCTCATGTTTGTATTGAGGTAGAGGTCGCGATATTTATAAGTAAGCTAATTGAAATGACAAGCATTGAAGAGATTAGCTGAAAGGAAATATTGCCGAAGTGTGAGGGGACTTGAAAACCTCATGCTGGGGCTGTCTCCGAAAGGAACAGAACTGTCACGTTTGTACAACGTGTTGAGCTATCGTTTAGGAAAAACTGAGATTAACTTAGCCATCACATTGTTCATGTGATGGCATTTTTTTGCCTCATAAATAGGAAGGAAGCTATATCGTGAGTGAAATAAAAGTAAATCAGCTCGGCCATAAAGCACCGAAGCTGAAAAAAGAATTAAAAAGCCGTCATATCACAATGATTTCTTTAGGCGGTACAATTGGTACAGGGCTATTTCTAGCCAGTGGTGGCGCCATTGCACAAGCAGGACCGGGAGGCGCATTGCTTGCCTATGCGTTAATCGGTATTATGGTATATTTCTTAATGACAAGTTTAGGTGAAATGGCTGCATATATGCCGTCCTCGGGTTCTTTTAGTACGTATGCGACAAAATTTGTAGATCCAGCTTTAGGCTTTGCACTTGGCTGGAACTATTGGTATAACTGGGCAATTACGATTGCAGCAGAAATTGCGGCAGTGTCATTAATTATGAAATATTGGTTCCCAGATAGCTCATCAGCACTTTGGACAGTATTATTTATTGTAATTGTACTGACATTTAATTTATTGTCTGTAAAGAGCTATGGTGAAAGTGAATATTGGTTTGCGATGATTAAAGTGGCTACGGTCATTGTATTTATTATTATTAGCATATTAATGATTTTTGGTATTTTAGGTGGACAGGCACCTGTAGGTTTTACAAATTTCTTTATTAGTGATGGACCATTCCATGGTGGCTTCCTTGCTACATTTGGTATTTTCCTTGCAGCAGGATTTTCATTCCAAGGAACAGAGTTACTGGGGGTTACAGCAGGGGAAACAGATGATCCAGGAAAAAATATACCGAAGGCAGTAAAATCGGTGTTTTGGCGTATTATTTTATTTTATATTTTAGCTATTGCTGCTATAGGGATGTTGATTCCATTCACAGATGAGCGCTTATTATCGGAGGATATCGCTGTATCTCCATTTACGCTGGTGTTTGATCGTTTAGGCATTGCTTTTGCTGCTTCCTTAATGAATGCCATTATTTTAACGGCTATGCTATCAGCAGGAAATTCTGGACTGTATGCATCTTCACGTATGCTATGGCAATTAGCAGTGGATGGTCATGCTCCTAAATTTTTTGCAAAGTTAAGTCGTCGAGGTATTCCGATTTATGCATTGATCGCAACGTTAGCTGTAGGCTGTGTAGCGTTTTTAGCGTCATTCTTTGGTGATGGGGTTGTTTATATTTGGCTTTTAAATGCCTCGGGGATGTCAGGGTTTATTGCTTGGCTAGGTATTGCATTTAGTCATTATCGTTTCCGTCGTGCTTTCGAGGCGCAGGGTTTAGATCCAAAGCTATTACCGTATAAAGCAAAGCTATACCCATTCGGTCCACTATTCGCCTTTACTATTTGTATGATTGTCGTAATTGGACAGAATTACACAGCATTTATCGGGGGTACAATCGATTGGTATGGTATCCTTGTTTCCTATATTGGTATTCCATTGTTCCTGTTGCTATGGCTGGGGTACAAAATTAAACATAAAACAAAAATGCTTCCTCTTAAAGATTGTGATTTAAAAGTGGAAAATTAAACAGAAAAGCTGTTCTATAAACCATTGTGTGATGGTTGATGGGACAGCTTTTTTTATATAGAGACCTTTAAAATTAATACTAAATTAACATCATATATATGGTAATATACTATAGATATGGAAGTGTGATTTTTGACTTTCTAGTAGAGAGAGGTGCATGTAAATGCAAAAACATATTTTACTAGTGGAAGATGATGAGGCTATTCGCGAAATGGTAGCGAATTTTTTAATATTGGAAGGTTTCGATGTCACCACTGCAAATAATGGAGAAGAGGCATTACAATATTGTTTACATCAAACTTTTGATTTAGTCATCCTAGATATTATGATTCCTAAGCTTAATGGATTGGAAGTTTTAAAAGTAATCCGAGAACAGGCAGCACTTCCGATCATCATTATGTCCGCAAAGGATAGTGATGTAGATAAAGCGCTTGGGTTGGGATTAGGGGCAGACGATTATATTGCTAAGCCATTTTCTATGCTGGAATTCTCAGCTCGCGTAAAGGCCGTTATTAGAAGAGCTACGAAATACGCTGGACAAATAGATCACAAACAAGATGTAATAGTTATAGGCCATTTAAAGATAGATATTGTTAATTTCTCAATAAATAAAAATGGACAAGAAGTGAAGCTAACATCAAAGGAATTTGCCATCTTAAAGCTATTTGTAACAAACCGTAACCGAGTTTTTACGAAAGAGCAAATTTATCAGCTAATATGGCAAGAAGCATATTATGGTGATGAAAATATTATTAATGTACATATTCGAAGGCTACGCGAAAAAATTGAAGATGATCCATCCAACCCCCAGTATATTAAGACGCTGTGGGGAATTGGCTATAAGTTTGAAGGATAACAGATATGATAATCATTCTATTAATCATAATTGTGGTGCTTATAGGAATAGTTATTTTTCAATGGAAAGCAAAAAAAGAACAAAATCAGACGATCCAATATATGAATGAAAAACTCCAAGCCATTGTTCAAGAAAAAAGTAACGAAAAGATTTTGGTAACTACGAGCAATTCACAAATTCAACAGCTACTTATTTCGATAAACGCTTGGCTGGACCATCACCAAAAAGTTCAGGCGACCCATCGCAAAATGGAAGATTCTATGAAAAAAATGCTGGCCAATATTTCACATGATTTAAAAACGCCCTTAACGGTTGTGTTAGGCTATATTGAAATGCTTCAGCTTCAAGGTTCAGCTAGTGAAGAGGAGCGTCAAAGACTATTAGCGGGTGTACATGCTAAAACATTAGAAGTATTAAAAATTATTCATACATTTTTCGATCTTGCCAAATTAGAGGCAGGGGATACAGATTATCCAATTACTAAAATCAATGTCTGTGAAATTAGCCGTAAAAATATATTATCATTTTACGATATGGTCACGTCCATGGGACTAAATATTACTATTACAATCCCTGAAACACCTATGTATGCCCTTGGTAATGAAGAAGCGTTAGATAGGGTTCTCAACAATCTTTTATCCAATGCTCTTGCCTATGGAGCGGATGGTAATGTAATTGGTTTAACTGTAAGAAATGATGAAACAAATATTTTTATAGACGTATGGGATTGTGGTAAAGGAATCGATGAATACCATATTGATAGTGTTTTTGAGAGAATGTATACGCTAGAGGACTCTCGCAATAAATCCTTCCAGGGGAGTGGCCTAGGTTTAACGATTACAAAGCGATTAGTGGAAATGATGGACGGTTCCATCCAATTATCAAGTATTCCCTATAAAAAGACCATTTTTACCATTGCATTAAAACGAATGATGTATTGAAATCACAGCTTGTAGAGCTTTTATTGTGCTTTACAGGCTTTTCTTATGCTCTTAAGGAATTTGTAAGAATCCAGTAATAAATTAGAGAGTTTCATTTTTTATAATGACAATAGCCACATTTGAGGGAGAGATTGACATGACATATATTGTGAAAACAAACCAGCTTACGAAAGTGTACGAAGGAAAAGAAGTGGTTTCTGCTGTCAATATGAACGTGAAGAAGGGAGAGATTTATGGCTTTTTAGGCCCTAATGGAGCGGGTAAAACGACAGTTATGAAGATGCTAACGAATCTGACAAAGCCAACAAGTGGAGATGTTGAAATATTTGGTGAGAGGTTGACCGATCGTTCGTATGAAATATTAAAAAGAATGGGAACGATTATTGAATATCCTATTTTCTATGAAAAATTAACGGCTAGGGAAACCTTAGAACTGCATTGCGAATATATGGGCTATTACAATAAGCAGGAAATTGCCCATGTACTTAACCTTGTAAAATTAACAAATGCAGAGGAGAAACGGGTAAAAGATTTCTCACTAGGGATGAAACAGAGACTAGGTATTGCACGCGCTATTATTACAAAGCCAGAGCTCCTAATTTTAGATGAGCCAATTAATGGACTAGATCCCATTGGGATTAAAGAGTTGAGAGAGCTTTTTAAAATGCTCTGTACGGAGTATGGCATTACGATCATTATCTCTAGTCATATATTAGGGGAAATTGAACAATTGGCCGATACGATAGGTGTCATCAAGGAAGGTAGGCTCATTACTGAAGTAACGATGGATACGATTAATCGTAATCAAGCCGACTTTATTGAAGTGATCGTAAACGATGGTAAGAAGGCAGCCTTTATTTTAGAAAGTGAATTGAAAATGGCTAATTTCAAACTGATGGATGACAATTCTATACGAATTTATGATTTGACAGTATCCCAAAAGGTTCTAACAAAAACATTGATTGAACATGATATTGAAATAGAGGAGATTAGCAAAAAAACTAGCACATTAGAGGATTACTTCCTTAAGCTAATAAATGGAGGGATTGTTCATGCTTAATTTAATGCGTTTGGAAATGAAAAAATATCATTTAGGCTCCTATTTTAAAAGTGCTATGTTTGCTAACTTTATTATTTTAGGATTTATGTTTATGATTTTATTTATTTCTAAAGTAGAAGGGGAAGTTGATATTGCAAATTATGAAATGGCTTTAAGTGTCATCGATTCATTTGTCAGAGCCGTATTTATTATTTTTGCAGCTACATTAATAGCTAAACTGATTATCGGAGAATATAAGTTTAAAACAATCACATTGGCCTTTATGTATCCTGTAAGCCGAAAGAAATTAATCGCTGCTAAGCTTGCGATTGTCATGCTTTTTACCTTTAGTGCAATCATCGTTTCAAATGTCTTGATTACAACCATCTTTTGCATCGTAAGCGATAAATTTGATTTAATTCCTGATGTTTTATCTAATACTTTAATCATGCAACATATACCATCTGTACTCATGAATGCAATTGCTGCCTCAGGGATGGCATTAATTCCATTATATTTCGGAATGAGAAAATACTCTATTCCAGCAACAATTATTTCTTCTATTCTAATCGTATCATTGACTTCATCCAATACAGGTAACTTCACATTGAATGACATCATTATTATTCCAATCTCGTTAGCAATCATAGGTATTAGTATTGCCTACCTAGCTATCCGCAATATTGAGAAGGTCGATGTTTAATGAAAGGGCCAGGTACTCATAAGTTTTGTTGATATCGAATGATGATTATAGCAATTTGATAGTAAGCTACTCGGTTGTTACACTCACATAGTCGATCTTGTAAAATAGGTAACTAAACTTATTAAATATAGAAAAAAATTAACGTAGAGCAATAAAAATAAGTAATTTGATTCCCATAATAGAAATTTAATTAAAATAGAAAAGGAAATGGCCAATAAAATAGTTAAAAACAGATTTCCTTTTTTGCCATTATGGCATTGTAAAACTATTAATACAATCATAATAATTATAGGTATATAAAATTGCATTAAAAACCTCCTGTATTAAAAATGACAAAATAGTAAATATTTGTTTTATTAATCTTATATTTATTTTAAGGTGATTTCAACGAGGAAATTAAGAATTCCAACCATTGTTGCTGAATTATCAACTGTAAATTCTGCACTGCTTTAGCTGTCCCACAAGATGTGTCTATTTATGGTTTTCCTTTTGGGTGAACCGGACCATGTAATATTCAATGGTATTATTATCAACAAAAAGGCATCGAGATTTTTCTTCTCGATGCCTTTTGCTGATGATGCTCTTAATTTAAATTTTAGTATTAATTCACTACTTCATCCAAATATTGTTTCACCTAGTAAGTAAATATTTAATGCCACAACAATTACAACTACAAACCAGCCTAAAATAGTAGTAATACGGTGGTTCACTAAACCGCCCATAATGTCTCGTTTGCTTGTAAACATAACGAGAGGGACGAGGGCGAATGCAATACCGAAAGATAACACAACCTGACTAAGAACAAGCGCATGGGTTGCATTTACACCGGATGCAATAATTGCTAACGGAGGCACCATCGTAATGGCTCTCCGTAAATAAAGTGGTATTTTTCGTTGAATGAAGCCTTGCATCACTACGTCACCTGCTAATGTCCCTACAGAGGAGCTAGCTAGCCCAGCAATTAGTAAACCAAGACCAAAGGATACGGCGGCCATTGGGCCGAGAGCATCCTTTAAACCGTTATAGGCAACATCTAAATCCTCTACTACAATCCCTTGTGTGTGAAAAACTGCTG
This sequence comes from Lysinibacillus sp. UBA5990, assembly GCF_002429815.1. NCBI lineage: Bacteria > Bacillati > Bacillota > Bacilli > Caryophanales > Bacillaceae > Lysinibacillus > Lysinibacillus sp. UBA5990. The sequence continues at coordinate 11,263 of NZ_DJAY01000010.1, forward strand.
CCGCAATAATGAGCATACTCATATTGATGGCTCCAGCAATGATCATAGCGATGATAATATCAATAAATTCAAAACGGAAGATTCGTCTTTTTTCTTCTTCATTACGACCGATGATGCGACTTTGTGTTAAAGAAGAATGTAAGTAAATAGCATGGGGCATGACTGTCGCACCTAAAATACCTGTTGCTAATAGTAATGAGTCCACCCCTTCAAACTGAGGTGTGAACATACCAAACGCTACTTCGCCCCATTCTGGCTGAGCTAAAAATGTTTGGAAGGCAAATGCTAATACGACAATTAAAACCATGCCAGAAATGCCTGCCTCAAAGGCTCTGAATCCTCTTCTTTGAAGCTCTAGAATAGCAAATGATCCGACCGCTGTGATGATAGCTGCTGGAAGCATAGGGATATTAAATAACAAATAAAGCCCTAATGCTGCCCCGATAAATTCAGCAAGGTCGGTGGCGATAATTACTAATTCAGCCTGAATCCAAAGAAATATAGATGTCTTTTTAGAAAAATGTTCACGTGCCACCTCAGGTAAATTTTTTCCTGTCGCAATACCAAGCTTTGCAGATAAGGATTGGATGAGTACCGCCATTAAATTAGAAAAGGCTATTACCCAAAGGAGTAAGTATCCATATTGAGAGCCAGCTGTAATATTTGTGGCAAAATTGCCAGGATCAATATAGGCGACCGCTGCAATGAATGCAGGCCCAAGAAAAGGTAAAAACCGTCGCCAACCTTTTATATCTCCATCTAAAACCGCCTCAGCAGACGATTTTGTGACTTGTTTGTATACCATATTTGTTCCCTCATTTCAAAAAGTATCGTTTGAGAAATAAAGTTTCCTAGAGGAAAATAAGATAATAGTATTCTAACGCTAGGATTAGAAAAAGGGAAGCGCTTTGCTTAAAATTTTAAAAAAATAAGTATGTACATTTCTCATCATTTTCTAATTAGACTTTCACCGCTTGCATCGTTTACGATTAAAAGAAAAGGTGAAGGACTGATTCGACATGAGCAATCGAATTTTAATTATAGAAGATGAAGAAAATATTGCGAGAGTGCTCCAGTTAGAGCTTCAATTTGAAGGCTATGAAGCGGTGATGGCCCATACAGGAGCAGACGGTTTATTGCAATATCGTGAGCAGCAATGGGATTTAATCTTACTGGATATTATGTTACCCGAAATGAGTGGCATAGATGTACTAAAGCGTATTCGCGCAACAGAATCACAAACCCCAGTTATTATGCTAACTGCTAAAAGTGAGGTGGAGGATAAGGTAAAGGGATTGGATTTGGGAGCTAATGATTATGTGACAAAGCCCTTTGAAATTGAAGAATTACTGGCCCGTATCCGTAATGCACTACGGTTTTCTCAAAAGGCTAGTCCAACACAGGTTGGTGTATCGTTTGGACAGTTATCGATCAATGAGCAAACAAGAGAAGTTATTTATTATGGGAAGGAGATCCAACTGACTCCTAGAGAATACGATTTATTGCTATATTTAATGAAGCATCCTAAGCAGGTGCTCACAAGGGAACAAATATTAGAGACTGTATGGGGCTTTGATTACTACGGAGATACAAATGTTGTGGATGTCTATATTCGATATGTGCGCCAAAAGCTTGAAATCGCTAATGCAACACCCATTATTCAAACAGTTCGAGGTGTAGGTTATGTGTTAAAGGAAAATAAATCATGAAGCTTAAAACAAAGATTCATCTACTTACCACTTTGTTAATGCTAGTAATTTTAGTGGCAACCAATAGTGGAATTTACTTTTTGTACGAGAAATTTGCCTATAATACGGAATATAGTCAACTTCATACACGAGCAAATGATTTAAGCTCAACATTAAGTCAGTTGAATGCACAAACCAACCTACAGCAAGTATTAAGAGCGTATATGCCAGCTGGTGGTGCTATCTATGTTTATGATGGAGAAAATTTGAAGACGAAGGTTCAGGCCACCCTAGACATGCCTGATGTTACTTCCATTACCTATACAATGCCTACTATTTGGATAGATGGGACAATTGTGGGTATCACCTTACAGCAATCCATGGAGGAAGTAGAGAGCACACTGGATTTATTAAAGGCTATTTTGATTGTCGTGTCCATTATTGCCACTATCCCAATATTTTTAGCGAGTTTGGCACTTGGTCGCCTAATTTTATTACCTCTAGAACGCTTAAATGCGACAATGCGCAAAAGTGCATTGACGGGAAAATATGAAAAAATGGACACCCCTGCTAAAGGTGGGGATGAATTAGCAAAAATTAATCGAACGTTCAATATGATGATGGAGAAGCTTGAACAGCACTATCAAAAGCAACAAGAGTTCGTTTCAAATGCTTCTCACGAATTAAAAACGCCCATTACTGTTATCGAAAGCTATGCAAAGTTACTCTTAAGACGGGGCTTTGACAACCGTGAAGTAACGCAGGAATCACTTCAGGCTATTGCAAATGAATCTTCTCGTATGCATGAAATGGTATTGCAATTGTTAGAGCTAGCAAAAAATAATGAGCATATGGATATTCATATTGAACAGCTAGAGCTGGCTCCCTTCCTAAATAAAGTGGCTGCACAAATGCAGCAGGCGTATCATCGAACTTTTATAGTCGATGCAAAAGCACCGCAATTTATCTACAGTGATGAAAAAATTTTGAAGCAGTTACTCTTTATTTTGCTTGATAATGCTAGGAAATATAGTGAGGATGATGTTCATATCTCCATAGCTGAAACTACTAAGCATGTACGAATGATGATTCAGGATTTTGGGGTCGGTATTCCTGCAGAGCATGTTCCGCATTTGTTTGAGCGTTTTTACCGCGTCACAGAGGATCGTAATCGTAAAACAGGCGGTTCTGGCTTAGGGCTTGCGATTGCACATGATCTTGCTGGACAACTGGGCATCACCATAGATGTGGAAAGTACAGTTGGAGAAGGTTCAAGTTTTACCTTATGTATACCAAAGGAGGGGCAACAATGAAAAAGTGGGCTTTAATACTTATTGTGATTGTCCTTCTTTGTAGTGGAGTGCTGTGGTTTATTCAAAATCGCTATTTTCAAAAGGAGCCTCTCAGTGAAGAGGAGGCCATACACCATATCGAAGCTATTTACAAAGGTCAAGTTTCAGAAGTAAAGAAGCGTGGAAATTCATTTGAAATACAATTTACACGTGAGAATTTGAAATATACAGCCATGCTTGATGCTACAACACAGCAGGTTTCTGATCTAACGGTGCAAAAAGGGCAAAGTAAATTATTGTTAACAGAAAATCAAATAAGAAAAATGATAAAAGAAAAATATGGTGATGTAGAAAGCGTCATGCTCACTGAAACCATTTATACCGCACGTGTTGAAAAGGAGCATAAGCAAAAAGATATAACAGTAGATGGCTATTCGGGTGAAGTGTTATCTGAAAAAGATGTAGAACCACTAAATCAGCCTGAAAAACCCCATATTATTACCGAACAGCAAGCCATTGATATAGCGTTGCAACAATTAACTGGGAAAGTGGACTCTGTAGATTTTGAAGATACGGCAGATGGCGGTTACTATTTAGTTGAAATTGAAACAGAGCATGAAGAGGCCACTTTTCAAATTCATGCTGTATCTGGAAAGGTCCTTTCTGTTTCATGGGACGATTAAACGAGTTTCTCATGAAATTCTAATGTTCCTCTTATAGTTCTATCATCTTAGCTTGGTAAGCTAAAAGCAGATAAAACAAAGGAGAGATGAACATGAAAAAAATAATTATGATTCCTGCATTAGTGGTGACTCTTGGTGTTGGAGCGGCAATTGGTTCGACAACTTTATTATCAGGAAGTGCACAAGAAAAAAAGATCCTATCCATGCAAGAAATCGAAAAGAAAGCATTAGCAGTAGTAGATGGGACAGTAGCAGATATTGAACTAGATCAAAATCGCTATCGCTCTGTTTATGAGGTAGAGGTGCATGCTGATAAAGTAGAGTATGATTTAAAATTAGATGCCTATACTGGAAAATTACTTAAGCAGAAGAAAGAGCGTCAAGATGACGATGATAATGAATGGGTTAACGCTAATACTGCTACTAACCTTATAAGTAAAGAAAAGGCTATTGAAGCGGCTCTAACAAAAGCAAAGGGTACAGTAACAAAAATTAAATTAGATGATGGTATCTATGAAATCGAGTTAAAAAATGGCCAATATGAATATGACGTTGATGTTGATTCGATTACAGGAGAAATTGTCGACTTTGAACAAGATATGGAAGACTAATAATAGTTGTTGCCTTAAAAGTAGAGCATACTTTTAAGGTTTTTTTGTTGTAAAATGCCTTTAAATTAGGTGTTCGCCGGTAAATTAATTTCTACCATGGATGTTAACAATGTATTTCAAAAAGTCTATGTATTTCACTTGTAAAAAATAAAAATTTTCTTCTTTACTTTTTTTATCGACAGGCGTAATATGACATCATTATTAAAGTTTCAAATTTCTAAATCGCTGAAGCAAACTAGACGCGGGGGACCCATTTTAGACGGAGTGCATAAGCAATCCTTGGGGTGAATCTCTTCTTTTGAAGGGTAGGGCTACTCAGGCCCGAATCCGACAGCTAACCTCGTAAGCGTTAAGAGCAGAAAAGTTGGAGCTTGGCAGACAGATGAGCGTCTACAAGTCTTATTTAGTGATGACTTGTAGGCGTTTTTTGATCTCATTTAGGAAGGCGAAACACAATCTAAGAAACTAGAAGGTGTTTATTGATGAAATCCTCATTTAAACGTTATGTAATCGGCAAACCATTAAGATCCGATGCGTTAGGGGAACAAAAGCTTAGTAAAACAAAGGCATTGGCAATATTATCGTCCGATGCTTTGTCTTCCGTAGCCTATGGACCGGAACAAATATTAATTGTCCTGATGACTGTGGGAACATTAGCATTTTGGTATTCTTTACCGATTGCAGCAGGGGTTGTTGTCCTATTGGTGGCACTGACTTTATCATATCGTCAGGTTATATTCGCCTATCCACACGGGGGCGGCGCTTATGTAGTATCTAGGGAAAATTTAGGTGTGAACGCGGGTCTTGTAGCAGGTGGCTCATTGCTCGTTGATTATATTTTAACGGTAGCGGTAAGTGTATCAGCAGGGACGGACGCAATTACATCGGCATTTCCAAGTCTGCACCCATACAATGTGCCAATTGCTATTATCTTTGTGATTTTTTTAACGATCTTGAACTTACGTGGTGTAACAGAGTCCGCCTCTGTTTTGGCGTATCCAGTCTATCTGTTTGTAGTCGTTATGTTAGTGTTGATCGGGATGGGGCTCTATAATGTTGCAACAGGTCAGGTGCCGGCAGAGCTGCATCCAAAGATTGGTACACCAGTCGCAGGGATTAGTTTATTTATTTTATTAAAGGCATTTGCGTCAGGAAGCTCAGCTTTAACAGGGGTAGAAGCTATTTCAAATGCGATTCCTAATTTTAGAAATCCTGCCCCTAATAATGCTGCTAAAACATTGTTAGCAATGGGCGGAATTTTAGCGGTTTTATTTATCGGTATTGTTAGTTTAGCTTATTTTTACGGAATTGCCCCCACTTCGGAAGCGACAGTCGTTTCCCAACTAGCAGAAGCAAGTGTTGGTCGAAATTTCTTTTATTATATAGTACAGGGTACAACAGCGATGATTTTGGTACTTGCAGCAAATACGGGCTATTCAGCATTTCCTCTACTTGCTGTTAATTTATCAAAAGACGGATTTATCCCGAGAATATTCCAAATGCGTGGGGATCGCCTAGGGTATTCCAATGGCATTATGATGCTAGGGCTAGCAGCCATTGTCTTAATCATATTATTTGACGGGGCAACAGAACATTTAATTCCACTCTACGCTGTTGGGGTATTTATTCCGTTTACATTAGCGCAAACGGGAATGATGCGAAAATGGTGGCGTGAAAAACCTACTGGCTGGATGGCAAAATTTACGATCAACACAATTGGTGCAGCCATTTCGTTTATCGTAGCGATGATGTTTTTTGTGACGAAGTTGCCTCAAGTATGGCCAGTGTTTGTCTTTTTACCAATCATTATTTTTGTATTTCATCGGATCAAGCTTCATTATCAAGCCGTTGGAGAACAGCTGAGATTGAGTAAAGAGGAAGTGGCTACTATTGAAGGGAATGTATTCATTGTACCAGTAGCTGGTATAACGAAGGTGGTTGAAAATTCCCTTCATTATGCGAAATCACTTAAGGTTGATAAAATTATTGCCTTTTATGTTGCTTTCGATCAGGCGGATGCCAAAGCCTTCGAAGAAAAATGGCAGGCATGGCAACCAGATATTCGACTAGTAACCTATTATTCAGCATATCGTAGCATCACACAGCCATTGATAAAATTTATTGATAAAGTGGACCATCAATGTGCGAAAACAGGTCATAAAGTAACGGTTGTCATCCCTCAATTTTTACCGAAAAAGGGCTGGCATCATATGCTTCACAATCAATCTAGCTTATTAATACGTACGACATTGTTATTTCACAGAAATGTCGTGATTATGACAGTACCTTTTCATTTATCAAAATAATGCTAGCATGCTAGAAAATTGTCTGTTATAATCAGTACGTTGATTGAAAACACGAACGTTTACAATTAAAAAGTCACATAATACCATTAAATTCCGAAAAATTAAACTTTTTTTAGTAGGAGAAATAGGCTTCTACCGAATAAAGTGTTAAATTGGGTTTTCTGATAGATTCATACAATTTTACTCATATAATAGCGAGGATATGGCTTGCAAGTTTCTACCGATTTACCGTAAATAAATCGACTATGGGTAGCAATGCTTTTAGAGAACTTCTTTAATGATGTTTTCTATTCCTTTCGACGTTTTAACGCTGAATGCTTTGCTCCACTCGTAGCTGAATGGGACCAAGTGTTCAGCTTTTTTTATTAATATTTAAGAAAGAAGGATATGACAGAAATGAAGTTATTACACGACAAAATTATGCAAGAGGGTAAAGTACTATCATCTTCAGTATTAAAAGTAGATTCATTTTTAAACCATCAAATTGACCCATTGTTAATGAAGGAAATTGGTCATGAATTCGCAAACCGATTTGCTGACCAAGTAATTACAAAGATTTTAACAATAGAATCTTCAGGTATCGCTCCTTCTGTCATGTTAGGACTAGAAATCGGTGCACCGGTAGTGTTCGCTCGTAAACGTAAATCATTAACACTTTCAGATAACCTTTACACATCAAAAGTACATTCATTTACTAAAAATGAAACAAATGATATCTCTGTATCACGTAATTTTTTAAGTAAAGACGACAATATTTTAATTGTTGACGATTTCTTAGCAAACGGAGAAGCAGTAAAGGGCTTACTTGATATTGCGGCTCAAGCAGGGGCTAATGTTGTAGGAGTTGGCATTGTTATTGAAAAAGGCTTCCAGGATGGGGGCAAATTATTACGTGAGCAAGGTGTCCGCGTAGAATCATTGGCGATTGTAGATTCTCTTGAAGATGGCAAAGTGACATTTGCTACGGAGGCTCGCGCGTAATGAATACCTTTAAATCAACGACGCTAGCAATTCAACATTTACTTGCGATGTATGCTGGAGCCATCTTAGTGCCACTTATTATTGGAGGGGCAATTGGCTTTAATTCAACACAAATGACGTATTTAGTGGCGATTGATATTATGATGTGCGGGATCGCAACACTTTTACAAGTTTACTCAGGTAAATTTATTGGTATTGGCTTACCTGTAGTACTTGGTTGTACATTTACAGCGGTAAGTCCAATTATTGCTATAGGTACAAACCCAGAGCAAGGTATCACAGATATTTATGGCTCCATTATTGCATCTGGTTTGATTGTCGTGATTATTGCGGGCTTCTTCGGGAAGCTAGTGAAATTTTTCCCACCAGTAGTAACAGGATCTGTCGTTTCTATTATCGGTATTTCTTTACTGCCAGTAGCTTTAAATAATATGGCAGGTGGACAAGGAGCAGAGGATTTTGCATCCGGCTCAAATATTGCATTAGCATTTATTACGCTAGTCATTATTTTAATCGTCTACCGTTTTTCTACAGGCTTCATCCGTGCCATTTCCATTTTAGTTGGGTTAGTAGCGGGTACAATATTAGGGGCATTCATGGGCAAGGTTAATTTTCACCCAGTAGTAGAAGCGGATGTATTCCATATGGTACAACCATTCTACTTTGGAATGCCAACATTCGATGTAACGGCTATTATTACAATGACTCTTGTAGCAATGGTATCTCTAGTTGAATCATCTGGTGTTTATTTTGCACTAAGTGATATATGTAATAAAAAATTAGATTCAAAAGATTTAGCTCGTGGTTATCGCTCAGAAGGTCTTGCATCTGTAATCGGTGGAATTTTCAATGCCTTTCCGTACACAACGTTCTCACAAAACGTGGGACTTACACGTATGTCAGGTGTTAAAGATCGTAAAGTCATTTACATTACAGGTGGATTACTAGTAGCGCTTGGTTTCTTACCGAAAATCGCAGCGTTAACAACAATTATTCCAACATCTGTACTAGGTGCGGCCATGCTTGCAATGTTCGGTATGGTGATTACTCAAGGTATGGGTATGCTTGTACCAGTTATGAATGAGTCAGCTGAAAATGCGATGATTGCTGCGATTGCAGTTAGTTTAGGTGTCGGTGTATCAGTCGTTCCTGGTATTTTTGATGCATTACCAGAAAAAGTTTCTATTTTAACATCTAACGGCATCGTCTGTGGATCAGTCACAGCGATTATCCTTAATATTTTATTCAACATGATTGGGCCAAAGCATAAAAAAGACCCGATGCATGGGGAAGCATAAAGATTTTAATTAAACAATAAGCCACCTATCTTTGAACTGCCCCGTAAAAGTTTGACATCAATCTAACTTTTACGGGGGTTTTTTATTTGCAAAGGAAAATTGTAACGTGGGTGTTTTGTATAAAGGCTTTTTACTATGCAACTTGTAAGGGTATGTTAATGAAAGAAGGTATTCACATTTAAAACTAGAATTAAAATTCATAACTAATTGGTAGGAGGGAAATTCTTATGAAAGTAAATGGATTGGGAGGAGTCTTTTGGAGGACAAAAAATCTAGAAGAAATAAAACAATGGTATAGCAAAGTTCTAAACATGGAAATTGAAAGTTGGAATGGTACCATGATTACACCACAGTTAGGCAATGAAACGATCTTTTCCTTCTTCTCTGAGCATGACAGCTATTTCCCAACAGATCAACAAGTGATGCTAAACTTTCAAGTGGAAAATCTAGATGACAGTATTAAACATCTTGAAAAAATAGGTGTTCCCCTTGCAATGGACAAGACGATTCATGAGTTTGGAAAGTTTATTTGGATTGAAGATCCAGAAGGAAGACGTATAGAACTTTGGGAGAAATAAATCAAAGAAATTAATTTGAATGTTAACTTCGTTTAAATAGCTTGTGGCTTGCCTTTAAAGTCGTTTGAACAATTGAACGGCTTTTTTAGTACACAGTTTGTTTTAGGCGTTGATGTTTAGAATTGAGTGGCGAGGGAATTTATAAATAAGGTATTTTTAATAGAATGTAAATCTCTATTTCAACATACACTTATATAACTACTCTTAGAAAGGTCTAGTATAAATGCAAAGTATCGTTTTGATTTTAATACTTCAATTAGTATATGTACCTTTTTTAACTTTACGTACAATATTTTTGGTGAAAAATATTACTTTCCTTGCTGCCATATTCGGTATGCTAGAAATGCTAGTGTATGTGTTTGGCCTTTCGCTTGTTTTTAGTGGGAAACAAAGTATGTTAGCTATGGTCGTTTATGCAATTGGTTTTGGCTTAGGTATATTTTTAGGAGCCAAAATTGAACGAAAACTGGCGATTGGCTATGTTTATGCAACAATCAATACTCAAAATAAGAATGAAGAGCTTGTGAGGTTTCTCCGTAATGAGGGATTTGCTGTTACGATTTATGTTGGAGAGGGGCGAGATAGTAATCGCTATAAATATGAGATTTTAACAAAGAGAAATCGAGAGGCAGAACTCTTTCAAATAGTAGAGCAATTCGAACCTAATGCATTTATAATTTCGTACGAGCCGAAGTCATTTAAAGGTGGTTTTTTACTAGCTCGTATGAAGGCTAGGCAAAAATAATTGGACCTTAGCTACTAGCTAAGGTCCTTTTCATTACTATTTAAACTTTGCATCCATCCAGTTTTTAAATAGGTGATAATCTGAGTAGACTGTGTCTTTGTAGTTCATAGACTGTAAAATTACTTGTTCAACAAAAACATGTCGATCTTTCCCAATCGCTTTTAATATCTCATCCTCACTATGATAGGTAAAAACAGGAGAATAATCGATATCTGCTCGTGCATGTATTTTAGCGGCAATTTGTCCCATGATCGAGGTTGTTGTATAGTAATCGTCGACATTTTTATAGTTTTTAGGCTTTACTTTCTTTTTATAAGGAGAACGCTCTCGAATGTAAAATTCCTGCTCATTCATGGTCATAAATTGTAAATGAGGGTCCTCTAAATGGTGCATAGCTTTTTGTGTCCCAACTACTCTAGCACCTTGATGCTCATAATGCTTCCAAAATTCATGATTGTAAGAAAGGAAATAGGCTGGGATCGCTGTACGTACCTCTTTCATTTCTAATACTAAATCTTCTGCTCCTGATGCATCTTTTTTATCTTCCACTAAAATATAGTAACGTTTTAAGCTTATTGAAGCAGTACCTGAGCCATACTTGCAAGCAATGTCCTTAATCTTGTAAGCAGGAAGTGCACTCGAAATTGCCTTGTATTCCTCGGCAGTAACTGGCTGAATTTCATCATTGCTACTAAATTTGCGTTGCCCTTCTTCATCGACATAGGAAATATCCTGTAAAAACTGGGAGCGTTGACGTTTCTCTAGCTTTTTCAATAATTTTTTGGCTGGTCCCTTTGTGTTGTCTTTCGTAAATACGAGCGTTAGAGGATCATCCTGTTTACGTTTAAATCGTTTTAACTGATCTATATAGCTGTTGAGCAGATGTTGAATGGCCGTTTCCTGAGCAGCCCTATGTATGCCTTGTTCTTCTAAATAAAGTGCAATACTAACACTCATACGAACAATATCATATAAATAAGAGCCAACATAACCCTCATCAAAATCATTGACATCAAAGACAATCTTGCCATCTTCGTTTTGAAAGGCACCGAAGTTATCCATATGCATGTCTCCTTGAATCCAAGTCGGTTTGAGAGTAGGCGTATGGAAGATGGAAGAAGTTTTTGTCATGTCAAAATAAAATAGATAAGCACTTCCTCGGAAAAAGCGGAATGGACTTTCAAGCATTTTCTGATACTTCTCCAATCGCTGTTCTTCAGTTAACTTCATTCGTTGAGCATCAAACTCCTCAAAGATGGTATTTAATAGCTCCTTTCTTAAAAAAACTCTTGTATGTTTCACCTGTTCCAATAATGCATGCTCCATCTAAAAACCCCCTTTAGGTTACATGTATATACGAAAAATAAAGGAATAGGTTTCGAAGAAATTTATCAAAAGTGCTCGATAAAAATGGCTAAGGATCTAGGGTTATTTCGTAACATGTTCAATCAGCTATTTTCATACTATAAGACATGCTCAGTTACGGAGGGGGGTTATATGTATTTTTTGACAAAAAGCCTTGTCATTATAGTAGGAAGTATTTCTTTGTCGTTAGGAATTAACTTATTCTTAACGCCCTATGAAATATTAGATGGGGGGGTAGTAGGATTAGCGCTGATTTTACATTATTTATATAAGCTAAAGATTGGTCTAATGATTATTATCATTAGTATTCCTATTTTTATTATTGCCTGGTTTAAATATAGAGCTTATTTTTACAATAGTATTCATGGCTTAATTACCTCTTCCTTGACTATAGACTTGTTAAAGCCAGTCAGAAATCTCGTTCAAATAGATGCTCTATACAGTGCTATACTTGGGGGGATTCTCGTAGGTTTTGGGATCGGCTTAATGCTTCGTTTTCAGACAAGCACGGGAGGGACAGATCTCATTGCACAATTTATTAGTGATAAGACAAGTATTAATGTAGGGGTATTAATATTTTTTATTGATTCTATCGTTATTGTTGTTGGCGGTTTCTTGTTGTCCTCCACTACTTTTTTATTGTCTATTATTACAGTGTTAGTAGTAGGCATAACGACAAGCATTATTACGAGTCGTGCTTCCTAACATTCGTTTACTCCTGAGCGTGTGGCATAAAAAAATAGCTCCAGTAAGAGACTGAAACTATTTTGGTGTTTGATTGTCGAGTGTTTTCATAAGCTTCTTTTTAGGGTGTGCTGGTTTGACCTCCGCAATGAGTATGGCGAGTAATATAAGAACAGCCCCTACAATCATACGGCTCGTTAAAATTTCGTGCAAGAAGATAACTGATAAGATCATGCCGAAAAATGATTCCGTTGATAGAATAATCGCAGCCTTTGTAGCAGTTGTATATTGATTCGCCACATTTTGAAAAAGGTAAGCAATCGTTGTTGAAAAAATTCCTAAGTAAATAATCGAATAAATAGCTTCTTTTTCTAGAGACGTAGGGATTTCTCCTTGGCTAATGACCACAAGAATACCTATAAAGGAAGCGGTAAGAAATTGAATGATAGTTAGTGCAATGGCATCTTCCTTTTGGACAAAAAGATTTGTACAAAAGATATCAAAGGCAAAAGCAACGGCACAAGCTAACGAAAGTGCATCACCCATATTCATCGTCAATGAACCTTGTAACGATAGAAAGCCAATTCCAACAATGGCCATTAAGGACCCAATAATTTCATACCCATCAATACGACGTTTATAAACCGCATAGGCGATTAAAGGAACGATAACGACATTAACTGCGGTTAAAAAGGCATTTTTCGATGGTGTTGTATATTGAAGTCCAACCGTTTGAAGAGCAAATGCTATATACAATATGGTACCTAATAAAGCACCTTTCCATATGACCGATTTTGACGCTTTTTTTAATCGGGAACCAAATAAAACAGTTAATATAATTGAAGCTAATAAAAATCTACCAGCCATAACTTGATAAGCCGTTAAATATTCTAAGGCAATGGCTGTTATAACAAACCCACTGCCCCAAACAATGGCTGTAACGAGTAGCATGCCATCCGCTATGTAAGTTTTCATGAAATTCTTCCTCCTAACTTCAATTAGGATAGCATAAGAGAGAAGAAAATAATTTGATTTTATTTCTAAATATTCAGGCGTTTTTTTGTACTTATTCCAAAGCGATTATTCATCACTCAATTTGCTATGTAATAAGTACAATTTAACGGCTGCAGCTAGACGCTCATAAAATACATAGTCATTATCTACAGGTACTAATAACTGACGGATTTTAGCCATGCGATAGCGGACGGTATTGGGATGACAATAATGGTCAACAGCCACTTCTTTTATGTTTCCTTTTTTTGTAATATAGGTTTTGGCCGTTTCCAATAAATCTGGGTCTGCCTTATCATCGAGTAAAGGTGCTAAAAAGGAAGTGACATAATCCATCGCAAATGTAGGATCTTTACGATACAGCTCTATTAATAAACGATCTGATGCAAGGGACTTATAATGGCAGCTTGGTACCTTATCAATTTCAGCAAAAATACTAGCAAAATAGGCTTCTCGCAAAGCAGTTGAAATTCCTGTTTGTGTGTCGTACCAATTGCTATAGCCAAAGATGAATGCTTCAGTAGGGATAGCACTTACTGTTAGCCATTCATGTATAAACCTCTCAACCTGAAACTGCTGAGATGGGTGAGTTATAATCAGAAAAAGACTTTGCTTATAGGAGCAAATTAAACCAGATTTTAATAAAGGCTCCAATGATAAAAAGTTTTGCTTCCAACCACTTTGAGATAAACCCTTTCCCCGTAGATTTGTGACAAATACATACTTGTCAAAAGGTCTATCAATTTGCTGTAAATTCGACTTTAGCTGCTCCTGTGCAAGATCCTCCTCCATTAATCTTCGTACAATTGTTTCTAAAAAGAATGAGTAATCCTGTGTTTTAGCATAGGCCATCGTTTCTAAAATGATTTTTTCAAAAAACTCATCTCCACCAAATCGAAGGATAGGAAAATTACGTTCTTCCGCATAAGTTAAAACCTCTTCTGGTAAATCTTTATAAATAACAGGTTTATAGGCTAAGGCACTCGCGCCTAGCTCGATCAAGCTTTTGACGGCATTTAATAAATACTCAGGCTTTTGCTTTGCAAATAATAGGCTACTTAACACAACACTGTTTGGCGTGAATATCGTATCTCGCACATGATGTATATCTGGGGAGAATTCAAAGTCGAGTATTTCTACGTTGTGAACAGCTTTATGCAAACCGCTGTGACCAGCAACAACGATAAAATCTTTTGTAATGGGTAGTTGTAAAAAGTTCTCTACATTCATGAATGGATCATTGCCTTTCTTGTAGTAAGCTATTATCTTCTATTATAAAAGTACGCCTCAATAAAAAACCATAAGTTTGAAAAGATTATACATACAATGAAAAAATCTGCTCCTAGTGAGCAGATTTTTCAATGTTATTTATAGATTAAATAGTAGAAAAAATATTAGGCTTTCTATTTTTTAATGGGTTTGTTTGTTCGATAGCATACCCAACATTTAAAATTCGACCTTCTTTAAAGGCAGGACCAATAATTTGTAGACCTATTGGTAAATTTCCTTTAAAGCCGCAAGGAACTGAAAGGGCAGGTAAGCCTGTTAAGTTACTTGGACCTGTAAAACGAATAATATTATCAATTAAATCTACTTTTTTACCATTTAGCTCAGCGAAATCATCACCAATGGTATTTGCCACAACAGGTAGAGTAGGGGTAATCAGCACATCTACTTGATTAAAAATTTCGTTAAACTCCTGCTTAATTTGACGACGTACCTGCTGTGCCTGTAAGTAATCAACTGCAGAAGGTAGTTCCCCTAGCTCAAATAATAACCGGATATCGTCTCCGAATTCTTGAGGTCTCTTTTGTAAATCAGAATGGTGTATAGCTGCTGCCTCTGAAAGGGATGTTACAAGCTCTGCCCATTCTGCGTATTGTAAGGATCGGATTCGCACTACTTCCACTTTAGCACCTTGATCTACTAAACTTTGAATGCTCGCTCGAACAGCCTTTTCTATGTCAGCATCTACGTCTTTAAAGAAGTAGTCCTCATTAATGCCGATGACTAAATCCTTACTATTGCCTGAAATTTGCTGCACGTAATTGTCAGTAGGTACATCTATGCAAGTAGGGTCTCGATGATCAAAACCAGAAATGACTTCCAGCAAGCCTGCTGCATCCTTTACTGTTTTTGTCATTGGGCCGATATGGTCTAAGCTCCAAGCAAGTGGGTAACAGCCATATTTACTTACACGACCATGTGTAGGCTTTAAGCCAACGATACCACAGGCAGAAGAAGGGATTCGAATCGAGCCTGCTGTATCCGTTCCTAGTGAGGCGACACTTGCACCTGCCGCAACAGCGGCACCAGAGCCACCACTAGAGCCACCAGGAATCTTATCTAAATCCCAAGGGTTGCGAACGGGTCCGTAATGAGGATTATTATTAGTAATTCCCCAAGCATATTCATGCATGCTTAATTTTCCAGTGAAAATAACACCAGCGTCACGAAGTTTCTCTACTACTGTTGCATCATAATCTGAAATGAAGTCCTTATGAATTTTGGAGGACATCGTTGTTATTTTATCTTTAAAATATAAGTTATCCTTTAAGGCCATAGGAATTCCATGATACATTCCTTTATATTGCCCTTGGAGAATCTCTTTTTCTATTTCATTTGCTTGAGACAATGCTTCTTCTCGATAAAAGGCCATATAGGCATTAATCCTAGGCTGGCTTTCCTCAGCAAAATCTAGAATAGCCTTTGTAAGCTCCACGGGAGATAAAGCCTTCGATTGTAGTAAAGGCGCCAGTTCTTCAACGGATTTTAAATGTAAATCAGTTGTCAATGTGATCACCTCCAGGAATGCTGCGTACAGCGATATCCGCGTCATCAATCGCAATACCTTCTAGGTGGCTACGAAGTGACTGCATACCTTCCCAGCGTGTTTTTAATAGTTCAAGGTGCTCAGGTTTCGGTGTAATTCCTTTGTTCTCCAATAATTGTTGAATAGACAAGCTCATTAACAAGATCCTCCCTTGAATGGTTTTAATATCTAAATAGGTTTCCCCATAAAGACCGATATCGTCAATCACAAATAATTATAATAGGTAATATAATCCTATTATTACAATCATACACTAATGGTGGTTTATATCAAATAAATAATTCTCAATAGAGTGAATATTGTGAAATAGGTACGATTTAATAGATAAGAATAAAAGCTTACTACTCGGAAAGAAATATTCAGAATTCTAGCGCTGGAGCTTGCTCTTTTTACATGCGATTCACAGTCTATTTACAATCGAAGCGTACAATGAACCATAATAACCAATTGAAGAGGTGCAAGCATGGAGTCAGCTGTGGAACAAAATATAAAAACGAATAATGTTTTTTCTTTATTAAAATATTTATACGGACAACATCAACAAAATACGTTATATATAAAACGTTTAAAAGCATTGAAGCAAATTATTCAACAAGGTTCTTTACATACATACTTTCAGCCTATTGTGGATTTACAGACAGCGCAAACAATTGGATTTGAAGCTTTAAACCGTCCAATACCCTCGGAATTGTTTACAAGTGTCGACCAGTTTTATGAGTTTGTAGGACAAACAGATTGTGTATTTTTATTTGAATGTTTTTGTAGAAATCTTTCTTTACAACGTTTCAAGGAACGTATGCACAATGATTTAGTGGATAAAAACCTTTTAGTGTTTCTTAATATACATCCGAATGTATTATTAGACAAAAAATACCATAGTGGAGAGACGCTACAATTATTAAAGGAACTCGGCATTAAGCCACAACAAGTAGTTTTTGAATTAACTGAGCGTAGTGCTGTTATAGATTTTGTTGAGTTTGAACGTGTATTATCACATTATAGATCGCAGGGCTATCGTATTGCGGTAGACGATGTTGGCTCGGGCTATAATAGCTTGAAAACACTTATTTATTTAAAGCCAGAATTTATTAAACTAGACCGTTCATTAATTCAATGTATTGATCAGATTAGTGAACAGCAGCAGCTTGTTACATTGCTAATGAAATATGCCGAGCAGGCCAAAACTAAAATTATTGCTGAGGGAATTGAAAGACAGGAAGAGCTTGAGTATCTACATCGTATCGGTATTCACTATGCGCAAGGTTATGCGATAGGAAAGCCCGCAAAGGAAATACATTTGGGGAAAATAAGGGTGGGTGACCATGAAGATTGGGGAAGTCATTGAAAAGGTTCCATGTATTGATGAATTTGTGAAAAATAAAGAAGTAGATGTACTTTTTACGAGTAATCCTTCATTACGTAGTGTTGTTGTAGTTCGTGATGAAAAACCTATTGGGCATATTACACGTACACATTTCTATCAAAAAATAGGTACTCAATATGGCTATCATTTATTTATGGGACGGCAAAATCAATTAATCATTAAAGAAAATCCTTTAATTGTAGATAGGAATATACCGATTACTGAGGTTAGTACTCAAGCAATGTCTAGACCTCCGGAGGATTTATATGATGATGTGATTGTCACTAAAAATGACGTATATTATGGAATGGTTAGTATAAGGGAGCTTCTGTTAAAGCTCGTCGACACACAGGTGGCTATTGCTAGCTTTTTGAATCCACTAAGTAGTTTACCAGGTAATCAATTAATTAATGAAAAGCTTGAGGAAGCGTTAAAATTTCCACAATATAGTTTAATATATTTCGATTTAGATCATTTTAAATCCTATAATGACACATATGGCTTTAATAAAGGGGATAAAATCCTACTTTATTTAACAGATATACTTAAAAGACATATATGTGAGGTAGGTGATTTTTTAGGGCACATTGGTGGCGATGACTTTGTAGCGATTTTGCCCGATTATGACGCTGCTTCGATTTGCCAAAGAATTATTGATGATTTTGATGCAAATATTTTGAGCTTTTATGAATTAGAGGATCTCGAATATGTGCAGGTAGCAAACCGAGTTGGAAAACTGGAGCCATTAACATGTACTACTTTATCCGTTGCAGTTATCACGAATGAATTTCACTATTTTGACTCCGTAGAACAATTATCTAATGCGGTGACACACGTGAAAAAACAGTGTAAAAAAATTACTGGAAGCTGTTATTTGATTAATAAACAAGAAACCTACATCGTTCATTGAACGATGTAGGTTTTTGTTAATGTTGGTGGCTTTTTGGGTATTAATTTTGTAACCACTGGGATCATGACCAATTAAAGTGATAATGTTGTCACCAATTAAAGCAAGGGAGACTAAAATATTTTAAAGAAGTCTCTTTAAAATAATTATTTTACGTTTCGAGGGAATAATGAATGGCAGCAAATCGTTTTTATTTTATGAAATTATTAATCTTAATAAAACATACTTGAATTATAGGGATTATAGGTATATAATTCGATTACATTATTATAAAACACCTTAGGAGGCATTCCATTGTCGAATTTACAAATCATTCTTAACGTAGCAGTTCTGCTTGTGTTCGTTGGAATTTTATATGTGATGAATAAAAAACACGTGAAGTTTTCGAATCGTGTTTTTGCAGGTCTAGGTTTAGGGATTTTGCTTGGTCTTGGACTTCATTTTATCTACGGTATTGATTCTGAAGTTTTAGCTAAAACAACATCTTGGTACAATATTATAGGTACTGGGTATGTTAAATTATTACAAATGGTAGCAATGCCATTAGTATTCATATCTATTCTTATTGCTTTTACAAAAATGAAAATTGGCAAAAATTTTGGGAAGATGGCTGCTCTTATTTTAGCTATTTTAATTGGGACGACAGCTGTTTCGGCAGCGGTAGGTATTCTTTCTGCCACAGTATTTGATTTAGATGCAACACACATTTTACAAGGTGAAGCGGAGACAGCTCGTGGGCAATACCTTGAGGAAAAAACGACTGGCTTAGCAGCACCTGATTTACCAACGCAAATTGTTGAGTTATTCCCAGCTAATCCATTCCTTGATTTAACAGGAGCTCGTTCAACTTCAACAATTGCTGTCGTAATTTTCTCAGCATTCCTTGGCTTTGCTTATTTACGTGTAGCACGTAAAGATGAAGGAACAGCAGCAACAATTAAAAAAGGATTAGATGCTATTTATGCCCTTGTCATGGGTGTTGTAACAATTATTTTACGTTTAACACCATACGGGATTTTAGCTATTATGGCTCGTACTGTAGCAACATCTGATTTCGGTGCCATCTATAATTTAGGTAAGTTTGTGATTGCCTCTTATGCAGCTTTAATAATTGTATTCTTAGTACACTTATTAATCTTGACATTAAGTGGATTAAACCCAATTACGTATGTGAAAAAATCTGCGGAAACATTATTATTCGCCTTTACTTCACGTTCAAGTGCTGGTACTTTACCGATGAATATTAAAACGCAAACAGGTCGTCTTGGGGTATCTGAAGGTATCGCCAACTTCTCAGGTTCATTTGGTTTATCCATTGGTCAAAATGGCTGTGCTGGTGTATATCCTGCCATGCTAGCGATTATGATTGCACCTACAGTAGGCATTAATCCTCTTGATCCTGTGTTCATTATTACAGTTATTGCAGTAGTAGCAGTTAGCTCATTTGGTGTAGCAGGTGTTGGTGGTGGTGCAACATTTGCAGCGATCCTTGTACTATCAGCTCTTGATTTACCAGTTGCCCTTGCAGGTGTATTAATCTCAGTTGAGCCTTTAATTGATATGGGACGTACAGCTTTAAATGTAAGTGGTTCAATGACAGCTGGTGTTACAACAGCACGTATTACGAAAGAATTGGATACAGTAATGTATAATAATAAAGAATTAGGTGCTCAAGTATCAGACCTATAAGATAGAAGAAGGAACCCCCTTTAAAGGTGAAACTTTAAAGGGGGTTGTTTTATATGATCTTTACATAAAAATCTTTACCATTGATTATTTCAGTTATCTCAATATTAAAGTTTTCTTTATAATACTCAAAAATATTGTAGGCTAAACCGGAGTGTCCATTTAAATATGTTCCTTTTTTAATCTCCTTACGAGGGTTATGAAAATCAAAATATAAGCGGGAATCCCTACTCATTGTACTTAAAATGGCTAGAAATTCTTGTTCTTCAATATGAATGCCACGCGTATAGCTACACTCTCTGCGATACGTATCATGAGTAATATTTATCGGAGAAGCTTCAAAAATTACTTCGATTTGTTTCTTCAAATGTGACAGCTCCTTTCGAATTGTGATCAAAAAGTTAGCTACAGACAACCTATTTCATAATACTAGTATATAATTGTCGGAAAATTATAGCAATTAATTTCTACCAATCTTGTTGCTGTATTTCCTCCGCTATAATTTGTAAATCATAGGCATTGATTGTCAAAAGTGAATAGTCATGAGACTCCATGAATTTTTCTGCCAGGCGTTTGATATATTTTGGAGAGCCTTCATTTTCTTCATCATAAATTAATAATAGTCCATCTGTATTTTGAATAATAAATTTATCCTTCTCAATAAATTGCCAAGGAGCTTCGTACGGTTTTTTCGTAATGCTTGTGACGAAATCTGCTCGGGCAATTATGGTTTGGTATTTTTCTTTTTTACGGTCCTGCCAATTTTTCTCTTGTTCTAAAAAGGGTGTGATAACTGCATATTTTAAATGAGGAAATTCCTTTTTTAGCGTCCATACAACTTCAGCACTCCAAGATTCTACACCTTGTTGGCCGCTAATAATAACCCATTCGAGCCCTTCATCAAGTAGAAGACGTAGACGGTTTTCCAATGCCTTTTTAATGATACTAATCCCAGGATGTTTATCATTAAAAATACCAAGTTCATGTGGCTTATAGCCTGTAATCATTATACGCGTTAACAAGAAAATGCCCCCTAAGCTGTATGGTTGTAGTAATAGTATACAGTAGGGGGCAAGGAAAACGAATGCCGATATTAACGATTAAAATGCAATAGTGTTAAAATTACTGCTACAGCCGCACAAATACCTAAAAACCACCACGAGTCTGTAAAGTCTTCTTTAGAGTCACTATTCATATGAAATAATTCCTTTCTTATATAGTAGTTTGTAGGAGTCTTACTTCACCTGACCAGTCCACGACCAATTCGTCCATACACGTAAGACTGTTTCAAATGGGCCGCGTTTAAATTTCTTTAAATAGGCAAGGCTGAGGACACATTGTAGGCTGTAAACAACGATACCGAATAAAATACCGCCAAAGACACCTAACTTGCCATATAATCCTAGACCATAACCGTAAAAAACAGTTGTACAAATAATAGTTTGTAGTAAATAATTGGTTAAAGATAATTTTCCCACGCTCTCGAATGCAGGAGCAAGGAGTTGTACAGGGCGTGTTTGATAGATTAAAGCTGCAAGGCTGACATAGCCGAGTGCTAATAGTTGAGATCCGCCCATCAATAAGATGGAAGAAAAATTACTTTCTATAAAACTTACACTTTTGCATGCGAGACCTATAGGAACTAGGAGTGCCCCTAGCTTATACCACTTTACTTCCTCGTCCATTTTCACAAAGGCTTGCTTTTTAGCGAGTGCCATACCGAAGAGGAATAGGGGAGCATAAAACATTGGCGCAAAAATTAATACAATAAAGATGAAGGAAGGGTCCTCCATTCCAGGTACTTCTGCATTTGCTCGGAAATCAAAAATTTCTAAGTAACTTCCTTTAGCATAGACATCATCTGCTTGTTCAATGTAAGTATCTAATTCCTTTTGTTCCTTTTTAGTTGCCTCCATAGAACCGTATGTTACAGCTGTCGTAAGGACAAATAGAATGCCCGCCCATATAAACAAAGTTTTAGGTTTACGATTAATAAAGGGAATTAAAAATAAAGTCATACAACCATAAGAAAAAAGAATATCGCCTTCCCATAATAAAATGGAATGTAGTAAACCAAGGGCAATTAAACCAGTTGCCCGACGTAATACTGACCAGCGGCTTTTATTTTTTTTTCTTCGAATGGATTCAATTAATTTAATAAGCGAGAAGCCGAATAAAATAGTGAAGATTGGCATAAAGGAGCCTTCAATCACAATCTTTACAAAATATAAAGCTCCATTATCTAAGGTAGAAAGATCTTTTAATTCATCTTTGCCATACATCCCAAATTGGAATATCAACAAATTCGCCATTAAGATGCCAAATAAACTAAACCCACGCATTGTATCAATGAAAGTAACACGATTAGTTGTCATTGCGTTTTATCTCCTTAATTGGTTATCTTATACATAGAATAGTTGAGAAAGCTTATGGTGAAATAATGACTACCTTAAAGTAATCTTAAAAGTAGGTGAGGATATGCAGAAAGCATCCATATTAGTATTAGAGGATGAACGTGCGATTGCTGAAATGATTGATATCATTTTAAGAAAAGAAGGAATGACAAGTATTACATTATGTAACACGATAGAAGCAGCGAAATCCGAAATTTATGCTAAAACATTTGATTTTTATCTTTTAGATATTATGCTGCCAGATGGTAGTGGA
Source organism: Lysinibacillus sp. UBA5990 (assembly GCF_002429815.1). Classification (NCBI taxonomy): domain Bacteria; kingdom Bacillati; phylum Bacillota; class Bacilli; order Caryophanales; family Bacillaceae; genus Lysinibacillus; species Lysinibacillus sp. UBA5990. The sequence continues at coordinate 33,961 of NZ_DJAY01000010.1, forward strand.
TTAGAAGTGGCCAATATTATTCGGGAAAAAAGCGATGCTCCTATTTTTTATTTAACAGCTAAAAGCAGTGACGCCGATAAACTTCGTGGTTTTATGAATGGTGCAGATGATTATATTACAAAACCATTTAACCCACTGGAACTTGTTGCAAGGGTGAAGGTACAGTTAGCACGTTACATGAAGAAAAAGCAAGTCACAGAAAATCATCTTTTTACATGTAGCCGTTTTACATTCGATATTGATGCAGCAGAAATCACTGTTGATGGGGTAAGGGAAATCATTAGTGGTCGTTTGTTTCATTTATTGAAATATTTATGTGATAATGCCGGGCAAGTTTTATCTAAGGAACAAATTTACGAGCGTGTATGGGGAGATTGTTTGTTTGATGATAATACAGTAATGGTACATATACGAAAACTTCGAGAAAAAATTGAAAAGAATCCTGGAAAGCCTACCTGTATTATAACGGTCAGAGGTATTGGTTATAAGCTTGTTGGGGATGTTTCTTCATGAAGCCAGCAGGGAAATTAACGCTTCGTTTTGTATCTTATTTCATCATATTTTATTTATTAATTATTTCAGGCTTTATTATGAGCTTAGTGTTTTTTGCGATCTTTATTAATGATCGTGTAGGAGACAATATTCATGTCATGAGCTCCTTCGAAATTGAGGACGATGCTGTCGTCGAAAAAGGAGAATCCATTAAAATTGCCGATTATTTAGTAAAGCGTGCTGAGGAAAATGCAGGTCAACTTTACTTATTTGATCAGTCGATGACCATTGTAGATTATACAGGGGAAAGTTGTGAATTATGTGGAATGCCTGATAGCGAAATTTTTGCATTAAAACAGCCGGGTATGCACACATGGGAACTTCCAAAGTATTATTTGTTATTTCTACCGATTTCTCCTGTTCAACCACTATTTGAGGAGGCTCTTGATAATTGGTTAGCCACAGGAGCAATTTCAGACGTGACACTACAGCGTTTAAAAGAACATAAAGCTAGTGTTGAACTTTATGATACGGAATGGAACCGGACGGACATTGTAGGAAAGCGTTACGAAGAGCTGAAGAAGCCCCAACTGGTCGAGGAGAAATATGACATTTTCGAGCATGAGGAACTTAAGCAAAGCTCAACCTTAGCGGATGGTTCCACATTTGTCGTTCGCATGCCAAATCCATCCTATAAACCATTTGAAGAGCCCTTCAATAAGGCAATGATTTTATTTGTTTCCATTTTCTTTGGTGGGCATATTATTTTATTATTGGGTGTTATCTTTTTATCGATTAGTATTTCGCGACAATTTGTAAGACCACTTGTTTATGTCATATCACGCATTGAGCGACTTACCCAATTCGATTACAGTGATATAAGTGATAGGAAAATCCATCATAAGAAAACAGGAAAATTGAAACGAAAATTTAGATTATTTCAGCCTGTAGAGGAGTCCTTAAACCATTTATCTGAGCGACTTGATTCAAATGAAAGGCAAATTAAGCAATCGGAGCAGTTACGTGAAGAGTGGATTACAGGTTTATCGCATGATTTAAAGACGCCTTTAAGCTCTATTTATGGCTATTCCACAATGCTTGCCTCGGAGGATTATGAGTGGACAAAGGATGAGATGCGTATTTTTGCACAAACTATGCAGGAAAAGGCAACATATATGGATGCGCTTATACAAGATTTAACGTATACGTATCAGTTAAAAAATAAAGCCATACAGCTTGATAAGGTATTACTGCCGTTGACAACATGGTTAACACAATTTGCAGATGAACAGGTAAGCGTAAAGGTTTATGGTGATGTGATGCTGCAAGCAGATGAACTTTTGCTCAAGCGGATTATGGATAATTTAATAACCAATGCGAAGAAATATACTCCTGTAGGCACGAAGGTAATGGTGGAAGCGCAACATACTGGTAAAGAAGTGATGCTAACAATCGCTGATCATGGTCCTGGCATTCCTCAGGAAGAGCTCGATAACCTATTCGAACGCTATTATCGTGGAACTAACACTACAGATGATACAGCAGGGACAGGGTTAGGACTAGCCATTACAAAACAGCTCATAGATCTCCACAATGGCACCATAAGTGTGCGTTCAGATCGTGACGGTACGGTATTTATTTTAAAATTCCAATGTCATTGAAAAGAGGTATCAAAATCCACTTTGATACCTCTCAGACTGGAGACAACTCGATGAATTTTGAGTTTGCCTACAGTCCTTTTTCAATAAACAATGAAATAAAGTAAATCCATTGTTTTCACTATGGGCAGGGTCGAGCTGTTTCCCCAACTCCGTTCAGTCCAGGATCTCAGCCTACTATCGATTTTTCATTTACCTATCCTTGAGTAGAAAATTTCTATTCTGCATAGGGACGTCCTAGTATTGAATCTATCGTTTTCTTCAGCGGTAATTTACCCAATATTGAAAATGACAAGAGCCATCGAGAGTGAACTTCTCAATGGATTTTGTCTACAATCTGAAAGAGGTATCAAAATTCACTTTGATACCTCTTTTATTATTGTCTATTTTTATTGCAGCGCTCAGCTGGTCGCTCAACTTTTACATAGCGCCATAGACTATTAGCGATATCGCGGGCTTCTGCGACATGTTCTGTTCCAACGAATGCCTTACGAAAAGGTGTAAGAAGTGATTCGATGATAAAGAGCTTTGGATTTTCGCGTTGAAGCTCTTCTAATAAGAATTCCGCATACTCCAAGCCTTCCACTGTTTCATTGTTCGTTAATCCTTTGGCAAAGCCATGTAATTGATCAATGACCATATCTTTTGTAACGGTTTTATAATTCACTACATTTTGAATAGTATTGATCATTTCAACGCTAACGATGATTTCTTTCGATTCAAGCATAGTAGGTATAATAACGCTAATATTGCGCAATGCTACACGTACAATGGCTTCTCGATTGATATATTTATTATAGTCAGCAATAAAAACTGCGCGCAATGTGAGGTTAATCATTCCAAGTGTTTGCACAGCACATTCATAGCTTATTGGGCTAATCTCTTCACCAAAGACTTGGACAAGTCGATTAGCTAACCATTCTAATTCCTGTAGGTGGTAGTTAATAATAATTTTTTTCAGTTCTTTATCTCTTGAATGGAAGATCGATTCAAAAATTTGAATTAAATTATGTTCACGATTGACGTACATGAGAACAGCGACTTGCTGTGTTAATACTTCTAAATCTGTAGGATCTTTCCCATAAATAAGTTCATGTCGACGATTACTTGCTTCCTCACGTCCTTCATCTAAAATTGCGATTAAGCATTCGTTCTTCGAAGAAAAATGATTGTAAAACGTCCCCTTTGAGATTTTAGCATCATGGATAATGTCGTTAATCGATGTATCTAGAAATCCTTTTTCAATAAAAAGTGCACGCGCAGCTGTAATAATCTGTCTTTTTCTTTTGTTCATGACCTCACCTTTTTTAAAATATTATACTCTTATTCTACAACATAAACGCTGATATATCAACGTTTATAAAAAATATAAACTTATTTGTTGAAAAAAGTAGACTACGAGTATAAAATAAGTTTTATCGAAAAACACAAGAAAGAATTGAGGGATATAAATGAATAGTGAGCAGACAATGAAGAAGCCCCCTTATGGCATGATTGCTATATTATTTGTGGGTGCTTTTGTTGCTTTTCTTAACAACACATTGTTGAATGTGGCATTACCAACAATCATGAAAGATTTTGGGATCACATATTCAAAAGTACAATGGCTCGCAACAGGTTATATGCTAGTAAGCGGTATTTTAGTTCCTGCTTCAGCATTTTTTGTGACACGCTTTAAAAATAGACATTTATTTATTGCGGCGATGTCCATCTTTACTATTGGTACAATTATGGCAGGCTTCGCTCCTAACTTTGACGTGCTATTAGCAGGTCGTATGGTGCAAGCAGCCGGAGCATCTAGTATGTCACCACTGTTAATGAATGTTATGCTAACTAGCTTCCCGAAAGAGAAGCGTGGGGCAGCAATGGGGATCTTCGGCTTAGTTATGATCATGGCTCCAGCAATTGGACCGACATTATCAGGTTATATTGTTGAGCATCATGATTGGCGTATGCTTTTCCAAATGATTATTCCATTTGCGATTATTAGTTTATTATTTGGTGTTTGGAAATTAAGAAACGTGATGGAGACACGTGAAGTTCACTTAGATTTCCTATCAGTACTTTTATCAACAGTTGCATTCGGCGGTATTTTATACGGCTTCAGTACAGCAGGAGATAAAGGCTGGTCAAGTCCTTGGGTATATGGCACAATTTCAATTGGCTTTATTGCCTTAATTATTTTCATCATTAAACAATTAAAAATGGATCAACCATTACTGGAATTACGTATTTATAAATACCCAATGTTTGCATTAGGGTCTGTTATCTCTGTTATTGTTTCGATGGCAATGTTCTCAGGGATGATTTTAACACCAGCTTACGTACAATCTATTCGCGGTATTGAACCTTTTGAAGCTGGCTTAATGATGCTTCCAGGAGCGCTTGTAATGGGGATTATGTCACCAATCACTGGTAAGCTTTTCGATAAGTTTGGTCCACGTATATTGGCCATTATCGGATTAACGATTACAACAATCGCTACATTCGGTTTAACAAAATTAGAAATTGATTCAAGCTATACATTTATCGTATCGATGTATACAATTCGTATGTTCGGTATGTCGATGGTAATGATGCCTATTATGACAAACGGTTTAAACCAATTACCACAAATTATGAATCCACATGGTACGGCTATTAACAACACATTACAGCAAGTATCAGGAGCAATTGGTAGTGCGATTTTAGTTACATTCATGAATAATCGTACAAAAGCCAAAGCTGAAGAATTAATTGTCGAGGCGAAAGCAAATGCGGCACAAGCAGGTGCAGCACCTACCGCAGAGCAAATGCAACAAATGCAAGATCAAATTATGCAAACTGCTTTATTAGATGGTATTACACACTCATTCTTAATTGCAGCTGGTATAACAGTGATTGCAGTCGTGCTTGCATTCTTCTTAAAACGCGTAAAGGTTGAAAGCGCAGCAGCTTCAATGGATTTGAAAAAACCAACTAAATAGTGAAGAACTCTCTATTAAGTAAGCAATTACTTGGTGGGGAGTTTTTTTGTGTAAAAAAAAATTTTAAGATTGAAGTAATTTTTTATCATTTTATTTTATATGATAATACTAATTTTACAGAAAATTTAGATAGTTAAAATTGTGGGGTGTTCATTTGGTAGATGCCTATATAAATGAATTAGTGCAAAAAAAGGAAATTCCAGGTGCAGTATTGATTGTTCAACAACATCATAAAAGAATTTTGTCTCGTAGTTACGGGGTTTTTACAGCGCAGGATGGCAGCAAACAACCCATTTTGAGCCATACATTATTCGATGTAGCATCATTAACAAAAGTAGTGGCAACGCTACCAGCTACTTTACTGCTCTTGAGTCGACAACAAATGACTGTGGACGATAAAGTTCAAACATATTTACCGAATTTTAAGTATGCCAATATAACCATTCAACATTTATTACAGCACAATTCAGGGCTACCAGCAGACTTAATGCCAGTAGTAAAGAGGCATCATCAACGCGACATAATGACAGAGATATTTTCCAGTAAAGTAGTGTTTCAGCCAGGCGAGCAAGTACTCTACAGTGATCTAGGTATGATTTTATTAGGGAAAGTAATTGAAAAAGTATCAGGAAGGTTACTTAGCCAATTCGTTGAACAGGAAATACTGAAGCCTTGGGGGCTGAAGCATACTCGCTTTCAATTACCGGACCATCAACAGGAACTAGCGGCATCCACAGAAATGGTGGGTGGTAAATTTGTTCAAGGAATTGTCCATGATGAAAAGTCCCTGCTGTTGGAAGGTGTGGCTGGTAGTGCTGGTCTATTTTCATGTGCGGAAGATTTAGCGAAGTATGCAGAAATATGGTTAGGTCTTACACAACAAGATGTTCTTCCATATAGGTGGCTAGAACTTGCTCATACGAAGACATTCCGGAATAGGGGTCTTGGTTTTGAAGTGTGGAATGGCAACTACTCATCGTCTTGTTTTGCTAGGAGGTGGAGTAAGGGGTCATTTGGTCATACAGGCTTTACAGGCACAAGTATTTGGATGGACCCTGTCGAAAAGGCCTTTGTTATTTTCCTGACGAATGCAGTTCATTATGGAAGGAATACAAATATGAGAAGTATTCGGGAAAAGCTTCATACGTTGATCTATGAAAAATTACTTATATGAAGGGTGGATTAGTTGATATGAAACAAAAGAGTAAATGGTTATGGCTGTTTCCATTATTATTCGTTGTAGCTTTAGTGGGGTGTACCTCAAAAGAGAAAACAACGGTCTCAACAACACCTGATAAAGAAGAAGGGGAGAAAACGGAAGAGATTTCTCTCACGATAGGAAGTTGGCGTACTGAGGATGTGGCAAAATATGAAAAAGTGATTGCTTTATTTAATGAACAACATCCCGAAATACACATTTCCTTTAATCCGACTAAAAATACAGAGTATAACACTGTTCTCAATACAGCACTACAGGCTGGGGAAGGCCCAGATATTTTCCACTTACGACCTTATGCGGCTGGATTAAAGCTTGCTGAAGCAGGATATGTAGAGAAAATAAATGGTTTAAACGGTTTAACTTCGTTTCCTAAAGAGGCTTTACTAGCATCACGTGATGAAGGTGGAAATCAATATGGGATACCGATCAATTTGAGCTCAACGCAATTTTTCTATAATAAAAAAATCTTCAAGGATAATAACCTCGAGATACCGACTACTTGGGAGGAGTTTATTGCATTAAATGATCAATTGCTTGAAAAGGGCATTACACCAATAGCAATGGGTACTAAGGAAGGGTGGTTATTATCATTACTGCATGGGATTGTTGGACCAGCGATTTACGAAGGGAATGATTTCTACCAAGCGGTGCTTGCTGGAGAAAAGGATTTTACAGATGCTCAGTTTATAGAATCAATACAAGTAATGAACGACTTAAAGAAGTATTTTCCTGCTAATTCAGAAGGCTTAGGAATGGATGATATACGTACTTTGTTTGCATTAGAGGACGCTGCTATGTTTCCGTTAGGTAGCTGGGAAATTCCTGTTGTATTAGAAATGAATCCGGATTTAGATTTAGGGTATTTTCCTATTCCATCTAAAGGAGGTCAAAAAACAGTGACGACTTGGGTGGATGGCTCATTTGCTATTAATGCAAATTCGAAAAATGTAGAGGCTGCCAAAGTATTTTTAGAGTTTTTAACAACAAAGGAATTTGGTGAGTTGTTTGTGAAGGAGTTTTCCATGATCAGTGCCATACCTGATATTACCTCTGACGATGCCTTATTAAATGAGATTAGTAAATCCACTGCAAATGAAGCTACACCATACATGTGGGTGACTAATTTTACGGGTGGGGATCCAACAACAAAAAGTTTACTTGAAAGTGAATTACAAGGTATGTATTTAGGTCAGGTAACGCCTGAAGAGGTCGCTACAAAAGTACAAGAAAACGCTAAAACTTGGTATACGCCATTTCAAAAATAAATAATGCTCCTAAAGGAGGCTGTTCACCATGAGGGAATCTACAGCTTCACTGTTATCAAAAAGAAAATCATGGGCAAGGTGGTCTATCCACCTTTTCCCTATCCCTGCAATTATAATTTATGGGATGTTTGTGCTTTATCCAATTCTGGCGGCTTTATCCTATAGTTTTTTTGAATGGAATGGGATGGCGCGTGGGGACTTTATTGGCTTCCAAAACTTCGTGACGCTTTTCACGGCAGAACCTTATGGCTCCATGTTTTGGAATGCCTTCAAACATAATGTTCTATATTTTATTGTGCAAATGGTGGTCATGAATGGTGTAGCTTTCTTTTTAGCATTTATTATCTACCAAAAAATTAAAGGTGCTGAATTTTTCAAGGCAGCCTTTTTTCTCCCGCGAGTATTATCCGTAATTGTCGTGGGTTTTTTATGGAAGCTGATTTTAAACCCTAATTTCGGAACCTTAAATGTCCTTTTAGAGAAATTAGGTTTAGAGACGTTGCAAAAGGCTTGGCTCGGTGATCCTGGAACAGCTTTGATTGCCATTATTTTAGTCAATTGTTGGTTTGGGGTAGGATTTGGCGTTTTAATTTTTTTAGCTGGGTTCCAAGGTATCCCCAATGAATTGATTGAGGCTGCGAGACTAGACGGTGCAAAGGGCTTCACCTTATTACGTACGATTTATTTGCCTTTAATGGTGCCATCGATAATGATCATGGGCATTTTAACATTTATTCAATCCTTTGAGGCATTTGAACTTGTTTACGCCATGCAAGGCTCTATGGGAGAGCCTTATTATTCTACAGATACTTTAGCAGTGTTTTTCTATCGCTTAGCATTTGGTAGTTCTACAGCTTCCGGTGCGACAGCTATTGGCTTGGGGTCTGCGCTAGCGACAGTACTGTTCCTATTTATATTAATTTGTACAACGCTATTTTTACGCTTGGCCAATAACAAAGACGTTCAAATGTAAGGGGGAAGTATATGAAGCAAGGGGCCATTTGGGTTCGACCATTCTATTATCTTGTTGTGTTTACAGTGGCGACAATCAGCTTATATCCTATATTGTTAATGATCTTGTCCTCCTTTAAGAAAAGTGTGGACATTTATAAGGATCCATTAGGCTTGCCATCTAGCTTTAGCTTAGATACTTACCGCACATTATTGTCTAAAATTCCATTCACCACATATTTTATGAATAGCCTATTTGTCAGTATTGTATCTGTTGTACTGATTGTTGTTGTTTGTTCATTGGCATCTTTTTATATTGCACGCTTTAAATTTTCTTGGAATCATGCTTTATTCTTTATTTTCTTATTAGGCATGATGATCCCAATAAAATTAGGGATCGTCCCTCTTTTCATTTTAATGCGTGATTTAGGACTAATTAATTCTTTATGGTCTTTAATTTTAATGAATACAGCGACAGGTATACCTTTATCCATGCTCATACTAACAGGCTTTTTTAAAACAATGCCGTCTGAATTGGAGGAGGCTGCCCGTATGGATGGGGCAGGAAATCTAAGGGTCCTTTGGTATGTTGTTTTGCCATTAATGCGACCTGCACTAGGAACAGTCGTAATTATCAATTTTATCGCAGCATGGAATGATTTTTTCTTCCCGCTTATTTTTATTACCGAAAAGATGAAACGGACAATCCCGGTCGGAATGATGTCGCTGTTTGGGGAACATTCAGCTGATTGGGGATCACTATTTGCTGGACTGACATTAGCATCATTGCCAATGATTCTATTATTCTTTATTGCTTCAAAGCAATTTATGGAGGGGCTGACGGCAGGTGCCATTAAATAAGCAATACATTATTGGAGTCGATGGTGGGGGAACGAAAACCCGTGTGGTAATCGGCACAAAAAAAGGAAATATTCTCGCCTTTATGGATGGAGGCGGCACGAATATAAAGTCAACTCCATTCCATGAGGTAAGGCAACAAATTCAACAGTTACTAGATAGCCTAATACTAAAGATAGGTGCTACAAAAAGTGATATTTCAACGGTTTTCTTATGTGTAGCAGGAGGGGATCGTCAGGAGGATATAAAACGCTGGAAGGCGTGGATAGCTCCTATGTTCCCTTCAGCTTCCTGTAAGGTTACTATTACTGTCACTAATGATGCAGTGGCGGCACTTACTAGTGGGACGTTTACGCGGGAAGGGTTAGTAGTTATAGCGGGAACAGGCTCAATTGTTTATGCCGTTCAACAAAATTCCATTAGTCGTATGGGGGGATGGGGTTACCTATTGGGAGATGAGGGAAGTGGCTACTATATTGGACAAGAGGCATTGCGTACCATTACTCGTCAATATGATGCTTGTGGTTTATATGAGGATGCCTTTTCTAAAGCTGTTTTAGAGCGTCTAGCACTAACAAATCCTACGGAGATTATTACACTAATTTATGAGCAATCGCAGCCACGCATATGTATTTCCTCTATTGCTAGGACCGTATTACTTTTAGCTACCCAAAATAATGAGATAGCGAAGAGGCTTGTTGACCGTGCAGTTACCCATTTAGTTCAACTTCTCCAAATGATGTTTAGAAAAGAACCACAGGTGAAAAAATTCCCAATTGTTACTTGTGGGGGATTATTCGAAAATCAATACTTTGCTCAATGCTTTCAAGCAAAATTGCAACAATCTACTATTGATAATCAAATCATTCAGCCTGAAGTACCACCTGCGATTGGTGCTTTTATAAATGGGCTCTTTAGTGAAGGAATTCCAATGACAAAGGCTTTACAACAAACAGTAAAGGAAACTTGGATGAGTGTAAAAAAATCGAATGGAGGGATTTGATTTCGATGGAGCGAATGACAAAACTGACGACTGAGGATTATCATCCAGACACAACCAATTTAGATTTAATGTCCATTGCTGAAATTGTAAGGCTAATGCATGAAGAGGATCAAAAAATTCCACAGGCTATTGCCAAAGTATTACCTGAAATAGAACAGACTATTATGGCTGTTGTACATGCGCTAAAAAATGGCGGTAGATTGTTTTATGTAGGGGCAGGGACAAGTGGGAGAATCGGGCTGTTAGATGCCGTTGAATGTCCACCAACATTTAGTACTTCGCCTAAGCTAGTGCAAGCCATATTAGCGGGTGGGTCAGAGGCAGTAATGATCGCCATAGAAGGGGCAGAAGATGATTTATCTTTAGGTCGGCAAGAATTGGAGAAACAACGCTTAACAAATCTAGATATAGTCATTGGTATTGCGGCAAGTGGTAGAACTCCTTTTGTCAAGGGAGCTTTAAATTATGCTCAGCAAATAGGAGCGAAAACGATTAGCTTGGTCAGCAACGCTCGTTCTACCATTAGCGAAAATGTAGATATAGCTATTGAGGTTATTACTGGTCCAGAAATTCTAACCGGTTCCACTAGACTAAAGGCTGCAACAGCCCATAAACAAATTCTCAATATGATTACGACCTCAACTATGGTCAAACTTGGTAAAGTTTATAAAAATTTAATGGTGGATGTTCATGCTAGTAATTTTAAATTGCGAGAACGTGCCAAGCAAATTGTTTGTGAAGTGACAGGAGTATCGTATATTCAAGCTGAGCAAGTTTTAGAGCAAACCAATTATCAAGTAAAACTGGCTATTGTCATGTTATTAACAAATACAGTGTTAGAAGAAGCGACAGCATTACTCGCCCAATCCGAAGGGCATGTCCGTAGAGCAGTAGAATTACGTAAGCTTTGAAGAAAGAGGTGGATGGAACTGCTCCATTTACTTTTCCGTGAAGGCTACATACTAGAGGTGGGGATGGACGTATGGAAAAAATAAATGCGGGTTTAATTATGCTATCAGAAATGCGTGAGAAGCTGCCCCCTTCCGAAAAAAAGGTGGCGAGCTTTATTTTAGAGCATCCCACTCAGGCGATTAAAATGACCGCTGTAGAGTTGGGGGAGGCAAGTCAGACAAGTAGTGCAGCTGTTATACGATTATGCAAATCTCTGCATGTCAGCGGCGTTCAGGAATTAAAATTGCGTATTGCTGGTGATTTACAGCGTAAGAACACCGTCGACAGAGATATAGAGGCCAATGAGCCGTTACAATCAATTGTAGAGAAGGTGACCTTGCAAAGTAGTGAAATTTTGACACAAACGGCTAATTTAATAGATAAAGCTGAATTAGAACGTGCTGTATCAGCTTTAGCAAATGCTAGAAGAATTATTTTTTTTGGCGTAGGTGCTTCTGGCATTACTGCAATGGACGCAGATCAAAAGTTTTTAAGGATTAATAAGCATAGTAAAGTATTCATGGATTTACATTTAGGAGCTACAGCGGTCGTCAATGCACAGGAGGGGGATGTGGTAGTCGGGATATCCTTCTCTGGGGAAACGCACGAAGTGGCCAAAATCCTTGAAATAGCGGGTAAAACTCCTGCTACTACCATAAGTTTAACGCGTTACGGTAATTCATTAGTATCGAGTTTAGCCAATATTTGTCTATATGTGTCACCGAATGTCGAAGCTACCTTTAGAAGCGGTGCCACTTCCTCTCGTCTTGCCCAGCTTCTTGTCATTGATATTTTATTTATGGGAGTAGTGACCAGTGCCTATAATCAGACAATTGATTATTTAGATGAGACACGAACAGTAATTCAAGGACTGCATAAAAAAGTTGCTAAAAGAAAAATAAAGTAGAACGAAGACGAGTTCTTAGCATCGTCTTCTTTTTTGTTGATCTGTCACAAATGGAGTGTTGGTACAGAAAAAGTCTACCCGTTATAGAAGTTCTTCCGTTACAGGGACAAAAAACTAAACATTGGAGAAAGCTTACTAGGTCCAAGTAATTCAGCTACACCGACTGGTAGCCAAAGAAAAAGCAATAGGTCCAGAAAAGATTTGTAGCAGCTCTTTTCTAGTATTCATACGAAAAATAACACGGATATTAGCAAGTAGAGTTGCTAATGACCGTGTTATTTATAATAGGCTAGACTTCTTTTTTGAATAGTTTTCCTGGCCAAAAGGCGTATTTGCCTAGAACCGTTGTAATGGCTGGTACAAGCAATGGTCGAACAATGAATGTATCCAGAAGGACACCGATTGCAGTGACCACACCAAATTGAACAAGTACTTGAATTGGTAATGTTGCCAGAACAGCGAAAGTCCCTGCTAAAATGAGACCAGCGGATGTTATGACACTTCCCGTTCGGACAACCCCTTCTTCTACAGCTGTTAAATGATCGGTTGTTTTACGTTTTTTCCAAATCTCTGAAATCATAAAGATATTATAATCTTCGCCGAGCGCTACTAAGAACACGAATGCATACAATGGGATAGCTCCAGAAATGGCTTCTGCCCCCATGATATGATGTAAAATCAACCAACCTGCCCCTAATGCTCCAAAGTAAGAGATGATCACGGTTGCTAATAAATAAACAGTGGCCGTAATGGAACGTAAATAAACAAATAATAATAATGCGATTAAAGCAATCATGGTTGGCATAATAACCGTTTCATCACGCTTAGTTATTTGCTGGGTATCATATTGACTAGCAGTTTCTCCACCGATCCAAACATGCTTATCGGCATTTTTAAGCCCACTTTGCTCCAGCATTTCGACAACTTCTGCCTTTAATTCAGGAATATGAGCCAATGATTCCTTCGCATAGGGGTTGGCATTTAAAGATACCTCATATAACTGAATAGCATTATTTTTTTCACCTATTTGCACATCTGCCACGCTATCAATATAAGAAATTGTTGAAAGCTGTTGCTGTAAATTAATTTCATTTCCCTCTGTATCAATCACTAATTGTACAGGTGCTAATTCTCCAGGCGAAAAATTCTCTTCTATTAAAGTGAAGCCTTCTCTTGACGGCATGTCTTTTGGGAAGGATGAAAGTAGATCAAACGTATATTGAATACGTGGAACGAATGCCGCTAATCCACCAAGTAAAATAACAGTTACAGTAATAACTATCCATGGCTTATGCGTAACGAAATGTCCGATTTTATGACTAATCTTATGTGACGGCTTATGTTGTTTCTTCCCTTTGCTAAGTGCCATCTCTTCTGTACGTGGAACAAATGGAAAGAAAGCTACACGACCAATGATAACAAGAATAGCAGGAAGGACAACGAGAGCTGCAATTCCCATTACAAGTACACCAAAGCTGAATGGCACGGCAAAGCGTTGGAATGCACCATAATGAGCCAGACTAAGGGTAGCTAGGCCAATGACCACCGTCAGGGCACTCATTAAAATAGCACCACCTGATTCTTTCACAGCGAGTTTCATTGCGACAGTTTTATCCTCAACATGGAAGAGAACTTCTCGGTATTTAGAAATCAGGAATAAACAATAATCCGTACCTGCGCCAAAAAGCAATACCGTCATAATAGAGACAGCCTGCGAATCTTTATCAATCCATCCTTGATCCGCAAAGAAGCCTAATGTTGGGCTGATCACTCCATAGGCAAGACCTACAACTAGTAAAGGAATAATAGCCAGTAATGGCGAACGATATATGATAATAAGTAGTACTAAAACAAGCAATACGGTTGCAATCAATAGCTTCACATCTGCTTGGGAGAATAAACTAACAGCATCAGTAGCGATTCCAACTGGCCCTGAATAGCGTACATGAAGCATGTCATTCGAAAGTTTCTTATCTAATTGAACTTCGTTACTCTCCATTATTTTAGTAAGTTTATCTAAACTATCTTGTAGGGCATCTGTAGCGACACCTTTTTCAAAAAACACAGGTGTAACAATGGTTGTGCCATTTTCTGAAGCGGCGGCTGATAGAGCCTGGGCTGGCATTTTATCAAATGGTGGGACCATCGTTTGATGAGCTAATGGTTTACCTTGAAGCTCACTGTATATACTTTGTATAGCTGAATAGTCTTCAGTCGTTAGACCGCTGTCTCGATACCAAACTAATAATAATGGTGTACCTGCATCATTAGGGAATTGTTCGGCAATTATTGCCGCGGCCTGTTCAGACATTTCCGTGTCAGGTAGGTTTTTGCCTGACTCACTTTCGATGCTATTAATTTGTGGCCAAGCAAACGACAATACAATGACTAATAACACCCAAAAGGCTAGTGCTAATATTCGCCCCTTTTTACTTGCAACCATTGAGCCCCATTGCTCAAGTGGATGTTTTTTCATGAGAAGACCTCCATTTCATGTAAGTGATTTAATTATATATACTAGAAGGTTAATTAATCAATCTAGAAATACTGTTATGTTATAATATGAGTAAAAAGACTGCTTATTTATAAAGGAGGTGAACTTGTTGAAACAGTCACCGCGTGTGCTTGGAAGACCTCGCCATGATGAAAATGCGAAACCGACAAAAGATCTAGTCCTTGAGACGGCTACAAAACTTTTTATTAAAGAAGGCTACAAAAATATTTCGATGGATGATGTAGCGAAAGCTTGTAACGTAACAAAGGCGACTATCTACTACTACTACCCAACTAAAGGCGAATTGTATACATCGGCACTCATAGCTATGATGGATCGCATCAGGTTATCCATTCTACAAATTTTGGAGCAACAAAAATCATTTAAAGAACGCCTTGAACAGCTCGTTGAAGTTCATTTATCAGCAACTATTGATATTGATATGAATAATTTTATGCGGGAGGCCTCCATCAATTTATCGGAATCTCAGTTGAGACAAGTACAAGCATCCGAAAATGAAATGTATCAAACAATTGAGCGGGCTATGCAAATGGAGATGGAGAAGGGCACGATTCGAAAAGGAAATGCCAAGTTTTTTGCTCATAACTTTATGGCATTGATGACAGTAGGGTATTTTAAAGATGGCGATGGAAAAACTTTGTTAGGTTCAGTAGATGTAACGGCAAAAGAAGTAACAAATTTCTTTTGGCTGTCTGTTCAAAATAAATAAAGCTTTGAAAGGAGTTATCTCATTAGATTAGAGATAACTCCTTTCATTGTTATATTTAAAAGAGGGCTCTAAAAATGACCAGAAAGTGAATGATAATAAAAGAATTTGATGTATTAGAAAATTTATGATAGTAAGGCAGTTAATAGTTGATAAAATCAATGAATTTTGAAAAGATTGTCGAAATTGTGATTTAGCGCATTGAAATAATGTACAAACAGTCTTATAATGAAGGTTGTAATGTCACCAAGACAGATAAGGATGGTATTATGATGCGCTTTTTGCGACTTAAAGTTAACATTGTAATAACAAGTCATACGAATCGCTATCCAGCCCTTGTGACTGGTGATTGTGTAGGATATACGCTGTAACGACTGTTAAGTTTTACCTTAATGGTCTTTTTTACATGTAAGCAATAAAAAATAGTACTAGTGATGGCAAAGGAGAGTTCAAAATGTCAGAAACGAATAACCAAACACAGGCTGAACAAGTAACTGTGAGTAAAGAGCAATTAGATGTACTAGATCAATTACTAAAACCTGAAGTTCAAGAATCACTTACAACTTTAGTTGAGCAATTACCAAAGTTAACTGAAATGATGACTTTATTAACGAAATCATACGAGTTTGCTCAAGCTGTTGCAACAGACGAAGTGCTTAAAAATGATACTGTTGGTGCAGTAACAGAAATCGCTGGACCTGTAGTAGGCTCTGCGAAAAACCTAGCAGCAACTGCAATTGAAGCGAAAGACCGAGCATCTGAAAGCCACGAAGTAATTGGTTTATTCGGTCTTGTGAAAATGTTAAAAGACCCTCAAGTTCAAAATGTATTCCGTTTTGTTAATGCTTTCTTACAAGTAAGCTCAGAACGCAAAGCTAAATAAGACTTAAGGTAAATTCAATTCGTAAGGACGGAGGATTAATTAATCATGTCAAAAGAAATCGTCATCTTAGGTGCAGGTTACGCTGGCGTTTTAACTGCATTAACTGCACGTAAGTATCTATCAGCTGATGAAGCTAAAATTACCGTAGTAAACCAATTCCCAACACACCAAATTATCACTGAACTTCACCGTTTAGCAGGTGGTACAATTGCAGAAGGTGCTGTTGCATTACCACTTAAAAAAATCTTTAAAGGTTTAGACATCGATCTACACATTGCAAAAGTAACGAAATTCAATGTAGATAATAAAAAAGTGGATTTAGATAATGGCTATACATTAACGTACGATACGCTTGTAGTATCTTTAGGAAGCCAAACTGGTTTCTTCGGTATCCCTGGATTAGAAGAAAACTCAATGGTTCTTAAATCAGTAAATGATGCCAATAA
The DNA here is from genome assembly GCF_002429815.1 of Lysinibacillus sp. UBA5990. NCBI lineage: Bacteria > Bacillati > Bacillota > Bacilli > Caryophanales > Bacillaceae > Lysinibacillus > Lysinibacillus sp. UBA5990. The sequence goes on from NZ_DJAY01000010.1 coordinate 50,781, forward strand.
AATTAACAAACATATCGAAGACCGCATTAAAGCATATGCACAATCTAAAGATGAAGCAGATGCAACAATCGTTATCGGTGGTGGCGGTTTAACAGGTGTTGAACTTGTTGGTGAAATCGTGGACAACTTCCCGAAAATCGCTGCAAAACACGGTGTTAACTTTGCGGATCTTAAAATTAAACTTGTTGAAGCTGGTCCAAAAATCTTACCAGTACTTCCGGATACACTTATCCAACGCGCTACTGAGAGCTTAACAAAACGCGGTGTAGAATTTATTACAGGAACACCTGTAACTGGTGTTGACGGTAATGTTATTTCTCTAAAAGACCGCGAACCAATTGTTGCAAACACACTTGTATGGACAGGTGGGGTAGCACCACTTCCACTAGTTGGTGAATCAGGCCTTGCAGCTGACCGTGGTAAAGCAACAATTAATGAATTCCTACAATCTACATCACACGAAGATGTATTTGTTATTGGTGATGCATCTGTAGCATTACCAGCTGATGGTGGTCGTCCACTTTACGCGCCAACTGCGCAAGTTGCGTGGCAAATGGGTGAGCTTGCTGGTTATAACGTCTTTGCACAATATAAAAACCAAGAGATGAAATCATTCTCTGCGGTGAATTCTGGTACACTTGCAAGCCTTGGCCGTAAAGATGCGGTTGCTACAATTGGTGCAAGCAACACAGAGCTTAAAGGTCTTCCTGCAACATTAATGAAAGAAGCTTCAAATATTCGTTATTTAACACATATTAAAGCTCTATTCGGTTTAGCTTACTAAAAATTATTATCCCACTTCCATTAGGAGGTGGGATTTGTTTATGGAAAGCTTGCTTTTACGATATTTGTTTATTAATTACTTCAAAGAGAGTAAAATTAATACAAATCTAGTTACTGGAGTGATGACATGTGTTAACGATATTTCAATCAAAAAGAGAAGATATAGAGCAATTTAAGGATAAAATTGATGAGTTGAATGCAAAGCTAGATAAGAAGGATCATGAATTTCAAATTTTTCTCAATGAATTACATAAGGAATTAATTTCGACGATTGGACAGCACGATATAGTTAATCACCAACATGTCATTTTGGGTGAAATGGTTACTACTATTTTAAACGAGTTTAATCGTGTAGAAAGCAGCACCATTGAATCCAATACCATATCTGGCCATGCTCTAGAAAAAGGAAATTCTTTAATTCTTTCATCAGATGAAATGGTTTCTTTATCGATTGATAGTAAACAAGCTGTAAAAGAAGTTCAGCATGTTATTGATGAGCTTGGTGAGCAATCAAGAAAAACAACGAATAGTATGAACCATTTAAGTGAACGTTCAAAGCAAATAACAGATATCGTCAAAGTCATCAGTGAGATTTCTAATCAAACCAATTTACTGGCATTGAATGCATCGATTGAAGCAGCGAGAGCAGGGGAGCACGGCAAAGGGTTTTCAGTCGTTGCAGAAGAAGTACGAAAGCTTGCTGAAAATACAAAATCAAGTACAGAGGATATTGTGAATCTTACGAAAAAAATTGAGGATCAAATATCTGAGGCATATGATGATAATAAAAATAATATGCAACTGGTGACAGAAGGGCTTCAAAAGAGCACAGATACGTCTGAGCAAATTAACGCATTACTCCAAATCATTATGAATGTCCAAGGTGAAGTGAAGGAATTACTTCATTATATAGATAGCCAAAAAATTTCGACTGAAGATGTCATGAGTAAATTTAAAACAACGACAGCACTTTTTGATGAAACAAATAAAGTCTTAACTGACCATATTGATGAATCAGATATCGTCACAAAAAAATTACTAGAAGCAGTTGAAAAGGTGAAGGGTTTCCCTAATTCAATTTAACTATAGTTGTACTTGATACATAAAAAGGCACCGTTCTAAAAATGATTAGAATGGTGCTTTTTCGATATTAAAGATTGGAATTAAATATTTCTTTTGTAGCTTTCTGTATTAGCTTTGGTAGCACGCCGAAGGAATAAGGTTTATAAACTCTCTCAGTCCATTTGTGGCCATCTTTTCCGTATACACCCATTGTAACAGAAGGGATATTCAGCGCCTTTATTTTTTCAAATGGTAGAGGATAAAGGGTATCCCATTTTGGGAAGTTATTGAGCAACTCTTGGAGTTCTTCTTGTGTAGCATGAATAGATAAGAAGCTTCCATCCGCTAAGTAAGGAAAAAAGCGTTTCACCTGAAATACTTCTCCTGTTTCATTCGCTACCTCATGAACGACTTGTGATATGGTTTGCTTTAATAACTGATCTCTTACCACATTTCTCTTTAAATAATTATGGGGGAGGAATGGTGGTGCAAAGAATAGCACAACTCGAGGCTTATGCTCGGGATCTGCCTTTTGCAGGGCATCAACGATTGCAAACGACTGTTGGCGTAATTCCTTGCCTACATTTTTTTTCAAGACATCAGCAATAATAAGCTCAGTCTGAATACCCTTTCCGTTTAAATAAACAATAAGCTCATCATAAGTAACAACCTCTATATGCCATGATAATGAACGCTTAGGTACGTTGGAACGTTCAATATATTTCTCATACTGAAGCTGTAAATATTGCTCTGCCTCAAGACATGCCTGTTGTGCGACAGACTTAAGTTTCTTAACAACATGATCTGGTGACTCTTCATATAAAAAATAGTTAAAATAAATTTGGCTAGTAGATGCCGTTTGAACCGTATAGGATTCTTTGGTGTCACGTTGGTATAAGCATGTAGGTGGAAGGATGGTTTCTCCTGCAATTGCCTCCGTTAATGCTAAATTATTATGAATACGCTCCGTTATTTTAGCTGCCATATAATTAGGGTCGATACCACTTAATGTATCTCCCACATGTACTTCCCGCCCATAAATGTGGAAAGAGGGTAGTAATTTTCCGGCAACACCCGTATAAATATAACGGTGAGGATCATCACCATATAAAGGAGTTGTAAAGTCCGTATTAATTGCCATTAAAAAATCTAGTGCTTGTTCCACTTTTAAACGGTTAAGCTCATCTAATGCATCAATAATTCCATTATGCTCTGCTTCTTCGCCACCATTTAAAATAAGTAATATATTTCCTTCTAATTCATTAAGATGATTGGTGAAATATTGAATATTGGCAATATGGACTGCAGCTCCGCTTTTCATATCTACAGCTCCACGCCCAAACATCCAGTCGCCACTTTGAGCATCCTTCTGTACATCCGTATTTCCTTCATAGGTTTTAAAGAAATCCTCAAGCTTGGTAGGAGAAAAAGCAAACTCTTTTAAATGACCATAATCCTCTATATCCACTGTATCTAGATGAGCGTGGTAGATTATTGTTTTTTTTGTTTCATTAGGACTTTTTACGAAGGCGAAAAGATTTTTCCGGCCAATGGGGTCCTGTTTTACGTTTAAAGTCCAAAGAAATGTAGGATTTTCTTGATAGTAAGGGAATTCCTTCATTTTCTCATAGATATACTCGATAATTTTCCCTTCACCTTGAGTACCATTAATACTATTAATAGTTACTAATTCATTTGTAAGCTCTTCAATTTGCTGTGCGATGGGTAACTGTCTTAGTTGTGAATACATGTATATTGCTCCTTTTTTGTTCGATTAGATATCATTCAAAATAGCAACTATGTTTACTTTGTTGTTTCGTTATGTGAAAATTAATCCGCATTGTGGAATATAATTCATCATATAAGAAAAAACTATAAACGTCAATTTTCATTTTTATAAAATTCTGTTTCTTTTTATTAATTTATTCGGTTGCAAGTCTATATAAATGAGTAAAAATTCGTTAAAATGAATAAAAGGAGGATGAGCAATGATTCAATCCATTGAAAGAGCAATGATGATTATTCATGTACTAGCCAAGAATCCTAAACGATTCTTTTCTGTTCAAGATATATATAATGAAACAGACTTACCTAGCAGTACAATATATCGTTTATTGTATACATTAGAAAACTTTGATTTAGTAGAAAGAAATGAGGAAAAAAAGGAATTTCGTTTAGGGTATACATGGTTACAGCTCGGCATGAAAATGTACCACCATACAAACATCCGAGAAAAAGCCCATCCTTTATTAGAAGAGCTTGCGATTAATGTCCGGGAAACAGCATATTTAAATATTCCAAAACTAAATAATTCTATTATTATTGATCGTGTAGATAGCCCTAAAAATGTACGTATCATTGATATGATAGGTGAAAAAATCCCCTATCCAATTGGAGCAGCGAATAAAGTATTACTTGCATTCTCAGAGAAGGAAATGCATGCAGGCTTTCTAAAAAATATAAATGATCTTGAAAAAATAGAGTTAATGGAACAATTAAATGTCATCAAAGATAAGGGATACTCCATTAGCTATGGAGAAAAAACAAAGGGAACAGTATCGGTGGCGGCACCTGTATTTGATTTAAATAAAGAACCAATTGCTGCAATTAGCGCAGAGTGTTTTGAGTATGATACAGATACTGAAAAATTAGAAAGTATTGCAAAGGAAGTCACAAGAGCTGCTCACCTACTTTCACAAGAGCTAGGTCATATGTAAATAGGTCTTTTCCACGTAAGGAAAAGACCTGTTTTTTTGTTTACCTAGGAGAAGTGCTTTGATACAAAGTCGCTTTAGAAGGGCATATCGTTAAAATAAATAAAATGATGGCTACCGTCACCATGACAAATGAGGCACTCACTATAACAAATCGTATAGAAATAAATTCAGCAGTCAATCCAAATACAGCAGTCAGAATTATAATGAAAAGGGCTTCAAAAAAACCATAAATACTCCCTATACGTCCCATGCTTTCAGCAGGGATATTATTTTGATAAAAAGTATAGAAACCTGTATTCGCAAAAGCTGTTGCGAATGATAAGAGGAAGCAACCTAAAGCTGCCATAAAAAAAGTATAGGAAGAAGTAAACAGTAAATAACCGAAGGCCGTCATTATAGACCCCATACCAATTAACCAAGCAGTAGAGGTTTTTTCAACAAAGGCTGAATTGGTTAGAGAGCCAATTAGTACACCGACACCTGCAATACTGACTAAAACCCCATATTCTCCCTCCGATAAAGCAAGTACTTGAGTGGCAAAAGCAGCCTCTAAAGAATCAGTCGCTGTCATTATTACAATGGTAGCACTAAATAATAAATAAACTGCCATCACATAGGCATTTTTTAAGCTAAAATGGATGACCATTTTCCAATCATGGAGCCATATTTTATAAAGTGTTGCATTTTCTTTACCATGAGCAAAGCCTAATTGTTCATGTCCTTCAACGTCCGGCATCTTTATAGTTATGCAGGCAGATAAAAATAAAGCAATAGCATTTAAGTATATAGCCGTATTCGGTGTACCTAGTGTAAATAGAAAACCTGCTATAGCTGGACCTGTTAGGAAGGCCCCAGAATCAAGCAAACTACGTAATGAGTTAAAGCGTTTTCTTTGCTCTATAGGTATCAATTTAGTGATATAAGTCATAGAGGTAGGATGATACATAGAACTAGTAGCTGTAATGATAAAGACTAAAATATAAATCCATCCTAAGTTCGAAAAGCTAGGAAGTGCGACAATCAGTATGGACCGGCAAAGATTTAATAGGATCATCAGGTGTTTTTTATTAAAGCGGTCTATTAAACTACCAGACCAAAAATTAATAAACAATGCGGAGAGAGCTCTGACAATATACAAGCCAGATACGGCAAGTGCGGATTCTGTCAGATTGAGTACAATAAGGTTTAAAGCAATAAAATAAATCCAATCACCGATACTAGAAATACCAATACTAGTTAAAAGGATACTTGGATAGCGCCACGATTTTAAAGACTTTTTCATATAAATTCCTCCTTCAGCAAAAGTGATCTTGCAAAATAAAAAATCCCACCCCCAAGACAGTAGTCTTAGGGACGAGACGGAAGAATTTATGCTCACGTGGTGCCACCCTAGTTCACTATTATGTTGCCATAATAGCCTTTTCAGTACGACATGAATGTTTATACTGTGACTCTATAACGGGAGTTCCCGTCGCACCATCATTCCAATGGAAATCCAATGCGCTACTCTGAGACTTGTTTCAATAATTCGTTCCTGCTCGTTTTCAGCAACCGGAGCTCTCTGGGAAGAACAGCCTTATTTACTCTTCTCTTCACTGTATTTTGGATAGTGTAGCATATATAGATAATATTGGTAAAGGACTACGTTGAAATAGATAGTTCATTTTTTTGAATGTAAGCTTTTAGTTGCATGAAAAGCGACTCGCAAAACTGGATGGACTGAATTATATTGGAAGCATCCTCAAGGGAATGATTAAGACCATCAAAAACAGCAAGATCGAGAGTAGTAAGTTGAGCTATTTTTTCCTGTGAAAAATGTGGATCAGCTGTGCCAATCGCCAAAAATGCTTGTTTATTTAATAGATTAGCCATTGTATGATCTAGCGACAATAGTGGTGTTAAGAGTATATATCGAGCAGGTATTGAAGACGACTGTTGCATATAAAAGTCTATTATAGGTAAGGTTCCTAATGATTTACCTATATAAACTGCATTTGTATAAGGTTTTGTTCTTAAGCAGTGTTCTACAATAGGATTGACAATGCTATAGACCATATTTGAAATAGCCTGTGGTTCCTGTTCGAACAGTTGTTGTTCAAACGAATAATTGATTTGGATAACATCATATCCAAGCTCTAACAGTAGTAATCGTGAATAATAAAGAACAGGTTTTTCGTAGCTATAGCCTGTACCAGATAACATAAAGCATATGCTATTGCTGTTTTGATCAAAAAAATCATAAGGTATTCCATTACAGTTCTCTTGCTTAGCTTTAATTTTCATAAAGATATCTCCATTCTTTGGAAATTTAGTTTATAATTCGACTATAACAAGGAGGGAGAGAAAAATGAAGGCTATAGTAATAAATGAATTTGGTACGTCTGATGTATTAACATATACGGATTATCCAAAGCCTACAATCTCTACAGGAGAAATCCTAATACGTACAATCTATACGAGTGTGAACTATGCAGATATTAAAAACCGTACAGGTAATAAGGCTAAAGGGAATTTTCCAATGATTCTCGGGTTAGACGTTGCAGGTATTGTAGAAGCGGTTTTTAATGAAAACAGCAATTTTCAGAAGGGGGACCAGGTCATTGCATTTCCGACAAATGGTGCTTATGCAGAGTATGTCGTAGCAAAGGAACAATTGGTTTTTAAAGTCCCCTATGATGTACCACTAGAGAAGGTAGCAGCTGTGCCAACTGTATCGTTTTTATCGTACATCTTAACAAATCAGATAGCACCTATTAGTCAAAATGATTCGGTATTAATTCATGCTGCATCTGGTGGGGTAGGAACAATGCTTATTCAAATGGCTAAAAAGCTAGGCGCTAAACAAATTATTGGAACTGTAAGTACTTTGGAGAAGGCATCGATAGCTTATCAGCTTGGGGCAGATCATGTTCTTACATACGATCAATTTAGTGAGCATGTACGAGGCTTTACTGGAGGCCTTGGTGTCGATATTATCTTTGATTCGATTGCGGGAGCTATAACGGAGGAAAGCTTAACTTGCTTAGCACCGTATGGCACACTTGTACAATTCGGCAATAGTGGAGGCAAGGCAGGAACTATTAAAACATCGGATTTACATAGTAGCTGTCGTAATGTAAAAGGATTTAGTCTTGGTACGACTAGGGACTTAAGACCGGAAATGTTACAACAGGTCGCTCAACATATTTTTTCTTTATTAAAAGAGGATAGTTTTCAAGTGCCCATTGCTAAAGTATTTTCATTAGAGGATATGCAGAAGGCTCATGAACTGATGGAAAGTCGTCAGCATCAGGGAAAAATAGTAATTAAAATATAGAAAAAAGGGGAGAGTGACGCTCATAGGAAGAGCGCCATCTCTCTTCATCAACTGTCTAATTCATTTAGTTTTTCACAAATTCGTCTTTTTCGATATAGCATAATACCCGTTTCAGCAACATCTTGAATCATTCCTTTATTTGCATATGCGCCGAAGATCATACCTGCAATAGGTATCATCTGAAACAGTTTTTTCCAGCCCATCTGGTCCCGATACGTATAAAATACCTCCTGCCAGCCTTGTAGCTGGGAAATCATATTATCAGTAGCTTTATTAGTACTATTCATAGTGGAAAGCTCCTGTAGGATGGCTTCCTTACCGACAATATCTGCTGATGTGAATTGCAGGCATTTCACAATAAAAATACGCTCCATTTTATCGTTAGGGTCATAGCCGTGAATAATAGCAATTTCTTGCAATGTCTTCAGTGCGGTTCCTAAAATAACAGGTATATCGATAGCCAAGGTAAATATTCCGCCAAACCCAGTAGAAGCCCCTTGAACAGTTGCAAACTTTACACGCTCATTTTGCAATTTATCACTAAGAGTAATCATATCCTCTAACGGGATTTGACCAATATCTGAAATGCCCAAAATATGCTCTGTGGCAGAATGGTTACGGACTTTTTGAATCATAGCTTGTTCATTGATTAAATATTTTCCACCGGATTGTATGTAGTTCCCTAATTCATCGACTAATATTGCAATTTTATTTTGAATAAAAGTAGGCGTCATTTTATCTAACAACTTAAACGGTATTCTACCTAGTTTCTCCCAAAACCATAAATCCTTTTGATCCTTTTCCCAAACCTGAATTTCCTGCAAGTGCTGCTCTAATAGCTGACGGTTCTCCATTAATGTCTATCCCCTTATGTGTTCATTTACTTTACATACGAAAAAAAAAGTATAAGGTTTCGCCTTGCCTCGATTCATCTGTATATTTTTTGTGTCGAAAATAAAGTCATGTACAAATGGACTCTGATCATCTAATAAAATGACATGTTTTTACCAGACAGAAGCAAGGAGTGCAATACCTTCATCTATTTGCTGAAGTGTCAGTCCCCCGTAGCCTAAAATGATTAAAGTATCATCTGTACCATGCTGATAGGAAGTAGAACATGGATAGACAAGAATTCCGATCTTTTGAGCAAGTTGAATCGCATTTTTCTCAGAGAGTCTATTAGGTAACTTCATCACAATATGTAGCCCAGATTTTTCACCAATGATTTGAAATTCCTCCGAAAAATGAGTGGAGATAGCAGTTAGTAGAGCTTGTTGTTTTTTACGATAAACTGTTCGCATTTTCGCTAAATGCTTATCAAATTGACCTTCTGCAATAAAATCAGCTAAAACAAGTTGCTCTACTCTGGAGACAACTGATTTTTGTTCATGGTTAAAGGCATTAAACGATGCAATTAATGACTTTGGTAAAATCATATAACTGATTCGCAAAGAAGGCAGCAACGTTTTAGAAAATGTTCCAAAATAAATAACTCGCTGAAGCTGGTCCATTTTTGCTAAAGAGGGGATTGGCTGCCCTTTATAACGAAATTCTGAGTCATAGTCATCTTCAATAATGTATGCATTATTCAAATTTGCCCATTGCAACAAGGCGGCTCTTCTCTCTACGGTCATAATCATGCCTAAAGGAAATTGATGAGCTGGTGTTGTGTATAACATGTGAATTGTTTTTGAAGGAAGCGTTATACCGGCTTTATCCACAGGGATGGCCTCTGTAGACAATCCACATTGTCGTACAGTAGTATGTACCCGTTTAAAACCTGGTTCTTCTACTCCGACCTTACTCCGGGGACCAAAAAAGAGACTAAGAGCTTGAAGTTGACTTTGTGTTCCACCATAAACAAACACTTGAGAGACATTACAAACAACGCCACGTGAACGTTGTACATAGCGCGCAATTTCAGATCGTAAAACGTCTTCTCCTGCCCAAGGACTTGTGGATAAATTATTCTTGTTTACATGTTTTTTCAGGAGCTTATGCCAAAGTGAATAGGGAAAAGCCTCGTTATCCACATGACCGTTATGAAAATCATACTGAATGTCATTGGATATGATTGTCCCTAGAGGAGTCTCATGCTGCTGTTCCTCTTGTACCCAGTCAAATTCAAAGGGAGCAATAAAATAACCCGACCGCTCTTTACTATAAACATAACCTTCTACCAGTAATTGTTCATAAGCCTCCTTTACAGTATGTACACTTACATCGAGAGTTCGCGCAAGAGCTCGCTTAGAGGGTAATTGCTCATGACTTAAAAGCCTTCTTGCTAAAATGGACTGCCTAATTTCTTCATAAATCTGTATGTATTTGGCTGAATCTCCTGTCAATGAAATGGATAGCTCCACAAGATAACCTCCTCTGGTATGGTGTGGTTTTTAATAATTGGTACTTTCTATCATATCAATTTTACCGTTAAATAATTAAAAAAGGAGTGATATATCATGGAATTTATTGCATTAGAAAATGAAATAGTTAAACTGAAGCCTTTAGAGTTAAATGATTTATCGGGGATATTAGAGGCGGCGAGTTATCCAGAAATTTGGTCACATATGTCCACAACGATCGAAAAAATGGTGGATGTGAATAACTTTGTGGAAAATGCTTTATTAATGCGGCATAATAAAACAGAATTTCCTTTTGTTATTGTGGATAAAAAGACGGGAGAGATCATAGGGTCTACACGTTTTATGGATATAGATGATACACATCAGCGGGTTGAAATAGGAACAACATGGCTGACACCAGCCTACTGGCGTACTGCTATTAATACCAATTGTAAATACCTATTATTACAATACTGTTTCGAAACCCTTCATTTACAGCGAGTTCAAATCAAAACTGATCTTGAAAATAGTCAGTCTCAGAAAGCTATTGAGCGTATAGGAGCGACAAAGGAAGGGGTATTACGGAATCATATGATTCGTAAAGATGGAACCACTCGCCATACAGTCATGTATAGTATTACGTTAGAGGAGTGGCCGCAGGTGAAAATTCACTTAAATCAATTATTAGGCGAATCTATTTAATATTTGGGTTTTAATGGATTTTTATTGGCCGCTAAGGCTTTTTTTTCTATTAAAAAGTGTCAAAAAATAAGGGGAAGGGTAGAGTACTTAAAAATTGAAAGAGGGTAATCTACTTGAAACCAAAATACACGCTAAGACAAATCTATGGTGAGAATGCAGTTTATACACCAAGAACGCCGTTTAGTGATAATCCATGGATGATGGACGATCCCCATAAGCTGGATGCCCTAACCTCTAGAGAAGTAGCAATTGCGGATATTCCTGTATTGGTGCATCGAGCTACCCAAACTGAAAAAGCTCAGGAACTACATCGATTAACAGGTTTACCATGGGTAGAACAGCCTTTTAGTTATGACACACAGGCGGAGTATTTAGCTCATATTCGTTCTTGGTGTGAAGACGACAAAACGATTGTTTGTCAATATATACATGACTTGGAACATATGGACCGTCAATGCTATTGGATGGATGCCGAGAAATTTAATGAATTGAATTCAAAAGCATATATTGATCATTTAATCGATAGCAAATTTGTTCCGAGTCGTTTAAATGTTGAAACCTATAGGCTCTCAGATGCCATCAAAAATTGGCAACCGCCTGTGGTACTTAAGCCGGGCGATGATTCCCCAACCTCTGGAGGATATGGAGTCATCATTTGCCATAATAAAGAGGAACTGACGGAAGGTCTGCGGCAATTTCGAATGACTGGAACGGAGAGCATAATTATTGAGGAGTTATTACAGACAAAGGACAATTATAGCTGTCAATTTGTCTACTCCGAGGAGCTAGGTATCCAATATTTAGGAGCGTCTCAACAAATTACCGATGAAAACGGTATTTATCACGGTAATATTATAGTAGATGAAGTTCCTGAAAAGGTCATCGAAGTAGGAAGACATATTATGGAGCAAGGTGTTGCAGAAGGTTTCGTTGGTGTGGCAGGGTTTGATTTAATTGTCACAGAGGCTGGTGATGTTCAGGCTATTGATTTGAATTTCCGCCAAAATGGATCCACCTCAATGCTAATGTTTCATGATACTTTAGGTAAGCCTATCAATAAATTTGCCTCCTATGTTGCACAAAGTCCACAGGAAAATGAAGTTTTCTTTCAAACCATTAAGAAGTTTGTTGAACAGAAAATTTTATTTCCGTTATCATTTTATGACGGGAATTATTTTGATGAACCTGTTCCCTCTAGATTCGTTGGAATATGGTATGCCGATCAACTTAGCGAGATTGAAAAACTTGAGCAGGAACTATTATAGTAAAAAAAGAATGGTCATTAATCGACCATTCTTTTTTTATAAATAAATGCAGCAAGAAACCAAGAAAATAGAGACCATACAACTATCGTAATCATAGGAATGAAAACATCTGTCATTGAATATTTACCTTCTAATGCTTCTGCTAATTGTAATAATTGTGAGCTTGGTAACCATTCTGCAATCTTTAGGATTGGATAAGTAGAAGCAAAATTTAGGGCGATTGGGCCAAAAGAGAAAATTATGATAACCGGTAAAACAATGATGGAACCTTCCATAATAGACTTAGAAAATAATCCACAAATCGTTCCAAGTGCAATATAAAATACAGTAGAAAGTATTAATGAAATCGCTAAAATGAGTAGGTTAGATGGTTTATATCCGACAATAAAAATAGACATAGCCACCACGATCATCGTTACGATAAGAACAAATAAGCTTTTACCAATTAATATATCTACTAGTGAGGCAGGGGAGAGCATCAGGCTGCGCAATGTATTTTTCTCCTTCTCCTCCGCAATTAAACAGCATTGTATATAAGCCGTTACCATTGAAAACGTCATATTAATAGGTAAGAGAAAAGCGTTGATAGAGGATGCACCTGATTGGTTATATAAAAATGCCAAAATTATTGGCAAGAGTACCATCGAAGACACAGCATAGTTACGTGAAAATTCCTTATAATCTTTCATTAATATAGCTTGAATTCTTGTCATTGAAATATTCATACTAAATCACTCCCTGTTATTTGCATAAAAATATCGCCTAATGTTGGTTCATTTGTATGGATTCGAGTAACGACGTTGGCTTGCATCCATTGATACAGCTTTTGAGCATCTTGAGCGCCGTTTTGAATAACTTCTTGTGTACCATCTGTAAGTTCAACAGTCATAGAATCGGTGCCAAATTCCTGCTTCAAGTCGCTTGGAGCACCAATTGCTCGAATTTTCCCTTTATGCAGAAAAGCAACTCGGTCACAAAGTATTTCGGCTTCGCTCATGTCATGTGTTGTTAAAAATATCGTTGTCCCCATGGCATTCAGTTTTCGTAAACCATTATATATATGTTCTGTATTGACAGGATCAAGGGCAGAAGTAGGCTCATCTAAAAATAATAATTCGGGCTTATGCATAATAGCTCTAGCCAGTGTAACCCGCTGAATCATTCCCTTTGATAGCTGACTAATCTTCTTTTTGCGATCAGCATATAAGTTCACAAAATCAAGAGCTTCTTTAACTGCAGTAACTGACAGCTCATATAGCTTACTATAGAGTAATAAATTCTCCTCAATAGATAACCTAGTATACAAACCGCTATTATCTGTTAATATGCCAAAACGTTTACGATTTTGACTTTGTTTCATGTCAGCTGCTGGCTGTCCAAATAATAGAACATTTCCAGCAGTTTTTTCAGTTTGCGCAGTCAATATTTTAATAGTAGTTGTTTTTCCAGAGCCGCTCGGACCAAGGAAACCAAATATTTCTCCTTTTTGTATAGTAAAGGAAACATCTTGTAGTGCGGTTTCTTTATTAAAGGTTTTTTTCAAATGCTGTACATCAATTACTGCGTTCATGTGTAAGCCTCCTGTTTTGTTGTTGATGTCTAAACTATAAACAACAAGTGAAAGGTTCACAGCAAAAATTAGATGAGAGGCGGAAAAAAGACCATCAACGAAACAATATAGAAGGTGACAGGAGTCGTTTATTTCCTGGGAAATCTACTAAATTCCGAGTATTTCCTTTAAATCTGCTAGTTTATTTTTCGACAAAGGCACAACGGTTTTATCAGTACTGTTGAGTGCAAGGCTATAGCTATTGCGTGTCCATGTAATGATTTCTCGAACCTTTTGTAGGTTAACAATGTATGAACGGTGGCTTCTGAAAAAGCCGAATGGTGTCAGTTTTTGCTCTAGCTCATTCAGTGATAGTGTACATGGATAGGCTTCACCTGCAACATTAATAGAAACGATACCTTCCACACTTTCAATATAATCAATTTCTGGTGGATTGAATAAAATGATCTTGTCATTCTTCTTTGTTGGAATTTTATCAATGCGAATCGGTGAATTTTCAAGATGGGGAAGTGTTTGCTCTACTTCTTCCTCTTTAACATCCAAGGTATGTAAGCCGGCCCCATCTAATCTATGTATAGTAGTACTTGCAATCATTAAGTCTTCTAGATTATTAGAAAGTAAAATGATGCTTTTTTGCCTTTCAGTGAGTGTTTTTAGTATTTGTTGGACATTTTGCTTAGAAAACTCATCGATATTTTGAAAGGGTTCTTCTAATACAAGAAGAGACACTTCCTGAAGATATGTACCCGATAACTTTAATCGCTGTTTTTCACTAGTAGAAAGCTTACTAATTCGAATGTTTCTTTGATCAGTTAAGCTAAATAGCTTTAATAAATCCTCAACCTCATTAGTTGGGCGTTTAAATAATTTTAAATAAAAACGTATATGCTCACGAACAGTAAGGCGTTCATAGAGTGCACTTTCGCGAAAATATGTAAATGTATGGTCTCGTTTCATAAACCATTGCGTTAAAGTATGTATTTTAGAAACATCCGTGTAGATGCCGATAATCATGCCGGGTTGTAAGTAAATAGGAAAACTCGGATAAATCACATTACCTCCCTCAATATATGGGTCAACCAAAATATCTAGATGTTGTTCCATTGTTTGTTCCTCCTAATGTTGTTCTACTCGTAAAAAGTTTAAGATCTTTGCGTGTGCTTGCAAGTAGCTAGCTGGACAAAAATTGGAATTATAAGTATCCATAAAACCGTGATGTCCTTGATATTGCTCTGTCTGAACATTGAATTTATGTCCGAGTTCCTGTTTTATTGCATTCACATCAAAGCTACTTTCATAGCTAGGTAAAATGATCAAAGTTGGACATGATGGTTGGACATCTAAGAATTGGCGTATTCGTGAGCCATAAACACAAATAACTCGATGTAAGGGGAGCGTTGATAATCTCCAGGCTAATGTGGCACCTACACTATATCCAATTAGCACTACCTCATCATACTTTTCACATGCCTCTAGTAGTTTTTTGGATAACATCTCAAGAGGTGCGTCAAAGCCGACTGTATGTAAGAAATAATCATAAGCTTGTTGTTCCTGTTTGTATGAAAAGGATTTTCCTTCTGGATAAAGCGAAACACAGCAAACGGAGGTATACTCGTCAAGGTAAGATTGGGCTTGTTCTTTGATAAATTGATTGATGCCATATATTTCATGTAAAATAAAAATTTTTCTTTTCATGACGACCCCTTTTGGCTTTTTCCAATAGTGTATCAAAAACTAACGTTTACGTATATTTTAGTAATTTATGGATTTGTTTTTTGTGTTACTAGAATAATTTATGGTTAGATGGGGGAAAGTGTTGAAAATAAAAGGACCACACAATTTAGTTATATCTAATTATGTGTGGTCCCTTTATTTAGTTTCTTATTCAACGAATGCATCCGATTGTTGAAAATCTTATTTTTTATTCAATTGTGTCTTACTGTCAACAAAATTTCTAACCTAAAAATACAATTTCACCATTTTCCTTTTTTGCTCGAATTGTAATTTTGCCCACACATTGTTCTGGATTGTTATAACCATTTTCTACTTCTTGAAATAGCGTAGATAATAGATTTTCTACTTCACCTAATGTTGTATCTTTAGAAAGTTTATGTACACGCATTAATTCAATACCTTTATAAGCATCTTCTGTTCCATGAACTTCAATTCCTCCAAATGCTCTAACTTCAATTTCTATTTTCAAATTTTTCAGCTCCTCAAAATTATTAACGCATTTACGTATTAACTTTTAAAGTGTTTGGAAAACTTGTCCTATATTCAACAACCATGGATCAATTTCCTTTATTCAGCAATATGGCCTTTTAGAATAAAAAGATGCTAAATAAACGCGCCCAATTGTTGAATACCTTATTGAAGATAAAAGGATATGTTTCATTTTTTATGCATTACATATTGAGACTTACTGAACTTAAAGTTATTTTTCTCGTAAAACGAAATTAATCCTTCTCCACAAAATAAGCTAATTACATCAATATGGGAAAGTTCGTCCAACAATTTTGATACAAGTTTCGTTCCTATTCCCGCCTTTTGAAATTCATTATGTATAACTACATCTTCAATGTACGCCCTGAATTTACCGTCTGAAACAGCTCTTGCGAAGCCTACAAGATTATCGTCAATCCACACACCAATTGAAATATTCTGTTTTAACATATCTTCAATATCTTTCTCTTTTCTTTCTTCCCACCAACCTGCGTCTTTATAAAGCATCATAAGTTCAGTGCCTTTAATTGGTCTTTCAGAAAAACTTAAAAATTGTATATTCATTCGTTATCCCCCTTTGACTTTTCATTGATTTTACATTTACAGTATAGAGCTGTCTTCTTCAACTAAACTGCCCCCGTTAGTTAAAGAACAATTCTTCACAATTTCACCTATATGTTAACATAAATATCCAGATCTTTTAAAAGTAGTGTTCAATTATATGGCCCAATTGTTTGAACCTCTATCTCTTATTGGAGCAAAGCACACCGTATAGCTAAGGAGCAGTCTGCTGCCAGGACAGCTATTTTTTATACTTCATACATATTAAAACTAGCAATTAATGTTAGTTTGAGAGTGCATGGTCGATGGAATTACGATATAAAAATGATTTAAAGAATAGTAAGAATTGACAAAATAGCTTTGAAAAGGGGAAGTTTTACTTGATAATGATTATCATTATCGTATAATAGGGGAGTAAGGAAATAATAAGCATTTTTATAAGATGAAAAGTATACAGTAGGGGTTGTAGTTCAGCTGATGCCGCAGCCTAATTGTTGAGATAGGAAATAAACATAAACGAAAGGTGTGTTAAGTATTGTTTGAACAAGAATTGTATGATGTAACGATCATTGGTGGAGGACCAGCAGGGTTATATTCTAGCTTTTATTGTGGCTTACGTGAAATGAAGACGAAGCTAATTGAATCACAGCCGCAGCTTGGGGGGAAAATCCACGTTTACCCAGAGAAAATGATTTGGGACATTGGGGGCGTTACGCCAATTTCAGGTGGCCAACTCATTAAGCAGTTAGTAGAGCAAGCCTTAACATTTAATCCTTCTATTTATACAGATGAAAAGGTATTATCAATTGCTAAAAACGAAGAGGGTATTTTCGTTATTACAGCCGAGTCTGGGAATATCCATTATTCAAGAACGGTCATAGTTGCTATTGGTGGAGGCATCCTTAATCCTCAAAAAATAGAGATTGAGGGAGCTGAACGATTTGAGGTATCTAATTTAAACTATACTATTAAATCCTATGAAAAATTTAAAAATAAAGCGGTCATTATTTCTGGTGGCGGCAATACAGCGGTAGATTGGGCACTAGAGTTAATGGAAGTGGCGTCAAAGGTCTATTTAACGTATCGGAAAGATCAATTGTCTGCACATGAGGCTCAAATTACGGAGCTTACGAATAGTGCGATTGAATGCCATTATAATTCTGAAATTACAAAATTAATTGCAGATGATCAAGAAGGAATGATTAAAGCAATTGCTTTAACAAACCATGAAATGGCTACTGTAACGGAAATTCCTATCGATGAAGTTGTTATTAGTCATGGCTATGTACGTGATAAAGAGCTATTAGATAATAGTCCATTAGCAATTGAACGTAAAAACGACTATTTCATAGCTGGTACTATAAATAGTGAATCATCTATTCCGGGTCTTTATGCGGCAGGAGATATTTTGCACCATGATGGCAAAATCCATTTAATTGCAGCAGCTTTTCATGATGCATTGCACGCAGTGAATAGTGCGAAGAAGTATATTCAGCCAGATGCTTCTGATGGCGGTATTGTATCCTCCCATAATGATATTTTCAAACAACGTAATCGCAAGCTATTACAGGAAAGCTTAAAATAATCAATCTTAGGAGCACTAATGCATTTTAGGTGTTCCTTTCTTGTTGTTTTAAAACATGCTATAGGAAGGGAGCTATTCAGTATCAATACGCAAGAAATTATAGAATTCTATACAATGGCACCTTTAACATTTACGTCTGTCACTACTGGCCAGATTTCTTCAGAAATGGTTGCTGAGACTAGCGAGACGAAGGAAAATGTAGCTAGACTTATCTTCCCATTCAATGGGATAGGAGACGTTAAAATTGAAGGCACTAATTATCGCATAAAAAAAGGAAGGATCCTCCATGTTGGTCCGAATTTTCCCATTCAATTCTTAGCTGCAAATGAGGCCAAATTAGAATATGTAGTCATTTACTTTCACCTATCTGATGAAGAACAGGCGAAACTTCCTCTTTATAATAGTCATTTTCCTTTACAGATTGTAGAGCACATGAAATTAATGAACCTCGTGCAACAATTAATCGAAACAAATCAAAAGGGTAGTCATTTATCATTTCTTCAATCCAAAGTACTCTTTTTAAATATTTTAGAGGAAATAATTTTATTGATGAAGGTGAAAGGCTATCAAAACATAGCATCCATTTTGACGTATATACAAGAAAATTTTACAAAGAATATTACTGTGAACGATATAGCTAATGAATGTAATTGGGATCGTAGAAAATTGAGCTATGTATTTGAAAAAAGAATGGGTGTCAGTCCCCATGTTTATTTAACTGATTTACGTATCCAAAAATCTAAAATGCTATTAAGGTCATCTGATTTTTCTATAAAGGAAATAGCTGATCGAGTAGGTTATACGGATTATTTTTATTTTAGTCGTGTCTTTAAAAAGGTGACAGGTTTATCACCTAGTATTTTCCGCAAACAGATGAATTAACAAACACTCGATGAAAAAATTACATTCATTGGGTGTTTTTTGTATAGATCGAACATAGCTTTAACTTTTTTGGACAACCTAAGTAGAAATACTGACATGGTGGGGTGATGATCATGAAAATAGAGAGGTCGTCAGAGTGGGAAGAAGGCTTTATCAATCGCGTCAATGATCTTGAACAATGGCATAGCTGGACATTATATAAGATGAACTATGATATTGTAAAAATGAAATTAATCCCTGATTTCAAAGGTCTACAAGCTACAAAGTATTTACCAAATTTAAAACCTCTTGCACATCAGCTAGAAGCAGCTGAAACAGTCATTGAACGCATGAATGGAAAAGCCATTTTAGCAGATGAAGTAGGTCTTGGTAAAACAATTGAAGCGGGTTTGATTTTAAAAGAATATCTGTTAAGGGGCCTTGTGAAGAAAGCGTTAATATTAGCGCCAGCTTCTCTTATTAATCAATGGATTGAAGAGTTAAATTTAAAATTTCATATACCTGCTATCGCTTATAAAAAAAATTGTCCAATAGAGCGCTATGACGTCATTATCATGAGTATGGATACGGCGAAGAAGAGCCCTCATAGGGAACGTATTTATGAGCAGGATTACGATATGATTATTATTGATGAGGCCCATAAATTAAAAAATAATAAAACACAAATTTATGAGTTCGTCCAAGGATTAAAGAAAAAGTTTTGCTTATTATTAACTGCCACTCCTATACAAAATGATGTTTTCGAATTATATTATTTAATTTCCTTATTAAAACCAGGACATCTGGGGAACTATGATACCTTCCAATCGGCCTTTTCAGCCAGTAAGCATCATCTAGAACATGATGATTATTTGAAGGAATTGGTCAATCAGGTGATGGTGAGAAATCGAAGAGAAGATACAGGTATTGAATGGACTAATCGTTGCGTTCAAATTGTGCCGATTACATTTACGGAAGAAGAAAGAGAAGTTTACGATCTCCTTGGCTCTCTCGAAAACAAAGGATCTTTTGCATTAATTACTTTGCAGAAGGAAATGTGTAGTAGCAAGGAAGCTACAGCATTAACATTAACAAATATGCTGAAGGAGCATGGACAATCACAAGAAATGGAAGATATTATAGCCAAACTAATGGCGTTAGAAGTGAATTCTAAAGCAGAAAAGACGATTGAGATTATTGAACAGGCGAAGGATAAAGTTATTATCTTTACAGAATACCGTGCAACTCAAATTTACTTACAATGGTATTTACATTCTAAAGGTATTACAAGTGTATTGTTTAACGGAAAATTTAATAAAAGTAAACGAGATTATATGAAGCATTTATTCAAAGAAAGAGCACAAGTACTTATTGCCACAGAGGCTGGTGGAGAGGGAATAAATCTTCAATTTTGTCATCATGTCATCAATTATGATTTACCATGGAATCCAATGAAGCTAGAGCAACGAATTGGTCGTGTCCATCGTTTGGGGCAGGAGCATGATGTTCACATATATAATCTTGCTATTGAAAATACCATTGAAGAAAAAATCTTAGAATTACTTCATACCAAAATCGATGTGTTTGAAAAAGTGGTTGGTGATTTAGATGCCATTTTAACAAACTTAAAAAAATCAGTATGAGGTAAGGAGGGAAACTATGTATCCGCAGCAAGTTCATGAGTATTTAAAGGGATTTTTCACCGAAAATGAATGCCCTATTTTAGGGGAAGAGGATCATTCTTTGACCGTGCAGTTGACGGTAGATATTGATAAAAGAATTATGAATAGACCATTTTATTGGCAATATATAGAGGCAACTAATAGTGAACCAAACCCAGCTCAAGTGACTTTTATTACAGATCAGACAGCTATGGCCGGTAACTTGTTTGGTGAAGTGATTCATTATGGCTCACCACGGTTAAATCAGCTTTTTCATGCGACAGGAGAACTAGGTGCCTATGTCCAATTATTTGAAAAAGTGGATCATGCAATGGGGCAGGTTATCCTTACACCATGGCTAGGCGTTAATTTTAAAGTTTCCTATTGCTGTGATCGGACAAAAGAAATGATGTATTCATTTGGTATTAATTTATTAACGGGTGTTATCAAAGAGAATTTTCATGAATCGATTTATGCCTCAGATTTTGACACCGAACCAGCAGAGAATGTTTTTCATGTGCAATATATAATTAAACCAGTACGTGCTCTTGAAAGATTAAATGCAGCAGTGGAATCCATTATTGAAAAGGATGATCATTCGTGGGCCATTGAAGCGCAAAAGAGATGGCAACGTGATCAACGAGTATTGGATTATTTTTATGAGGATGTAGAGGATAAACCGGAATGCTATGAAATTGAAAGAAAAGCATTAGAGGAGCAATACGAATCTAAAATTAAAATTGACATTATTAATGGAGGATTATTTTATCTCTTTTAAATGAGGAGCTGTCCCTAATAAGACAGCTCCATTTTTTAATTGTCTTCCACCAGGCTTTGTAGCTGGGCCAATTTATTGTCCCAAAATAAATGAAAGTATTGGAGCCAATCCTCAATTTCCTTTAAACGCTCACCATGCAAAGTGTATATCTTTTCGCGCCCCTTTTTTTGAGCAGACACAAGTTCTGCCTGTTCTAAAATTTTTAAGTGCTTCACGACAGCTGTTCGACTAATCGCAAAATGCTCTGAAATATTAGAGATAGGTCGATCACTAGATGCAAGTAGCTTTAAAACATTTCTTCTTGTAGGATCTGCAATTGCCTGAAAAATGTCATATTTAATTGCTTCTTGGATCATTAGGCTTCTGCAATTTCTTTTAATTTATGGTGGATGATCATTGTCCAGCCGCCATCCATTTTTGTGCGTATGGCTTCAGTAGCAGCGTTAGCTTTTGGAATAATATGTGAAGCTTCCTTCCAGCCACCATGTGTTAAGGTAAATTCTGTTTGTTCTCCGACTTCTTTTAACTCAAAAGTAACGAACCAACCATCCTCATCCCAAGCAAATCTTAGAAAATGTGGCGCATCTACACGTTCAACTTTACAGGGTGAAGGACCAAACGGCGATTGAATCGTAAATTCATGACCTTCAATAGGTTGAAAATCATTGGGCATAAACCAAGAAGCGATTTTTTCTGCAGTTGCTACCGTATCCCATACCTTTTCTATAGGTGCATTAAGTGTAATTGTTTTAACAATATCGGGTAATTTTCCGCTCATGTGTCAATCTCCTTTATAGATAAAATGTAACCATTAGGTGTTATGAATATATAACACCCAATGGTTGTATGTCAATGTCAAAAGAAAAAATTTAGTATCTTTCTGTAAGGAAGTACATATGCTACAATTATTTTTATAATTTTCTGACAGAAAGTAGGGGAGCAAAATGGTGAACATCTCTGTTTTCTTAATTATGTGCATTTTACTCATAATTTTACCTGGTCCAGATACAGCTATTGCGACAAAGAATACCTTGACTGTAAGTAGAAAAGGAGGCTTGCAGACTATTTTAGGGTCTTGCGGTGGTTTATTGATTCATACGTGTGCAGCAGTCATTGGGCTTTCCGCTATCATTGTGAAATCAGCTTATGTGTTTGCTGCATTAAAGTATATTGGTGCAGTTTACTTATGTTATTTGGGTATTAAAACATTGTGGACCTTACGGACAATTCGCGCACAATCACCCGAAGTGCAGGATGAAGCTCATATGGATCATAAGTACTCACATCAATCATGCTTTAAGCAAGGGTTCCTCACTAATGTGACGAATCCTAAGGTGGCTGTATTTTTCCTAACATTTCTTCCTCAATTTGTGGATGGAACGAGTGGAACATTCCTACCGTTTTTAATCATGGGATTAATATATACAACTTTAACGATGTTATGGTTTGTATTTTATGTTTATCTATTAGATCGCATTAGTGCATTTATGAAAAGGCCAACTACTAAGGCAGTAATCGAAGGATTGACGGGTGCGGTGTTAATAGGCTTCGGCATTAAATTAGCATTGGAAAAGGCCCACTAATATCCAATACACCACTATATTTAGATGTAACAATCTAATGATAGGTGGTGTATTTTTTTGTTGAAGAGGTGTGTGAAAAATAAAGGAATATCTTCTGAATGAAAGTTGTAGTTTCAGTGCACTTATTTTTTTAGAAGGATTACCATAGATGAAGAAGAATTAATTACTATAAGAGAATTTTGCTGAGGCTTTCATCAAAAAGAATAAATGGGGAAGATAGTTATGGAATTACGAGATTTAAAAGCATTTATGTCTGTTGTCGAGTATGGTAGCTTTACGAAGGCTGCGAATGAATCATTTGTATCTCAGCCTTCACTAAGTAAAAGCATAAAAAAATTAGAAGATACATTGCATGTAGAATTATTGAATAGATCTACACGCCATGTCGAGCTAACAGATGCAGGCAGTATTGTCTTTAAACAGGGGCAAAAGATCATGCGTTCCGTTCAAGACCTGCACATTTTACTAGATGATTTATTAAATATAAAGACAGGCTCCATCAAGCTAGGGATTCCACCTTTAATTGGGACATTATTTTTTCCGAAAATAGCTAGAGAATTTCATCAACAATATCCTGACGTGCATTTGGAGCTTGTTGAACGAGGTGCAAAAACGGTGGGGACGTTAGTAGAAAACGGTGATGTTGATATGGGTATTGTCGTACTACCGACGGATGAAAGGAAGTTTTCGGTTCAGCCATTTGTAGAAGATCAATTTTATGTATTTATAAATGAACTACACCCATTAGCTCAGTTTAACGAAATACAATTGCAGGATTTAAAAAATGAAACCTTTATTATTTTTGCTAAGGAATTCGCTTTACATGATTATGTGATTAAATCATGTGAAAGTGTTGGATTCTCACCAAATATAGGCTATAAAAGTTCACAGTGGGATTTGATAGTTGAACTGGTATCATCAAATTTAGGAATAACATTACTGCCATATTCTATTGCTGCTAAGCAAACAAATAATAATGTCAAAATGATTCCCTTAGCTAATTTTGACATGCCCTGGCGTTTGGGGATTATCACCAAAAAAAATACATATCAATCGTATGCCTTAAAACAATTACTTAATACGATACGTAAGTAAGACATATAGCGATTTATTCTATTTTGGAATAAGTAGTATTCTAATTAATTCCTTTACTTGTAAAATGCTAATAAGGTAGAATTTTTCTTAATAAACGAGCAATTTTAGGGGGTTTCGAGATGAAGGATGGGAAAGTGTGGGGTTCATTTGAAGAAGCGGTTGCTGATATTAAGGACGGTGATATATTAGCAGTAGGAGGCTTTGGTCTATGCGGTATACCAGAGAAGGCTATTGCAGCTTTAGTGCAAAAGGGCACGAAGGATTTAACAGTCGTCAGTAATAACTGTGGTGTAGATGATTGGGGCTTAGGCTTACTATTAGCGAATAAGCAAATAAAAAAAATGGTTGCCTCTTATGTAGGTGAGAATAAAATTTTTGAGCAACAATTTTTAAGTGGTGAGTTAGAGGTAGAGTTAACGCCTCAAGGAACGCTTGCCGAGCGCCTACGTGCAGGAGGAGCGGGGATTCCTGGGTTTTATACAGCTACTGGAGTTGGTACGCCTATTGCTGAAGGCAAAGAAGTAAAGGTCTTTGATGGGAAAGACTATATATTAGAAAAAGGAATTACTGCTGATTTTGCTCTGGTTAAAGCATGGAAAGCAGATAAGCTAGGTAATTTAGTGTATAGAAAAACATCACGTAACTTTAATCCGCTAGCTGCGATGGCAGGTAAAATTACCATTGCTGAGGTTGAAGAAATTGTAGAAGTTGGCGAGTTAGACCCAGATCATATCCATACACCAGGAGTTTTCATTCAACGTGTTTTATTGGGTGAAAGTTATGAGAAACGTATTGAGCGTTTGACAGTGAAAAAGGGGGAAGCGTGATGGCTGATACAAGACAAAGAATCGTAAATAGAGCAGTAAAAGAAATTCAAAATGGCATGAATGTAAATTTAGGTATTGGTATTCCAACTTTAGTTGCCAATGCTATTCCAGCCGATTATGAAGTACTTTTACAATCAGAGAACGGATTACTTGGCATCGGTCCCTATCCAGTTGCAGATGACGTAGATCCCGATTTAATTAATGCGGGGAAAGAAACTGTAACAGCTATGCCGGGTGCCTCATTTTTTGATAGTGCAGAATCATTTGCTATGATTCGCGGTGGTCATATTGACCTTGCTATTTTAGGCGGTATGGAAGTTTCAGAGAATGGAGATCTGGCAAATTGGATGATTCCAGGGAAAATGGTCAAAGGTATGGGGGGCGCCATGGACCTTGTAGTAGGAGCAAAAAGAGTCATCGTCGTTATGGAGCATGTTAATAAAAACGGTGAATCCAAAATTAAAAAACAATGTGAACTCCCATTAACAGGTAAAGGTGTTGTCCACCGATTAATTACAGACTTAGCTGTATTTGATTTTACCAAAGATGGGATGCAGCTTATTGAATTAGCAGAAGGCGTTACTTTAGAGGAAGTAGAAGCAAAGACTGCGGCTTCGTTTCATGTAGCTTTAGCACAATAATTTCAGACTTAGGACTGTTTTCAACTTGGGTGTATCATCCTATACTCGTTTAAAAAGGGAGAATTTCGGATGGACCAACAATGGACAAATGAACTAGCAGTTGCACAGGTCAGAGTAGCAAGGCCAACAGATCAATTAGAAGAAATTGAACGATTTTATTGTGATGGCATAGGATTAAAGAAAATTGGTTCTTTTTCAGGGCATCGTGGCTATACAGGAATAATGATTGGTCTTCCAAATGCACACTATCATTTGGAATTTACAGAACATGTTGAAGGGAGCCCTTGTCCTGCTCCAAGTAAGGACAATCTGTTAGTGCTCTATATTCCAAATAAAGAAACCATTCATAGCATTGCTAAACGCTTATCACGAATGGGGTACCCGAAGGTAGAGCCTGAAAATCCATATTGGATGCAGAAGGGTATTACTATTGAGGACCCTGATGGCTGGCGCCTTGTATTAATGAATACAGAGGGCATTTAAAAAGAAAAAGGAATGCACGAGCTATAATGGTAGTCTCGTGTTTTTTTTGTCTGAATAAATACCCTGCATAGTATATAATTTATAAGGGGGGTATTTATATATGCAACGAATTAAAACTTTAGATAGTTGGAGAAAAGTGTTAGAACAATCTCACGAAATGCCATGTCTTGTCTTAAAATTTAGTCTGACATGTATAAGTAGCATTTCAGCTTTAAAAGAGTTCAAAGCATTATCGACAGAATTACCTAAATATGTAGTCATTGTCCAAAAGGAACGTGATGTTTCCAACGCCATAGAATGTGATCTACAGGTAAAGCACGAATCACCGCAGTTTATAATTTTGCAGGGTGGTAAAGGAACTTGGCAAGCAACCCACTACAAAATAAAACAGTCTCTGTTAGCGGAGGGACTTAGTCTGTATATGAAATGAACACAAAAGATACCCCTCTATACATGGAGGGGTATCTTTTGTTTCGATAAACTTAATCCTCTAAAGCTTCACTTTCATGATAATTCGTTGCGGTTGACTCGATATCTACCTGTAAATAATTGGCCCAATCTACTTTATGATAATCCTCTTCACTAAAATAAATATTCAATACTTCGGTCATAGTTTTATCTCCATCTGGTTCAGTAAGTGGAGCATACCAAGTAACAGCAGGTGTCTTTACATCTTTCAGCTTCGACAAATCAGCAAAAATTTTAGTGGAGTCCTTCAGCATCTGACTTTTCGAACCTTCTGTCACATCCGTATCTTGTATTGATATTGTGACAACACCTTTGGATTCTTCAACCGTAAACTCATTTTTAACAATTGCTCCGACAATATCTTCAACGGAAGTGTTTTGATCTACTGCGACCTCTTTTGGATCGTCACTCTTTCCGCAAGCTGTTAGTAGCAGTGAAGCAAATACCATTACATACATTAACTTTTTCAATATCATTACCTCCCTTGTTACTCCATATATGCGCAAAATGGATGGGAATTATACAAAATATGAGAAGGTTGTATGTACTTTTTAAAACTAGGATTTAAAACGTTAGATGAACGTGGCTTTTTAAGGAAATTATTACAAATAGGATATTTAAAATTGAAGATATAGGAGGTGTGTAGGGCAAATACGTATGGGGGATTTAGAATGCATTTTTCATAAATAAAAAAGCACCTTAACCATATTGGCTAAGGTGCTGTAAAAGTAAATGTAATATAAAAAGCCGCGTATGCCGTAGTTATTATAGAAAGTTTTAAACCACCACTCCTCAAAGTGGGTGTTCGCAGAAGTTTTCCTGCTTATCCTCATGCACCGTAGTGTGAGGCCCGTCATTCCAACTCCAATAATAAAACTCCCTTTTACAGCTTAAAGGTTAAAACTTAATATTATACGAACAATGCAGCCTTTATGGATATATTAAAGCATGATCGACAAACATGCAAGTAAGATGATTGCTTGAAATAAGTCAATGGGCAGGTGTACCAAGTTATGCAATACGTAGCGACAAATACCTTTAGAAATGAACTGGAGCTTCATATTATTTTCACAAATACGAACAAAAAATACGAACAACCTTTGCTTATTATGGACGACTATGTAAAGATAGGAACATATAGAGGATTTATCTAGTAAAAAAGTAAAGGGAGGAAGCAGAAATGTCAGCTTATCCAAATTGTCCAAAATGTAATTCTGAATACACATATGAGGATGGAACGAATTATGTATGTCCTGAATGTGCGCATGAGTGGAGCATGGACGCAACGGAATCAGAAACAGATGCACTTATTGTCAAAGATGCAAATGGTAATCTGTTAGCTGATGGTGATTCAGTTACGGTTATTAAGGACCTAAAGGTAAAGGGGAGTTCTTCCACTTTAAAAATAGGAACGAAGGTAAAAAGCATTCGCCTTGTAGAAGGGGATCATAATATTGACTGTAAAATTGATGGCTTTGGTGCTATGAAATTAAAGTCAGAATTTGTGAAAAAAGCATAGTACAGTGAAAAAGCGTCTAAACATTAGTTTATGTTTCGGCGCTTTTTTGTATTAGTATTTATTTTAAAAATTCTGCGTAATAAAATGGCAAAGGCCGCACCCACTAAGGCAAAAATCGTATGTAAGAGAGCGATATAGCCTGCTCCCATCAAAAGTGCCCCAAATTCTGTAAAGGAGTAGGTGGTAATATAGAGCTCATTAGTTAAGTTGTCGATAATCGCCCAAACAAATACAGGCACAGAGCTAATGATAAAAACAATCCAAATGTTTTTATAAAAAAGGTAAGACAGACAACCGAAAATGGCATACGAAATGACAAAGCCCATTTGATTGCCAAGTAACGATGAATTAATGGCAAACATGAAAGAAAGTACAATAAATATAAGATGAAAAAAAGATAACGTTTGTTTCACCGGTATGTATTCTTTTTGAATTGGTTTTGAGCTAAAGAGCTGCTGGCAGTGCGAACAACTTGCTAAATGCTGCTCTACATATATTAATGTTGGTACTTGAAGCATTTGTTTCTTATATAACGGTAATAAATCTTCTACAATTGGGCAATCTTCTGACAAAACTCTCCCTCCATTCAATCACCTTTCATTATACGATTTTTTTAGAGGAAATAAAAAAAGCCTTCCTGAACTTTTCATTCGGAAAACTTGTACATGCACCTGACTATTTGGCTGTTAGTACTTCATTTGTTAATGCTTGAATATCAATATGGGTTTTCTCCTGTACGGCGTCTTTTAATATTTCAGTGCGGAAATAATGGACAGTTGCCTCAAGTGGAATGGCTAAAAGCTTAGATAAGGCATTTTGATACATATAGACGAATTCTTTATCAGTATTGCCACGCTTTAATTCTGCAAAAGCTTCGTAAAATTGGTCCAGCTTATCTGCAAATTCAAGTAAACGTCCTTCTATCGTATTATCCTTGCCTTCTTTCATGCGTTCAAAGAAAATGGCCTGGAATTCTTCAGGGATTTCATTGCTAATAAACTTTTCCATCATCTTTTCTTCCACATGCGCTAGCATTTGCTTGAGCTCGGGGCTAGCATGTTTTACTGGCGTTTTAATGTCACCAATGAAAACTTCAGCAAAGTCATGATTAATTGTTTTTTCATATAAAGATTTCCAATCAATCCTTTCGCCATTCATTTCTTCTAATGTCGCGAAGAACATCGCATATTGTGATACTTTCCAGGAATGGGCTGCCACATTATGTTCTTCAAATTTGAATCGCCCAGGGCAACGAATAATTCGTTCTAAATCATTGAGGCTTGTAAAAAATTGATGAATTCCTATAAAAATCACTCCTTTTGTTCTATAAGTGCATGTTACTATAAACAATACCCTCTTTGTGAGATTTTCAAACAATTTAACAATGATTCAATTTGTGTTTACAAAGGATTCACAATTACCGAATAAGCAGACGAAGGTTGAATGCTATAATGTAGGGGACTGATGAAAGGGGGAGTACACATCATGTTTTCCATTTATACGCTTCTTCTTTATATACATATTTTAAGTGCAGTTCTTTCGATTGGGCCATTGTTCGTTGTGTTAACGATTGTAAAAAAAATGCGTACAGCTTCAAATGGTGAAATGCCACCATATATAGAATCTTTTAAAGGGGCTATAGCCATTGTCAAACATTCAGGACATGTACTTGTAGTTTCAGGTATTTTACTAATGTGGCATGCCGGTTACCATTGGAGTACTTCGTGGATTGTTCTCACTTTCCTCGTGATGCTTGCATCCATTGTATTTTTAGCCAGAGCGTTTAAACCAACATTACGGACTTTTAATACACCAGCTTACAATCACCAACGTTTTGTTGCTCTATTACAGCGCAAGACGTGGATGTACATTTTGCTATTGCTCATTATGTTATGGCTAATGGTGGCAAAGCCAATTGTTTGGTAACGAGTCTTTTATTATTGAAAAATCGCACCCCGAGGAGTGCGATTTTTTTAGTTCACTAAACGTTTGAAATAGCTTTTTCGTATCCATAAATAACTGATGAGGAACAGTACAAAGAAACAACAAGAACTGGCAATGGAAACTTGTAAAAATGCTGTAGAGACCATTGTACGCATAGCTAATAAAATAGTAAGTAATAGCAAAATTGCTATTGTGAAGGGTACAAATATAAGAATGGCCAATTCCTTAGCAATTACGGAGGATAATTCTTTTTTAGACAGTCCTAGCTTACGAATGCCCATATATTTTTCTTTTTCCTGTAACAATGTTGTTTGTAAATAGAAGTAAAGTATACTCATGGCTGCACTTAAGAAAATTAAACTTAACATAGAGCCAATGAAGAACATAACGCTTTTAACAAACATTTCTGTATCATATAAGTTGATTTTGGATGTAACGTAACGTTCACCAGGTAAGGATGGTATGTGTTCAGTAATGGTCTTTGCCAATTCGGTATGTGCTGTCCAATTGTCTAATTCATAAATATAGGTTTTATAAACAGGGTAGTCAATCGACTGATAAATAGAATCTGGCACTATAAAGTAAGTTTCCTGGAACCCTGTAGATAGTAGGTTCTTTTCGTTAATTTCAGCGAGTTTGAATGATTTTATATAACGGTCACTAGCATTGTTGGTTATTGGTGCTATACCATGATTCCCAGCAACGGCTATAAATTCATTTTCATTAAGGCTGTTTTCCTTTTGCTGTAGTAGGTTGTAATCAGATAATGACATATAGCCAAGGCGTCGATTCTCATCTGATTTTAATTCAATAAAATACTTGTTTGCTTTTACTGTTGCTAGCTTCGTTTCAAGATAGTCTAAGTCTTCCTTCACTTTAATGTCTTCAGCTTTTGGATCCGCAATATATTGAAAGCTATACGGATAATTTCCTTCGCTATCTTTTTGAACATTGTAATAAGAGCTAAACAAAATGCTTGTACATAGAAACACGCCACTTAACAAAATGGTAATTAGAAATAGCATATTTGCATGAGATTTCATTTTTGCATTTAAATTTGACGCTAAAAGCATATTTGTTTTGCGAAGGTAAGCGGGCGACTTCTCAAATATTTTCAGAAATAGACGTAAGCCTTGAGCAATGACTAAATAAATCGTACTAAGAATGCTAGCGAAAAATAATAAATAATAGAAAACACTTAAAGACTGTACAATAGCATGCTCAATCTTTAGTAAATAAGCGAAAAGGGCGGTCATCACTATGCTAGCAGCTAATAATATATAATGCGGTTGAATAGATTTTTCGATAACAGTATCACTTTTTAAAAGCTGTATGGAGGCTTCCTTATTAATAAATTTAGTGACGACTTTGGAAATTATCATAAATAAGATTAAAAATAAACCTATTGTTAAACCAATTGCCTGTAGAGGTATATACATACTAAATGTATCTGCTTTTAACACTACTTTAGCAGCCATTAAGAACAGGGGAGTCATGACAAGGCCAAGAACGATTGCTGCTATAATCGCCATAATTCCAATGAATAAGTTTTCGCGGAATATTAGCTTTCTTACTTGTGTCATGGAAGCCCCTGTAATCATGAAAATGCCAAGAGTTTTGGTCTTTTTGCGTAAAAATGCCATGATCGAATAAGTGATATAAATAAATGAAAATAAATAAACAAGCATACTGGCAAACATTAATGAAATGCCAAGTGTTGAGTCAGGATCTAGGCTTTTTAAGCTGGGATGAAAGACGATTACAGAAAATAAAAAGAATATAATGATGGAAAACATACTGCTCAGAAAATAAGACACATATGTCCATTTATCTCGTAAAATATTTTGGATAACAATGTGGTTAAAGGTCATGTTGCCCACCACCTAGAAAAGCAAGAGTGTCCATAATTTCTTGATAAAATTGCTTACGATTGTTGCCCCGATGTATTTCATTATATAATTTGCCATCCTTGATGAATATAATACGATTGGCAAAGCTTGCTACGTAAGGATCATGTGTCACCATGAGAATGGCAGTTTGTAGTTCCTGATTGATGGAGGTGAATAAGTCCATCACATCATTGACGGCTTTTGAGTCCAGATTCCCTGTAGGCTCATCTGCTAATAACAAGCTTGGTTCATGGATAACAGCACGAGCAATAGCTACTCGTTGCTTTTGCCCACCTGAAATTTCATAAATACGTTTCGGTAAAAGCTCCTCAATTCCAAGAAATTGCGCTACATGCTTTAAACGTTGACGCATTTTGGCGCTAGGTATGCTATCTAATGTTAGCGGCAATAAAATATTTTCCTTTACCGTTAAAGTATGAACAAGATTAAAATCCTGAAAAACAAAGCCTAATTCAGAACGTCTAAATTTTGCAAGTTCCTCATCATTTAAAACATAAGGATTTCTATTATTAATAACAATATCTCCAGCAGTGGGGCGATCAATGGTGGATACACTATTTAGAAATGTTGTTTTGCCACTTCCGGAGGGCCCCATGACCGCTACAAACTCCTGTTGCTGTAACTGGAAGTCAATGCCGTTTAATGCCTTGTAGGTAATCTCCCCGATATATTCTTTCTGCAAATTGGTCACTTGAAGAATGGTGTTTCCCAACTTGGAACAACTCCTTTAAATTGATTTGATAGCTTTAGTATAAAAAAGGAGCGATCAATAACCCATTTCGTTTGATGACGGGAATATGACAAAGTTGTCATATTCATTTTTTAAGACTGCTTGAGAAATTGATGGAAAACATAGTGTGATCATATGAGGATTGCAATGTGAAGGGATGGCCTAGTATAGTTAAAACCTTTTTCACTAAAAATAATCCTATGCCTGTTGCCTCTCCATTTGTTCGTCCTTTTTTGCCCGTATAAAATAAATCAAAGACACGAGAAATTTCGCTAGTAGGGATTGTCTCACCACGGTTATCTATGTGCAAAATGCCGTTGTCATAATAAATATGGATAGTGCTTGCTACTTCACTGTATTTGACAGCATTATTTAGTACTTGATAAAGGACAACCTTTAACCATTTACGATCGGAGTAAATCAGAGGATCTTCTGCCATCGTTAATTTTGGGAAAACTTCTTTTGTAATAAAATAATCTTTCAAATCATTCACGACTTCTTTTACAAGCTCTTTTAAAAGAATAGGCTCAATTTTTAAATCAGTTACTAAATTTGAACTACGCTCATACGTTAATAGTTGATTGAGTGTAAATGTCAGTTTATCACATTCTTTACTAATTGTTTGCCATTGCTGTAATTCATTAGAAGTTTTGATGGACGCTGATTGAGTAAGTAATTGAATGACAGATAACGGCGTTTTCATTTGATGTGCAAAATGTGATAACACGAGATGCTTTTCCTCCGCTTGCTCCTCTAATTGTTGCTGTTGCGTTAAATGTAAATATTGCATTTGTCTTAGTTTTTCACTATAGGCTTGTTCAATTGAAGCTTGGGGCTCATACAGATGAAGGTCGTCCTTTGATAGATCATCTTTTTCTAAGTGTGTATATAGTTGTCTTCTTCGGTAATAACGGCCTACAAGCCAAAGGATAAACAGAAAGCTAACGAGAAAAATAAAATAAAAATAATGCGATGTTAAATCATCCAATGCTTGAATCATCCAGGGTAAAAGTAGGAAGCTTATACCATAAAGAATAATAATACTCATATGATCTTTAAAAAACAGCTTCATTTTCCTTCCTCCACAAGTTGATAACCTAGACCACGAATGGTTTTAATTTCAAGCTGAGAGTGGATAGCTTCGAATTTTCTACGTAGTCGACCAATGTTCACAGATAATGTGTTTTCCTCCACAAAGGTTTCATCATCCCATATAGCACTTAATAGTTTTTGGCGAGCTACAACATTTGGGTAGGCTTCGAATAATAGTTTACTGAGTTGCATTTCTTTTAATGTTAGGAGGCTCTCATTGCTACCTGTTTGGAGACGGACTGTGTCTGGGTTTAATGTAGTATTGGCTATTGTAATGGTAGATGTATCAAAGGAAGCATACTCACCATATGTACGGCGAAGTAAACCATTCACTTTTGCCATAAAGACATCTAGTGAAAATGGTTTAGTAATAAAGTCATCAGCGCCATTTTCGATACCATATACTTGATCGATATCATTGACTCTAGCTGAGACAATGATGATGGGACAAATGGAAAGCTGACGAATTTTACGTGACCAAAAATATCCATCAAAGGTTGGAAGATTAATATCCATAATGACTAAATGTGGTTGGATGTCATTAAATTCTTCTATGATGTGCTGAAACCGTTGTACTGTATGGCATTCAAACTGGTATTTCGATAAATGTTCGACAATTAGTGATGCTATATTGCTATCGTCCTCTACTATGTATATCTTGTACATTTCTATCAACCCTTCCTTCGTTCTTTTCTTTATAATGTACCCTTTTCCCATAAATCTATAGAAGAATTGTACCTTGGAACATCAAATAAGAGCTACCACAAACTTAGTTTGAAGCTATTTTTAGATAAATCACCTGTTAGACCTTTAGGATTATAAAGAATACTTTAAGTGTGAATATAAAGAACTAAGTACCGTGTATGCATTCTTTGAATTCAAGCGCTTTACTCAATGAAGTAAAAAATACCCAGCTGTTAAGTTTTCTTTAAGAAGTATGACGTATGATGATTGAATAGATATATTAAAGTTTAAGTTAAAACATAGATAAGATTTAACGAAAAAATCATCTCAATGGGAGAAATGATCTATTGTGGGTAAATTCAAGTTAAAGTTATCATTTCTTATTGTTTGTATGACAATAATGGTTGTACTGGCGACATCTAGTGTTAGTATTTGGAGTAGCTATCAAAGTTTTAATGAAATTTTGATGGAAAATAATTATGTTATGAAAGATAAATACGTAAAGGGATCTTCGGCAATTGAAGGCAGCTATCTAGAGGACTCGGTCCATGAAGATATTGCATTAGAACCATCTATGGAACAAGTTGCTGCAAATGAAAAGGCTATTCCTTTGAGCCTGTTTTTTAAAAAGGTTATTGTCCCTATCGTTTTAGTCATTGCTGTAATATTGGTGCTCGCTATATGGCTAGCATTAAAAATAGTACGCCCCCTAAATGAGCTTTCGACCATGATAGAAGTTGGCGAAAACGGGCAGGGGAACGAACATATTGTTGATTGGTATTATGAAGCAAAGTTGCTGAAAAAAAACGTACAAAATATGATGATTTGCGCAGAAAGTAAAATTACTGATTTAACGGATCAATTAAATTTAGACTCATTAACAGGTATTCCGAATCGCAGAATAATGGATCAAACTCTCCATGAATTAATTATTAATAAAGTTCCGCATGCAGTCATTTTAATTGATCTAGATGATTTTAAAAGTATAAACGATACGTATGGTCATACCGTAGGGGATGAGGTATTAAAAGCTTTTGCTCATCATATGCAGCTCAATATAGAGGAGCAAGGTATGTGCTTCAGATATGGTGGAGAAGAGTTTATGATTATTTTGCCTTCAAGGAGTATAGATGAAGCGGTGGAACTTGCAGAAAGGTTGCGGGTTAAACAGGCCTTACAGGAAACTGCGTGTGGTAGACCCGTTACAATGTCCGCCGGAATTACTGCTTTTACACCAAATGTACAGAGCCCAAATCAATTGATAGAAATTGCAGATCATGCTCTGTATAAAGCAAAACAGTCGGGAAGAAATTGTTTATGTGTAGTACGGAATATGAGACAAATGATTATTAAATCATGAGTAAAAGCATGCTGGCTTTCTACACTAGCATGCTTTTTTGTCGTCACTCTTGTTCGGCAATGGTTTGAAAAAGAGTTGTTGTTTCCTGCATAGGCAAAACATTTAACTCAGACAATAGAGTACGTTTAAAAGAACGGTAAATTTTTATAGCCTCTGCTCGGTTCCCAATATTAGCATAGTGCTTGATTAATTGCTGGACAGCTTGATCAGAATATGGATTTAACTCTAAAGCTATAAGTAACGAACGTTCTAGATAATTGACATCCTGAACTTGTTCATAATAATGGGCTAGTTCATTCAGTAATTGAGTAAATAATTTATTCATCAAATTTGCTTTACTAGCTATCCATGGGTGGGCCATCGTAGCCATAAATTCTCCACGATAATCTTGAAGAAGTGCTTCAGCCCTTTCGATATCCAATTTTCCAGTTTGTTCTTTTTTATTCAAAATAATCTCTAAATCATTAGCGTCACTTTGTATATGGTCTAATGTTAAAATATAACATCCGTTCGTATATTCGATTACCTTTAAAAAGCCATATGCTGAAAGGGAGGAGCGAAGGTATGAGACAGTGGTATGTAGTTGAACCTTCGCTTTATTAAAATCCGTATAACGCCACAGATTATCAATAATAGTGTCACGAGGCACAGGGGTATTAAGATGTAAAAACAGTAATGCAAACAATTCTTTCGTTTTAATAGTCCGCCAATGAAGTGGTTTTCCTTCATAGGAAACAACAAATTCTCCGAAGCATTGTATTTTTAGCAATGGCTCTGAATGAGATAGTGTTGGCAATGACATTATTTTTGGCTGAAGAAGTTCTTCAATCCTATGAATAGTCGTCGCTAAGCGAGATGTTGAAACAGGCTTTAACAGGTAATCAATTGAATGTAGTTCAAAGGCTTGGACAGCATAGTCTCGATAGGCAGTAACAAAAACAATATAGATGCTCTCATTCCACGATTTTAATAATTCTGCAATGTCTAATCCATTCATACTTGGCATTTCAACATCTAAAAATGCTACTTGAAAGTCCAAAATCGGCCCCTCTATAAGGAGATCTTTTACAGATGTAAAAGTTTTAATAACCTCAATCCTATCAAATTTTTGCAAGTGTTTTTCCATACGAACAAGTGCTAAAGGCTCATCGTCCATCAATATCGCCCGAATTAAAATAAAAACACGACCTTTCATTTCAGTCTAGAGGTTATTAGATTGAGATATCTATCCTTTATATGGATGTGTTGGCCTTGCTGCTGAGGTAAATTGTTTAGTAATTGTATGCAGCAGACGTATTTAGTTTCCATGCTTGTTGCCCACGCGTATCTTCACGATTTGCAAAAGTTTTGGATTAATTCTCAAATTTTCATGTTATCTTTTTCTTCTTTTATGGCCTTTAAATAGTAAATATCTAATATAAAAAATACTAGTCTAAACGATGGTTTTTTTCCATCTAATTGGACAATTTTCTAAAAAAATAATCGAAATTGTATAATTTTCCGTTTTTATAGTAATAATTCCTAATATCAGGCAGACAGTCCTGAGTTATTAATTTGCAAGCTTATTGTTGCTTACATACTAGATTATTTGACTCTAGCGTGCTATCAGCAGACTTGCAAAAAATAATAAAATATTGGAGGTATTACTAAACATGAAGAAGAAAGCTTTAGCTTTAGCAGTAACATTGACCGTTGGTTTGAGCCTATATGCCAGTCCTTCCTCTGCGAAAGACAATTCCGGCAATATTCTATGGGCACTCCCTCAAATTTATAATTTAACCGTTGGAGAGTTTCAACAATTGGCAGAAATGGATTCTTTTTGGTTTTATCCAGAGCAAGATTTAGTGAAGGACACATCCAATACAGAAAAAACATTGGAAGATGAATATGTCATTAAAGGCGGTGACACATTATTTTCAATCGCACGTAAAAACGATATAACAGTAGATGAATTAAAAGCATGGAATCACCTTGCTACAGATTTGATTTTTGCTGGTGAATCTTTAGCTATAAAAGCTTCCGCAGCTAAACCAAAACCTAAAACATCCGAAGCAGCTACAACAAGGGTTGCTTCAACAGCAAAAACAAAACCTGCGAGCGCTCCGTCAAGTGGATCTGGTAGAACGTTAACAATGCGTGCTACTGCCTATACAGCCTATTGTGAAGGATGTTCAGGAATTACTGCGAATGGAACGGATATTCGATCCAATCCAAACTTAAAGGTAATTGCGGTTGATCCTCGTGTCATCCCGCTTGGTTCAAAGGTATGGGTTGAAGGGTATGGTGAAGCGATTGCAGCTGACACAGGCGGAGCTATTAAGGGCAATAAAATTGATGTCTTTATTCCTACCGAGGGGCAAGCTCTTCAATGGGGCGTCAAAACAGTAACCGTTAAGATTTTAGACTAAATCATGAAGGGATTTCTCGTTGGAGAGGTCCCTTTTGTTCATGTAATAACCTCCGTAAAATCAATAAGAAGTGAATAAGTATTGATTAACTTGGAAACCATCAGAAATAGAGGAGGTATTTCATGAAAAAAATAAGCTTAATTAGCCTTTCTTTATTAGTTTTAGTTGGTGGTTGTAGTCTCTTTGATAAGAAAGAAGAAAAAGTACAAGTTAATGCGTCATCCCCCTTAACAGCTACTGCAAAAGTAATTGGTGCAAATAACGAAAGTTATGGGAATGCGTATTTTCAGGAAGAAGATAATGGTGTTATGATGACACTGGCATTATCAGGTCTACCACCAGGTACACATGGAATTCATATTCATGAAGTAGGGAAGTGTGAGCCCCCTAAGTTTGAATCGGCTGGTGCGCACTTTAATCCGACCAAAAAAGAGCATGGTAAGTTAAATCCAAATGGTTATCATTTAGGGGATTTACCAAATTTAGAGGTTGATGACGATGGCAATGTTGATTTGAATTTCTTAGCAGAAGGGCTAACATTACAAAAAGATCAACCAAATTCTTTGTTAGACAGTGACGGAAGTTCAATTGTTATTCATGAATCAGCAGATGACTATAAAACAGATCCAGCAGGTAATTCTGGTGCAAGAATTGCTTGTGGCGTTATTCAATAGAAGAGTAACTGTATCCAATCATCATTGGATGCAGTTTTTTTAGTTCTCATAATTTATATGCATTTTTTATACGGTTTTGAATTTAGAAATTAAATGTTTTTTATAGATAAATAAAGGTTAATTAAATAATACACTATTTTTGAAAATTAGTAGTAATCATCAACGGTTGTATAAATATAATATTCAGAATTTACTATAAACTAATTGACATAATAATACCAAATTTGATAATTTTAAGTAGAATGTCTTAAATATTATACAGAGGGGGAAAATACTATGAAAAAGAAACAATTTAAATGGTTGTTATTAGTAAGTGCGTTTGCACTAATGATTTTAGCAGCATGTGGGTCAGATGGTGGAAGTGGCTCTAAGGATACGAACGAGAACGCTTCGGAGTCTTCTGAAAAGCCCAAATTTTTAAGCTTATTAACAGGTGGAACACAAGGTACTTACTATGCACTTGGCGGTACATTTGCTGATTTAATTACGACGGAAACAGATATTAAAACAACTGCTGAGGTGTCTCAGGCATCTGCTGCTAATATGACTGCTTTGCAAGAAGGTAAAGGAGAAATTGCATTTGTTCAAACGGATATTGCTTACTATGCTACGGAAGGAAAGTTAATGTTCGATGGAAAGAAAATTGATACAATTTCAGCTTTAGGTGCCCTTTATCCTGAAACAGTACAATTAGTTACTACAGAAGCAACAGGTATTAAGACTTATGCGGATTTAAAAGGGAAAAAGGTGTCTGTAGGGGCGCCTGGTTCAGGTACTTATGCGAATGCCGAGCAATTACTGGAGATTCA
Organism: Lysinibacillus sp. UBA5990; assembly: GCF_002429815.1. Lineage (NCBI taxonomy): Bacteria > Bacillati > Bacillota > Bacilli > Caryophanales > Bacillaceae > Lysinibacillus > Lysinibacillus sp. UBA5990. Next base: position 90,434 of record NZ_DJAY01000010.1, read on the forward strand.
TGGCTTAACGATGGATGATATCAAGGCTCAAAATTTAGATTTTGGGGAGTCAACGGATGGTCTTCAATCAGGTCAAATTGATGCGGCATTTATTACTGCAGGTACGCCAACAGGTGCAGTTGAAGCGTTAAATGCTACAACGAAAGTAAATATTGTTGGTGTAGATGCAGGTAAAGCAGATGAATTAATTGCTAAATATCCTTATTATGCAAAGGAAACAGTAAAAGCAGGCACTTATGGAATTGCACAAGATACAGAAACAGTTTCAGTTCTTGCTATGCTAGCAGTGAAAAAGGAACTACCAAAGGATGTTGTCTATGCTATGACAAAAGCTATTTATGATAATACTGATAAAATCTCTCATGATAAAGGTAGATTTATAAAAGCCGAAACAGGTTTAGATGGAATTAGTATTGATATTCATCCAGGTGCTCAAAAATATTTTGATGAGAAAAAATAGTCAAAACTATTACTAAAATATGAAGGGGCTCGGATTGCGTAAAGCTTCGAGTCTTTTTCCTACTATACGGTGTGAGTATAGGCGAGTAGCTTTTAAAGTAGGGAGAAGGATGAAATGCAACAGGGGAAAGTTAGTATTGCAGTCGTTTTAGTAATCTTCTGCTTAATGATTGTAGTTATTCTTCCATTTCAAAAGGTATTCAGCTTTACAGAAACGCGCATGGCAAATCCAAGAGTGCACTACATACCAATTACTGAAAGTGAAAAATTTCAATTTAGATATACCCATTCCATACATAATTCAGATGTATACGAATCCTATCAATATGTAAAGGGAAATCACATTCAGATGTTAGAGATGGAATATGAGGATTTAGCAATAGGTATGCCAGGCTATGCCGAGGAGGGCCAAACATTTATAGAAAGAGACGGCAAATATGTTCTTCAATTTGATGATCATCGTGTCATTGACAATTTTACCATTTTAATTGGCGATTTGGATTTAGATCTGGTATTCAACTACGAAGATGTGGAATATGATTTAAAAAAAGATTTACAAAGGGGAAAATCCTATTTATTTGAAATAAGGAAACTATCGCTATATGAACAGTGGAAAGGAGTAAGGATGAAATGACAACACAGGAAAAAGCAAAAAAAGAAAGAGTAGAAGAATTCGAGCAAATTTCTGCTGAAGAGCAACAAGCTATACTAGAAAAATATGATATTGAATCCAACGTAAGAACTGTAACCGGAATTATGAGGCACATCATTTTCTATGGTCTTTTAGCATTCTCTTTGTTTCAACTTTATACAGCCATTTTTGGGCAATTCCCAGCACAAATCCAGCGTACCATCCATTTGGGCTTTGGATTGACACTTATTTTTCTACTATTTCCCGCTCGTAAAAAAGCACCAAAGCACAAAATTGCATGGTTTGATTATTTATTGGCTTTGCTTTCGGTAGGGGTAGGATCGTACTGGTCTATGAACTATACTGAGCTCGTGAATCGCAATGGCTCCATAACACAAATGGATTTTATTGTAGGTCTTATTGCTGTTGTATTAGTACTTGAGGCTGCTCGTCGCGCTGTCGGGTTACCGATTACGATTATTGCAGCTTGTTTTTTAATCTATGCTTACTATGGTCCGTATTTTCCAGCATTTATGGCACATAGAGGGCAAGATTTAGAAAGTATTGTAAACCTTATGTATTTTACAACAGATGGGATATTCGGCACACCGATTAGCGTGTCAGCCACTTTTATATTTGTATTTTTACTCTTTGGAGCTTTTCTAGTAAAAACGGGGGTCGGTCAGTACTTTAATGACCTAGCCGTTTCATTGGCAGGTAAATTAATAGGTGGCCCAGCAAAAGTAGCAGTCTTTTCAAGTGCTCTACAAGGTACCATTTCGGGAAGCTCTGTAGCCAATGTCGTAACATCAGGTTCCTATACGATTCCGATGATGAAAAAACTAGGCTATCGTAAAGAATTTGCAGGTGCAGTTGAAGCGGCAGCGTCAACTGGTGGTCAGCTAATGCCACCAATTATGGGAGCAGCGGCTTTTCTAATGGTAGAGTTTATTGGTCGTGGCATTACCTATTGGGATATAGCGAAGGCGGCAGCTATTCCAGCACTTCTATACTTTACAGGTATTTGGATTATGACGCACTTTGAAGCAAAACGAGTTGGTTTAAAAGGTCTTAGAGACGATCAAATGCCTAATCGAAAGGAAGTATTTAAGAAAGTCTATCTTCTATTACCTATTATTGCCATTATCGTGCTAATGTTGACGGGGACACCTGTTATGCATGCAGCGTTGTACGGAATCATTATTTCGATTGCGGTTGCAATGTTTAATAAGGAGACACGCCTTAAACCGATAGACGTGATAGAGGCATTGGTGGAAGGTGCTCGCACTGCGTTAGGTGTAGTGGCAGCAACAGCTTGTGCAGGGATTATTGTAGGGGTAGTTGTAAAAACAGGACTTGGTTTAAGTTTAGCCAATAGTTTAGTAGCTTTGGCTGGTGGTAGTATTATTTTGACATTGATTTTTGTGATGATTGCCTCTCTTATACTTGGTATGGGTGCACCAACTACCGCAAATTATGTGATTACATCGACGATCGCAGCTCCAGCGATTGTAGCATTATTATCGCCGAATACACCGCAGGAGTTAGTACCAGTAGTTGTATTACTATCAGCTCACTTCTTTGTGTTCTATTTTGGTATTATTGCAGACATTACACCACCTGTAGCGTTAGCAGCCTTTGCAGCATCAGGTATTTCAGGTGGCGATCCTATTAAAACAGGTGTGAATTCAGCAAAGCTTGCTATTGCGGCATTTATTATACCGTATATGATTGTCTTTTCACCGTCTTTACTAATGATTGATACGACAGTATCACAGATAATATGGGTTGTATTTACTGCTATTACAGGAATGGTTGCCATCGGTTCGGGTGTTATTGGTTATTGGTATCGTAAATTGTATTGGTTTGAAAGAATAATTGTTATAGCTGCTGGTTTATTACTTATTTATCCAGAGAAATTCTCGGATTGGGTAGGTTTAGGCATCTTTATTATCATGTTCGTGATTCAAGTATTATCACATAAAAAAGGTACTCACAATGATCATACAAATGACAAAACGAGTGTGACGGTATCGTAAATTTTTGATTTACTACAATAGTAGTCTGCTCTATTAATAGCTGGCCCATGATTTCAGTCAGGTGTTAATGGGCAGACTATTTGGCATCTAAAGGAAGAATTTGTAACTCGATTGTTCTAAAATTGAGATTAATTTTATATTTATAATGCATAATGAATATAATTTATTGCATTTCATCGAAAAACTATTGTATAATTCTTTTATCAGAAAATTCAATTAAATAAAAGAGGGGTGATACAATGGGTAAATTGTTAAATTCAAAATTTGAGACATACTTAATGGATCAAGAATTTGACCGTAAGGAAGAGGAAGAAAAAAATGAGGAATCATTAGCAATTGTGCAATATGAGGAATATCCAGAAGGTTTTTTTACAAGTTTATAATGAATACTGGATGGGCTATGTTGAAAGAGATAATAACTTTTAACATAGTCCATTTTTTTGTGTCATTGCAATTTCAAGTGGCATATAAATTTATTAAGACACTTCATATTAATGGGTCTTACTGCGTATATACTTTTATAAAATAGATTCATGTATAATGAGAAACAAAAATGCGTATAGAGGTGTCGTTATGTCAAAAGCTATAACATTAGAAGAAACAATGTATCAATGGTTTGAACATTTTCACAAATACCCTGAAGTGAGCTGGAAGGAGTTCGAGACGACAAAAAAATTAGCGTCAATCTTAGACGAATTGAATGTTACTTATCGTTTGCTTGGGGATGTTCCTGGATTAATTGCAGAAATTGGAGCAGGTGAAGAAGTTGTTGCGGTACGTGCTGATATTGATGCTTTATGGCAAGAAGTGGATGGGAAATGGCAGGCGAATCATTCTTGTGGTCATGATGCTAATATGACTATGGTGCTTGGGGCATTATTACTACTTAAAGATCAACCATTGCAACATCGCGTCCGTTTTATTTTCCAGCCTGCCGAGGAATTAGGGAATGGTGCATGTGCTGCTTTTGATCGAGGAGCTGTTGAGGGGGTATCACATTTATTTGGTGTACATTTAAGACCTATTGAAGAGCTACCGCTTGGTAAAGTTTCACCAGCTATTCATCATGGTGCTGCCTATTTCCTAGATGGGACTATTCAGGGAATCGACGCTCATGGGGCGAGACCACACCAAGGGAAAAATGCTATTGATGTCATTATGGCTGTTCAACAAATGTTAAACAGTATTCATCTATCGCCTTTTGAGCCACATTCTGCAAAGTTAACAAAAATTATAGCGGATGGCGGTAGTACAAATATTATTCCAGGGAATGCTAGTTTCTCGATGGACATTCGAGCACAGCATAATCAACAACTTGAATTACTTCGTAACAAAATTGAGCATGGCTTAAAATCAATTCAGCAACAATTTGAAATTGATATGGATTGGAAATGGCTTGATTTCACACCAGGTGCGGAGGTTTCAACAATTGCTGCAAAAATGGCGAAAGAGGCAATTGTTCAAGCATTGGGCGAGGAATATTTAGCGGATGAAATAACGACTCCAGGCAGTGATGATTTCCATTTTTATACGGTGAAGAAGCCAGAATTAAAAGCGGCAATGATTGGAATTGGGGCAAACTTAACACCAGGATTACACCATCCTAAAATGACATTTGATCGTAGCGCATTAATTGATGCTGCCAAAGTACTTGCCTGCGTATTAGAAAAAAAACCTGAATAAAAAAATATTTTTTTAGCTATATGAAAAATGCAATAATTTTTTCATATAGCTTTTTTTGCATGAACATTTCTTGAAATGTATGGATATTCAAGGGTTTGCGGAGCTTTTTATTGCTACTTGAAAGCGTTTTATTGCCCTAAAACAAAGGGATTTGCTAGAGAGGCATAATTTTTTTGCGTTGACTTTTAATTTTTTGAATATTAAGCTAAAAAACGTAAAAAATTATTTGCGTCGTTGAAAAACCGAAAAGGGATTTGGTGCAAAAAAAGGGGATGGAAAAATGAAAAAGGATATAAATGCGGGCTGGGCACTACTAACTTTTGCAATTATGATTATTACAATGTTGATTACAGTAGTTGTTTTAGAGCAAAGTCCTCACGTACCTCTTCTTGTCGGCACAACTGTAGCAGCAATTGTTGCCAAAATGCATGGATACAAATGGTCGGAAATTGAAGAAATGATGTATAAGGGGATACGTTTGGCATTACCTGCCATTGTCATTATTATTTTGGTAGGTTTGACAATTGGAGCATGGATTGGCGGCGGGGTCGTAGCAACGATGATTTTCTATGGCTTAAAGCTAATATCTCCAGCGTGGTTTTTAGTGACAATTATGCTCTTATGTTCGATCGTGTCATTAGCTATTGGTAGTTCGTGGTCGACGATGGCGACAATCGGTGTCGCAGGCATGGGTATTGGTTTAAGTATGGGTATTCCAGCAGCTATGATTGCCGGTGCGGTTATTTCAGGTTCTTACTTTGGAGATAAAATGTCACCATTATCAGATACAACGAATCTGGCAGCTGGTTTAACAGGGACAAATTTATTTGAACATATTAAGCATATGCTTTATACAACGATTCCAGCGTTAATTATTTCACTTGTTGTTTTCGGATTTTTGGGTAGAAAATTTGCAGATGTTTCGATGAAATCAGAAGAAATTTTAACAACGTTAAAAGTAATGGAAGAGAGCTTTGTTATTTCTCCTTTACTATTACTTGTACCAGTGGGTGTTATTGTTTTAGTAGCTAAGAAAGTACCAGCAATCCCAGCTTTAATTATTGGGATCGTATCAGGTTTCTTACTACAAATTTTTGTACAAGGCGGTTCGGCTGCAAGTGCTGTACAAGCATTACAAGCCGGATTTGAAATCTCGACAGGCAATCACATGGTAGATGATTTATTTAACCGTGGTGGTTTAGATTCTATGATGAATACGGTTTCAATGACCATTGTGGCAATGACTTTTGGTGGTATTTTAGAGTATTCAGGGATGTTGAAAGCTCTTATGAATGTAATTATGAAGTTTGCTAAATCTACGGGGAGTCTTATTGCTTCAACAATTGCAGCGTGTGTCACAACGAATGCAACGTGTTCAGAGCAATACATTTCAATTGTAGTCCCTTCACGTATGTTTGCAGGTGTCTATCAACAACGAGGTCTACATTCTAAAAATCTATCTCGTGCTTTAGAGGATGGGGGAACATTAACATCTGTTTTCTTCCCATGGAATACTTGTGGTGTGTTTATTTTAGCGACATTGGGTGTAGGCGCTATGGAGTACGCACCATATGCCATTCTTAATTTCATGGTACCTATTATTTCCATTATCTATGGATATATTGGATTTGCTATTGTTAAACTAACGCCAGAAGAAATGGCAGAAGCAGAGAAACGTAAGAAGGAACAAGAAACGGAAAATGCTGATAATATGGTAATGGTTGATTAATCATATGAATTCTCGTAGATGCTTAGCATTTACGAGAATTCCTTTTATATAATTGGTTAATAGGTGGCGAAATTTAATTCATAAATGGTGCGAGGTCGACCCTGTTGATGTGTCATTTCTTCGCCAACGACCTTAGCATAACCTTGATCTACTAATTTTTTTATAATACGCTCAGTTGTACGTCTAGTAACCTGTAGGTATTCTGAAAGATTCTGCGATGTAAATTGTGCGGATTGCCTTTCATGACTAAAATTGATGATTTTAGAAATATTTAATGGACTTAAGCTTGTGAGTTTGGCCATTTGTAATACATAAGGATCATCTGTTTTTAAAGATAATTTACCTTCTGATTTTGGAAAGGGACCTAAAAGGTTTTTATGTTCATCTAGAATATAAATTTCAAATGATTTCGAAAATGTTAAAGCATGCTGAGCATTTTGGGTGGCTTCTAACATGGAGTGACCATACCCGAAGGCTAGTTTAAATGGTATTTCAATTTGTTTAATAAGTTCTTCTAAAGTTTCCTTTTCAAGTGCATTTTGTAAATGGCCAGCAGTTGTATAAAGCTCAAAGGTTTGTGATGAAATTTGTTTATATGTTGAAAAGGTAGCCTTTGCAATTTGATTTAAAATAGTTGAATCAATGGAAGAATCAGTAGGGATTTCTAAAAATCCAACTACGGCCTTAAATGATTCGGATTTTGTTAAAAGTGATTTTGATTTGGTTTCTTCGAGACATTGAATAATAGAATTCGTGGCATCTATCATGCGCATTGCAGGTATTTGATGTGCTTGTAATGTATCAAAAACACTGTGGATACTTGTAATCACGAAATCTATGCTGTTGGTATTCCACAACGCAATGTGACGCTTTAGAATACTTTCTGTTGGTTCTGTAATAGAAATATGTTGAATATGTGGCTTCGGACCCCTATAGTCAATTTCTGTTAAAACATTATCTACAAATGCTGGATTCATTACATCAATTGAAATTCTATTGATCGGTATAGCATGTTTAGCTACTAGTGATAACAGAGTTGTAGAGATAGTTGTTTCATCTTGTTTAATATAATTCCAAGGTATTGGTATTTCCGATAGGAGAGATTGAGCATGTAAAAAGGGTAATGTTCCTCCGAATAAAAGGGCATCACAAGGTTTAATTCGCTTCATTAAAGCTGGTGCCTCAGAGGGGTGGCTGTATAGATAAAATTCTAATTGAATATTGTCTATATTTTGTGCGATACTAATAATACGTTTCATAAATGCTTTAGAACAAATAATCGCTATTTTCGTAGACATGGGCATCGTTCCTTTTCTATTTTTTTAAATATTTAGCGACGTATTAGCGACGTATATAACAACAAAGGAGACTGATTATTATGAAAATCCAACAAGTAGAAATTTATGCTATACATTTACCGCTAATTGATCCATTTATCATTAGTTATGCTACATATGATACAATGCCTTCCATTATTTTAAAAGTAACAACTGATACTGGTATAGTAGGTTATGGAGAAGCGGTTCCTGATGAACATGTAACGGGTGAAACATGGGAAAGTACTTATGCTGTGCTTCAACACCATCTTGCACCTGCTGTTATCGGTGAAGATCCAATGGCCTTTGAAAAATTGCACGATAAAATGAATAAGGTTGTAAAAGATGTTCCGGCAGCAAAGGCAGCTATTGATATTGCTTGCTTTGATATTACTGGGAAAGCATTGGGGGTTCCGGTATATCAGCTTTTAGGTGGGCGTTATCATGAAAAATTCCCTATTACACATGTGTTAAGTATTGGAACGCCCGAGGCAATGGCTGAAGAGGCTGCGAAGCGTGTAGAGATGGGGTACCGTTCATTTAAAATGAAGGTAGGTACAGAGGTAACCCGTGATGTTGCTCGTATTAAAGCAGTAAGACAGCAAGTAGGTGAAGATATCGCCATCCGAGTAGATGTCAACCAAGGGTGGGGGAATGCTGCAACTACATTACAGGGCTTACGTGCGATGAAGGATCTAAATATTGATTGGTTAGAGCAACCCGTTAATAGTGAAGATATCGATGGAATGGTAGAAATTAAGTCAAAATCTGATGTACCTCTAATGATTGATGAAGGAATTCGTGGAGTACGTGAAATGCGTGAAATCATCGCCAAGCGTGCTGCAGATAAAGTAAATATAAAATTAATGAAATGCGGAGGTATTTATCCTGCAATGAAGCTGGCAGTTATGGCAGAAATGGCAGGTATTGAATGTCAAGTTGGTTCCATGGTAGAGTCCTCTGTTGGCTCTGCGGCAGGTTTCCATGTAGCATTTTCTAAAAAAACTATGACAAGTGTTGAATTGACAGGGCCATTGAAGTTCTCAAAAGATGTGGGCAATCTTCATTATGATGTTCCTTTTATCTGTTTAAATGAACAACCGGGTCTCGGTGTTGATGTAGATGAAGCTGTTATGAAGGAATTATGTAAGTTTTCAACTGTTGTCACAGCCTAAGGAGGCGAAACATGGAAAAAATATATGAAGGTATGCTAGGGGAGGCTCCATTTTTTGTCACTGAGTTAACAACTCAGCATTTACAACAAATCGAAGACTTGCAGGTTGAGGTTTATGAAGCTTTAGCTGATAAAACCATCTTACAGCCATTGAGCACCGAGGAATTCGAATATATTCTAAATGGACAAGGTATGATGATAGGCGCCTATGCAGGTGAGAAATTGATTGCCTTCCGTGCCCTATTAAATCCTCCTATTGATGAGGAACATCTTGGGTATGATTGTGGAATTCCTGAAATCGAATTTAATCGAGTTTTATATCAGGAGATTTCTAATGTTTCACCAAAGTACCGAGGGTATGGCTTACAAAAAACATTAGCGACAGTAGTGATGAGTAACATCGATGTGGAAAAATACGATTACGTATGTTCAACAGTCAAGCCATTTAATATTCCGAGCTTAAAGGATAAGTTCTCCCAAGACCTCGTTATTAAAGGACTAAAAATCAAATATGTAGACAAACTACGTTATATATTCTTTAAGGATTTACGTCGAGAGCTCCCTTTATTGACAGAAAAACAAGTGATCAACATGGGAGATACAGCGGCGCAACAGCAACTTTTGAAGCAAGGCTTTCTTGGTACATCTATGTATGAGGAAAATAATGATTGGTTTGTAGTATACGAAAAATAACATAAAAAGCCTTAGCTTTCACATGTATTTGTGGAGGGTAAGGCTTTTTTGTCTTGCTATTATTTCTTCATTGGACAAAATCCACAAGCCATTAATCCCGGTATATCTTTCGAAAAACAACAAGATTTACGGACAGGGACATTTACTAAATTTGTTGGACTTATACCACCTGTATATTGTGCCCACCAAGATTTATTAGAGAAGCGTGCCCATGTTTTAGGGTCCTCCAATATCTCTATATCGTCCATAGCTTGATCGGCTAAGCCGGGGTTCGACAGTAAAATATGATAATGCCATAGTAAATAGCCAAAGAAATTTTCCCATATAGTAAGAGGGGAGATTGAAGTCACTTTTCGAAGTTGTTGAACAATCACATGCCCATCGTATAGGATTTTTTCAATGACCGTCTGACGTTCATCCTCCTCAACATAGCGCCAATCATTTGGATTAACAAACATAGCGACTGTAAAGCTGTTGAATTCCTTGGCAGCATCGAAGCGTAATTCAATCGGCTTTCCATCCCACACCTCATCATAAGCGGAGAGCATATAAAGCTGCATAGCAAAAAACATTCCATATCGGCGTGCGAAGTGAGAAATCGCGGCAGTTTCCGTAGCGGCGTCCGTGATACCCATCATGAGATTTAAAAAATCAGGATGGTAAAAGTCTTTATGTATATCAGCTAAAGTAAATAACGTTCGCTTTGGTTCCGTTGTATAAATACTATAGGAGTTTAATTGTTGAACTTGATCCATCGTTAAAGCTGGCATGATGATCCCCTTTTCTTAAGAGCTTTCGTAATTCAATTATAAAGTAATCATTTTTGCTTCACAAATGGAATGTCATATAGTAAAATATATTAAACATATAAGAAAGGTAGGTTTTGTAGTGTCATTGCCTCATGCAATTCCAAGACCACTTGTACGACTTAACCAATGGACGATACTATTAAGTGTGATTGCCACATGGATAACAGGAATCATATGGATTTTAGCTATACCATTGGTTGCAAATTTATTGGGTGTCTTCTTTAACTATAACCCCATTATTCGGTTTGGGAGGTTGTTTCTCAAAAAAGCTCCATCTACCTATATACCAGAGGATGCACAGCAACAAAAATTTAATGCGAGTATAGCTAGCTTTTGTTTAACGGGTGGCTTGTTAGGCTATCTATTAAATTGGCAGGTAGTGGGTCATATCTTTACGGCAATGGTAGCAATAGCTTCTTCCATTGCTATAGCAGGTTTCTGTGTAGGCTGTTTTTTACATTTTCAACTGAAGCAATGGCAGTACCGCCGTTCGTTAAAAAAATCTTTTTAAAAAATTATTAGATTATTGTTGACAATTTAATTGATAATGATTATCATTATCGTATAAAGATTATTCCTCCACTACAATACAGTGTAGAGAGGATGAACTTTAGCTACTTTTCTCCAGAAGTTTGCTAGTTCATGATTACGCTCCTAAAACCCCCCTCATTTTTTGGGAACGTGAAAATCTCAGACGACTCTTTCTATTATAGAATGGAGTCGTCTTTTTTTGAATCTATCTGTAGGGCAGACGTTTCAATTTTAATACACCCAAGAAAAAAACAGCCCATCAAACGGGCTGTTAGGAAGAAGGCGTTTGTTGGGCAGTACTTTTTCTCCCAAGAATCATTGTGTAATAACTGTGCAGTAGCATTCCGACAATAATGACGCCTAGACCTGCTAGGGCAATCGAGTTAGGGAATGGAATACCTAATAATATTACCTCACCAATAATGACAAAAAGAATTTCTGTTGACTGTGTAGCTTCAACCGCTGCTAGTTTGCCCTGATGGTCTCTTACACGATCTGTTGCAATGAAAAATAAAATAGTTGCAATAACACCTGAACTAATCCCAACAAGTAATGATTGGAATAACTGGCCTGTTGAAGGTAGACCGACTGTGAACAGGGCATAAATAGCCATGATAATCCATGCTGGCATTGAGGCGATTGTCATACCAAGAACACGTTGGAAGGTATCGATACGCCCTCCACAGACGTCCATCATTTTACGATTGCCGAGAGGGTAAGCAAATGCAGCGACGATGACAGGCAAAATCCCCAGCATTAAACTTTTAAATGAAACCGATTGTGCCTGAGGTATTTGGATTAGTAAAATACCTACTAATATGACACAAGAGATTAGAAGAGAAATGAAGGGTATTTTTTGACGTACCTTTTTACCAGCGATAACTGTCATAAAGAGTGGAGCTAATAATACGCCAGCAACAATGGTAAATTGCCAAGTGCCAGAAACCAACCAGCCTGGGCCAAATGCAGCGGCATAGGTTAACGGTGCATAGAATAAGACAAATCCTACAAAGCTCCAAAGAAGCCAAGCTGTAGGCTGTGCTTTTATCTCATTAGATAATTGAGAAAAACCTCTGCGATAAAACACAACGATAAGTAAAAAAGGTAGCATGAAAAAATAGCGTAATGATGCGCTCCATAGCCAGCTACCACCTTGCATTTCCATGGCATGATTTAAAATAAATGTTACAGCAAAAAAAAGGGAAGCTACTATGCCTATAGCAATTTCTTTCATAATGATCACCTCAATTTGAGTTCATTACTCAAATTCTTTATGTAATTAGAATATTCAGTAATTAGTATAGAAAAAATGACGAAGAAAGGAAAAAACCTTTCTCCGTTATATTTCAAGTCCACTTAAAAAACTACTTTGGCACTAGGTAAACTATTATGCACGTTGTTCAAATAGCTGAACGATTTCAATGATGACTTGTGTTGCCTTTTCCATTGTTTCAGCAGATACATATTCAAATTTACCATGCATATTTTCGCCCCCAGCAAAAATGTTTGGTGTTGGTAAGCCCATATAAGATAATTGTGAGCCGTCAGTACCACCACGTATAGGTAGGGTAATTGGTGTAATATCTAATTTTTCCATAGCCTCACGAGCGATGTCCACGATTTCTTTTACAGGTTCGATTTTTTCGCCCATATTATAGTATTGATCTTCAATAGTAATGCTTAAAGCATTCTCACCAAATTGCGCTTGAATTTTGGCTGCAGCATCTTGCATTAACTGTTTTTTCTCTTCGAATTTTTGACGATCATGGTCACGAACGATATATGATAGCTCTGCATGCTCGATAGCCCCTTTAAAGCCCATTAAATGAATGAAACCTTCATAACCTTCAGTCTTTTCAGGAACCGCCTCTCCCGGCATTTCATTTTGAAAGGCAATAGCCATTGTGATGGCGTTAACCATCTTATTTTTTGCAGATCCAGGATGGACGCTTGTTCCTTTTGTCACTACCTTTACGCCAGCAGCATTGAAGCTTTCGTATTGTAGCTCACCTAATGGTCCGCCATCCATAGTATAGGCATAGTCTGCTCCAAATGCAGCCACATCAAATTTATGTGGGCCACGTCCGATTTCCTCATCAGGTGTAAACGCTACGCGTAATTTACCATGCTTAATACTTGGGTTTTGGATAAGGTATTCCATAGCTGTTATAATTTCAGCAATACCAGCCTTATCATCTGCTCCTAACAATGTCGTGCCATCTGTCGTAATAAGTGTTTGACCAATGTAATTTTGAAGCTCAGGGAAATCAGTTGGTGACATCACTAAGTTTTCATTTAGCTGAATATCTCCACCATCATAATTATCTAAGCGCTGCGGGTTAACATTTGTTCCCGTAAAATCCGTAGTTGTGTCCACATGTGCTAAAAAGCCGATAGTTGGAATGTCTTTATCTGTATTTGCTTCTAGTGTCGCAAATAAATAGCCATTTTCATCTAATGTAATGTCTGTTAAGCCTATAGTAGCTAGTTCATCTTTCAAAACATGTAACAGATCAAATTGTTTTGGTGTAGAAGGAGTCGTTTCGCTTGTGAAGTCTGATTGTGTATCAATTTTTGCATAACGTATTAATCGCTCAATTACTTGTTCTTTCATAAGTATGGCCCCCTAATGTGTATGTGTACTTATTGTAACACTTTACTTCGGATTTCGGAATATTGAAGAATACTTAAAGCTATGAGTAATTGGGCACTATAATAAGTCAGCATAATGACTTCATGTGAAAAAGCTAATGGCATTACAAATTTATTAATAGATAAATAGGAATCTGAAGCAATAAACAACAAAGCACCTATTGTTGCGAATCTAGAGCCAGTTTTAATTGCTGTCCATCCCATCGTTAATATGACTGCAATATAGGCGATCACTGCAATAGCTAGAATCGTTTCACCAGTTTTGAAAACCGATCCTGCTATCCAAATGGCCATTCCTGCTCCATACAGTAATAAGATTATTTTTGCCCATATTGGTACTGGTCGCTCATTTGCAGATGAGAAGGCAAAAATATAAAAGATATGGCCGATTAGAAAACTAGTTAGCCCAATTAAAAACCATTGCAATGTATAGTCACCAATCATACAAAATACTAGACCTATGATAATCAATAGTTGATATTTTTTTATATGTACTGGTTTCTGAATGGCCGCTAAAATAATCATCAACAACATCGGGATGACCTTAAAGATTAATTGTAAGCTTTCTGGAATATGAGAAAAAAGAAAAATATAATACAACCCAAATAAAATAATGAAAACAATTAATAATTTTTTAAACAATATTTTCAGCTCCTTTTCTATTGAAATTCTTTCTTTATGATAGAATTCCTTTATTTAACTATGCAGCAAAACATTTTTTATCTGATAGTGTATAACAATCTGAACATAATAACGCCGACATGTAATTTAATATACTTTATGTATGAAACTTTTTTAGTATGTAACCGTAAATAAGAAGACAGAAAGCTTTAAGAGAGGATGAACCAAATGACTAAGCTACTAATAGCTTCTGCAGTCATTGCATTAATCGCGAGTGTGTTAGTAACACCGCTTATTACTAAGAAGCGAGAAGATGGAAAATCTAGAAAGGTGATTGGATACTTTTTTATTGGTGTCTTTGTGCTAGGGTTTTTAGCAACGGGAGTCACTTTGTATGTAACAAAAATTGACGTCAATTGGCTTGTTTTCTGGCCAGTTATTATTTTATTAACGTTAATTGGTGCAATGCTAGCAAGTGGCATTGAACGAAAAATAAAAGGTATTTTATTTTTAGCAAGCCTAGGTGTTGCAGTCTATGTTCTATCAGCACCATTATGGAACGCGGATGAGAAATTTAAGTCTTCAGAAATGAAGGAAGAAGTGGAGCTAAAGCCTTTTGATGAGACGCAGACACCTGCCAGTGTTCCACCAAAATTTGCTCGTAATAAAATGAAAAAGGCATTCGGGCAAGTACCGAATACAAGCTATTATGAATTAGGTCGTTTACAAATTCAAAAAGTAAAAGGTGAATATGTTTATATCGCTCCAGTTGAATTTTCGGGATTCTTTAAATGGATGAATGGTGATACGACACCTGGTTACTTTATTATGAGTGCTACAGATTCTGCAGATAATCCTAAATTTGTAAAAGAGGAAATGAAGTATGTTCCCTCAGCCTATTTAAATACCAATTTAGAACGCCATATTCGTTTACAACATCCATTCCTTATATTCTACGGAGATGTACAACTTGAAGTAGATGATGAAGGGAAGCCTTATTACATTCGCTCATATGGTGAATTTATTTCTGGGCGTAATGGCTTTGATGTAAAAGGTATTGTCTTGGTCGATGCACTTACAGGGAAGTCAGAAGTGGTTAAGCTAGATGCTATACCTGAATTTATTGATGGTGCAGTTTCACCAGAGACTGTAAGCTTACAGAACAGTTATTTTGGTAATTATGTTCATGGTTTTTGGAACAGTATGTTTGGTAAAAAAGATGTAAAAATTCCTTCGGACGAAGGTACAGAATCGAATGTTAGTCCTATTTTTGATGAAAAAGGCGATATGTATTACTTCACCGATTTTACAAGTCCTAAAGAAGGCGTAGATTCCATGTTAGGTTACTCCTTAACCAATGCAAGAACAGGGGAAGCAACCTATTACACAGGTAATCTAGATTCAAGCTATATGGACTCACAGGGGAATTTGCAAATTATCGAAAAGAAATTTATTGAGAAAAAATGGGCTGGTGAAATGCCTGTATTATATAATTTTTATGGAGAAGCTAGCTGGCTGACAGCGGTGCTTGATTCAAATGGATTTTTACAAAACTATTTCATTGTTTCAGCAGCCAATCCTGAAATTTCTGTTTACGCTACCACTCCAAGAGAAGCACTGAAGCTATATAAAACTGCTTTAAGTCGTGGAGGAAATACGGTAGATGGTAGTTCTAATGCAGAAGAAAAACAGGCTAGCGGAAAAGTTGTCCGAGTTTACAAGGAACGACTTGGTGATTTTACGACGATTTCTTTCTTATTAAGCAATGGTGAAAATTACTTAGTAAGTGCCGAAACAGAACCTTTAGCTATTTATTTACAAGAAGGTGACGAGGTAATAATCAAATATGGTGAAACAGGGGAGCAATTCCTGCCAGTCCGTTCTTTAATTATTAAAGGCTTACAATAAAAAAGTAAAAGACGATCTTGTTCGTATTTCAAGATCGTCTTTTTTATGTTCCTTCGTTTTGAATAAAGGTAAGCATTTTTTCTCTATGGTTTATAAAGAGTGTTTTGGCATGATCGTTTAATGTGAAAGTATCTTGTAAGTATCCTTTTAGCAATTTTTCCTCGTAGGCAAAAGACTGGTTGTCCTCATTTTCTAAAATATAGGATAGTAGAAGAGCATGTAATACTAACACTTCTAAATTTTGAGTATTAGTAATAAATTTTAAATTGAGGATAGAGGTATGGGCAACAAATTGATTGACATAATCTATCGCATATTTATAAACGGCTATATCTGTTTCAGGCTCAAGTCGTTTTCGTAGTTGAGTGCAAGCAGCATTTAGTTCTTCAATTTTTAAAAATAAACCTCTTACACTTCTCTTATGTTGTTGTTCTAAGGTACGAGCAAGATGTTTATTGATATAGGACATTGCTTGTATAACTCCTTTCGTAAATACGTAATCATTTATTAATATGAATGGAATTGTTTGAAAATGGAAGAGTCTTTTCGTTTAATTTATTATTGTACTTAATAGATATATCGAGACATAATGACTAGAGTTAATACAAACAGGTAACGAAATTATGAAAAAAATGGGGTTATTATCATCCGATAGTAACCCCATTTTAGAAGAAGTTATTTATTTCCAGTTAAATCCTTTAGTAGCTAAAAACTCTTTTATATGAGGACGACGTTGCTCAATTAAAAAATCAGCCATTTGCTTTGTCCAATTATCGATTTTTCTGTTAGATGATCGACTATTATAATACGCTTCCATTGTCTCATTATATGCTGGTAAAAGTTCATCATACTTTTCGGTATTGTATTCATTTTCATGTAATACAGCAGACACAGGCAATCGTGGTTTTACCTCATTACGACGAACAGGTACGCCAATTGTTAGACCGAACAACGGGAAAACGTGATCAGGTAAATTAAATAAATCACTTATTTCTGAAGGGTTATTGCGCACTCCTCCAATATAGCAAATGCCATATCCCATTGATTCTGCTGCAATAACAAAGTTTTGTGCAAATAATGATACATCAGCAACTCCAACAAGGACATTTTCGGCTGAATCGGCCACGATATCTACTCCCTCTAACTTACCTGCCATTTGTAGGCGTTTGAAATCAACGCAAAAAACAAAGGCACCACCAGAAGTTTCATACTGACGGGGATTCCCAGAGAGTAATCCTAATTTCTCCTTTTTGCCTGCATCTGTTACCCATATAACACTATATGCTTGCACAAAATGTGACGTGGCAGCCATTTGGGCTGTTGCGATTAATTCTTCAATAATTTCTTTTGAAATCGTGCTTCCATCATAGATTCTTACTGAAGAATGGTTTCGTAATAATTCTTTAACCATTTCTTTACTCTCCTTTGTCACTTTTATATCAAGAGCATAGCATGCTTTTCAATCAAAATCGATTAAAGAGGGGTATATAATTATATTTAAATAGTTTGGAAATGTAGAAATTATCTCGAAAAGTTAAATATTTCATTTGATATAGATTAAATATTCTAAATAGTATAAAATTATATAATCGGCTGTTTATTTGGTTGTGCTACCAAAAATTAGATTATTCTTATGCGGAAGAGGAGTGGGTTTAGCTCTTTTAATTAAGGATAAAGCCTCCTGCATATTTGTTTGAAGCAGAGGTAATTTTGATGACTGAGATAATGGAACCAAATACTAGTTGAACAAAAATAAAGTGGGATGGAGGAATAAGGAATGGAAGAAAAGTTAGCGAAAAAGCTTCGTCATGAGCAATTACGGGGCAAGGTTGTAACAGCAGAAGAAGCAGCATCTTGGATTAAGGATGGCATGGTACTAGGGATGAGCGGTTTCACTCGTGCTGGGGATGTAAAAGTTGTACCTCTTGCGCTTGTAGAGAAAGCTAAAAAAGAGAGCTTCCAGGTAGATATATATACAGGAGCATCTCTTGGTCCTGAGGTAGACCAATACCTAGCGGAGGCTGGCGTTATTCGCAAGCGAGGACCTTTCCAGGCAGATGCTGGTATTCGTAATAAAATTAATAGTGGTGATATCACATTTGTGGATGCACATTTATCTCATAATGCGGAGTTAGTTCGCCAAGGCATTATAGGACCTATTGATTTTGCGATTATTGAAGCGGCTGCTATTACAGAAGATGGCTTATTAATTCCTACAACTTCAGTTGGTAACTCTCCGATTTTTGTGCAAGAGGCAGATCAAATCATCATTGAATTAAATGTAGCACAACTTGATGCATTAGAGGGTGTACATGATATTTTCGTTCCTGCACAACAAGGGAAACGTGACCCAATCCCTTTACAACATGTGTCTGATCGTCTTGGTACATTTGGTATTCCATTAGATTTAGATAAAGTAAAAGGTATCGTAGTTTCTGATATTTTAGATGCACCATCAACGATCCTTCCTGCTGATGAGGAAACAGATATTATGGCTAATCACCTGTTAAATTTCCTGCGCGAAGAGATTAGAGTTGGCCGTTTAACAACAAGCTTGCGTCCAATTCAATCTGGGGTTGGATCAGTGGCGAACGCAGTATTACTTGGTTTTAAAGATTCTGAGTTTGAGAACCTAGAAGTATTCTCTGAAGTTCTTCAAGATGCAGTATTTGAATTAATCGATGCAGGAAAAGTGAATTTTGCTTCTGCTACTTCCATTACCCTCTCTGAACAAGTAGGAAACCGTGTTTATGGAAATTTTGAAAAGTATGCGGATAAATTAGTACTGCGTCCACAAGAAATTTCTAACCAACCAGAAATTATTCGCCGACTCGGCTTGATTTCAGTGAATACGGCATTAGAAGTTGATATTTACGGAAATGTTAATTCTACACATGTTTCTGGCACTAAAATGATGAATGGTATCGGGGGATCGGGTGACTTCGCCCGCAATGCGCGCTTAGGTATTTTTGTGACTAAATCCTATGCTAAGGGTGGCAATATTTCGAGCATTGTCCCAATGGTATCGCATGTGGATCATACAGAGCATGATGTTGATGTTATTGTAACAGAGCAGGGAGTGGCTGATTTACGTGGGCTTGCTCCGAAAGAACGTGTAGGGCTAATTATTGATCATTGTGCACACCCTGATTATCGTGAGCAGCTATGGCAATACTTTAATGACGCTAATGAGGCAACTGGTGGACATCATACACCGCATGATCTTGAAAAAGCGCTGTCATGGCATGTTAATTACGCAAAAAGTGGAACAATGAAAGATCCAGCTTTATCAAAATAGAGTTTTAATAAAAAGGCCTTGAAGGACAGCTGCTCCCTCAAGGCCTTTTAGTGTATAAATTTATCTAAAACGATTAATGCTTTATAGTAGGCCAATCCATTTCCAATAAGTTGCAGAGAACAGCAAAATTAGGAGGAAGCCGAGAATCGTTAATGGAATACCTGATTTCAGGAAATCCTTTGTTGTAAACGCTCCTGTACCGTAGGCAAGCATATTTTGCGGTGCACTAATTGGTAATAGGAAACCAAAGCTAATAACAAATTGTTGTACGATAACAAAACCAACCTGATCAACATTAGCTGTTAATGTGGAAGCTAGCACGATAAACACTGGTATAAGTGCAGAGGCTAAGCTTGTTGCACTAGCGAAACCTAAATGAATAAGAATATTAAATAATGTTACGATAGCAATCGTAGCAAGAATTGGCATAGTATCTAGACCAAGTGAACCAAAAACTTTATCTGATAACCATGCTGCACCTTTTGTATTTAGTAAAATAGTTCCGAGCATAATACCAACTGCAAAGACAATGATTGTTCCCCAAGGAATATGAGGTTCAACTTCCTTCCACGAATAAACGCCGATTTTAGGCATTAGTAGTACAGCAATGGCGATAATTGTAACCGTTGTTGTATCAAATGGATGAAGCTTGCCTTCCGTTGCCCAGAAAAATAGTAAAACTAATGATGTAACGATCAATCGAATCTCAGGTGCTTTTAACGGTCCAAGCTCAGCCAACTGTCTCTTGATAACTTCTTTACCACCTTCAATATTGCTCGTCTCAGGCTTTATAAGCGTAATCATAATGAAAAATAAGGCTACTGACATAATAATCGAGAATGGGGCAGCATAAAGTAACCAAGCACCCCATGAAATATTCACATTAAATTGCTCTTGGATGAAATTTAAAGCAACCATATTTTGCGCTGCCGCAGTTTTAATACCGATATTCCAAATGGAGACGGCTTGTACAGAAGTAATAACGAGTAAAGCAGCAAGTCGACTATCACGTGGTAAACCGAATGCTGCAACCATCCCAAGAAGAATAGGGACTACTGCGCCAGCACGTGCAGTAGCCGAAGGAACAAAAAATGCAAGGGCAATTGAAACTAATATAGCACCGAAAACAATGGCTTTTGTTTTTGTTCCTACAAGTGAAAGAATCCAAAGAGCAAGTCGTTTGTGCAAATTGGTAATTTGCATGGCTGCTGCTAGAAAAAGAGCCGCTGCTACTAGGGCCACGGCAGAATTACTAAAACCACTTAATGATAGTTTTAAGGCGCTAGCGGTACCTAGTTGTGTTGTTGGGTCATCCATGGATGGTGCAAGTCCTAGTAAAACAGTGACGAGTGCAATAATCATTGCAGAGCTAACAGGATATGAAACGGCTTCTGTTACCCACAGGATAACCGCGAAAGCTAAAATGGCTAAAGCGCGCTGCCCAGCTACAGGTAGCTCACCGTTATTAGGTAAAAAAATAATGATAATTAATAAAGCAAAAGCCAACCCAATCCATAAAGGCTTTAAATTACGCTTCATTGTTGCTTGTTTAGGTGAAGACATATTTTCTCATCCCTTCTACGTCTACATAAAAATGACAGTTATTATCCATAACATCGGTCAATATAATGTTTTCTTAAGATAAGAATTCATCCGTTTATTGTATAGAATGAAAGGAAGCGAAATATGTCTGTTTTACAGCTTTAATAGTAATTAAAGAGATAATTTGTGGTCATAAAAAATACAAATACCTCCTAAAAAATATTATTTCTTTTTCTTGAAGGCAGCAGTAACTTTAGGCTCGGTTCCATTGATTAAACGTTGAATATTTTCAATGTGCAAAATAATAGCAATACCAAAAAGTAGAATGGCAATAATAATCGGACCTAGCCCAGGAATCCATAAATAAGTAGCTGTACAAAAAACGAGGTAAAATTCTAATACCCCAACAATTAAATAGTTCGTTGCAAAAGATAAAATAACAAAAAGAATAAGTGCAAATAAACCAATCTTCCAATCAACCGCAAGTAAAATTCCAATGATAGAGGCAGTCCCTTTTCCACCATTGAAGCCCATATAAAAAGGGAAATTATGCCCCAAAATAACCCCTGCAGCTAACAAGTAGGTGAGGAGCCATGTTTGTTCTGCTGTTAAATGTGTTGCATCTGCTAAATAAAAATGTGCACCGACGATGGCTGCGACGCCTTTGCCAATATCGATAAGAGCTACTAAAACGCCATATTTCCAGCCGAGTGAAAGCGTAGCATTAGAGGCACCAGCATTGCCATGACCAGCTTTTTTTAAATCAACCCCGGATAAAAATTGTGCCACCTTAGAACCGTGAATACAGCCAATCAAATAGCCGACAACTAGAAAACAGATCACGGCTTTTACCATAAAAATACTCCTTTCAAATTTTTTTCTAAAATAGTGTATGCGTTCTTACTACGTAAAAGAGCAGACAGAAGTTTCGGAAAAAATAAAATTTAGATGTTGACAGAAAAAAACTCTATGCTTATACTTTGTAACAACGATGGAAATTGAATCTCATACTCTTATCAAGAGCGGCGGAGGGATAGGCCCTATGATGCCCGGCAACCAGTAGGTGATGAACTTACTAAGGTGCTAATTCCTACAGATTCTTACTTGGATCTGGCAGATAAGGGGAGGAAAACTTGCAACCGCAACCCTCTTCTTAGCTGAAGAGGGTTTTTGTTTTCTACAGAAAAATCCTCCTCATCTCCGGTACCATCGTAAAAAAATAACCAAATGGAGGTACACAATGACAAATTTTAAACCAGAAACATTACTGTTACATGGTGGTCAAGAGCCAGACCCTGTGACGGGTTCTAGAACAGTTCCTGTCTACCGTTCAACTGCTTTCGTTTTTAAAGACACTGCTCATGCGCAACGTCTTTTTGCTTTAGAGGAGGCGGGGAACATTTACACGCGAATTACGAATCCGACAGTGGATGTTTTTGAAAAGCGTGTGGCTTTATTAGAAGGTGGAACAGCAGCAGTAGCACTTTCATCTGGTGCAGCAGCTATTGCATTTTCTATTTTAAATCTAGCTGGAGCAGGAGATGAAATTGTAGCTGCTAGTTCTTTATATGGTGGTACGTATAATTTATTCGCTAATACATTACCAAACTATGGTATTAAAACGATTTTTGTAGATGAAACAAACCCAGAGAATTTTAAGGCTGCCATTACCGATAAAACAAAAGCTGTCTTCGCTGAAGTTTACGGTAATCCTAGCTTAAAGGTTTTAGATATTGAAGCTGTAGCTAAGATTGCACATGACAACAGCTTACCATTAATTATCGATAGTACATTTGCTTCTCCTTATGGTTCTACACCAATTGACTACGGTGCGGATGTGGTAGTTCATTCAGCAACGAAATGGATAGGTGGTCATGGGACAACTTTAGGTGGTGTTGTTGTAGACGCTGGTAAGTTTGATTGGACTAGTGGGCGATTCCCAGGCTTTACAGAGCCGGATGCTTCTTACCATGGTTTACGCTATGGAATCGATACAGCTTCTGCAGCTTTTGCTACAAAGCTGCGTGTACAGTTGTTACGTGATTTTGGACCAACATTAAGTGCAGATGCAGCTTTCAATCTATTACAAGGTTTAGAGACGCTTCATTTGCGTATCCCTAAACACAATGAAAATGCTTTAGCTGTGGCTGAATATTTACGTAACCACCCATCTGTGGAATATGTAAATTATAATGGCCTAGAAGATTTTCCAACACATGAGTTGGCGAAAAAGTATTTAAAAAATGGCTTCGGTTCAGTGCTTACATTTGGCATTAAAGGTGGACGTGAAGCAGGTCGAAAGCTTATTGATCATGTAAAGCTGTTTTCACATGTGGCAAATGTAGGGGATGCTAAGTCGCTAATTATCCATCCAGCATCTACTACACACCAACAATTATCCGCAGATGAACTAATACAAGCTGGCGTAACCGAATCGCTCATTCGCTTATCAATCGGTTTAGAGGCAGTGGAGGACATCATTGCAGATTTAGAGCAGGCTATTACTCAGGCAACAGCAACAACAGAACAAACAGTAGAAGCTTAATAGAATGACAGGCGAATGTTGTAGCGTTTACGTATTTTCTCATTCGAATAGCCTCATTTGGTATACGTCAAACGTTGCTACATTAACCAACTGTCTCATCCGGTAATTATCAGAACCTTTTAAAAAATAATACCGAGTAATTTCATATGTATTATTGACTTTAATAAAACCTTGTTATATACTTGGAATTAAGTTAAGTGTACGGAAAAACCTTGTTGAAAAGGTAAATGTTTTCATAAGTGCTCCCCCACTTTTGAATAGATAGGAGAGTAGTTACATAGCCAGTGGCTACTCTTCAAAAAACTAATGATAAAGGAGTGTTTAAAATGGGTAATCTCTATAGTGCGCAAAACATTGCATCTTATCTAATTTATGAACTAAATGAAGGTCGTGTATTTGTTAACAATCAATCCATTCAACACATCCTTACATTAGTGGAACATAAATGGCAGCAAATTTTCGGTCATTCAGCGTATCAGGAACAGGTTTGCGCAAATGATAATGGCTATATGGTTAAGGAAGTTTATGAGACATATGAGAAGTATGGTGTGAGCCACATACAGCTTCCAGCAACAGAATTTTATTTGAAATATGGTACATTTCAATTAGTAGAACGTACGTATGCAATACCAAATTTTACAGAAGAAGAAATTAGTATTGTTCAACAAGCTTTAACACAATATCGTTTTCAATTGCTTTCAAAAGCGAGCTAAATAATCCCTCATATATTTAGGCTCATTCTCTGCTGCTACAGGGAATGAGCCTTTTTTATAGTAGTTTATTTATTTAGCTGGTTTATGGGTGTCTGAACATACATATATAATAGAAGAAAGACATCAAAGTTTGAGAGTAAAGAGTCAATATTTGTTCAAATCTTATGGATAAACTAAAAAAACGTATAGTAAAAGGAATGAAACCGATTTCTTTTGCACGTCTAGGGAAAACAAATGTCCTTCCTAGAAAGATTTTTCTTGTGTAAAGTATATATATGCGTTACAATTTTCTTTAAGTTAAATTTCGAATTATTTGAATTTGTATATGATCTAACATGTACTAAATATCAAAATTTATCCAAAATTAAGGGTTGGCTAAGACCTGCGGTTGGTGTCAAATGATTTGGCACAACCCCACGGAGAGTTTGGCTTGATGAAACTGCGGAATGTAAGTTGGAGGGAATAATAAGAATGGCAACTATAAAGGCAGCGATTTTAGGATTTGGAACGGTAGGTCAAGGGATCTATCATATATTAAATGAAAAGCGAGAAGATCTTAAAAATAAATTAGGTATTGAGTTGGAAGTAGCGAAGATTCTTGTAACAGATGCTAGCCGTGAACGTGTGCCAGGCACAGCACATTTGATGACTACAAGCATGGATGATGTATTGGCTGAACCAGGCATGCAAGTTATATTTGAAGCAATTGTGAATGAAGAGCCTGCATATAGCTATTTAAAGAGAGCGGTAGAGCATAAATTTCATGTTATTACTGCCAATAAAGTAATGTTTGCAAAGCGTGGATTAGAGTTACAAGAACTTGCAAAAGCAAATGGTGTTTTTGTAGGCTTCGAGGCTACAACTGCTGGAGGAGTACCTGTTATTAAAACGATGAAAAATATATTACTTGTTAATGACGTTAGCCGTATACAAGGTGTTTTAAATGGTACTTGTAATTATATTTTAACTAAAATGCGAGCAGAGGGCTGGTCATTTGATACGGCTTTAAAAGAAGCGCAAAGTTTAGGCTACGCTGAGGCAGATCCGTATAATGATGTTTCTGGTCAGGATGCCTTTAAAAAGTTAATGATTTTAAGTGCCTTAGCATTTGGAGAACAACCTGATTGGGCGGATGTAGAAGTTATTGGCATAGATAGTATTTCAGCTTCGCAGGTCCATGAGGCATGTGAAAAAGGTTTACGTTACCGTCATGTAGCTGAGGTGGAAAAACTAGCTAATGGGAAAATTGTAGCAAAGGTTGGACCACAACTGGTTGATAAAGAACATCCACTTTATCCAGTCGATGATGTGTTCAATGCAGTTGCATTAGAAACAAATTATATTGGCACTTTAACCTTAGTAGGTCCTGGTGCTGGAATGTACCCAACAGCAAGTGTGATGGTAGAAGATTATGCTGAAATTATCGGGAAAAGGGCAGGATTTGTTGTAACGATTTAATCATTATTATTTTATAAAGTTAACCCGCCATTCAACAATGTTCTATTGTTCGAATGGGGGGCTTTTTAATCCTCGTCTTTTACGTCAATATCCTCTGGTATAGGGGTAGATCTCCATATTTCAATCTCCTCTTTAATACGTTCTAATTGATTAAAATACGTACTAAATTGTCCACTATTTATGAGTATCATATTTCCATCGAAAACGGAACGGATGCGTCCCTCATAGACTAGGCGTAATATTTGTTCTTCATGCATACCTAGTTCAATTGCTGTCTCTTCAATTGTTTTGTACATACAACTCGCTCCTTTAGCTGTATTCATTATAACGTCCATTTAACCGAATGCATACTGGAGTGAAAGAAAAAGTAAAAATGATAATTGTTTGATTTTGGATAAATATGTATGATTAGTATTGAAAGGAATAAGGTTGGGGGTCTATATGTTAAATCCATTATTTGTATTGTTGGCAGCTATTTTATGGGGGATGACAGGAACTGCCCAAACATTTTTAGATAATAATGTATCTCCAATTGCAGTCGCCACTATTCGTTCTGCCATTGGTGGCGGGCTTCTCTTAGCTATTACAATTTTTTTGAGAAAAATTAATTTTCTACATTGGTCGTGGAAATGGACGATTTTAGCTGCTGCTAGTATTGCCCTTTTCCAAGGTTTTTTCTTTTCATCAATACGTCTAACAGGTGTAGCAATTGGAACTGTCGCGACCATTGGAAGTGCACCGGTATTTTCAGGCATTATGGAATGGCTTATATGGAAAAAACGGCCGTCTGCTATTTGGGGAGTAGCTACAATGATAGCGATCATGGGCTGTCTTTTATTGTTTATCAATAATGGAGAAGAAGCTGTACAAATGGGTGGCTTTGGTTTAGCGCTTTGTGCAGGGTTATCTTTTGCCTTTTATACAAATATTAGTAAGAAATTAATGGCGCAAGAAGATGCTTTACCAGCAGTTGCTATGACATTTTCGCTTTGTACTTTATTTTTACTACCATTTTCACTGTCTACTGGTTTTGCTTGGTTAGAAAATGTGCAAAATTTATGGACGATCCTATTTATGGGAACTATGTGTACAAGCGTAGCTTATTTACTGTTCTTAAACGGTTTGCAAAATATAAATTCATCAACAGCTGTAACTCTATCTTTAGCTGAGCCATTAACAGCCGCAATACTGGGCGTTTTTCTAGTTGGAGAACAATTAAGTGGAGTGTCCTGGCTAGGTGTAGCAATGCTATTAGGCAGCATTGTTGTGTTAACGATAGGTGGGAGACAAAGAAGGCTTCATAATAAGCTGAAACCTTAAGAAATTCTTCATTTTTTTACTAGCTGGTTTTTAAGATTTGAAAGATACACTTATATTTGAGAGCGAGGTGTCTATCATGACGAAACTAACAGTTCTTGTTACAGACGACGATCAAGATATTCGTGATGGTATTGAAATTTATTTGAAAAATGAAGGCTACAATGTTATTAAAGCAGCAGATGGCTTAGAAGCATTAGACAAGCTAGAAAATAATGAAGTACATTTAATAATCTTAGATATAATGATGCCAAATATGGATGGGATTACTGCGACATTTAAAATTAGAGCAGAGCGCAATATTCCTATTATTATGCTTAGTGCAAAGGCAGAGGATGGCGATAAAATTCATGGACTATCGGTAGGCGCAGATGATTATGTAACAAAGCCCTTCCATCCATTAGAGCTATTAGCACGAGTAAAATCACAGCTTAGACGCTATGTACAACTAGGAACGTATAGTGAAGGTGCAACAAAAGTAGAAATTGACGGACTTATTCTTGATGAAGATGCTAAAGAGATTATATTAGAAGGAGAACCAGTTCGACTAACACCAATAGAATATAAAATTACAGAATTATTAATGAAAAATGCAGGGCGTGTTTTTTCGATTCGTGAAATTTATGAACGAGTTTGGAATGAGGAAGCCTACAATGCTGAAAATATTGTAGCCGTACACATTCGAAAAATTCGTGAAAAAATTGAAGCGGACCCAAAAAACCCACGCTATCTAAAGGTGGTATGGGGCGTTGGCTATAAAATGGAAAAATAAAATAGAGAAGTATATGACTATTGCAGGATTCATTGCAGGTGTTGTTGGACTTATTTATTTTGGCGTTTATGCTTATCAAATCGTCGATTCTCGCTCCTCAGAGGTTTTACAGTTACTAGAAAGAATTTTTTAGAGGAGTGTTAGAGGTATGATAAAAAAATGGAAATCCCTACTGGTGTTAATGAGTCTCATTTGGACTATTTTCGGCATCTTTACTTTTTGGCATGTGGGCTATCAGTATATTGGTAAGTCCTATTTCGAATCAGAAAATTTCCAACATGAAATCGATAATTTTACTTCAGAACTTGGGCCGTTAGTAATAAATTTACCGAAGGCTGAAGACTTAAAAGGGAAAATAGAGATTACGCAGTCTCAAATAGAAGAGCATCGTAATTATTATGGTACATTAGGACAGCAAATCGATAATATTAAACAACAATATGAACAGCGAATTCAGGAAGCAATGGATGCCAATGCGGGAGAATTACAATTAAAGTTAGAGACTGAACGAGATAATAAAATTAAAGACATTACGGCAAATTTTGAAAACGATGAACATGTACGAAAGAAGATTCTTGCTGGAGAAGAAGCACTCATCGATAAATATATAAAAGCAGCACAGAGTGAAGCTAAAAACTTTAAAAAGTCTTATGATTACTGGTCTTATGAGTTGACGAATACGGAAACAGGAGAAACATACCGTGCAGGTGATGTTTCAGAAAGTAGTGCCTATAAAATAAAGTATTCTGAGCGAAATCCATTGTATGTGGGGAATATTAGTAATAATGTAAGGGATATTTTTTACCGGACAGAAACTTATGTGGATGTCGATAATCTTTATGAAACAACTGAATATACAGGTGTCTTAACCATCTCTAAAAAAGCAGTTCAATCATTAGGTGTTATGCAGGATTATAATCGTTTTCACCGTAATCAATATACCTACTTCTTTATATGGCTCACTAGCATAATAACAGCAATTTTTGCTTGGAGAGGTCGTAAGGATGTACTGCAAACGGTTAGAGGAATGAAGGAAAAAGACGTTTTAAATAAGGTGAAATTTGATTTTCAAGTTGTTTTAGTGTTGATCACAGGGTTTATGTATCTTATTTCATCTCAAATTGTTTTTGAATCGATTGAATACACTTACGATTACAATTTCCAATATAATTATGTACGCTCTATACTAGATTTCGCCTTTAAATTAGGTGTGTTAATTATTATAGGAATTGCTTTCTTTATTCAATTAATTTGGCTTTATACAAGAATAGATACGTTGAAAAAGTTAGAGCAAAATGTGAAATCCAGTTATTTATGGTCACTCGGGGATTCGATTACGGATTTATTTATTAATCGCTCTATAGCGATGCACGCATTGTTCATGTTAGGGGCAGCCTTCTTTGGAGGAGGTAGCCTTGTCGCTTCTATGCTAAGAGGAGGAGCTTTCCCAGTACTTGTTCTAGGTGTATGTATGTTCGTAGGGTTTCCAACCTTGATTGTTTTCTTATCAAGAATGGGTTACTTAAACCGTATTATGAAGGATACGAAAGATATGGCCAATGGGCGACTGAATCGTGACGTGAAAGTGAAAGGGAAGTCCCCGCTCGCTAGTCATGCTGAAAATCTTAATCATTTACGAGAAGGCGTTCGAACATCTATGCATGAGCAGGCTAAAAGTGAACGATTAAAAACAGAGCTTATTACCAATGTGAGTCATGATTTACGAACTCCGTTAACTTCGATTATTACGTATACGGATCTTTTGAAAAAATCTAATCTTACAGAGGAAGAACGTCAACAATACATTCATATTCTCGATAAAAAATCAGAACGATTAAAAGTATTGATTGAAGATCTCTTTGAAGTATCGAAAATGGCTAGTGGTAATATCGAACTTCAACGAAGTCGTGTAGATTTGACCCAACTTATTCAGCAGGCAGTAGGGGAGCATAAGGAAGATTTATTACAGTCCCGTTTAGATTTACGAATGACGATGCCTCATGAGCCTATATATGCCTATGTGGATGGTCAAAAATGGTGGAGACTCATTGATAATTTAATTGTTAATGTATTGAAATATGCATTAGAGGGTACCCGCGTCTATGTGACGTTAAAACGAACAGCAGATGGTGATGCTGAATTAACGGTAAAAAATGTAGCGAAGTATGAAATTAATGAAGATGCTGAGGAGCTATTTGAACGTTTTAAACGTGCAGATGCTTCACGTCATACAGAGGGATCTGGACTTGGATTAGCCATTGCCCAATCCATTGTTGATTTGCATGGTGCTCGAATGACAATTGATGTGGATGGCGATTTATTTAAAGTGACTGTTCGAATTTCAGCAGTTTAAGGAGAAGATGGTGGCAGAGGATTGCCACCATCTTTTTTCATTATAAGCCTAAGTTCTTGGCGATGATTACTTTCATGACTTCATTCGTGCCTGCATAGATGGACATAACAGGAATGTCTCTGTACCTTCGTGCAATCTTATATTCCTCCATATAGCCATAGCCACCATGAAGTTGCATGCATTGCGTGGCTATCTCACGGGCATTTTCAGTTATCCAGTATTTTGCCATGGATACTTTCGTTACCACATCTTTTCCTGCAAGATGCTCTTCAATCAACGATTCCAAAAATGATTTACCAAGCTCCATTTTAGTAGCCATTTCAGCTATTTTAAATTGTGTATTTTGAAAGTCTCCAATGGACTTGCCAAACGCTTGGCGTGATTTTACATAGTCTAGTGTTAAGGCAAGCATATCCTCAGTTGCTGTTTGTGCAGCAATTGCCACAGCTAAGCGCTCTTGTTGAAGTTT
This sequence comes from Lysinibacillus sp. UBA5990, assembly GCF_002429815.1. Lineage (NCBI taxonomy): Bacteria > Bacillati > Bacillota > Bacilli > Caryophanales > Bacillaceae > Lysinibacillus > Lysinibacillus sp. UBA5990. Next base: position 121,146 of record NZ_DJAY01000010.1, read on the forward strand.
TTCCATCATATAAACAAAGCCCTTACCTTCTTCACCAAGTAGGTTTTGCGTTGGCACACGGCAATCTTCAAAAAATAGCTCAGCTGTATCTTGAGCATGCATACCGACCTTTTCCAGCTTCCGCCCTTTTGTAAAGCCTGGTGTACCTTCTTCAATGACAAGTAGACTAATACCTTGGTGTTTTTTTTCAGCGGACGGATTTGTTTTCACGGCGACAACCGCTAAGTTGGTATGAATTCCGTTTGTAATAAAGGTCTTTTGGCCATTTACAATATAATGGTCTCCATCACGAATAGCTGTTGTTTGAATATTTGCTAAGTCTGAACCTGTACCTGGCTCAGTCATGGCGATCGCTGTAATATAGTCGCCTGAAATACATTTTGGCAGCCACCGTGATTTTTGTTCATGTGTACCGAAGGATTCAATATAAGGTACGACAATATCATTATGCAGACCGATCCCAATAAGACTTGAACCTATACGCTCAAGCTCTTCTTGAATAATAACACCGAAACTAAAATCAAGACCTAGTCCACCATATTGCTCTTCTACTTGAGGGCAAAGATAGCCCATATCACCAAGTCTTCGCCAAAATGTAAGCGGGATAAGATGATCTTTTTCCCATTGCGCATAATGTGGCTCGGCTTCTTCTGCTAAAAACTTACGAAAAGTTTTACGAAATAACTCATGCTCTGTTGTTTCAAATTTATAACGTGTCATTTGAATTAGCACCCCTTTTTGCTCGTAAATACGTAAATTTTCTCTATCATCTATTATGTTACTGGAATATTTGTGAAAATAATAGTAGCTTTTTATACTAAAATGACGAAATTGTCATTTATGTCCAGTGAAATGTCATGTAAAACAAAAGAATGATACGAAATAATAAGCTATGCTTACAATGTAGTGGTTAAAGCAGTTAGTCCTTATTTTCTTTAGAAGATTATTCAAGTACTTCATCCAATATGACTGTTACATATAAATGATATAATCAACTAAATATATAGGAAAGTAGAGGACGAAGTTATGCCAAAAGTAATCGGTGGTATACTTTTAATTAGTATTTATAGTGCGTTGACTTTCTATTTGGGGTGGGGAGTAAAGCAGTGGCTAGGGGCTATGGGATGGTTCCGTTACCCACTCTTATATTGGTTAGTATTGTACCTTGTCGCTTTCAGTATTGTTATAGGAAGATTACATGAGTCCTTACGATTCTTTTCAGTTATTGGTGATTACTGGATGTTTGTTTTTGAATACGGTTTATTGCTATGCTTAGCTGCACAATTGATTATTTGGCTAACACCCTTTAAAAATGTACAAATAATTGGTAGTATAGCAGTTGCTGTATTATTTATGCTAAGTATTATCGGTTCTTATTTAGCCTATTCTCCAGTCATTCGTCATTTAGAACTAACTGTTGATAAGAAGGATAGTGAACTGAAGTCATTGAGAGTTGTTATGGCATCTGATTTTCATTTAGGTGTTTTATCGCATAAAAGGCATTTACAACGTTTTGTTAACTTATCGAATGAAGCGCAGCCGGATATTGTGTTGCTAGCCGGAGATATTGTCGATGATGATCCAAAATGGTTTGTTCAAGGGGAAATGGCAGATGTCATGAAACAATTAACATCTACATATGGAACTTATGGCATATTGGGTAATCACGAATATTATGGTAAAAAAATTCCTGAGTTTATAAAAGAAATGAAAAATGCCAATGTAAATATACTACTTGATGAAACAATTCGTATAGATGATGCGTTTATATTAACAGGGCAAGAGGACAGGACGAATAATGATAGAAAGTCACTAGAAGAGTTAAAGTCTTCCGAAAGCTTACCATGGCTCGTAATGAATCATACGCCTGACGATTTGTTAACCCCTTCAAAACTAGGGGTGGATTTACATATGTCAGGTCATACGCATAAAGGTCAACTGTGGCCAAATCAGTATATTACCGCTCGAGTGTTTGAACTGGATTATGGTTATAAGTTGAAAGACCAGATGCATACACTTGTTTCATCAGGCTATGGCTTCTGGGGTCCGCCTATGAGGATCGGTAGTAGGTCAGAGCTTTGGATAGTGGATTTGAAATTTCGTTAATGGCTAGAGCTGTGGGTGACTTATAGGTGAAATAGCAGTAGTATATGAAAATGGAGTAATTTATAATAAGTGAGTATTTGATTAATAAAGGTAAGGTGACAAGGTGGAAATTATAGAGTTATTAAAAGCACTGATTTTAGGCTTTGTTGAAGGTATGACAGAATTTGCCCCGGTATCTTCAACTGGCCATATGATTATTGTTGACGATATGTGGTTAAAAACAGAGGAGTTTTTAGGTAAATATCCTGCCAACACATTTAAAATTGTTGTACAATTGGGCTCCATTTTAGCTGTTATCGTGGTGATGTGGAAGCGAATGTTAAGCCTAGTTGGCTTATACAAAATTGACGGTCAGTCTCAGTCCATTAATAGACGTTTTAACTTATTGCATGTTATTGTCGGTATGCTACCAGCAGTTGTCTTAGGGTTTGCATTTAAGGATTTTATTGACGATCATCTGTTTAAAGTAGAGCATGTTGTTTATGCACTAGTAGCAGGGGCAATCCTAATGATTGCAGCGGATAAATTAGCACCAAGAAAACCAAAAGTAGATTCTTTAGATAAGATTTCATATGGTTTAGCCTTTAAAGTTGGGCTAGTTCAATGTTTATCTTTATGGCCAGGATTTTCACGATCAGGTGCGACCATTTCTGGTGGGGTATTATTTGGTATGAGTCACCGTGTTGCAGCCGATTTTACATTCATCATGGCGGTACCTATCATGGCAGGAGCTAGTTTAGTATCTGTTTTGAAAAACTGGGATACATTATCGATGGATTATTTCGGATTCTACGCTGTCGGATTTATTAGTTCATTTATCTTTGCATTACTATCAATCAAGTTTTTCTTAGCACTTATTTCAAAAGTGAAATTAATGCCTTTCGCAATTTATCGTTTAGTTTTAGCAGCAGTTCTTTGCGTAATTATTTTCATGTAAACAAAAAGTCACTCTTCTTTCACAAGAAGCGGTGGCTTTTTTGTCTTAAATTTATTGGTTTTTCAATCCATCTTTCAATTAAAATGAATAAAAATAGGTACATAGTATTGTTTTTAGGGTAAATGTAATATTGTATTTAATAAATACAGACAAAATTTACCCATATATTGTTCATTTGGTAGGTTTGGGATTATAATTGATACATAAAGTATCTACTTATTTGTTGTTTTTTAATAGCATGTAGGATTATAGACTTAGTTCGGTATATGATTATAATATGAGGTGGATAAAATGTTTCAAATTGTAAGTAGATCTAAGATAAATACAATTGAAATAAGTAATGAAGCTAATATAGGCATTTTTATTAAAGATCCTGATCGTTTATTGCAATTGAATCTTGTGGAATTAAGCGTATATGATCTTCAATTAATTAATAGTTTAAAGCCATATGTGGAAAGAAACGTTGTGGGAGTTGTAGCGGCATTTTATCATGCAATTGAAAGTGTGCCAGCATTACGTGAAGTTATTCAAAGGCATAGTTCCAGTGAGCGCCTACGTCAAACATTACGCCATCATATTATTGAAATGTTCGAGGGGAGAATAGATGAAGCTTTCCTTGAAAAGCGTAGACGCGTGGCAAAAATGCATGTGAAGATCAACTTATATCCGAAATGGTATTTAGCAGCCTTTCAAATTCTAGAAAAATCTTTACGTAAGATAATTTTTGAACTTCGTTTATCTAAAGGGGAGGAAGAAAAATTTTGCGATGCAATCAGTAAAATATGTAATTTTGAACAACAAATTGTTTTAGAGGAATACGATAACTATGCAAATACATTAATTGAGGAACAACGCAATAACGTTCGAGAGCATGTAAAGGATGTAATAGGTGGGATTTCTACTGACATAGAGGCTCAATCACAAAATACATCGGATACAGTAACAGAGCTCGTTAATAGTGCCCAAAAGGTGAACGATTCATTGAAGGATAGCATTCATGAGGCAGAATCGATGCAAAAGGTTTCAAGTGAAGGCTATGCCAAGATTGTTTCTATTAATGAACAAACAGGGAAAATTCATCATAAGACATTTGAAATGGCTAATATGGTGGAGCAGCTGGACGAATCCTCTTCAAAAATCAATGCTGTGGTTGAAATGGTTAAAAGTATTTCGGGTCAAACAAACTTATTGGCATTAAACTCGGCAATTGAGGCGGCGCGTGCTGGGGAGCATGGCAAAGGTTTTGCGGTTGTTGCCAATGAAGTACGTAAGCTAGCGGATCAGACGAAAAGCTCAGTTGAGCAGATCGCTGATTTAATTCAGATGTCGAATGGTATTACAACACAAGTAGTTCAAGCTATACAGGATATACAAGAGCTCGTAAATAATAGTATTGAACGGAATGCCGAGTCCTTAAAGGCATTTGATGCAATATCTACCTCCGTGGAGGATTCCATTTCAAATTTCCAAAACGTAGGAAAGCAAATATCAGATTTAGCAAATATTATTGAGACAATTGGTGAATCCTCTGAGGAATTAGAGAGAGTTGCCAATCGTTTAAATACGACCATTAGAGAATTTTAAATGAGATGTAACTATGCATACAGCTTATGCATAGTTTTTTTATGCTTGTAAAGTGGATAAAATGATTGATTTCACGGATAAACAAAGTCTTTAGGCTGATGAAAAGGGAAATTACCGATTAATATAGAAGGTTGCAAACTAGAAACCTCTAGAAAATGCTTCCCTTAAGTGTTACGCTATAGGCGAATTAGGGAAATGAGTAGAGAGGTGTTTGGAACATGAAAAAGAAATTATTTATTACACGTAAGTTTCCTGCACATATTGTTGAGCCATTAAAAGAGTTTTATGAAGTTTCTCAGTGGGAAGAGGAGGAGATTGTCATCCCCCGCGATAAACTACTTGCATCTGTTGCTGATTGCGAAGTGTTGTGGGTAACAATTGCAGATCAAGTGGATGAGGAATTACTTTCGCAAGCACCAAACCTAAAACTAGTAACAAATTTAGCAGTTGGTTTTAACAATATAGATGTGAAGGCTTTACGAAAAAGAGGTATTATGGCGACAAATACGCCTGGTGTCTTAACGAATACAACGGCTGATTTAGTATTTGGCTTACTGCTTGCAACTGCTCGTAGAATTCCAGAAAGTGAGAGATATTTACGAGAGGGGAAATGGAAAAGCTGGTACCCGATGCAGCTGGTTGGTAAAGACGTATCAGGGGCGACGATTGGAATAATAGGGATGGGCCGAATTGGTCAGGCTGTTGCTAGACGAGCAAAAGGTTTTGAAATGAAAATTTTATATAATAATCGAAGACGTCGACATGAGGCGGAAGAAATGTATGGCTTTCGGTATGTGTCATTAGAGGACCTCTTACAACAATCTGATTTTGTTGTAATTATGACACCTTACAATAGTGATACTGAGGGTCTCATTGGCGTACATGAATTAGCGTTAATGAAAGAGGATGCTGTCTTAATAAATGCATCACGCGGTGGAATTATTGATGAGGCAGCTCTATACGATGTCTTGAAAAGTGGCAAGTTATGGGCAGCAGGGCTAGATGTCTTTGAACAGGAGCCTGTTGCTATGAATCATCCATTGTTGACACTCCCGAATGTAGTGGCACTGCCGCATATCGGTAGTGCGTCCTTAGAAACAAGAACAGCTATGCTCATGTTAAATGTGAAAGCATTGGCTGCTTATGGACAGGGCAAGGCCATTTCAAATCGAATTGATTAAAAAATGGAGCATATTGTAGATTTAAAATAAAGTTGTACCGTTTATAAAAAAGATGTATGGTTTAAAATAAAGTTCTACTGTTTTTAAAAAAGTTGCACCATTTTGTCCCTTTTTGATGTAAGAATTCTAAGTGAGTTTTAATCAAACTTTTTTATAAAAAATAACTCCTTCACAAAATTAAATCCATCCATTGTGATTAATCTTTTTTCAAAATGGATGGGTTTCTTCTATTGTAAAATCAGCATTTGTAGCACGGTTTTAATTAAACTTTATTTTAAACCAACACAAAATGGATTCTTCTTATTTACCGTAAAATACGGGTTTGTAAGGTGTTTTTAATTAAACTTTATTTCAAAGTAACAAAAAGCTTTTATAATTGCCAACAAAAAAACCGATCTATCCACGGAAAAGCTCGGAATAGTTCGGTTTTTCTATTTATTGTGTTTTGGTAATTTAGAGATTATTCGGCTTTATGAAGGAACTAATTAGTTATGTCCCAGCCTCACTTCTTTTTCTTACATTCAAATTTATATCCACCTGCTTTAGTTGCAGCTCCACCATCAGTGGTTCCTTTAGCTAGCTCCTGCTTTGTCCTTTGAATCAATTTCTGGATAACCACCGTTAGCGTAACACTTATCAATTAGGGTCATTTTTTCTTTATGAGAAAAGTAAAGGGCAGAAAAGATAATACCACCAGCAACAATAATTGCACCAACTACTATTGGAACAAACCAAACGATGTTTGCGTTTATCACCGTTTTCTTTAGAGTAGTTTTCAACATTCTGAATCTTTAAATTCCAACTATCCTTGTTTTCATTGTTAGTACAAGCATTTAAGAAAAATAAACTAATAAAACACATGAGAAATAATTTTGATTTTATAGAGATTCCTTCCTTTAATACAATATTTTGGATAAAATCTAATTAGTTATAGCTTAAAGGGGGAGATTTATGTGAAGAATGTTAATGGGGATTATAATTGTATTCAAATTGCCATAATAATTGTTTTTACTTTGTTACTGGTATTTGCAATATTAATTGCTGTAAAAAGTTATTTTAATAACAAAGAAATAGGCTTGCTTTCTTCAGGGTGTTTAAAAAAAGATGGAGAGTACGAATTAGTAATTACTAATAAGTTAACTCAGAGTTATGAGTTTTCTTGTAATGAGAAAGAGGAACAGTAAAGTTTCTAAGAGTAGCGTTAACCATTCTTTTTCATTTTTTGTCGGAGTTGTGTGAGGGGGAAATACAGGGGAAGTGACAACTATAAATGCAAATAATTTATTGGTGAAGCAGACCATAAGAACCTTGCTAAAGGGTGAGAGCAAGATTTGTTAAAATATTGATGTTGCATTAATTTACGTGAATGATGTGCCTGTGATGTACTATGAGAAATCTCCATGTCCTAACAGTCCGTAGAAAAAGGGCAAAATCTACTCAATTGAAGATTAGCCCTTTGTTTTATTTAAATTTTTAGGGATCAAATAATAAAATAGGTCATCTTTGTTTATGCCTTGTTTAATTGAATATTCGCATCCCGAAATAGTCAAACTTTTTTATAAAAACTAAACTAGTTAAATAAAGAACCAACTGATTTGATCAAAATTTGTTTCAAAACAGTTGGTTTCTTTCTGTATAAAATCAGCGTTTGCAATTTACTTTTAATCGAACTTTATTAAAAAGCTACACATATCACTGATGGATATGCTCCTTCTTTTTATCTATTGAATAAATCGAATAAACCACCAATACCGCCTTCACCCTTTGACTGACCGCCACCGCCTTGTGAAATTGGTGCCGCTGCAAAGACGCGACTTGCTAAACGGCTGAATGGTAATGATTGTACCCAGACAGTTCCTGGTCCACGTAATGTAGCGAAGAAAATTCCTTCACCGCCAAATAGTGCCGTTTTTACACCGCCTACAAGTTCAATATCGTAATCTACATTTGAAGTCATTGCAACTAAACATCCTGTATCTACACGTAAAACTTCCCCAGGCTGCAATGTTTTTTCATGAATGGCTCCTCCTGCATGTACAAATGCCATACCATCGCCTTCAAGCTTTTGCATTATGAAGCCTTCTCCACCGAAGAAGCCTACACCGATTTTTTTCTGGAATTCTACGCCCACAGAAACACCTTTAGCTGCAGCTAAGAACGCATCTTTTTGACAAATAATTTTCCCGTTTAATTGACTTAAATCCATCGGAATAATCTTACCTGGGTACGGGGAGGCGAAATAAACATGCTTCTTACCTGAGCCAACATTTGTGAATGTCGTCATGAATAAGCTTTCACCTGTTACTAAACGTTTACCAGCACCTAATAATTTGCCCATTAGACCACTTTGTGAGCCGCCTTTTGAACCATCGCCAAAAATAGTTTCCATATGGATGGAGTCATCCATCATCATTAAAGCGCCTGCTTCTGCCACAACTGTTTCTTGTGGATCAAGCTCAACTTGCACATATTGCATGTCGTCACCAAATAACTTGTAGTCAATTTCATGATTATTCATAAAGGGATTCCTCCAAAAGTAAATTTATTGATATTCTATACGATTATAAAACACTTTGGTTTCAATAAGAAATTAAATAATTTAGAAAAAAAGGGAATTAAATAGAAAATGGCGAATATAAAAAACTAGAATGTGTATTATTTATTTTCATATAACTAAGGGTGTTATGAATATACATAACCTTAAGCGATTCCTCCTTTTGGAATATTCTCTAATAGAGGGAAAGCAGTTAAGTGAAAATAAAGCCTCTGGCAATTGTCACTGATAATCATAGTATGACAGGGTATATCACATCTTGAAAATTCGGAATATTGAAGTATTTTATTCTATTAAGATTCATAGATTTTGTACCTGAGGAATACAACTGGTAACAAAAGCTGAGGCATCATAGAGTATTTCAGGGGGTGTATGGAGTGGAGATTAAAAACTATATTGGTGGTAAATGGAGCACACATTCACATTTACAAAGTATAGCAGTGACGAACCCTGCAAATGGTGAGCAACTTGCTACCATACCATTATCTACTTCTAATGAGGTAGATGAGGCTGTAGTAGCAGCCAAACAAGCACAAAAGAGCTGGGCACTTGTGCCTGCGCCAAAGCGTGCAGAATTTTTATATGCCATCGGTCAAAAAATGAAAGAAAAAAAGGAATATTTGGCGACCGTTTTAACAAAAGAGATGGGTAAGGTAATTGAAGAAGCAAGAGGAGAAGTACAAGAAGGAATTGACATGGCCTATTATATGGCAGGAGAGGGTCGTAGGTTGTTTGGCGAAACTACTCCGTCTGAATTGGCCAATAAGTTTGCAATGAGTGTAAGGGCACCAATTGGAGTCGTAGCACTTATTACGCCGTGGAACTTCCCTGTTGCAATCGCTACATGGAAATCATTCCCGGCAATTGTGGCGGGTAATACATTCATTTGGAAACCATCAAATGAGACACCTATGATGGCTTATGAAATGGGTAAAATTTTTGAAGAAGTAGGTTTACCTGATGGAGTAGCAAATATTGTGTTTGGTACAGGACCGACAGTAGGGACTGCGCTCATTGAACACCCTGATGTTAAGGTCATTTCCTTTACTGGGTCGACGACAACAGGCAGTAAAGTAGCGGAGCTTGGCGGTAAGCATTTGAAAAAGATTTCCTTGGAGATGGGTGGAAAAAATGCTGTCATTGTTATGGATGACGCAGATCTTCAACTGGCTACAGAGGGTATACTTTGGAGTGCCTTTGGTACCGCTGGTCAAAGATGTACAGCATGTAGCCGAGTAATTGTGCATAAAGATGTTAAAGAGCAATTAGAAAATCGTCTCCTAGATGAAATGCAAAAACTCACAATTGGGAATGGTCTAGACGAAGGAGTTAAAATTGGGCCGGTGATTAATAAAGCTGCATTGGAAAAAATTAATCACTATGTACAAATAGGCAAGCAGGAAGGTGCCGCGTTACTAGCTGGGGGTAGAATTTTAAATGAGCCACCATATGACAATGGGTTTTATTACGAGCCTACATTGTTTACGAACGTGAAGCCGGACATGATTATTGCCCAAGAAGAGATTTTTGGTCCTGTCGTTTCTCTAATTGAGGTAGCAAGCTTAGAGGAAGCAATTGAAGTAAATAATGGCGTGAAATTTGGCTTATCAAGCTCAATTTTCTCACAAAATGTTAATACTATTTTCTGCGCACAGCGTGAATTAGATACGGGTATTGTTTATATAAATGCCGGCACAACAGGTGCTGAAATCCATTTACCATTTGGCGGTACAAAAGGAACTGGCAATGGACATCGAGATTCAGGTGTTGCAGCCCTAGATGTATATACGGAGTGGAAGAGCATTTACGTAGACTACAGTGGTAAATTACAAAGAGCACAAATCGATACAGAGTAACAGATCAACGAAAGGGGATGTTCTTGATGAAAGTTGTTGTATTAGGTGCAGGTTTAATGGGTAAAGAGGTAGCTCGTGATTTAATAAAAAATGATAAAGTCGATCGTGTATTTTTAGGTGATATCGATGTAAAAGTGGCACAGGACTTTGTGGATACTTTAAATACAGATAGGGTTGAAGTTGTAGAGCTCCATGCAGAGCACGATGATTCGTTAATGAAGGTCATCTCAAAAGGTGATGTTGTCATCAATGCATTATTTTATTCCTTCAACGAGCGAGTTGCGAGAGCGGCCATTGAAGCGGGTGTACATTCTGTAGATTTAGGTGGCCATATAGGTGGTGTTACCGAAAATATATTAGATCTTCATGAGGAAGCAAAAGCAAAAGGTGTCACAATTATCCCTGACTTAGGTGTTGCTCCAGGTATGATCAATATTCTAGCGGGCTATGGTGCCTCAAAATTAGATGATGTGGAGTCTATTAAACTATTTGTGGGCGGCATTCCAACTGAACCAAAGCCTCCGCTTTATTATACACGTGTATTTTCTTTAGATGGTGTTTTTGATCATTATACTGAGCCTTCAAAAACGATTCAAAAGGGCAAATTACAAGAGGTCCCTTCCCTTTCAGGTGTTGAGCCTATTTATTTTGATGATTTCGGTGTGCTTGAGGCATTTTATACATCTGGAGGCATTTCCACATTGTATAAAACATTCCCAAATGTCCGCACATTAGAGTATAAAACTATTCGTTATAAGGGACATGCAGAGAAGTTTAAGCTATTAGCAGATTTAGGCTTCCTTGATTCAGCGAATAAGGTAGAGGTTGATAATCAAGAGGTGCCTGTTCGTTCTGTAGTCCGTGAGGCGCTTAAAAAGAAACTGGAGTTGGGAACAAAACCAGATGCGGTTCTATTACGTGTCATTGTTGCTGGTGAAAAAGCACAACAACAAGTGACATATGAATATGAAATGGTTGTGCGTAAGGATATGACTATCAATGAAACAGCGATGGCTCGTGCTACAGCTAATACTATTTCGGTTGTAGCTCAGATGATAGGTGCGGGTGTTATTAAAGAGCACGGTGTTTTCCCGCCTGAATCAGTAGTCCCTGGCGCTACGTATATTGAAGAAATGGCCAAACGTGGTGTAGTAATAAAAGAGACGTCTCATAAGTCTGCTATGATTGTGAAATGGTAGGTGCTGACCATGAATTTTGACATGTCCACTGAGCATGAAATGCTACGAAAAACGGTAAGGCAATTTGTTGATGAAGAAATTATTCCCTATATTGCAAAGTGGGATGCCGAAGGGGGCTTTGATGCTAAAATTTGGTCGAGGCTCGCGGAGCTTGGGCTAATGGGCGTTTGTGTGCCAGAGCAGTATGGTGGGAGTGGAATGGATTATAATTCCCTTGCTATTGTGTGCGAGGAGCTGGAGCGTGGAGATACAGCATTCCGAACAGCGGTATCCGTTCACATTGGTCTGAATAGTATGACATTAATGCAATGGGGCACGGAAGACCAAAAGCAGCGCTATCTTATTCCACAGGCAAAAGGAGTACGAATCGGTGCATTTGGTCTTACTGAGCCGGGTGCTGGCTCAGATGTAGCAGCTATGTCTACTACAGCTGTTCGTGATGGGGATCATTATGTCATCAATGGACAGAAAACATGGATTTCCTTATGTGATATAGCTGATCACTTTATCGTTTTTGCCTATACAGATAAGTCCAAGAGCCATCATGGTATTAGTGCATTTATTGTTGAACGTTCAATGGCAGGCTTTACATCAAAGGCTATTAAAGGGAAATACGGGATTCGTGCAGGCAATACAGGTGAGCTCTTCTTTGAAGATTTACGTGTACCAGTAGAAAACCGTCTCGGTGCAGAGGGAGAAGGCTTTAAAATCGCCATGTCTGCCCTAGATAATGGACGTTTCACTGTAGCTGCGGGGGCTGTCGGTTTGATCCAAGCGTGTCTAGAGGCAAGCGTGAAATATTGTCATGAACGTGAAACCTTTGGTAAGCCTATAGGAGAGCATCAACTTGTCGGACAAATGATTGCTAATATGGAGGCTGGTTACCAGATGAGCCGTCTATTGGTCTATCGTGTAGGTGAATTGAAAAATAAAGGTATTCGTAATACTAGAGAAACATCTTTAGCGAAATGGCAGGCGTGCGATTTTGCCAATAAGGCTGCTGATGATGCGGTACAAATTCATGGTGCATATGGCTATTCAGATGAATATCCAGTTGCGCGCTATCTGCGGAATTCGAAAGCACCTGTTATTTATGAAGGTACTCGAGAAATTCATACCATTATGCAGGCAGATTATGTATTAGGTAGACGCCAAGATAAGCCATTAGCTAATAAGCTACCGAAATGGCCGTTTGCAGAATAAACGAGGGGGAAATTATTCCCTTTCGTTTTTTTGTGTAGGGGTAACTACTCCTTAAAAAATTTCAGAATAATGTAACTTTCCATCTTTTTCTTAGTCTAATGGATAAACAAGTATATGAAGGAGAGGTAAAATAATGAAAAGTAAATGGCTGGCATTCATGTTGATAGCTGTTATAGCGATCGTGCCTGGTATTTTCACATGGGCAATGAATACAGAGGTCACTGCAAAGGCTGCTAGTGTGGGTATGGCTACCCAAAGTTGGCAGGCATCATTCTCTGTAAGCTTAAAGAAAAGTAAAATTACTGAAGACAATGTGTATGTAACGACAAAAAAAGGAGGAAAAGTACCAGCAACGATTGTATTGTTAGAAGATCAAAAAACACTAGTTGTAAAGGAACTTGTACCAGGCAGTTATCAATTACATGTAAAAAAAGAAGCCTTTGCACAGGGAGGACTTAATGTAGCTTCGCAAGTTATTCCATTTACAATTATTGAAACGTTAACAACCGTTCAATCAGAAAAAGAATTAGAACAATATTTTAAGAATTTGTTAAAGGCTCCAAGAGGTGGAATTGGAGAAGAAGAGATGTCTCTAAGTGCGAAAAGTGAAGATAAAGCAACAGCGAATAACGAGTCTACAACTAATAATCAAGTGGAAGGTGTAGAAGAAGGCGATATTGTTGTTGTCAAAGACGGCTTTATTTTTACTGCAAAAGATCAAAGCATTACAGTTGTGAACGCTAAAGATCCTCAGCATTTAAAACAGGCTGCAAATATTAAGCTGAAAGAGTCGCAATATATTTCAAAGCTTGCGCTATATGATAATTTATTAATAGCGATTGGAGATCAATATATTGAAAAAGCAGGCACGGGAATGGTCACAGCTTCATTTTATGACATTTCTAATCCAAATAATCCAAAACATATACGTGATGTGGGGCAAGAAGGATATCTAAAGGATATCCGGATTGCAAAAGACACACTCTATTTAATTGGTAATATGTATCCGAACTATTGGGTATTACAACAAGAGCAAAAAGCAGATTTAAAACCAAAAACATATGATAGTTTGACAGGAGAAAAGTTCAAAAGCTTACCTTTAGAAAAAATTTCGATTTTGCCTAATACAATGGATGGTACCTATAGTTTAATTACAGCTATCGATTTAAAAAATGGTGCCAAAACAACGGCTAATACAAAAGGATACTTGGGCGGCAGTAGTGGACTTTATATGTCAGAGAATGCACTATATTTAACAACGCCAATTTATGAAGGTACTAACGCTATACCATTAGAGAAACGCGCTATGGATATGATATGGATGCCGAGAGCAGCTGACACGCAAATTTTCAAATGGAATATAGATGGAACAACATTGAATTTCACTGGTAGTACTGAAGTAAAGGGGACTGTATTAAATCAATATTCTATGGATGAATATAAGGGCAACTTACGAATCTTTACAACAGAAGGTAATACGTGGGATGAGAAGAGTACCTCCTATAACCATCTCTTTATTTTAGATGAACATTTAAAAGCACTAGGTACAGTGAAAGATATGGCACCTGGGGAAAAGATTTATTCTGCTCGTTTTATGGGAGATAAGGCATATGTGGTGACATTTAAGGAAGTCGATCCACTGTTTGTCATTGATGTAGCAAATCCGAAAAAACCAGCAATCCTTGGGGAGTTAAAAATTCCGGGCTTTAGTAATTACTTGCATCCATTAGATGACACACATTTAATTGGAATTGGCTATGATACAGAACAACGCTATGATTCGTATACGAAGCGTAATTTTACAGTAACGACTAATATGAAAATGTCATTATTTGATGTATCAGACTTCAAAAATCCAAAAGAACAATCCACCGTGAAAATTGGCGGAAAGGGTTCCTATTCTGAAGTTCAATACAATCCAAAAGCGCTATTCCGAAATAAGGAATACAATTACTTTGGCTTCCCAGTTGTCCAATACGAAGCGGGTAAAGGAGACAACATTGTTTATAAAGGTCAGGGTGCTCAAATTTATGAAATTACTGCAGATAAAGGAATTGCTCTAAAAGGGAATATTATGAATGCTACGAACGGTGAGCCATATGAAAATTGGGAGCAGGTCGTACAAAGGGTTGTTTATATAGAGGACGCTCTTTATACAGTAGCGCGTAATGAAGTGAAGAGCTATCAGTTAAAAGACTTTAAACCTCTAGATACATTAATCATTAAATGACAAAAAAAGTCCGATGAATTCAATTAGAATTCATTGGACTTTTCTTTATGGTAGATCTTACTTTTGACGGTAGGGCAAAATCTCAGAAACTGTTACAAATTCATAGCCTTGACCTTGTAAATAAGCAAGAACAGCATCGAGCCCATCTGCAGTAGATTGATGGATATCATGCATTAGTACTATTGCATTATTGTGTAGATTATTTTTTACATTTGGCAATAATTGCTGTGCATTACGATGCTTCCAATCTAATGTATCAATTGTCCAAAGCACGACTGGAACAGGAATCTCAGCGTCAATCGTGTCATTAGTTGCTCCATAAGGTGGTCTGAAAACAGTGGCACCGTGATTAATAGCCTTCTCTATTTCAGAGGCTGTTGTATTATACTCTTTCATCACTTGTTCTTGCGTAAGTTTCGTTAAAACCGGGTGATTCCATGAGTGATTTCCGATTTCATGCCCACGTGCAAGTACATCTCTTGCAATATCAGGATAATATTGTACACGACTACCAAGCATAAAGAAGGTTGCTTTTGCGTGATATTTATCGAGAATGTTTAATATCTGCTCCGTCACTTTTGGGTGTGGACCATCATCAAAAGTCAGCGCAATTCGTTTTTTATTTGGATCACCAGTAGGTGGTGGTGTAATTGGTTTTACATTTTCCATAGCAATTTGAAAATCAGAGGCTAACAATGGGTTAATGAGCGAAAGTGGTAGTTTCACTATTGGGGCACCTGCTGACCCGCTAGCAATCTCATATTCATCGAAATAGAATTGTAACGAATCGTCTGCAATTGCAAAGCGAGTGAAGTTGGACCATTTTGGTTCAGTAGCTTTTAATAATTCATCCTTTAAAAGCTCATCCTTTATTTGGAGATTCTTCTGCAAATCTTTTCGCACATTTGCGGCTAACGTCGATAAATTATTCTCGTCATTTTGTAATAATGTTTGAATAGTTATTTGCTCGCCAGTTTCGTTATTAATAAAGAATGTTTTCGTTGTGACCTCATGGTTAGCTCCACCTACGTAAAGCATCTTTGTTAGCACAAATGAATAGTAATGCTCTCGGTACGGAAATGTTTCAAGACTAATATTTAATTCACCCATAACTTCTTTATCTTTTTTCATAGAGGCTAGATAGTTTTCTTTTGAATCCGTTATGTAGTGTAATACGGTATCATTAAAAACTTCGTTATCTGTTTGTGGGTAATGAATGGCAAAAGGTGTACGTTTATCATTAGAAACATCTGTTACAATTCGTATCCCTGGAAACGCAGAACTTTCCGTTGATATATTACTATTAACCGATTCTGTATCGGTTTCTTTTGAAGCACTAATTTTTTGAAACTTAAATTCATCCTTTGATAGGATAATAACGAGTATAATAGTTGTTAAAGCTACAATGAGGCCAAGTAATAAAAAATCTATTAGTGGGCCGCGTTTTTTTCTGCGTTCCTGCATGGTGTTGGATACGCTCCCCTCATTTTTATTTTCTATACAATCAGACGTGCCAATCATGAAAAAAGTTATACAAATCTATAAACTTTTATTGTTAATTTATAGAAATTAATGCTAGCCATTTTTCCTTCTTGAAGTAGTATATCGAACGTGGTTATACTACTGTATTAGTGGATAAAAAATCCTTACTAAAAATAGAACAACCAAAGATCAATTATGTAAAATTAAATTGAAAAAAACCCAATCTTTTGCTGAAATTTTCAGTTGTGTTTTTAATGGCAGTTCGATACTATTGGCAAGGAACATTTTGAAGGAGGCAGATAGCTGCAATGGTCTTACAAGAAGCGGATAATGAACTTACGATTGACTGTTTGTTGCTTGCAGGGCGTATTATGATTGAAAGTGGTGCAGAAACATACCGTGTGGAGGATACGATGCTGAGGATGGCACATTCTCAAAATATGCCGAATGCTCAATGTTATGCCACACCGACTGGAATCATTTTTTCGTTAGGCAAGACACAGCCAACGAGAATTTCATCAATTTCCAGCAGGGTTACAGATTTACAAAAAATAGCCTTGGTAAATTCAGTATCTCGGAGACTCACATCTCACATGATAACATTAGAAGAAGCTTATGACGAGCTAAAGTCGATACAAAAAACAAATTATTTTTTACCAACCTATTTACAAGTTATTGCGGCTGCTTTTGCAAGTGGTTGCTTCCTTATTATGTTTAAGGGTGGGTGGTCCGATTTTCCTATCGCTGTTTTAGCAGGGGGGGCAGGTTTCCTCGTGCTTGTAATAACGAATCATTTAACAAAAGTTAAATTTTTCTCTGAATTTACAGCATCACTTGTTCTCGGCTTTGTTGCCTTCTTTGCAGTAAAGTATGGGTACGGGACAGAGCTAGATAAAATCATAATTAGTTCTGTTATGCCGCTTGTACCTGGAATTTTGATTACGAATGCAGTTCGTGATTTAATGGCAGGTCATTTTATGTCAGGGATGGCAAAAGGAGCAGAAGCCTTTTTAACTGCCTTTGCCATAGGGGCAGCTATTGCCGTCACCCTAGGATTTTAGGAGGCGACTAGTATGCACATAATGGACATTATCATACAATTAGTTGTTAGTTTTTTCGCTACAGCTGGAATTGCCATTATTTTTAATGTACCTAGAAAGACGCTACTTCATTGCGGGCTTGTTGGGGTAATTGGCTGGATTATTTATTATATTTTAACAGAGCAAGGAATGGATGTTGTTAAAGCCTCTTTCTTCGGTTCGTTTGTCATTGCCATCGTGGCTCATCTATATGCGCGGCGCTTTAAAATACCGATGATTATTTTTATTGTTGGTGGAATCATTCCGTTAGTGCCAGGAGGCATGGCCTATAATGCCATGAGAAATGTTGTAGAGGATGATTACTTACAAGGCTTACAATATGGTTTAAAGGCATTTCTAATAACAGGGGCTATTGTTATTGGACTGGTTTTTGCAGAAGTAATTATTCAACTCATTTTCCGTTCAGTCCGTTCAAGTAAAGTGAAATTCCAAAAGGTCTATAAAAAATGAAAATAAAAGGAGGGTGCGTGTATGCTATGATACGCAGCCTCCTTTATATCGTATTATTTTTTTACAAGCAATGCCTCGATTTCATCCGATGTTACAGGCTTACTAATATAGTAGCCTTGAATAGCATCGCAACCATAAGTAATTAACAAATCAGCCTGTTCTGCCGTTTCGACACCTTCAGCTACAACTTTAAGTTCCATAGATTTACCTAACTGTACCATACCGTTCATAAGCTTTTGGCTCTTTTCGGATTTTAACAGAGAATTCGTAAACGTTTTATCGATTTTTACTGTATCGATTGGCAAAATTTGCATATATCTAAATGATCCATAGCCCGTACCGAAATCATCTAATATAAAGGAAATGCCTTCGTTTTCTAATTTGCGCATTTGCTGAGCAATAGATGTTGCAGCTTCTGCCTCTAACGCAAATTTTTCAGTGATTTCAATTTGTAGAAGGTTTGCTGGACAGCCTGTTTTAGCAATCATTTCTAGAATGGACTTAGCCATGTTTTTATCTCGGAACTCTCGTACAGAAGAGTTGATAGATACTTTTAAATCATGGCCAGCTTTTTTCCAAATTAACGCCTGTTCACAAGCTCTCTCAAGCATAAAGGAACCGATATTATTAATTAATCCTGTTTCTTCCGCGATTGGAATTAATTCATCAGGTGAAACCACACCAATCACTTCATCTTCCCAACGTACAAGTGCCTCAACAGCTGTAATTTTTCCAGAATAAACATCGATTTGAGGCTGATATAAGACCTTTAAATTCTTTTGATCAAGTGCTTGTAGTAATCGCTTTTCAATTAATGCTTTACGATTTAAAGCTTTATGTGTCGCTGTTGATAGTGACACAATTTTATCTCCGCCAGCTTCACGCACAGTTGAAATAGTAGCAATAGAAGCTTTCATAAGCTGAGAAAATGTTGTTTGATCTTCAGGATATCTAGTGATACCACCACTAATAGAGATTGGTACAGCAATATTGCCACTATAAATAGGGTGCTGTTGTAAGTATGATAAAAAGCCTTGAATAAACCATTCACTTAAAGGTGTGATAACTACAAAATCATTTTCATTGATACGCGCCATCGTGCTATCTTGGAAATACATCTTAATGCGATTTGTAAATTCAATAATTAGGCTTTGATCGATTTGTTGATCGTGTAGTTCTTTTAAAGTATAAAATTTATCTATACTTAAATAAACAAATGAAAAGTGTCTGTCATCCTCAATCATATTGCTAATGACCTTTTCAAGTCGGTGGGCATTCATTAGCCCAGTTTCCGTGTCGATATAAGCTATTTTCTCAAGTTGGTGTTGGATAGTTTTTGATTTAGTAATATCCTTTTCAATTAAGAAAAATTGTTGTTCACCTGTTTCCAGATTAAAGGTTGGGATAGCCGTTAGTAATACCCAATAGGATTGTCCCGCTTTGGTGATTTTTTCAACTTCACCTTGCCATGTGTGCCCGTTGTTTAAATTACGCCAGATAATATTTGTCACTTTTTCACTACTGTCATTATCTGGAAACAACTGCCAAAATGTTTTGCCGATAACACGCTTTGGCGTCCATTGGCTTGTTTTTAGAAATTCATTATTACATTCTAAGATGAAACCATCGTGGTCAAGTGTTACAGTCATAAATGTAGCATCCAATCCTTGTTTAAGGTCTACAAATGTACTGCAGTGAGAGACGGTATTAGTCATTAATTCTGGCAGCATAAAAATCATGAGAATCAAACGTTCTCCTTGCTCTGTATAAGGTTTTGCAAGCAGTGCTGTCGACATTTCTGTTTTTAAAGAGGTGTGAATTTGAATTTTTTCTATATACGTACTTTCCTCGCTTCGTAGGATAGCTTGAAAAGTTTCTACTGGAAGCTGACGTAGTAGATTTTCGTGTATAGATGGAGTAGTATTTCCTGTAATATCATTAGTTGATAAACCAATCAGATGTTCAGCACTCTTTCCCCAGATAGTGGCTTGTCCATCTTGATTTAAGATAATTGCAGGAAAAGGAAGTGAATTTAAATAATGTTCATCAATCGTAAATGATTTATGCATATGACTCATGAGTTTTCGATCTCCTTGGGTAATCAATATATACTAATATTATAGATAATTATATGGAATTAGTCATTATGAATATATTTGTAAATATTTGATAATGAAAAGAATTAGGACTTTTCTAATGATGTTCAAGAAAAGATTTGAAGAAAAGTAACATTTTTTAGTACGTATATAGGAAGCAGGATTGGTATGCAACGTTTAAAAGGAATAATATTTATCGTCTCGGGTGCTATATTATGGGGAGCGACTGGCCCCTTGATGGAGTGGTTACTGAACCATACATCATTGACTGTTTCCTTTATGTTAACAATCCGTTTATCGGTTGCAGGTATGATACTACTTACATATTTATTGTTAACTGGAAAAAATATTTTTGGTATTTGGCAGCACAAACTATGGGGTAGACAGCTCATTGTCTTTGGTATTGTAGGTATGCTAGGTGTTCAATTTGCATTTGTAGCAGCGATTCATGAAAGTAATGCAGTGCTAGCGACCTTACTACAGTTTCTAGCGCCAATATTTGTTGTGGCATATGTCTCTCTTAGTTTAATGAAATGGCCACCAAAATATCAAGTAATAGGAATTATTGGTACCCTTATGGGGTTATTTCTACTACTAACGAACGCTTCATTTGATAGTTTGCTCATTAGTCCAAAAGCATTGCTATGGGGTGTAGCAGTAGGTTTAACCTTTGCCTTTTACACATTATATCCTGCGCGTTTAATGAGAGAGTGGAATGTGTTGTTAGTAGTTGGCTGGGGGATGCTAATAGGTGGGCTCACATTAGGTATAGTGAGTCGAGTATGGCTGTCCAACCAATGGGTCGTTTTCAATGATTTTAAGACATTACTTTTAATGATTGCTTTAATATTTTTTGGAACAGTCGCTTTCATATTGTTTTTAAGTAGTATGAAATATATAACAGCTGTAGAGACGAGTATCCTCTCCAGCATTGAACCATTAACGGCCATGATTATTTCAGTTATTGTCTTTGGTACTTCTTTAGGATTCTGGCAATTAGTAGGGGTATTCGTTATGCTTGTGTGTGTAACATGGCTTTCGATCGCGGGTGAGAAAGCATAAATATACTATTGTGGTAGTAATTTTTAACTAGCTATAAATTTCATCTTAGGACAAGGGGGAAAGAATGTGAAAGAAATTTTTTCCTATGTAAGACCTTATAAATGGACAGCTATTTTTGCTTTATGTTTAATGTTATTAGAGTTGTTTGTAGAGCTTGTACAGCCGCTTATTATGGCCAAAATCATTGATGACGGGGTAAGAGCTCAAAATCACGAAATGATTATGCAATGGGGTGCTGTTTTACTCGTACTTTCATTCGTTGCCTTTATGGCGGGAATCATTAATTCTTATTTTTCATCCCATACTGCTCAAAGCTTTTCTTATGATCTACGAAATGCCATGTTTGATAAAATCCAATCCTTTACACTAGCTACCTATCAAAAATTTTCTACGGCATCACTCATTACAAGATTAACTAATGATGTCACACAGGTACAAACGGTGCTGTTTATGAGTTTACGTATTATGCTTCGGGCTCCTCTTGCCGTGATAGGAAGTATAGTAATGGCTTTTATTGTGAATGCAAATTTAGCCTTATTTTTAGTCATAGGTGCACCTATCATTTTAATTTTTCTTATTTTTATGGTCGCAAAGGGCGTATCTTATTTTGGACGGGTGCAGAAAAGAGTAGACCGTTTAAATAGGGTTTTACAGGAGAATTTACAGGCCATACGTTTAGTGAAAGCATACTTACGTGGGACATATGAGGCTTCACGCTTTGATGAAGTTGCATCTCGTTTGAAATTCGATACTGTCAAGGCTTTACGCATAATGGAATACATTATGCCAGCTCTTTTATTCATTATGAATATGAGTCTGCTCGCTGTCCTATGGTTTGGTACAAAACAAGTTGCGGCAGGGACAACACCACTTGGAGATATTGTAGCGATTGTTAACTATGCGATGCGTATGACAGGCTCGTTTTCAATGTTCGCATTTATTATTATTTTTTATGCGCGTGCAAAGGCCTCAGCTGAGCGTATGGCTGAAGTTCTTTCTATGGAAAATGAGGTTGAGGATGTTTCGTTTTCAGAGGAAATCAGCCATGGTAAACACTATGGTGAATTAACGTTTGAACATGTTAGTTTTACGTATCCAGGCGGAGAGGTGCCAGTCCTATCAGACATCAATTTCAAAGTTAAATCGGGTGAAAAATTAGCGATTATGGGGGCAACCGGTGCTGGTAAATCCACTTTGTTACAGCTTATTCCGCGTTTTTATGAAGTAACAGAAGGAAGAATATTAGTAGAAGGACAGGATGTTCAACAGTGGGATTTACAAGAATTACGTGAAGTCATTGGGTATGTCCCTCAGCAGTCCTTGTTATTTACAGGCAGTATTGCCGATAATGTGCGTTGGGGAGATACGCATGCTGAAATGGACGCTGTATTACAGGCTACAATGCAGGCTCAAATCCATGCATCTGTTGAGGATTTTCCAAATGGTTATGATACAAAGGTTGGGCAAAAAGGTGTCAACTTATCAGGAGGGCAAAAACAAAGGCTATCCATTGCGAGAGCACTCTTGAGAAAGGGACATATATTAATGCTCGATGATAGTACAAGTGCATTGGATGTTAAAACAGAACAGGCACTTTGGGAGGCACTAAGCGAAGAACATGCTACGATGCTTGTGGTCACGCAAAAAATTCGTACAGCTAAAGGTGCAGACCGTATTTTACTTATTGATGCTGGAAAAGTAGTTGCCTATGGAACCCATGAAGAGCTTTTACACTCTTCGACACTTTATAAAAGAATTGCAGTCTCTCAACAGGAGGTGGAGGAATAATGGGATTTTTCCAAAAACCTTTTGGCTATGAGCCGATTTTGACTAAAGATGATCTTCAGCAGGCTGTGAAGAAAAAGAAAGGGCCACGAGCAAGTGATTGGAAAAGTACATTGCTACGGTTATGGAAAATTGTCGATGAGCAACGAGCACTTCTTATCGTAGTCCTTTTACTAGTGATGACTAGTTCGATTTTGGCTTTAATAGGCCCATATGTAATTGGCCAAATGATTGATCACTATGTTATGCATGGACAGCTAGTTGGCTTAGGTAAGGGGATTGTCTTATTGATCGGCATTTATTTGTTGCTAGCCGTCTCCCTGTTCCTACAAAATTATTGGATGATTGGTATTGCTCAGCAAACAATTTATAGACTAAGAACAAATGTATTTGATCATTTTCAACGACTGCCGATTGCCTTCTTTGATCGTCGTCAGCATGGCGAATTAATGAGCCGTATGACGAATGATATAGAAGCTGTCAGCTCAACGCTGAATAGTTCCTTTATTCAGGTGTTTTCAAGTGTATTAACGCTTGGAGGAACCATTATTATTATGCTGAGCTTAAGTCCATTGCTAACCATTTTAACTATGACCATTATTCCCATTATGTTTTGGGCGATGCGTTGGATTACACGTCGAACTGCTCCTTTATTTAAGGAGCAACAAGCAGCTATTGGGGCCCTGAACGGCATGATAGAAGAAACCATATCTGGACAGCGCATTGTGAAAGCTTTTTCCCAAGAGGAACGAATGAAGGCAGAGTTTCAGGAAAAAAGCTTGCGGTTAAGAAGAACAGGATTTTGGGCACAGACATATTCTGGTTATATTCCAAAGGTCATGAACTTTTTAAATAATATGAGCTTTACTATTGTCGCGGGTATAGGGGGCGTACTTGCTTTATATGGGCATGTGTCAATAGGGGTTATCGTTATATTTACAGAATATGCTCGGCAATTTACACGGCCGTTAAATGATTTAGCAAACCAATTTAATACAGTGCTATCAGCTATTGCTGGTGCAGAGAGAGTATTTGCGTTACTAGACGAACAACCGGAAGTAGAATCTACCTCAGCGAAAAATCATCAACTATTGGGACATGTAGCTTTTAAGCAAGTGTATTTTAAATATGAACAAGACCAGGAATCTTACACATTAAAAAATGTTGATTTTAAAGTAGAGTCTGGGCAGACGGTAGCGCTTGTAGGAGCTACAGGAGCAGGGAAAACGACAATTCTTCAACTTATTGCAAGATTCTATGAAGTGACAAAGGGCGAAGTGTTATTTGATGGCATTAATGTTCAGGACATTGATCGTCCATCCTTGCGTTCCCAAATGGCTTTTGTATTGCAGGATCCATTTTTATTTGAGGCAACTGTTCGTGAAAATATCCGATATGGTCAATTAGATGCAAGTGATGCTGATATTGAAGAAGCAGCTAAGCGTGCTAATGCACATGATTTTATCATGAAGCTTAAGGATGGATACAATACAATTCTTGCTGCAGATGGACGAGAAATTTCACAAGGCCAAAAACAATTACTATCAATAGCACGTGCACTTATTGCGGATCCGAAAATTTTATTGTTAGATGAAGCGACAAGTAGTATCGACACAGTAACAGAAATGGCGATTCAAGAGGCACTTGATACATTAATGAAAGGCCGCACAAGCTTTGTTATTGCACACCGATTAAATACAGTGCATAATGCCGACATGGTATTAGTTATGCATAAAGGTGAGCTAGTGGAAGCTGGTCCACAGCAAAAACTAATTGAATCGGGAGGTCTATATTCTCAAATGCTCCATTCATCCCCCCATCATTTAGAAGAATAGCCATTGACAACTATCAAAAGAGTAATTTCATTTGAAATTGCTCTTTTTTAGTCATATTAATAAATGTAATTAATTTGAATAAATAGTATAATTAATATAAAAAAGTAGGGAATAGTATATAGTTTGAAAGTAACTAGATGAAAAGAGTTAATAGTGACAGTTTTATGAGTTTGTTTGGTTATTATATATCTAGAATTCATAGTAAATTATAGTTGTTTTTGTGAACTTTTATAGTAAAAATCCTTTTATTATTGGATTATTTGAAGTAAAATTCTGATTAATAGAGGGTGATAATATATTTAGTTGCCAGCTTATTTTCATTCTTGCTACAATAGGGCAATAGTCTGATACAGGAACGGAGTAAACAATGAATATTTCAGTGATGACAGTGTCTTTCCCATTGGATGGAGAAACATTGAAGGAAGTAAAATTATTATGTGAAGAAGCGACAATTCATGATTATCGAGTATACGAAACAATTTTGAATGTGCCAATGGCTAGCTCTTTTGAATCGAAGGGCTTTATGGTATTAGCGTATGAGGATGATCAAGATTTGTTAGTTGGTGTTGCAAGTGCCATTGATTTGATGGGACTCCATACGTATGAGTGGTCACTAGTGGTGACACCTGCATATCGCCAAAAGGGGATTGGGACTGCATTAGTTGAAGGCATACAAGTTGGGCTAAAAGAGCGAGGGGCAGAGGGTCAGTTAGCTGTTGTTATTGACGGTTCCCCACATGGACACACATTTATTGAAAATAAAGATTATGTTTACAGCTTCTCAGAAGCAACCTTAGAAACAAAGGCGGAACCTGTAGCATTACGAAGCGATATTACTATTCTTCCCTATAATGGCGAACAGGCTGAGCTAATTGCTATTTATAGTGAAGCATTTGGTGATTTACCAGAAGAATCAACAGAGCTCATCGCCTTTAATACGTCCACTAATGGAAGAAAGCTATGGATTGCTTATCGAGATGGAGGAGTTGTTGGCACGGTGACGACAGCTCAGGAAAATGAAATTCAGTGGGTGACAGCCCTTGCAGTCCACCCAAATTGTGAAGGACAAGGTATTGGGACGGCTTTATTGTCCTTTTCAAAGGATTATGCAAGTAAAACGGGTGCCACTTTCGTCATGTTAGATGTTGAAATAGACAATAAAAAAGCAATATCTGTCTATGAAAAGGCTGGTTTTATGAAGGCGCAACAAATTGATTATTATGTAAAACAATAGCAAAAAGGGCGAGGAGTGATATTAACTCATCGTCCTTTTTAGCATAATTGCGTACTATCTTCATATAGTACTAATAAGCCTTATGAAAGGAGTCATGATTATGCGCATGCCAGCACTGCCTAAAAAGAAGTCTCCTCCGAAGGAAGCACCTAGTTCGTGGTGGAAAGTGGTTAAGGCCTATCTATCGAAAGGGAAGTTCTATCGATTACCACCGAGAAATTGATGAGGAATAAAAAAAGTCGCCTTATAGCGACTTTTTAATTTTCTAATAAAAATATACTTTTAGAGGGACCTATTAAGTAAAGTTCATGCATTGCCCGTGTGAGTGCTACATAGAGTAGCTTTCGATCAATGGGCGTGTCGTGAAAGGGCGTATCAAACGCAGCTACTATAACGGCATCAAATTCAAGACCTTTTGCTAGATGGCTTGGAACAACGAGCAACATTTCCTGATTAATAGAATCATTTTCAGTTAGTAGCTGTGCAGGTAGTTGGTGAGCTTTTAAATCTTTTTGCATCATCATTGCTTCAGCAGTTGTTTTGCATATTAAAGCAATGGATCGATGTCCATGCTGACGAATCATTTCAAAAATTTCTTTAATTTGTAAGGCGTCGAATTGATCCGCTTGAATAAAGCTTGGCTCGTTGCCATGACGAACAACTGGCTCCACTAACGGAAGTTGTTCATCCATTTGCGCTAAAATTTCATTAGCGACTTCCATAATTTCAATGGTTGTACGATAGCTTTTTTGCAAAGTTCGAAAGCTTGCTCGTGGGAATAAACTTTGGACAGGCTCCCAAGCAGTTAATGAACGATAGCTATGAATTCCTTGAGCTAAGTCACCAACCATTGTAAACATATCAGTATCCAAACCTGTTTTTAAAGCGGCAAGCTGAAATAGACTATAATCTTGAACCTCATCGATAAAGACAACGCGCATTTTCCATTCATCAGGGATGCCTTTTAAGCGCGCCTGTAAATAATAAAGTGCAGCTAAATCTTCAAGTGCCCATTGTTCCTTGCGATGTGATTGTAAAAATCGCTGTTGTTCGAGATAATGCCATTCAGGAGCCAGTTCTGCTAACAGTTCTGCATTGGTGAGAAGTGAACGATAAAGAGTTTTAATATTGTGTTTGGTAAAGCGGCGCATATAAGAAGCTGCTGTTGATTTGGCTTCTTTTTCAATGGCAGGAATTCGCTCATCGCGTTCATCGATAAATTTTGTTACGACACGTCGCCGTTTTTCATCATCTCGAATACCATTTAATGCCTTTCCAAGTGCTTCATCATATTTTTTATGGAGTGTAGCTAAAACAGACTGCTTCTTCTGACGAACATGGCTAGCTAACACCTTTTTAATATGTGCCAGTCGTTTTTCGATTGGCATATAAGAAAATTCATATAAAAATAGCTTCTTAAGGTGAGAAGCCCGCATTATACAGTATCTTTCAATATAAACATCTTCAAATTGCTCTGCAATATCTTGCTCCAGTTTTTGAATATAGCGTTCGATAACATCACGATAATAAAGAGAGCCTTTCATTTCAGCAATCCAAGCAGATGGCTGAGAATTTCCTCCGTCCACAAGCGATTCTAATTGCTCATTTGGATTTTGAAGCTTTAATTTTAATTTAGTGGCGGATAGTACGTAATCGGTAAAAGTAGTTTGGCATATTTTATCGACGCCTAGTTCTGGTAAGACATCACCAATATAATCAATAAATAACTTATTCGGTGCTAAAATCATGAGCTGCTCAGGATTAAAATGTTCACCCATTGTGTAGAGGAAATAGGATATTCGGTGTAGGGCGATGGTGGTTTTTCCACTGCCTGCTGCTCCTTGGACAATTATTGGTTGACGAAGATGCGCGCGAATAATTTCATTCTGCTCTTTTTGGATTGTCGAGACAATTTCGGTTAGACGAACATCAGCTTTACCAGCCAATGCTTCTTGTAACAGTTCATCGTTCGTAGTTAAGTCAATATCCCGTATGTCGAGCAAATTGCCATTTTCAATTTTATATTGTCGCTTAGCAAATAGATGCCCTTTATGAATTTCTCCGCGGACATCGTACTCCATATCACCAAGACGGCCATCATAATAGACATTCGCTACTGGTGAGCGCCAATCGACAATAATCGGCTCATGTGTTTCACGATGAAATAACGAGGTTTTTCCAATGTAAAGAAGTTCTTCAGGGTCACCTGTCTTTTGAAAATGGATTCTGGCAAAATAAGGCTTCTTTTGAACGGCTTCTAGCCCTTCCTTTTGATTACGGGCCATTTCAAAGAATCGGGCATTGGTTAAGATGTTTAAATAACTCAAACTCGAATCTAAGTAATCAAGATCTGCCATCGACTTCCGAATATTTTCTTGAGCGGATTTTAAATCTCTTTGTGACTCATTTAAAATTTGCTGCATATAACTTTGGGTATACGCTAATCGCTCTACTTCAGTCTGAAAATCTGGATGTTTTACAGTCATTTTTTAGCACCTCCTAGGTACTTACAATTTCAAAGTAGATTATCATACTACTATATATAATATTTACCATCAAGTGAAAGCTTAAAAGCTGAATATGTTACTATTACGTAGAGGTTTTGAATGAATGTTACTAAAAGAGGAGGTTCATTATTTTGGATATTTTTGCACACAGAGGTGTTTCTGCAAGCTACCCGGAAAATACAATTGCTGCATTCCAAGCAGCATCTAAGCTTCCTATCACTGGAATTGAGCTAGATGTTCATTTAACAGCAGATAAAGAGGTAGTTGTTATTCATGATGAAACCATTAACCGTACCTCCAATGGTTCAGGCTATGTAAAGGATTTTACATTACAGCAATTACGTACATTTGATTTTGGCTCATGGTACTCATTGGATTATAGTGGAGAAGTGATTCCGACATTAGGGGAAGTTTTAGAACTATTTGCAGGTACAAACCATCGCATTAACATTGAGCTAAAAACAGATGTGTTTGCCTATGAAGGGATCGAGGCATTAGTTCTAAAGGAAGTAGCAGCCCAACAAATGACAGAGAGAGTTATTATCTCTTCTTTTAATCATGAATCTTTGCAAACAGTCGCACAAATCGCACCCTATATTGAAAGTGCTGCATTGTTTGCCGAAGTTTTAGTAGACTTTCCGACTTATGTTGCGCTTATTCCTGCTAAAGGTTTGCATGTTAGTTTGCCTACAGCGTATCGCAAATCAGTAAAACTAGCGCTCGCTGAAGGGGCAATTGTACGTGTTTATACAGTCAACGAGGAGCGGGATGCTCGATATTTACAGCAGCTTGGAATACAAGCAATATTTACTGATGACCCAGAGAAAATATTAAAAGCCCTTACTTAGAGCAATGTGAGGGGGGGTGGCGCTCGAATTCCGTGGAATGATTAATGAAGTAATGCCCACGGAACGCGGCGTCTTTTATAAGATTCGTTACCACTTTGCCTGATGCTCCTCAATGCATCCAAGCATTTGTCGAATAACTAATGTTTCACCATTGTCGAGCAAAATGGAACCGTCATAATAACCAAATAATTGATGTACTTCTGATTTTACTAGTTTTGCATTTGTATAGGCTACACGTTCAAAAAACGGAGAGAAGGTTAGTGACACTTGATGAGAGAATTTTGATTTTACTTTCCAACGTTGCATATAATCTTCGGAATCATAATCAAATAATAAATCCTCGTGTATTTTTGTCATTTTGCCATCAACGAAAACAGCATTTTCGGTCATACCTGTGCCATCTGTCCATTTTCCTCCTAAATTAAGTCCAATTCTTCTTCCACGGACCCGTTGAGACGCCATTCCCCAATTCCATACTGCTTCACGCGGCCATACACCTCGACCGTAATCTAAGACAGCAAAATTTTCTTCTGCCGAGAAATTATAACGACGAGTACCAATTGTGACCACACCTGAAGTAGGGAGTGTATGATGCTTACCTGTAAATTGAAATGTTTTACGATTCCAAGGGATGACAACATTTAAGGTTTCGTCTGTAGCGGGATGTTGAATGATGAGCTTTGCACGTAAAATATCACCATCAAAATTGGGTATAGAAACGGATAGATGTGTTTCATTTTGTACATATAGTATATCAACCATCATTTCACTATTTTTAAACGATACGGACTCTAAAACCTGTGTAGGCATTTTCAGTTTGCCGCCGAAGGGAATGGTAATCGATTTTTCGAAATAGCGCTGCGTTTCATATTCCAGGAAATAGACGAAGCAGACTGCTGCATAATCTAGATGACTAATCGTAGCGGAAAATAAGATTTCATCACCGTAGACACACCAATAGTTCCATTTCTTTTTGCGCATGAGATGGCCGCTTAAATTGCTGTTGATAAGTGGTTTGCGTGCAAATCCGATGGCTGCTGGATTTAAATTTCCCTTTTTATCGCATAAAAGAGTAGGCTGTAAAATTTCTTTCTCAGCATGCTGCTTCACATTTAACATCCCTTCTGGTCATAAAATAAAATCATACATTTCTTTAATCTTATTGTAGCAAAAATGATCTTAAAAATGGAAAGGAACATACTGATTATACCTATTTTCGACAATAATATGAGTAAGGACCTAACTAATAGAAATACTTGAAGAGACATATGATGGCATGAGGAGGGGATGTATGGCAAAGATGTATAATAGGCAAGCTGCTGTACAGTATGCCAATTTATGGTGGAATAGACGCAATCCAGCTTTTCCTAACTTTGATGTAGACTGTACAAACTATATATCTCAATGTTTATTAGCTGGTGGGGCACCAATGCGAGGGGCACCAAGTAGAGATAAGGGCTGGTGGATTCAACAAGGAAATTGGAGCTTTAGCTGGTCTGTTGCACATTCTTTAAGATGGTATTTAGAGGGCTCAACGACAGGGTTGAAGGGTACACGTGTGCAAACCGCCGAAGAGTTAGAGCTGGGTGACGTTATTTTTTATGATTTTCAAGGGAATGGGAGAATCGATCACTCTGTTATTGTTACAAGTATTCAAAACGGCATTCCTTATGTAAATGCTCATACATCGGATAGTATTAATCGACCGTATTTCTATGAGGACTCCACTGCTTATACGCCGAGCATGACTTACTTTTTCTATCATATAGAGGATAGCTTTGCATAAGATGAGGTAGTTTTAATGCATATCATTTTATGATAATGTGAAGGTAGAAGAGATAAACTTAAAAGGTTGTCTTGTGGTAGAAGGAGAATGGATATATGAGCGAACAATTTTTATCGGTTAGAGATGCAATTATTCAACGTCGTTCCATTAAAAAATTTAATGGTCAGCCTGTAGATCGTGATGATTTATTGGCCATTATCGACGATGCAGTTTGGGCACCCAACCACGGTAACCGTGAGCCTTGGCGTTTAGTAGTAGCCTGTGGTAAGGAATTAGAAAATCTACATCATTTATTACGCGACCTGACGATTCCAAAATGGCAAGAGCTTTTAAGTGAAGACTTGGCAAAGCAGATGTTGAAATTTACATTACCTGGCGGCTATGCCTTTGTTATCGTACCAGAGGATGCACGTCAAAAAGAACGTTTAGAGGATTATGGAGCAGCGAGTATCTTTATTCAGAATATGCAACTGTTAGCATGGGATAGAGGGATAGGCTCTTGCTGGAAAACACCGGGATTTTTAGATAATCCAAAGTTCCGCGAAGCCTTAAAGGTACAGCCTGGTGAACGTGTTATTGCGATGCTACAAGTCGGTTATTTTGATGAAGTGCCAAAAGGAAAAGAACGAAAAAAATCAGCTGAAATTGTGACAGTTTTTGGCGAGTAATTGCATAAAGAAGCAATGAAAATCCCCTCACTGAAGTAGGTGAGGGGGTTTGTTATGGAATAGGAAATTATTTTTGTAATTCCGAAACTTCATATAAGTAATCACTTAAAACGCGTAGACCTTTATCAAAGTTTTCTAAATGGAAATGCTCATTTGGTGCATGGAAGTTTTCACTAGATAAACCGAAGCCCATTAATACTACAGGGATTTCTAAAATTTCATCAAATGCAGCGACGATAGGGATAGATCCGCCACCACGTGTGTAAGCAGTAGGTACATTATAAACCTTTTCATAAGAACGTCCAGCTGCCTGAATGAATGGATGATCAAATGGTGTTAAGAATGCAGGGCCTTTATCGAACTCCGAAATGTTAATTTCCACTCCAGCAGGCTTATGCTTTTCAACGTGGGCTTTTAATAGGGCTACGATTTCGTCCGGCTCTTGATTTGGAACGAGACGACATGTGATTTTAGCGCCTGCTTCAGCAGGTAATACCGTTTTGATGCCTTCTCCAGAGAAACCACCAAAGACCCCATTAACCTCTAATGTTGGACGAGCCCAAGTACGTTCTAGGTAGGTAAACCCTTGCTCACCAAATAGTTCTTTTACACCGACCTCTTGTTTAACTGACTCCTCATCAAAACCAAGCGCACGATAAGCTTCACGTTCTTCCTCTGTTAAAGGTAATACATTGTCATAGAAACCTTCCACTTGAATTGTGCCATGCTCGTCACGGAAGGATGCTAATATTTCAGCTAATGCGTGGATGGCATTTTGCACGCCTCCACCATAGAGACCTGAGTGTAAATCTCCTTTAGCTCCTCGCACATCAATTTGAATACCTGCCAATCCACGTAAGCCATAGCATACTGCAGGTTTACCAGGACCATAAAGTCCAGTATCAGAAATTAAAATTAAATCCGAAGCTAATTTTTCCTTATATTCTTCAACAAAGGAAGGTAGGTGTGGACTACCAATTTCTTCTTCACCTTCATAAATAAATTTAACGTTCACGGGTAAAGTTCCTGTTGTTGCAAATAAGGCTTCAATCATTTTTAAGTGCATAAATACTTGCCCTTTATCATCACTAGCACCACGAGCGAATAATTTATTGTCGCGAATGGTAGGAGTGAACGGTTCGCTCTCCCATAAATTTAACGGATCAACAGGTTGTACATCGTAGTGACCATAAAACAATATTGTTGGTTTGCCTTCTGCATGTAACCAATCAGCATAGACAACTGGGTGACCTGCAGTTTGTGTAATTGAGATATTCTCAAGATTTAATTTTTTAAATGCATTGGCAAGCCATTGTGCAGCATGCTGGATATCTTCCTTATGCTCAGATAAAGAACTAATACTTGGAATTCGTAAAAATTCTTTTAATTCGTTTAAATGAGTCTCACGATGTTCCGCAAAATAAGCATCGATTTGCTGTAAATTGGTCATCTAGCATCCCTCTTTCTAATATATTTCGATAATAGAAATAGTATAGCATATCAAAACTAGAAAGTATTAACATGGGTTCTAATAAATAAGCTCTAATAGGGGAAACGTCAACCATTTTTATAACAAGGCCAATGGTTGTATTTGAATGTCTTTAGTTTTGTACAATGAAAGACACTGTAGAAAAAATTCTTTACAGTGTCTTTCGATAGTCGTCTATAGGTGAGTGCAATTTTTATCTACTTAAAGAGAGTGTGTATTAAACATTTTTCGATTTACTACTACTGATGTTAGGTGTTGGTGGTGAGTTGTACACACGGGAATATGGTGGTATTGAATTCATTAGCCAAATGTTACTGCCTAGCACCGAATCGTGACCAATTGTCGTTTCGCCACCTAAAATGGTTGCACCTGCATAAATAACAACATTATCTTCAATATTTGGATGACGTTTAATTCCTTTAATTGGATTACCATTTTCATCAAGAGGGAAGCTTAATGCCCCTAATGTTACACTTTGGTATATTTTAACATTATTGCCAATTATACATGTCTCACCGATTACGACACCTGTGCCGTGATCGATAAAGAAGGATTCACCAATTGTCGCTCCTGGGTGAATATCAATTCCTGTTAAACTATGTGCATACTCAGACATAATACGTGGGACAATTGGTACGCCCACTTCATATAATTCATGTGCAATACGGTGAATGTATACCGCAACAATTGATGGATAACTTAGTAAAATTTCTTCTGTAGAAAGGGCAGCAGGATCTCCGTTGTATGCTGCCTGAATATCTGTTTGCAAGGTTTTACGAATTTTTGGGAATTGTGAAATTAAATCCATCACAATACGATCTGCATCCGCTTGACAAGTACAGTTTTCAAGATTGCTGTTGTACTCCAAATTGTAAATTAAAACTTTTTCGATAATATCACGTAAATCCAATGCCGTTTCACGCAGTTTATTACTACTTACAATATTGACGCGTGTAGTATCGATCGGCGGAGCAGTATGGATACCTGGGAACAGTACTTCATGAAAATTATCTAAGATTTTATAAATTTGATTGCGCCCAACAAAGCCAATTGAATTTTCAATATCAACATACTGTCGGTTAATATCACTTAATGAACTTGTAATTTCTGGGACCTTTTCATTTAGCCAATCATTTAAACTCATTGTAAAACACCCCTCAATTTCATAATAACTGATGTAATAAAAGTACAAAGCATTTCATGTAATAGCAACTCTTTTAGCTTTAAAATATATTAATATTTAAATTATAGAAAAAATACCTGCATGTGGAGTTGCAATTAAATAATCTTATATTGTTTTACCATAAAATACGACTGGTTTTAAAGCTTACTGCTTCTTGGTATGATCTAGACCGATTTGCACTGGGAGAATTTTAATCAAATAAAAAGAGTCTGATTCCGGAACAATACCGAATTCAGACCCGTAAATTTTTATATTAGTGAGCAGTATAGCCACCATCAACAAGGAGTGTTGTACCATTAACAAAGCTTGCATCATCGCTTGCTAAGAATAAAACTGCTTTAGCAATTTCTTCTGGTTTACCAAGTCGGCCTTGTGGATGAAGGGAAGCTAAATATTCTTTCTTTTGAGCGTCTACTTCAGCCAATAAAGGTGTGTCGATATAGCCAGGACATACAGCATTTACGCGAATGCCTTGTTTTGCATAAGCTGTGCAAAGGTTTTGTGTTAATAGTTTTACACCACCTTTTGCAGATGAATAGGCTGTTGGATTTGGTAAGGCAACAAAACTATGGATAGAGCCAGCATTAACAATGACGCCACCTGTTCCTTGCGCAAGAAATTGTTCGATGGCATATTTATCAGAAAGAAATACACCAGATAAATTAATATCGATTGTTCTTTTCCATTTTTCAAAAGATAACTCGTGAGCGGGGGCATCGTCAGCTACACCTGCATTCGCATACATAATATCAAGTTTTCCGTATTTATTAATAGTTTCTTTTATCATGTTTTTAATATCTTCTTCGCTTGTTACATCTGTTTTTACGAAGAGCGTATCATAACCATCGTTATTTAATTGCTCAGAGATGTTTTGTCCGCGCTCTGAAAAATCGGCAATGACTACTTGTGCACCTTCTTGGGCGAAGAGGCGAACTGTTGCTTCACCGATACCACTAGCGCCACCTGTGACAATTGCTACTTTATCTTTTAATTTCATTTCTAATGACCACCTTAATATTTATTTTGCTGTTGCTCCACCATCAATAACAAATTCTGCACCTGTTGAGAAGGAAGATTCATCAGAAGCTAAGAAAAGTACGGTTTGAGCCACTTCTTTTACAGAACCTAAACGTCCTAATGGGAATAAGTTTTTTCCCAATTCATCTTTAGAGCTTCCAGTTGTTGCAGATGCATAATCGGCCATTCCTGTATCGATATAGCCGGGGTGAATAGAGTTTACGCGTACGCCATATGGGGCATATTCCATTGCTGCATCTTTTGTCATAATGCGCACGGCGCCTTTACTAGCGCCATATAATACATGTCCAGCAGCACCTGTTAAGCCTGCAATGGAAGAAGCATTAATGACAGAGCCTTTACTTTGTTTAGCCATCAGCGGCATGATATGTTTCATACCAAGGAAAACACCAGTTACATTGATGGACATTAAGCGATTCCAGTCTGAAAGTTCAATTTCGGCAAGTGGTTTAATTATATAAATACCTGCATTGTTGAAAAGAATATCGACTTTATTAAATGTATGAATCGTTTCATCTGCAACTTTTCTCCAATCGTCTTCATTGCTAACATCATGACGGACAAATAATGCTTCGCCTCCAATTGCTTGGATGTGGCTAACTGTTTCATTTCCAGATTGTTCATTTATATCAGTAATGACTATTTTTGCCCCTTCTTTCGCAAATAATAGTGCAGTTTCTTTCCCGATGCCTGTACCTCCGCCTGTAATAATGGCTACTTTATTTTCTAATCTCATTTCAAGCACGCACCTTCCATTATTTCTGGTTATATGGTTACCTTAGGATTCAAAAGTATTCTCTTTATTTTAGCGATACCTTCATCTTACTCCTTTCAATTTGAAATACTATCCTATAAGATGCTGTATAATATAGTGAGTGAGTATCCTCCATTTATAGGGGTATTTTTAGTATGAAGGAGAGGAATTTCCTATGACGCACTCATTTCAATCCATTGAAGAAATGACACTTCAAGAATTTGTGTTATTCATCAAAATTCATAGTAAACAAATTGAAGAGAATACGAATATTTACCTTAATCTAGAACCATCTATTGCTGAAGCCGATCGAGAAAGAGTGGCAATGCTACTGGATTCGTTTCTACGTTTAATGACGCATACGAATATCGAAGAGCTTAATGATGATTTTAGAAGTTTTTTTAAGACATGGCTTCAATCACAGTTATCCATTATCGATACGAGAAGCTTTCATCTATTCCAATTGATTTTAGAGAAATCGTTGATCACTTTTTTGATTCAGCAGAAAATTAGTCGAATGAATGCGATACTAATGTATGTATTATCGATTTTTATATTTTTAGTACAGCTTTACTGTGATGCCGAAGTAGATCATAAAAATAGTTGTAGAACTACCCCTGAAAATGAGGAGTTGAGGCGGCTGCAATTGTTGGATAAACTTGATAAATTGCTCATTAGTTCCTCTGGTTATCAGGATTTAGCCTATATTTTAAAGAAATGTGAAGAGTATTTTAGTTATAAAAGATGTGTATTTTATGCCTATGTGCCATGGTCCAATCAATTTTACGGAGTTATTGGTGCAGAGCTTCCAAAGGTTCAAAGCATGAAAGGGGAGTTGAGTGGTGAAAATACAGTTCTGGGCTCAAGAAAACCTATCTATTTAAAAAACCCTAAAAATTATGTGAAAGAAGAACATATACAATTATTTAATTTATCGTCGATTATATTTATCCCGATTATTCAACAGGATCAATTATTTGGCTGGCTGACATTTGATCAGCTAGGTGAAGAATTTGATTGTACAAAGGACGAATTATTGTTACTTGAAGAAGTAGGGAAGCGGTTAGGATTATTTTTATCACGTAAGGGTGAAAAGGTTGAAAAGAATACAGAACTTCACTTAACAGAAAGGGAGTCCATGATTTTGGGTCTGCTTGCAGAGGGATATGACAATAAAAAAATTGGGGGATTACTATTTCTAAGTGAGCATACAGTAAGAGATTATGTAAGTAGTTTAATGACAAAGCTCAAAGCTAAAAATCGAACACAGGTCGTTGCTTCCGCTTTTCGTTTAGGGCTATTAAGTTAGCCAATGGAAACAATTTGTGTAATACATTATATGAAATACATCTGCTTACTTTACAAGTCATTGATAAAGTGGCAGATTTTTAATTTTCAGATAAAAATTATTATTTAAAATATAGTAATTAAAATAAGGGTTTAATGTTATAGAGCCGTATTTTATAGGCTGAGTAATATAGTAGTAAAACATTTTTTACGAATATTACAAGCAAAAGCGTTTAAGCTTACACGATTGTAATGAAATTGAAAGCCAATACGATAGAGTGTAATACATTATTTTGCGAGAATGTGTATAGAAGCAAGAACAAGAAGCGGAGGCATACACAATGAATGAAAAATTAGAAGGCGTATACGAGGAATACAATCGTTATATATATCACTTATGTTTAAAACTAACTCGCAATAATGTAGAGGCTGAAGATTTAATGCAAGAAGTTTGGGTAAAGGTTGTGCGCTATGAAGACAGCGTAGCTGAAGTAGAGCATATTAAGGCTTGGCTTACAACTATTACAATGAATACTTTCAGAGATCGCTATCGTAAAAAGGTTCGTCGCAGTAAATATATGATGAACCAACCTGAAACATTAGACGTACCGATATTAGATTTGGTTCCCAATAATGAAATTTCGACAGAAGAAAAGGTTGAAAAGGATATTGTCACAAAACTAGTACAAGATAAAATGGAGCAATTAGATGGCATTTATAGAAAGACTTTATGGTATTTCTACATAGACCAATATTCACTTGCAGAAATTTCTACAATTATGAAAGTTTCCATTGGTACTGTGAAATCTCGTTTATTCCGTGCAAAGGCTCGATTAAAAGAAATGCTTATGTCTGATACGGCCATTGTAGAATCTGTGCTACCAGCGTAATGAAAGCTGATTGGTCGCACATCATACGTACTTAGACGGAAGTATTCAGTCGACTAATCTAAAAAAAGATGCATTCGCATATAATTGCGATGCATCTTTTTGTTTTTAAGACATTATTCTGGCCGATTGGATTCAACATCCAATAGACATTTTGAAAAAATAGTGCGCAATGTTTGCAGTTCTTCAGCAGTGAGCATTCCAAACATATTGTTGATAATTTCACTAACTTGTTGGCGAGACTCTTTTAAAATGCTCTCTCCCTCAGAAGTAATAACGAGCTGTGACGCTCGACGATCTGTAGCGTGCTGTGTTTTTTCAATAAAGCCAGCATTGATAAGCTTCGTTGTTAAAACGGTGACGCCACCTGTCGTTACCTTTAACCGCTCAGCAATAGCAGAAGGGCGTTTCGGGCCCTCCTGCGATAAGTAGTCTAAAATTAAAATATGGGATTTTGAAAAGCCGAGCGCATTATGATTATTCCACTCGTTCGCCCACTTACGCTCAATAGATGAAACAACTTCAAACAACGAGGTAATGGCTTTTTGTTTTTCTTGATCCATAGAAGGTCAACTCCAAAACTGTTTTAACTTTCTTGTGCCAATCTTGTCATCGCATTTAATTCGTAAGCACGTACTTTGCGCGGGATAAAACGGCGGATGTCCATCTCATTGTAACCAACTTGAATACGTTTTTCATCTATTAAAATAGGGCTACGTAACATTCTTGGATGTGCTTGAATAATAGCAAATAGCTCCTGAATAGAAAGTTGGTCGATATCGATATTTAAGTTTTTAAAATCATTCGAATTTGTTGCAATAATTTCATCTGTTCCATCTTCAGTCATGCTTAAAATTTCTTTAAACTCTGCAAGTGTAAGTGGATGAGAAGTGATACGTTTTTCTTTATATTCAATATTGTGATCTTTTAACCATTTAAGTGCTTTTCTGGATGAAGAACAGCTCGCTTGTGAGTAAATTGTAACTGTCATTCTTCATTCCTCGCTTTCTTTTTTAGATTATATTTTATAAATATCTTATTAGTAAGGTAAATTGTTTATATATATATCTTACTAGTAAGCTATATATAAATCAATAGCTATTTTAAAAAATATCTATAACACCATGATTTTTTTCAGGTATATTAACATATACGAAGATCATTATAAAAAGTTTCATGTTCACAGCTTACAATGATGTAAGTTTAGGAAAATTGAATAGGGACTACATGAAGTAAGGCTTGTCCACCAGAGGAGAATGGCAAGCTGAAAAATATCAGTCCACTGATAATAGTATGTTTAAATGAGGAGAATTATACATAGAAACTAAAAATTATTTGTGGAATTGCACAAATAGAAAAAAGGGTGGCCCCAAATGATTTTTGAGACTACCCTTTTAGATTTAGCCTTGTTGTCCAGAAGTGAACCAATCTTGGACATCCCAGACCTTCGTAGCGAGACCATCATAGAAATCAGGTTCGTGACTTACGAGTACAATAGTGCCTTTAAATTCTTTCATCGCACGTTTTAATTCATTTTTTGCATCCACATCTAAATGGTTCGTTGGTTCGTCAAAAAGAAGCCAGTTTGCCTCTTCCATCATTAATTTACATAACCGAACTTTTGCTTGCTCTCCACCGGATAATGAATTCAGTGGACGTGTAATGTGATCTGTCTTTAAGCCAGCTTTCGCTAAGGCAGCACGTACTTGTGCTTGCTCCATTGAAGGGAAGGCATTCCATACATCATCAATGGGTGTGATTTTTTCCGCTTTTACTTCTTGTTCGAAGTAAGATGGGTAAAGGTAATCTCCTCGAATCACTTTGCCATTTAGAGGATTAATTTTACCAAGCATTGTTTTTAATAAAGTTGATTTACCTACACCATTCATGCCGACTAAAGCGATCTTCTCTCCTCGTTCAATAGCAAAAGTGAGTGGGGGAAGTAATGGCTTGTCTTTATCATAACCAATCACCAAATTTTCAGCTTCTACAACATAGCGACTGGATGAGCGTGCTTCTTTAAAACCGAACTCAGGCTTTACAGCAGTCTCTGGGCGATCAATTCGCTCTAAACGGTCTAGCTGTTTGGCACGAGATTTGGCACGGCCAGTAGTGGAGTATCGCGCTTTATTTTTGGCAATAAAATCTTCTTGCTTCTTGATGAATTCTTGTTGTTTTTCATATGCGTCAATATGCTGACGCTTATTGATTTCAGCAAGCTCTAAGAATTTTTCGTATGTTGCTGTATAACGAGTTAGCTTTGAAAATTCAAGTTGGAAGATGACATCCACCGTCTCGTTCATAAATTCTGTATCATGCGAAATTAATAAGAAGGCATATGGATAGTTCTTTAAATAGTTTTTTAACCATGTAATATGTTCTTCATCAAGATAGTTTGTAGGCTCGTCTAATAATAGAACTTTTGGTTTTTCTAATAACAGCTTAGCTAGTAAAACCTTTGTACGTTGACCACCAGAAAGAGCAGCTACATCTCGCTCCAAGCCGATTGCATCGAGCCCAAGTCCGCGCGCAACTTCCTCAATTTTCATATCGAGTGAATAGAAGTCACCTGCATCTAACGCATCTTGAACTTCAGCCATTTGCTCTAATAGAACTTCTAATTCTTCAGGTGTAGCTTCAGCCATCTTACCTGTAATTTCATTGAGTTCCTCTTCTTTTTTATACAAGGGTAGAAAAGCGTCACGCAAAACATCGCGCATCGTTCTACCAGCTGTGAGTACGGTATGTTGATCTAAATAACCATAATGTGTACCAGGGAGCCATTCCACTTTTCCCTCATCATGAATTGTTTGACCAGTGATAATGCCCATTAAAGTTGATTTACCTACACCATTTGCCCCAACGAGTCCAATATGATCACCTTCTACTAAACGAAACGATACATCTTTAAAAAGTGTACGATCTCCGAAAGAATGACCTAAATTTTCTACTGTTAAAATTGCCATATATGTTCCTCCAACTGTCTTTCAAGTTTACATTTTATAGTTCTGCAAGTTGCTTATTCAGCTCTGCAAGCTTCGATTCCATATTTGCAAGACGTTGCTCTGCCTGTGCTACTTGATCGTTGTGTCCTGTAGACTCAAGTTTTTCAATATCGCCTTGTAAATTGATATAGTCCATTTTTAATTCTTTAATTTGATATTCTAAATCATTTTTGGTTGGCATGATGTTTGCTCCTTTTTTAAGAATATTTGTATAGCGAATGCGTGTAAAAAGCGATGGGGGTTTTATTGATCCCCCACCGCTTAGTCATTAAAATCAATCGGGAACTGAAAAACTTAGAACTTACATAAGCCCCAGCTTTTATAAGATGAGATGCTAAAGTGAAAATTTCTTATATATTGTATCATAATCGTCTTTGAAGTAGCACTAAGTAGAAGCGATATTATGACGATCATAAGCAAAGTCTAAAAGTAGTTCTAAGAGTGTTTCATTATTACTAACGAGATTGAGCTGGCGTTGTTTTTTTACGGCACGTTCACTGCGTGCTTCATGTAAAAGAAACTCCATAACAGCATTTTGTATTTGTGATTGTTTCATTTTACGACCTAGCCCTAGATGAATAAAACCGTTCTGTTCTCTTGGAAAAGCATGTAATAGCTCTGCTTCTGATTGTGCAAGGGTAATGCATGGCACACCGTAAGAGGCGATTTTATAAGGCGTATAATTGGCATTACAAATAATAACATCTGCTTTTGGTAAAAGTTTGAGAAGCGCGTTTTTATCACGAAGGATAGCTGTGTTGCGACGACTTAAAACCATCATTTGCAAGTCGTCGGTAGCATGGCGGTAGCTGTCGTCAATCATAACTGTAATTTGTAGTGGAATTTGGAGCTGTGTTAAGTGTCGAAGTGTACGATAGGTTAAATTATGCTCGTCCCCATCTTCAAAAGCTACAACGATATGGGGAGGATTTTCAGGTGTTTTGCTTACAGGTCTATCGCTAAAGTTTTGATAGTCTTCGGGTAGTGCAAAAACAAAGCTCCCGCTAATATAATGAGACGGTAAATAATCTTTTACCTCGTGATAGAGTGCTAGTAGTACACAGTCACAGGCTTGACCACCTTCACCAAAATCATCAAAGTGAATAATCGTTTTGCAGAAAGGTCGTAAATCCTGTACTTGCAAAGCCTCAGAATTGCGGCCATCTCTGACAATTAAATCTGGCTGAATGGATTTAATT
Organism: Lysinibacillus sp. UBA5990; assembly: GCF_002429815.1. Taxonomy (NCBI): domain Bacteria; kingdom Bacillati; phylum Bacillota; class Bacilli; order Caryophanales; family Bacillaceae; genus Lysinibacillus; species Lysinibacillus sp. UBA5990. The sequence continues at coordinate 163,691 of NZ_DJAY01000010.1, forward strand.
TGCTTAGGAAGTTCATTAAAATGATCAAATAAAACGGGGGTTAGACCCTCATTCATTAAAATTTGAACCCCGTCATTTGAAGGAGTTTTTACAAATATAAAAACTTTCTCATTTGTCAGTAGTTTAGCTAATGTTGAAACCCGTTCAAAAGGATACAGCCCTTTATCAATACAGCTTTCAATAATGAAAACAATCGTTTTTTTCGGTACTATTGCTTGCGTTTCGTTTTGCAAATGTATCCCACCCTTTCTCTGTCTCTTTAAATTATGGCGAAGAAAGGGCAAGTATGTGTAAAATTTAGGATTTGATAAATGATCTTTTTAAATAAATCTTTCAAATAGCTATCTTATAGGTACGATAAATAACTTTTAATCCTAAAAAAAGTGGTCGATATATATAGTGAGTTTATTAAGATACATAACAAAGATGGTGATGATGAAAGGAGGAAAGAAGTATGGGTATGCGTGCTGCAATCGTGGTTGGAGCAACAGGATTGACGGGCTCCTCTCTAGTAGAGCAATTATGTGAAAATGATGAATATGTATCCGTGACAGTAATCGCGAGAAGAAAACCAACTTTTACGCATCCTAAGCTAGAAGTGAAAATTCGCGATTTTGATAGGTTAGAGGAACAAGATATAGAATTTGCGCATGAACTATATTGCTGTTTAGGCACAACTATAAAAAAAGCAGGTTCTCGAAAGGTGTTCGAAAAGGTAGACTTTGAATATCCTTTAGCGATTGCTTCATTGGCGAAAAAGCGTGGGATTCCCCATTTTCTTGTCATTACTGCAATGGGTGCTAATGAGAGTTCTCCTTTTTACTATAACCGGGTTAAAGGAAAGCTAGAACATGATTTAATGGAGTTGGGCTTACAGCAGCTTTCTATTATTCGACCTTCACTCTTATTAGGAGAACGGAATGAATTTCGTTTAGGGGAAAAGATAGGAGAAAAGGTATTAAAACTAGCCAAGCCTTTTTTAATGGGACCACTAAAGCGCTCTAGAGCCATTGAAGCCACTCAAGTAGCAAAGGCAATGATGATTATTGCGCTACACGGTAAGCGACAACCAGTGACAATTTATCCTTCTCATGAATTAGCGATATTGGCATTTCCGGAAACGGCAGAAAAAGATGTTTCGAGGGAGACATTATTTAATTGGGATAAAATTAAAAAAGCAGATTCGCTTCATGAAGAAGACAAGGTTAATCGCGATGTAGTGATTGACCGTGAGAAATATAATATCCACGATAAGGTTGTCGATAAGGAAGTTCATTTCCGACCATATGATAAAGAGTAATTTTTCTTGCTTTCCGCCTAAAGACTGAATTTCTTGCTTTCCTCATTCCTATTCTTTCCGAGCCACTTTTCATTTGTTACAATATTATTGTAGAAGATGAATGGTGGAGGCAAAGTGAAGATGAAAATTTTACTCGTTGATGGCACAATGTTTGGTCGAAAAACTGGTGCTATTTTAGAGCAAGTGGAACAATATATTAAAGAATTAGATGCTAGTTTCGATTTAGAAATGATGCATTTTAGTGAATATAAACATCAAATTGTTGATGGCTCACCATTAAATGATGATATGAAGAAAATGATCCAACAATTTGAGGAAGCGGATGCTTATATTATTGCAACGCCTATTTTCCAAGCATCAATTCCTGGCGTTTTGAAGAATGCATTTGACTTCTTGCACCCTAAAACAATGCGCTATAAACCTGTATCTATAGTTGCAAATGGCGGGACGTATCAACACCACCTTGTAGTAGAAAATCAATTAAAACCTATTTTAGACTACTTCCGTGCTCTTGTTACACCAAACTATGTGTATACACATACATCTCATTTTGATGCAGATAATCATATTGTGGATGAGGATGTTCATAGCCGTTTACGTGAATTAGCGCGTGTATTTGTTCAATACTGTGAGATGAGCAAGAACTTGCCGAAGGAAACGATCGATCAACATTAATAGTACCCTTGCACGGTGGTAAGAAATCACTGTGCAGGGGATTTTTCTTTGTAAGTATTCTTTTAGTATGTGATAAAATAAAACTTTAGTGACACTGGAAGGAGGGCTGCTCATGCAGGACATCGCTTTACTAGAAAAACAACGCTGTTGTCTTATTTTGACTAATAAGGCAAAGGAAGCGGTAGAGGAATGCTCAGCAAACGAGCATGCCTTTTTTGCGTTACAAAGATCTTTTACGGTCTACATTGAAAAACGCAAAGCAAAAACAGTGGGTGAAATATTTTTATCTATCTATTTTAATGCTGAAGACAATGAAAAATTAAGTGATATTATTTCCGAGAAAACTGTGATTATGGACTGTGTATTAAAGCTAGAAGGGTTACTAGCGACAAATATTCGTTTTGTGCATATGCGAGGGCCGATTAACACAAATCGTCGTTTAGCAGCAGCACTGCAGTTTGTTACAAAGCCTAACAACGGAGCAGGCGTTCCAATTGAGCTTCATACGAAGATTAGACAGTTACCAATTGCGGAAGAACGGACTGAATATGTAAAAAAACGTATTGCTAGCTGGGAAGGTTATTTAAAAATACAAGAGCGCGATGCGACTATTGACGATATTTATAGTGAATTTAAGCAAAGCTATTTCAATGAAGACTTTACACGCTTAACGCTTGTATGTCCCTACATAAAGAATAAGGAATGGAAGCAATTAGAAGGCTTGAGTGTTAGTATTCAAGGTGTCCGTGGTGAAATAGGACAAGTGTTGAAGACTCATGCTGGAAAGCAAACAGTTGAAATTGATTTAAAACCTTTTACACAAGAATTGGCTCGTAAGGATCAGCTTAATCTTCGTTCAAAACAAGCGAGCTTCAGTAACTTTGCAACATTAAGTCAAATTAGAAGATTACGTAATGGCTTTACCAAGTTAGAAAAGGGTGAGGCTGTTAATCCTAATTTAGAGACGATCCTATTTGAAAAACGTCCTTCTGTACGAGCATCGAAGCTTCAAGAGGATATTGAATTTCATAATAATTTAAACGAATATCAAAGACGAGCGGTTTTAGGCGCTTTATCTGTTGAAGATTTATTTGTCATACAAGGTCCACCTGGTACAGGGAAAACAACTGTCATTTCAGAGATTTGTCAGCAAAATGTGAAAGCTGGTTTAAAAACACTTGTTGCATCTCAGTCAAATCTAGCGGTAGATAATGCATTAGGACGGCTTCTTTCTAATCAGGAAATTCGGATTTTACGCTATGGTAGAACGGAAAGTATTGAGGAAGAGGGAAAAAAATTTATTGAAGAAAATGTAGCTCAGCAGTGGCGTGAGCAAACATTGGCAGCAATTGAAGAGGCAATCTTGGTCTTTCCTGAACGTGAGCAGACGTTCAAGGACAATTTGTCCAAAGCAAAAGCTGAGCTTGAAAAATTAGAGTTATGGCTGGAGGAATTGACGCAGGAAATGGCCGCTAAAGAGCAAGCGGCTATTGAAGAACCAATTTTACAGCAGGAAATTCAAGCGTTAAAAAAAGACTTAAAAGCTGCGAAAACAGAGCAACAGACATATGAATCTCAAAAAGAACATTATGAGAAGCAGCTCGCACAAATAGAGCCGATTATACAGCAACTTGAACAGACACTTGTGGACCATCCTTCCATTGAAAATCTACAGCTTACCATTCAGGAGACTTCACAAAAAGTGGAGCAATTAGAGGCAGCTGCTCAATATAAAGAATTGCTGGAGCAAAAACAGCAATTAACAGTTCAATTCCAGGATGTTCAAGAAAAATATGAAACAGAACATAATCGTCTCATCATCATGAAGGAAGCACAAAAGTATGTCCATACATTGACTTCCTATGAGCGGATCCAACGATATTTACAGCATTATCAAATTCGTCCTTCTCATGTCCTTTCGCAGCAAATGAATCGAATACAACATCTAGAAGATGCAAAAGATTTAGAGGCATGGTCTACCATTAATAGTCGTCTCCAAAAGGCCATTGCAAAGCTAGAGGCGTTAGTGACGGATGAGGTGAAGGAGCAAGCGCAAGCAAAAAGTAGATTACAGCCTGTGCAATCATTTTCTTTACAAAACCTTACGGGTGTTTTTGCTCAGTTAAACAAGGTATTTCAAGACGATCAAACGCCAGCCACTCATGAAATTGAAAGCTATTTGCTGGGACTCTATATGCGTCGTGATTTTGTATGGCAAAAAGGGATGGCACTTAAGCAGCAACAAGAGCATAAAGACGAAGAATACGAGTCATTTCGAAAAAATCTTGTTAGTTTACTGCATCAAGAGTGTGCAATTACAAGCTTTGATGTACAAAGCATACAGCGGCAATTGCAGCCATTTATACAGCATACAGAGCGATTACAACAGCTAGCAAGCAACTTCCTATTAGAAGAAGTGCCAGAGGAATCCGTTGAATATTTAAAAATTCTTACGGGACAATTACAAGAATCTCTTCAGGAAGCCAATCAGCAACTAGAACAAGTCGAAAAGGCTATAGTTCAATTAGTACCAAAACAAGCTTCACTTCAAACCGTACAAACTAACTTGCAGGAAGTAGACCTACTGCTATCACAAATGGAAGAACGGTTAAAGGAGATAAATGTTGCGGGATTGAAAAAGGAAAAGCAACTGGCCACATACACGAAGCTATTACAGTCGACACCAGAGCGGACAGCAGAAGAGGTAAGGGAAGCTATTCAAACTTCAAAGCAAGCTATTGAAGATTTACAACGTCAGGAAAGACAACTACCGCTTCGAAAAAAATTGCAAGAGCAATGGAGAGAAAAACTACAAAACGCTACCGAATATGATCTAGATGAAATTAGAAAATTGTATGTACGACATGCAAATGTTATTGGGACTACATGTGTAGCTTCGGCAAGTAAAGAGTTTATGGAAAATTACCCAACCTTTGATGTTGTCATTATTGATGAAGTTTCAAAGGCAACACCCCCAGAATTATTATTACCAATGCTGAAGGGGAAAAAGGTTATTTTGGTAGGGGATCATCACCAGCTACCACCCCTACTTGGTGACGATACATTGGAGGAAACATTGAAGGCGATGTTAGAAGAAAATCCGAATTTTGAAGGCGCACAGGAATTGAAAAATTTACTACGTGAATCATTATTTGAACGCTTATTCAATAATCTGCCTCAAACGCATAAACAAATGCTAGCTCTTCAATACCGCATGCATGAAAAAATTATGCAAAGTATTACGCCATTTTACGCGCAAGAAGAAAATGGCTTGCAATGTGGCTTGCCAGACTCAGATTCGGCGAGAGACCATGGCTTAGACGGGCAATTTGTAAAACGTGATGACCATTTATTATGGATCGACATTCCAACCGAAAAACCTTATTTAGAGGAGCAGGTAAAGGGTGGCACAAGCCGTTATAATGAAGGGGAATTACAAACAATTCGTCATATTTTACTAGACCTAAATGATGCAGTGAAGGCAGCAAAAGAAGCAGGGCGTATGCCGCAGGATGCCTTGAAAAGCGTTGGAGTCATTAGCTTCTACGGTGAGCAGGTGAAGAAAATAAATCGTCTTCTTCAGCAGGAGCTAAAGTTACCACATTTACAATTTAGAACAGGGACAGTTGATAAATTCCAAGGTATGGAGATGGACGTGATTCTTGTCAGTATGGTTCGTAATACACCAAAGGGAGGAGACATTGGCTTTGCAAGAGATTATCGTCGCTTAAATGTCGCTCTATCCCGTGCTCGGGAGTTACTACTACTTGTAGGAAGTGCAGACATGTTTGCGAAACGTGCAAAACATCAAGATACAAGAGATATGTATACCAATTTATTAAATACAGTAAAATCCTACGAAGGCTTGCGTAATCATGAAGGATTGGTGATTTAGAGTGTCAAAATTACAGCAACGATTAATGCGGGAGCTGCAACAAAATCGCAATATTAAAATTGTCAAAACTGCAGAATGGTGTATTCCAATTCGTACAGTGGATGTAACTTACGAGCCAGTTCGGCGTTCCACGATGGATGTCTTAATGACAATGCTGCTACTGAGCATTCAAGAGGCGGATTTCGGAAATGTGGAAGAATTGAGTGAATTATTGCTTGTAGATCCGTTATTTATCGAAGACCTGATTTCTTTAATGATACGCGTAGGTCTTATGAAAAATGAGGAAGGCTTCTTTAAGCTAACAGAAAAGGGGCAGCAACAGCTTGAACAAGGTATCTTTGAAGAGGAGCTTGAGGTAGAAGCATCCACTCTTTACTTTAGTCCTTGCCATCAATCATTTCTGACTAGTGATGTAAATAATGATGAATACGATGAGTTACCAGAGCTTTATCGTTATGTAGATAAGGAAGCCGAACAACAGGAGCAATTTGATGAATCGCTGATTATAGCTGCCTTACAAGAAATGAATAAAGAAGACACAGGCAACTCACAAAGAATGATCGCAAGAGTGGTTGAAGTAGAAGCCCAACAAATTAATGATAGTCCATGCTTAGAATTTGTCCTTTACGATAAGGAGCAAGATATACTATTTATTCGGGTGTGGAATATGTTATTAAATCAATGGGATTACCATCTAGAACAACAACTTACTGATAAAGAACAATTGATGTGGCGTGAGCAATATTTATAGAACGAAAGACGAGCGTGTATAGCGTTCGTTTTTTTTACGATGTCAGCCCTAAAAGTGAGATGATATCGAAAAATTGTTTCGATAAATGGATGAACTAGCATAGTATATTACTACATGATAAGGAGGGGACAGATGGTATCGATTAGTTTATGTATGATTGTTAAAAATGCACAATGTACGATTGAAAGATGCTTAGATTCGGTTCAGCGTATAGTGGATGAGATGAATATTATTGATATAGGCTCAACTGATTGTACAAAGGATATTGTCCAAAATTATACCTCTCGCATTTTTGATTTTCCATGGTGCGATCATTTTGCAAATGCACGCAATTTTTCCTTTCAGCAGGCAACAAAAGATTATATTTTATGGCTAGATGCAGACGATATTATGACAAAGGAAAACCAACATAAATTATTGCTACTAAAGCAATCATTGTATCCAACTGTTGATACCGTCACTATGGATCATTACCTAGTACTAGATGACGATGGGGTGGTGGAGTGCAGTGAGCGAAAGTATCGTCTAGTAAAAAGAGGCAATCACTTTCAATGGCAGGGCGCTGTCCATGAGTATTTAAAGGTATCTGGTCAGCACCTTCACAGTGATATAGCTGTCACACATTTACCGTTAACAAAGGATATTCATCGCAACTTATGTATCTATGAAGGTTTAATTCAAAAGGGACATACTCTTTCAGCGAGGGATTCATTTCATTATGCAAATGAATTAAAGCTGCATAAACGTTATTTAGAAGCCATAAATCAATACAATACATTTCTAGATAGCGAATTAGGCGCTACAGATGATCGCATTGAAGCATGTTTGCATCTAGGGGAATGCTATCGATTGTTACAGGATGATAATCACGCTCAACAAGCTATTTTACATTCTTTTTTGTATGATCGACCAAAGCCAGAAGCATGTTGCCGAATGGGCCAATTTTTTATGGAGCAAGCGAAACATAAAGAGGCTATCTATTGGTACTCCCAAGCTTTGCAACAAGCTTCCGTCGATTCAATGACTATTCAAAAACGAGCTTACTCAACATGGATACCTCATTTACAACTAAGTCTGTTATATAGGGAGTTACGGTTATTTGAAAATGCCTATCAACATAACCTAGAGGCACGAAAATGGAAACCGAATCATTTGGAAATCAAAGAAAATGAAAAATATCTACTCAGTCGCTTAAAGATATAAATCTCTATTAAGGGAATGGTACATCAATAAACAAGACATAAATAGCTTGACCAATTAACACAGATACACCAACAACAATCGTCATAAAAATCACATTACGAGGCCTAAAATTTTTTGCATCCATTAAAAACCTCCTTTTATATCTAGAATATTCAGTTAATTAAAGATATGTTTAGAGGATTTGAGTATGCATAATAAAAAAGCAAGTTCACATTCGGTGTGAATTTGCTCTTTATCGTTAATCTAACTTTAAACCTTTTAAGGCTCCGCAAGTGCTTTGTTTACAGGTTCCTCATTATTTTGCTGCTTTAAGTATTTTTGTACGGAACGTGTATCGACCTTGCCTTCGCCGCGAAGCTCTAATAATCGTTGTATAGCATCTAAAAGAGAACTCCTGTTAATTTCCAGTTGATTTCTGTTTTGCTTAAAAGAAGTTTAAGTATAAAGCATGTGCTATATTAAACATTAGGAAGTACGAAAGGATGTTATATATGGCTAAAAGTTTAGTGTTAGCAGAAAAACCTTCAGTTGCACGTGATATAGCAAACGTGCTGAAGTGTCATAAAAAAGGAAATGGTTATATTGAAGGAGATAAATATATTGTTACATGGGCTTTAGGCCACTTAGTCACTTTAGCCGACCCAGAGAGCTACGATGAAAAATATAAAAAGTGGAACTTAGAAGATTTACCAATGCTACCAGAGCGTTTGAAATTAACAACAATTAAACAAACAAGTAAGCAATATAATGCAGTTAAATCTCAACTTACACGTAATGATGTGAATGAAATTATCATCGCAACAGATGCCGGACGTGAAGGGGAATTAGTGGCTCGTTGGATTATTGATCGTGCGAAAGTGAATAAACCAATCAAGCGTCTATGGATTTCATCTGTTACTGATAAGGCAATTAAAGATGGTTTTGCAAACTTAAAACCTGGAAAGAATTACGACAATCTCTATCAAGCTGCAGTAGCTCGTAGTGAAGCAGACTGGTATTTGGGGTTGAACTCAAGTAGAGCGCTATCTACTAAATTTAATGCTCAGTTAAATACAGGGCGAGTGCAGACTCCTGTAGTAGCAATGGTTGCTGCTCGTGAAGATGAAATCAAAAACTTCAAGGCACAAACGTTTTATGGAATTGAGGCACAAACAAAAGAATTAAAATTAACATGGCAAGATGCGAATGGTAATTCACGCAGCTTTAGTAAAGAAAAAGTGGATGCTGTTGTTAATTCATTAGATAAACAAGATGCAAAAGTAATCGAGATTGAACGTAGGCCGAAAAAATCTTTCTCTCCAGGGTTATATGATTTAACAGAGCTACAGCGTGATGCAAACAAAATATTTGGATACTCAGCCAAAGAAACATTAAATATCATGCAAAAACTATATGAATCTCATAAAGTGCTTACTTATCCTCGTACTGATTCGAGATATTTATCTTCAGACATCGTTAGCACCCTTCCAGAACGATTAAAAACATGCGGTATAGGAGAATATCGAACGCTAGCAAACAAAGTGCTTTCAAAACCCATTAAAGCAAATAAATCGTTTGTGGATGACAGCAAAGTATCTGATCACCATGCAATTATTCCTACAGAAGAATACGTGAACTTTACAAACTTTACCGATAAAGAACGTAAAATTTATGATTTAGTTGTAAAACGTTTCTTAGCTGTGCTTTTTCCTGCTTATGAATATGAACAGTTAACAGTGCAAGCTCAAATTGGCAACGAAAAATTCATTGCTCGTGGTAAAACAGTAATTTCTGCCGGATGGAAAGAAGTTTACTCAAATCGTTTTGATGATGAGGAATCAAACGAAGATGTAAAGGAACAATTATTGCCTCGTCTCGAAAAAGGCCAAGTATTAAAAGTAAATTTAATTACTCAAACATCAGGGCAAACGAAGCCTCCAGCACGTTTCACTGAGGCTACACTTTTATCGGCAATGGAAAATCCTACAAAGTATATGAACACGCAAAATAAGCAACTTGCTGATACGTTAAAATCGACAGGTGGATTAGGAACGGTGGCAACACGAGCCGATATTATTGATAAGTTATTCAATTCATTCCTAATTGAAAAGCGTGGTAAAGATATTCATATTACTTCTAAAGGTCGTCAGTTACTTGATTTAGTTCCTAATGAGTTAAAATCTCCTGAAACAACAGCCGAATGGGAGCAAAAGTTAGAATTAATCGCTAAAGGCAAACTGAAAAAAGAAACCTTCATTAATGAAATGAAGCAACATACAAAAGAAATTGTAGCTGATATTAAAAATAGCGATAAGAGATTTAAGCATGATAATATTTCAACAAAAACTTGCCCTGAATGCGGTAAGCCAATGCTTGAAGTGAACGGGAAAAAAGGTAAAATCCTTGTTTGCCAAGATCGTGAATGTGGTCATCGTAAGAATGTGTCGCGTGTGACGAATGCACGTTGTCCTCAGTGTAAGAAAAAGCTTGAATTACGTGGCGAAGGTGATGGTCAAATATTCGTATGTAAGTGTGGCTATCGTGAGAAGTTATCTGCTTTTGAAGCTCGCCGTAAAAAAGAAGGTGGAGGTAAAGTGGATAAACGTAGTGTACAAAAGTACATGAAGCAGCAAGAGAAAGAAGCAGAGCCTTTGAATAATGCTTTTGCAGATTTATTAAAAGGTTTTAATGTAGAAAAATAAATATTAATTTTAAAGAAACCAGAACGTTCAAAAAACGTGTCTGGTTTCTTTAAATATTATTTAAGTCTGAGTTTGGAATTCCGATTCAATGATTTTAGCGATTTTAAATAAGGTATTTTTCAGTTGTAAATAAGCTAAACGTACTTCTGATATTTTCCTAGTAGTTACACTTTTATCATGCTCCTATCAAAATTTGAATTACTTCAATGGGTAACCATTGTTTCATAGATGTGTAGCGTAACTGTGTTTTTATTGTGGGGCTGCAAATTTTCCATAATTCCAGCGCGGCTGGAGATTCATTTATTTAATGATATATCTCATTTGCACAATACTCATACGATGTGGATGTCTTTCAGTAACAAAAGTTGCCGATTCTCTATCTTGACGACTTACAATGTATCTTTAAAACTAAATATAACAGCGGACATTAATGTACATCGCTCTTTCTCTTCACCTTTACCGACTAACGAAACCGGAGCAGCGATTCGTAGTGTTAAACATTTGAAGGAAGTGTTGACAGATAAAATGTTATTATGTTATATTATAGAACCTGTCACTTCGACTACGAAAAAATATTAAAATAGTTGTTGACTATTGTGTTACATTCTGATAATATTAATTCTTGTCGCAGGACGATGAATCAAATGAACCTTGAAAACTGAAC
>NZ_DJAY01000009.1:0-225611 GCF_002429815.1 Lysinibacillus sp. UBA5990
GTTCAGTTTTCAAGGTTCATGTTGTTTGTTTCACTGTCACCTCTTGGCGACTTATACATAATAACATCGATTATTCATGAAAGTCAACACTAAATCATAAGTTTTTTTAAAGAGACTTATTTTTTATTTAAAATTAAAGAAACGAGGTTGTTATTATGATCCGTAAAACGTTGATTTCACTGCTTCTAATCGGAATTCTCTTTGTTTTTCTAAAGCCTATAAATTCTACGATGATTTCTGTATTTAATATTGCGAACGCACCAGTTGTCGTTACAAAAGGTCATTACGGCACATCTCTTGTTGTCGAGGTTTCATTCTCTGATGAGTCTCTAATAGATTGGCTTAAAACGGTAAAAGAACCTTATCCCCTTCTTCTTCTAGATACAGATTGGATTAAGCGTTCCCCGGACCATATAAAAATTATTCAAGAACGGAAATTACCTACAGGACTACTTGGACCAGAGGATTCAATAGAAAAACCTATAAACATTGATCTTGTACAAAAGGATATTGATATTTATGAACAATATTTGAAGGAAAAGCCACTTTGGTTTGCTACTCAGAACCACCAGTATTCACAAGACTTACAAAAATCTTTGTTTCAGCAACAAATGAATTTGCTATCTCCTTCCCTTATTTGGCAGGGTGAGAAAACACCAAAACTCCAAAAAGGGGACTTTATATTTGTTCCATTACATCAAGATAGCTCATTTACTTTTAAAGAACTTAATACTTTAATACAGCAAAATAAGTTTATGTCCATTGAGGAAAATATATTTGGCTATAAAGTGCAAACTAAAAAGTCTCCATAGAAAAAAATTGCCTCTATTTTGTAGGAGGCAATTTTTTTCATTTAAGCATTTTTTGCTTGTTTTTGGCGCGCTTTGCGACGTGCTTCTAATTTTTGACGATCTTCATCGGATTTTGCATTATATTTTGGCAATACTAATAATTGATATGCATTAACCGCCAATAACGGGAATAATAATAATGCGACGTATTCATTGATATTTTCATCACGACCCATTAACGCAATTGTCCATTCCAGAGTTGTAATAACAATCATGAAGAACAGAGCAGAAATGAATACATGTTTTTTCCCTGTTAACTTTACTTTTTGAACGGCTGTAGCCATGGCTCCAAAAATGAGGACGATTAATAATCCAACATAGAACAACCAGCTTTGTCCATCCTTTACACCAGGTACAAAACGGAAGAAGATAATATCGAAAATAGTAATTGCAATAAGTAAAAGCTGTACCCAATTCCACAATGTGAGTGTTCTAAAGATATTTACACCGACTTGATGGAGTGTTAAATAAGCGAAAAAGCCAGCCTGTGCAATAACACTCATTGTAAATCCTAAGAAGACCATCCATAACAGCCCAGCGAAAAATTCTCCCCAATGACCGTTTGCTATGTATGGTTGGAAGAAATCCCAGCGAATAAATAAACTAAAAACTCCGTTGACTATCCCACCAACGAGCATTGCAAAGAAGAAAAACTTTGCCCAATTTCGTATCGTCACAACTAAAAGTCCCCCAATTTCTCAATATATCTGTCCTTATTTTATCAATGCATTGTTAAAAAAGCTATTTCTCATCTTTCCCAATACATAAAGTCATCAGAAATGTGAACAATAATTGAAAGAGTCTATCTATAGAAAGGACTGATTGTCGATGCGGAAATTCACCCTATTACTGATTCTAATGCTATTTCTTTCTGCCTGTTCACAAGATAAAACCTCTACTATGTCCTATGATGAAATAAAAAAAATTATGATTGACTCTTTACAAACAGAGGACGGTAAAAAGGCATTGCGACAGCTTTTAGAAGAGCCAAGTTTCCGTGAGCTGTTGATTTTAGAGCATGATGAAGTGAAAAAAGCTACTGAGGAAACATTACTTTCTAAGGAAGCCGAAGACTTTTGGAAGAAAACCTTTGAAGATCCAAAGTTTAAGGAAACAGTTGCAAAAAGTATGCAAAAACAGCAACAGGATATTATGAAGGATTTAATAAAAGATCCAACTTTCCAAAAGGATATGGAAGCCTTTTTTGGACAGCCTGATATGCAGAAACAGCTAGAGACTATTCTAAAATCATCCAACATGCGAAAGCAGATGGAGGAAGTAGTGAAGGAAACGATCGAAAGCCCTTTAATGCAATCGAAATGGCAAGAGCTAATTAAAAAGAGTGGCGAAACAACTTCATCTGGAAGTGGCAATAAGAAAGAAGCGAGTGGTGAAAGCGGTGGCAGCACTGATAAGGAGCAAAAAGGCACTGAATAACCGTGGTTTATTAAAAACGGATTTCCTCCAAAAGGATGGAAATCCGTTTTTTATTATTTATTTAATTTTTCAATGATTTTCGTCGCGATGTCTAAATAAATTTGTCCGGTAGTATGTTTTTCAGCATATACAGACGGTGCAAAATCAGCATCAGTCCAATCTGGTTGCCCAAGTGGGATTTGACCAAGTAGCTCCGTACGAAGCTCTTCTGCTAGTTTAGGACCTCCACCTTGCCCAAAGACAAACTCTTTTTCACCTGATTTCGATTGGAACCAAGCCATGTTTTCAATGACACCTAAAATTTCATGGTCCGTTTGTAGAGCCATGGCACCTGCACGAGCTGCAACAAATGCTGCTGTTGGGTGAGGTGTTGTGACTACAATCTCTTTTGATGAAGGTAACATTTGATGAATATCTAATGCAACATCACCTGTACCAGGCGGTAAATCTAATAGTAGGTAGTCAAGCTCTCCCCATTCTACATCACGGAAGAATTGATCTAATACTTTACCTAACATCGGGCCACGCCATACAATAGGTGCATTATTTTCTACAAAGAAGCCCATTGAGATCATTTTTACGCCAAAGCGATCTACTGGGAAAATACGATTATCGACGACTTTAGGCATATCTGTTACACCCATCATATCGGGCACACTAAAACCATAAATATCTGCATCGATTAAGCCCACTTTTTTGCCTAGACGAGCTAAGGCAACCGCTAAGTTAACCGAAACTGTAGATTTACCTACTCCACCTTTACCCGAAGCAATTGAAATAACTTGAACCGTGCTAAGTGGTGATAAAATATCTTGTGCTTCAGATTCTGTTGCTGTGCCACGGAAGCTTTGAAGCTTTTCTGCTGATAGTTCTTCAAAACGAATACCAACCGTATTTACACCCGCTTCTTTTAACATCTCAACAATTTTCATTTGTAGTTGTAATTGTTCAGGTGTATTCAATTTAGCAATCGCAACTTTTACACTGACATGATTTTTTTCTTCTTTTATTGCTACGTTTGTAATACCATCTGTTTCTGCAAGCGATTTATGTAAAAATGGATCTTGTAGTTGTCCTAGTATTTCTCGTACTTGTTGTTCAGTAATCACGACGAACACTCCCCTTATATTGTCTCAATGTTAGTATATCATAAATGATTTAATTTACGTTGTGATGTTGCTCTACTCAACTTTAGCTAATAAATACTCTTCTATACCTTCAACAATTGCATCTGCCATTTTTTCTTGATAGTTCTTATCTGTTAATAATGCTCGCTCTTCATCATTACTAATAAATCCAGTCTCTACTAATGCCGCAGGTACTTCTGCTTTTTTCAATAAATATATCTGCTTAATAGACAATGCTTCTCGGTCTGTATTTTTTAAATTAGTACGAATGGACTCTTGAATACTTTTTGCAAGTATCTCACCGTCAGCATGTCCCTCCTTATGATAAAACACCTGTGCGCCACGCCATTTTGTTTCCGGAATAGCATTGGCATGAATGGTAATAAATACATCCGGTTTTTCTTTCTCTACAATATCCTTTCTTAAAAAGATATCTTGTTTTTTACGTTCTCTTAACGTTCCATACTTTTCTGATGGCGCGTGTTCATCAATAACATCACCATTTTTTGTTCTTGTCATGATGACTGTTGCGCCTTTTTTCTTCAATTTCTTCTCCACATGCTGAGAAATTGCAAGTGTAATATCCTTTTCAATGACTTCGCCCTTTGAAGCTCCTCCATCCTCCCCACCATGCCCTGCATCAATGACAATTTTTATGCCACCAAGTGGGTCTGGTAAAAAGAAGTTACGGTCCGAAGCATTTGTTTCATATGCCACGACCACTATACTCATAAGCATAATTACTCCTAGTGCCAGCCAGCGCTTCACCCATATCCACCACCCTTTTACATTTAGTGTACGAAGTTAGTGGATAAACTATGCCAGAAAGAAAAAAAAACTCACAAGTATTCAACTTGAGAGTTTTTAAATGATTCTATATTAAGGGAGGAAGAACAATTTTATTGCAGTGTAAATTTTGGTTTAAATTCCCCTTTATAGGGTTCATGCTCAACAAACACGGTTATCTCATTTCCGTCTTTATCTTTACCTGTTCGTTTATACGTAAATTTCTTATCATTCATTTCAGTAATTTCAAGAGCCACACCATATTTATTATCACCAAGTGAAACGTGAGCTCTAATTTTATTGTCATGAATGACGTCAAAGTAGCCATAGTCACCGCGACTTTCGCCTGTTTCAGGGTTAAAGAATTCATATTTATTCGTTTTTGCATCGTATTTTGCAATACTAATGAAATTTGAATTAAATTCGGTTACATCTTTACCATTTTCATCTAAAGCAGCTGTGCCCTGCCATAATGTATTAGCTAAAATTTCATCGCCGTCTACATCTGTTACGATATCGCCTGTAGTTGCATTAAGAGTTTTATTTGGATCTGTAAATGTAAGCTCTTTTTCTTGATAAGGGATATGCTCCACAAAGACTTCTACATCGTTACCAGCAGCATCTTTACCCATTCGTTTATAAGTGAAAATATCTTTGTTTAATTCTGTGATTTCTACAAGCGCTTGATAATTTTTGGACTCAGAAATTAAAATTCTTTGTTTCCCATCGTTTGTAATGAAAAATGTTCCCTTATCATCACGACTTTTACCAGTAGTAGCATCAAAGAATTCATAATGACCTGTTTTCACATCATATTTAGCCAAGCCAATAAAGTTTGAATTTTCCGCAGTTAAATCGTTGTTATCTTTATCGTATACTTTTGTACCTTGCCAGTTTGTAGCACTAAGAATAGTAGCCATTTCTTGACCCTTTGTTACCTGTGCTTGATCTTTCGTTGTATTTTCTGTAGAAGCACTTTCCGTTTTTGTTTCCACACTATTTGTAGTGTTGCCTTTCGCAGGCTCCTTATCTTGACATGCTGCAAGTAGTGCCATTGCTGCAACAGATACAATCAATAATTTTTTCATACCTACTTACCTCCATTTTTTGCTATATTTTTTAGTTACACCAAGCCTCTCTTGTAAGGCTTGATGTAGCTTTCATGATTCATATTAAAATGAATTGTTAAACTCCCTCTAAATAATTTCTTAAAAAAGCATAAACTTATACGAAAATATTTTTAATAATTTTAAATTTGTGCAGAAATAACAATTATTATGCCAAGAAGATTATTTAAAGTTTTATAAATATACTAAAGGGCGCTTTCTACTATATGTAAAAGCTAAGTGCAGCATATTTTTTTAATATTATTCGGGCAAGATGTTACATGTTACCATATTTTTATAATATGGAAAGAGAAGGTGCTAGAAATGAGCGATCATTTGATTATTGCCGCTGCGAATGGAGAAACTGAAAAAGTCCTAACACTTCTACAAGAAGGTGCCGATATCAATGCCACCAATCAATTAGGCAGAACGGCGGTATTAGCAGCTACTTATTATAACCAGGTGGAAACAGTAAGGGCTCTTATTCAGCGTGGTGCGGACATAAATCTACAAGATAATCAGCTAGAAAATGTGCTCCTCCATGCAGGGGCATCAGGTTTTCTAGAAATCGTGAAACTAGCCATCGCTGCTGGTGCCGATACGAAATTGACGAACCGCTTCGGAGGCGTGGCCATTATTCCCGCAGCAGAACGTGGTCATGTAGAAGTAGTTCGTGCACTCCTGAATCATTCAGATATTAATGTCAATCATATTAACCATTTACATTGGACAGCTTTAATGGAAGCCGTCATTCTAGGTAATGGCGGTGAGAGACACCAAGAAATCGTTCAACTGTTAGTGGATTATGGGGCAAATTTGAATATTACTGATAGAGAAGGAGTCACACCGTTACAGCATGCAAAACAATTAGGTTTTCACAAAATAGAGCTGATTTTAAAAGAGGCTGAGTCAGAAGGTTCTAGTAAGAGTTAATATAAGGAGGCATTAGATGATCCACTTGATTGAACGCATTTAGAATGATGTATGCATTAGAAGCAGGTGATGAGCCCTTTGGCTGCGAAAGGTGAGGTGTTAGCCGAAGATCGAAATCATGTGTCTGGTGGTAACCATACGCAACATCCTGATTTTGCATGAGCACGTTGGGTAGCTAAACATATGTCCGCTAAGGAAAGAAGTATCGCAAAAGTCTATACTTCCCGTGGCGGTGAAATGCGTAGAATTTGGAGGAACAACAGTGGCGAAGGCGACTTCTGGTCTGTAACTGACACTAAGGCGCGAAAGCGTGGAGAGCAAACAGGAATAGATATCCTGGTAGTCCACGCCGTAAACGATGAGTGCTAAGTGTTAGGGGGTTTCCGCCCCTTAGTGCTCAACTTGCACAATGGTTGAAAGATATTGGGCATCACTACTATCTCACCCGTTCGTCATCTATCTATTCAAGAAGTGATTCAAGATATTCCTGTTGACGGTCCAGTTCCTGAACTAGCTGAACGTGTACATCAGCTTCCTCCACAATAATATTGAGCAATCTTCGGACAACAACTCCAAAGATTGCTTTTTATAATGGCTACTATTTTCATACAAAAAGACCCTTTCCACAAAAGTAGAAAGAGTCTTTGATAGAAAAATTTGAAATTAACGTTTTGAGAACTGAGGTGCACGACGAGCGCCGCGTAGACCTGGTTTTTTACGTTCTTTCATGCGTGAATCACGAGTAAGTAATCCAGCTGATTTTAATGCAGCACGGAAATCTGGGTCTACTTGAAGTAGAGCACGAGCGATACCGTGACGGACAGCACCAGCTTGACCAGTGTATCCACCACCGTTAACGTTTACGTGGATATCATAGCTTCCTGTAGTTTCAGTAGCTACTAATGGTTGTTTAATTACTTCACGTAATGCAGCGAATGGTACGTATTCTTCGATTTCACGTTTGTTGATAACAATTTTACCTGTACCTGGTACTAAACGTACGCGAGCTACAGAGCTTTTACGGCGACCAGTGCCGATGTATTGAACTTGTGCCAAAGTAATATCCTCCTCTTAATTTATATTATCCGCGAAGCTCGTATGCTTCTGGTTTTTGTGCAGCATGTGGATGCTCTGTTCCAGTGTAAACATTAAGTTTAGTGAACATTTTACGACCTAAAGAGTTTTTAGGAAGCATTCCTTTAACTGCTAATTCGATCATTCTTGTTGGGTACTTGTCTAGCATTTCACCAGCAGTACGAGTTTTTAAACCACCTGCGAATTGAGTGTGGTGACGGTAAAGTTTACCTTCTAATTTGTTACCAGTTAAATGGATTTTGTCAGCGTTGATGATGATTACGTGATCACCTGTGTCAACGTTTGGTGTGAATGTTGGTTTATGTTTACCACGTAAGATTGCAGCTACTTCAGAAGCTAAACGTCCAAGAGTTTGGCCTTCTGCATCAACTACTAACCATTTACGGTCTACTTCGTGACCTTTAGCCATGAATGTTGTACGCATGTATATATCCTCCTAATCGATTCGATTACCGTTATTTTTCATTAAACTACACTATAAGTTTTCGGGGCTTATTTGTGGTGGTAATGAAAATACCATCTGTTATCATATAATGAATGACTTTTAAAGTCAAGCAATTTCATTAAACACCTGGTAAAGTTGTTTCGAGGTTGAAAGTGACACTAATAGAACACTTTTTCTAAGTACAAACCTTGTGGTGGCGCAGTTTTTCCAGCTTTATCTCGATCTTCTGAAGCAACTACCAGAGCTATATTTTCAATCGTCCGGCGATCAATACCCACTTCCCACAATGTACCTGCAATAATTCGCACCATATTATATAAGAAACCACTGCCTTCAATAACCATATGAAGTTCTTCCCCATGCCACTCAAATTGTAATGAGGTGACTGTCCTTACTTTATCCTGAACACTTGTATTGGCTGCGCAGAAGCATGAAAAGTCATGTGTCCCAATGATAGCTTGAGCAGCCTTCTGCATGGCAACTACATCAGGTTTGACCCCGTTTGTCTCAACGGTATAATGTCTCCTAAATGGATTTTGAATAGGCTCACAGGACCAAATATAACGGTATCGCTTCCCAGTTACACTATAGCGTGCATGAAAATCATGTTCTACTTCTTCTACAGACATTACGCGAATATCTCTAGGGAGCTGCACATTCAAAGCTTTGCGATACTTGTCAGCTGGAATGGCTAGTGGTGTATCAAAATGCAATGTTTGCCCTGTTGCATGAACCCTAGCATCTGTACGTCCACTTGCGGTTACCTTCACCTTTTCCTCTTTATGCATAATGGCTAATACACGTTCTACTTCTGCCTGCACGGTGCGTTCCCCAGGCTGTACTTGATAGCCTGAGAAAAGTGTACCGTCATAGCTAATAATTACTTTTAATCGTCGCATAAAGCATACTCCTTTAGCTTCTATAGAAGAATAGCAATACACCTATTGCTACTAATAATACAAGCGCAAATGTATCACCCATATCCCATTTTAGCCTACGATATCTAGTACGTCCTTCTCCTCCGCGATAGCCTCTTACTTCCATCGCTGTGGCTAAATCTTCGGCCCGTTTAAATGCACTCACAAAAAGAGGTACTAGTAATGGCACTACAGCTTTAATACGGTCTTTTATTGGGCCTGAGGATAGATCAGAGCCTCTTGCCATTTGTGCTTTCATAATCTTATCTGTTTCATCCATTAAAGTTGGAATGAAGCGTAAAGAAATCGACATCATTAAAGCTAATTCATGGACAGGTACTTTCAATGCCTTCAGAGGATTTAAAAGCACTTCAATACCGTCTGTAATGGAAATCGGTGACGTTGTTAAAGTTAAGATAGATGTTATAAATACCAATACTAGAAAACGTATTGAAATATAAACCCCACGTCTAATCCCCTCATCGTATATGGTAATATACTTCGAGTCAAAAACGGGAACGCCCTCCTTCGTCATAAAAATATGAAGCAAGAAGGTAAAGGCCATCAAAAAGAGAACCGGTTTAAGACCATTTATCAAAAAATACAAGCGAATTCGTGATATTAATACAACAAGAAGGGTGAATGCCAAGAGCATAGCATACGTCACTGTATTATTGGCCAAAAATACTATAATAATAAAAGCAAATACAAAGATTAGCTTAGAGCGTGGATCCAGTTTATGAACGGGAGAATCTCCTGGTAAAAAGCGTCCAAAAATCATTTTTTCCATCATGATTCCGCACGCTCCTCTCCGAGTACTTGAGCAATCTCAACTGCAAGTTCTTCTTCGGTTAAGCAAACTTTTGATAAAGGTTTCCCCATCATTTGCTCCATCTTTTGTTGAAAGCGTACAATACGAGGTGGCTCTAAGCGGAAGCTTTTTAATGTATCAACATCCTTAAATATATCTCGCGGTGTTCCACTTAAAACATTTTTACCTTCATGCATAATCACAATATTATCTGCATATCGGGCAGCGTCTTCCATGCTATGCGTTACTAGAATCGTTGTCAGGTGACGTTCCTGATGAAGCTCATAAAACATATCCATAATTTCTTTCTGACCACGTGGATCTAAGCCCGCGGTAGGTTCATCCAACACAATTACTTCAGGCTCCATCGCTAAAACACCTGCTATCGCTACTCGACGCATTTGACCTCCCGATAAATCAAACGGAGATTTTTCTAGAACGTCTTCTGGTAACCCCACTAAGCTGACAAGTGCTCGTGCCCGATCTTCGGCCTCCTTTTCTGGTACGCCAAAGTTCATGGGACCAAACATAATATCCTTTAACACGGTTTCTTCAAATAACTGATGCTCCGGGAATTGAAAGACGATACCGACCTTTTGTCGTACAGCTTTTAAATCCTTTGCTTTTTTTCCGGCTACCACTACACGATTCCCGATATGTACTTCTCCTGAAGTAGGTTTTAGAAGTGCATTAAAATGCTGGAGAATAGTTGATTTACCCGAACCAGTATGACCAATAATTGCTTGATATGTGTGTGATGGGATATCGAAATCTACATCGAATAATGCCCGTTTTTCAAAAGGCGTCCCTTGTGCATAAGCATAGCTTACTTGTTGAAGTTTGATGTCCATAAATCATTCACCAACTCTTCTTCTGTCATATGTTGTCCCATTAATGGAACACCTTCCTTTTGCAATAGCTTTGATAACTTTAGTGCAAATGGTAAGTCTAGTCCAAATTCCACTAGCTTGTCCCCAAGAGCAAATATTTCAGCAGGGGTACCTTCTGCAAACTTCTTCCCATCATTCATAAAAAGTACACGATCTGCTAGCATCGCCTCTTCTAAATCATGGGTTATGGATAGTACAGTAAGTCCTGTTTCAGCACGTAAAGTTTGAACAGTTTGTAATACCTCTCCACGTCCCTGAGGATCTAGCATAGAAGTAGCCTCATCTAATATAAGAAGCTTCGGCTTTAACGCAAGTGCTCCTGCAATAGCGACACGCTGCTTTTGCCCTCCCGATAAATGGTGTGGCTCATGATCTAAAAAGTGGCTCATTTTTACTTGTTCCAGTGCCGCATGAACACGCTGTACCATTTCTTCAAAAGGCACGCCGTTGTTTTCCAATGCAAACGCAACATCATCCTGTACGGTTGCACCTACGAATTGATTGTCCGGGTTTTGAAAAACCATACCCATGAGAGAACGGGATTCCCAAAGGTTTTCTTCACTTAATGGCTCTCGTAAAATGCGGACATCTCCTTTTTGAGGAAATAGCAAACCATTCATCAACTTTGCTATGGTCGACTTTCCAGAACCATTATGTCCTACTATAGCAATCCATTCTCCCTCTTCAACGGCGAAGCTAACATTTTCGACAGCATTACGACTAGTTGGTTCTTCTGGTGTATATGAAAAAGTCACATTATTTAAAGATAAAATTTCAGGCATTTCTAGAACTCCTCTCTACATGCTCAGCTCTACTAACTAACTTACACTTTTTTATGTATGAATTCTACTACAATCCTTATGTCGATAAAAGTAAAATACTAAAATAATTAAACGACCTCGTAAAGCTGTAATTAGGGAAAACATTAAACCCATATATTAAAAAAAGCACCACAAATTGGCGCTATCCTTAGTAATAAAAAAGCGCGCACCTCATTCAATAGAAATGCGCTAGTCGTTACATTTTCAAGAAATAAGGGTGCTCAAGCCCTTATCTCTCCTGAATGAGGTGCGGAGAGCTAAACGAGACGCCACACCTTAGTGTCCGCTCATCATAACGCTCAGCTTAATTATTTGTCGTATAAATCGTTTATAAAGAAAGAGGGTGGTGATTCCCACCCTCTTCACCACAAGTTTTCTCTAATGATTAAACTAGTTCAATCACAACTACAGGTGCACCGTCACCACGACGAGGACCTACTTTAAGAATACGAGTGTAACCACCTTGACGCTCTGCATAACGTGGTGCAACATCATCAAATAACTTTTGAAGTGCAAATGATGTTGATTCGTTACCTTCTGCATCAGTCGTTGTTACTAGTTCACGACGGATGAATGCAGCAGCTTGACGGCGTGCATGTAAATCTCCGCGCTTACCTAAAGTAATCATTTTTTCAACAGCTTTACGTACTTCTTTAGCGCGAGCCTCAGTAGTTTCGATACGCTCGTTGATGATTAAATCAGTAGCTAAGTCACGTAACATCGCTTTACGTTGAGAACTTGTACGACCAAGTTTTCTGTAACCCATGGATGTTTCCCTCCTTTATAGAAAAAATCTGACCTTGTTAGTTTTGTTTAAATCGCTTAGTCTTCTTTGCGTAATCCTAAACCAAGCTCTTCTAACTTCGCTTTTACTTCTTCTAGTGACTTACGTCCAAGGTTACGAACTTTCATCATGTCGTCTTCTGACTTATTCGCAAGTTCTAGTACTGTGTTAATACCAGCGCGTTTTAAGCAGTTATAAGAGCGAACAGAAAGATCAAGTTCTTCGATAGTCATCTCTAAAACTTTTTCTTTTTGATCTTCTTCTTTTTCGACCATGATTTCAGCAGTTTGTGCCTCATCTGTCATGCCAACGAAGATGTTAAGATGCTCGGTTAAAATTTTTGCTCCGAGCGAAATCGCCTCTTTCGGACCGATGCTGCCATCTGTCCACACATCAAGAGAAAGTTTATCGTAGTCAGAAGACTGACCTACACGAGTATTTTCCACTTGGAAATTGACGCGTGATACTGGAGTGTAAATAGAGTCGATCGGGATCACGCCGATAGGAAGATCCTCACGTTTGTTTTGATCAGCAGGAGTGTAACCACGGCCGCGTTGTGCGTACATACGCATACGTAAATGACCGTTTTTAGCGATTGTTGCAATATATAGATCAGGGTTTAAAATTTCTACATCACTGTCATGTGTAATGTCAGCAGCCGTAACTGTACCATCGCCTTTTACATCAATCTCAATAACTTTTTCTTCGTCAGAGTAGATTTTAAGAGCTAGTTTTTTCACGTTCAAAATGATTGAAGCTACATCTTCTACTACGCCTTCTACAGTTGAGAATTCGTGAAGAACGCCATCAATTTGAATTGACGTGACAGCAGCTCCTGGTAATGAAGACAGAAGGATACGACGTAAAGAATTACCCAAAGTGTTTCCATATCCGCGTTCAAGCGGTTCTACAACAAACTTTCCATACTTGGAATCTTCGCTGATCTCCACCGTTTCAATCTTTGGTTTTTCAATTTCGATCATTTCATTTACCCTCCTTCAAAACATCGAATGTATAGGTTCTTTCCATCATAGATTCGATCGTCAATGACGTATCGTTTATTATCTGCACAAGACAGTCTGTACAAAAAATGATGTTCTCATACAATATGAGACGCACCCATTACACGCGACGACGTTTTGGCGGACGGCAACCATTATGAGGAACTGGAGTAACGTCTTTAATAGCAGTTACTTCTAAACCAGCAGCTTGAAGTGCACGGATTGCAGCTTCACGACCAGCACCAGGACCTTTAACAGTTACTTCCAACGTTTTCAGACCATGTTCAAGGGATGTTTTAGCAGCAGTTTCTGCAGCCATTTGAGCAGCGAATGGTGTAGATTTACGGGAACCACGGAAACCAAGAGCACCAGCACTTGACCAAGATACAGCGTTACCTTGCATATCTGTAATCGTTACGATTGTATTGTTAAATGTAGAACGAATGTGTGCAATACCAGATTCGATATTCTTTTTCACACGACGTTTACGAGTTTGTTGTTTACGAGCCATGTTAAGAAGGAACCTCCTTTACCAATTATTTTTTCTTGTTCGCTACAGTTTTACGAGGACCTTTACGCGTACGCGCATTGTTCTTCGTATTTTGGCCACGAACAGGTAAGCCACGACGGTGACGGATACCACGGAATGAACCGATTTCCATCAGACGTTTAATATTTAATGAAGTTTCGCGACGTAAGTCACCTTCAAGTTTGTAAGAATCTAATTGTTCACGGATTTTGTTTAACTCATCTTCAGTTAAGTCGCGTACGCGTGTATCTTCTGAAATACCTGCGTCAGCTAGTACTTTCTGAGCTGTAGTTTTACCAATACCGAAAATGTATGTTAATGAAATTACCACGCGTTTGTCGCGAGGAATATCAACACCAGCAATACGTGCCATGTACGTTGTGCACCTCCTTTAGAATTAACCTTGTTTTTGTTTATGTTTAGGATTTTCACAGATTACCATTACTTTACCGCGTCGGCGAATTACTTTACATTTTTCGCAGATCGGTTTCACAGATGGTCTCACTTTCATCTAACCTAACCTCCTTAGTAGTCCGGAGCGCAAAAGATTATTTAAAACGGTATGTGATACGACCGCGAGTTAAATCGTAAGGAGATAACTCGATAGTAACCTTATCTCCAGGTAGAATACGGATAAAGTGCATACGAATCTTACCAGATACGTGTGCTAGAATCACATGTCCATTTTCTAATTCTACCTTAAACATCGCGTTTGGCAAAGTCTCAACAACTGTCCCTTCGACTTCAATTACATCATCTTTCGCCATCTACTCTGTCTCCTCTCTATATGCAAATTAAAGTTCTCATCGTTACATCAAACGGATATCTGCTGCAACTATAGAAGCAACCTCGTTTCAACATATGTTTGGATTGTATGAGAGATGTTTGAAAGACGCTCGTCTGGTTTCGCTTCACACAATCCACGGAATATCCAGAACCTATAAGGGCACTGAAACTCCCATGTTTACACGAATACCGGAATGTCTTTGATGAGATATTCATACCCGTTACACAGATGCTTCCACGAAACCCATTATACTCCTCCAAAAGCTATGTTGCACTTTTTAGAAGAAATATATACCGGGCACAATATGCTTTTGCAACTCTCAAAAAAATTATGTTTCGTTGTTGCTCCCGCATGCCTCCCGCGGAAGCAGTATTCTGCGCCCGGAGCCGGGTATCAGCTGCGGCTGCCCTGTAAAAGAGCATCAAGATCAGCAAACACTTTGTTTATATCTTGCTGTCCATCTATATTAGTTAACACACCTTTTGATTGATAGAAATCAAGTAAAGGTTGTGCTTGTTTCATATTAACTTCCAGACGGTTCGCAACCGTTTCAGGATTATCATCGGCACGTGTGTAAAGCTCGCCACCATCTTTATCACATTTTCCTTCCTCGGCTGGAGGATTGAAAATTAAATGATAGGATGCGCCACAAGTTTTACAAATGCGTCGACCTGAAAGACGAGCAATTAACTCATCCTTTTCAACTTGAATGTTTAGAGTATGTTCTATTGCCTTACCAAGATCAGCAAGAATGCTATCTAAAGCTTCAGCTTGAGGAACAGTACGTGGGAAACCATCTAATAGGAAGCCCTTTTCACAATCAGGTTTAGCCAGTCGCTCACGAACAATACCAATCGTTACTTCATCCGGTACTAGAGCACCTTGATCCATAAACGACTTAGCTTGTAAGCCAAGTTCTGTACCTTCTTTAATAGCAGCACGGAACATATCGCCTGTAGAAATATGAGGAATCGCGTACTTCTCAACAATTTTATCTGCCTGAGTACCTTTACCAGCACCTGGCAGACCCATTAAAACGATATTCATTAGGAAATATTCCTCCCACCAAAGGTTTGCTGATTTAAGGAAACGATGGAACGTTCCCTAAAAACCAACATTATTTCATAAAGCCTTTGTAGTGACGTTTAACAAGTTGAGATTCTAGCTGTTTCATCGTTTCGAGCGCTACGCCGACTACGATAATAATACTAGTACCACCGATTTGCACTGAGGCAGGTAAATTCATAAAGTTAATGAATAAAATCGGCATTACAGCAATAACAGTTAAGAATATCGCACCAACAAATGTTAGACGATATAACACGCTTGTTAAATACGCTTGAGTGTTTTCACCAGGACGAATACCCGGAATATAAGCACCTTGTTTTTTCAAGTTGTCTGCCACATTTTCAGGATTCACTTGTACGAATGCGTAGAAATATGTGAACGCGACGATCAATGCAACGTAAATAATCATTCCAACAGGTTTCGTATAATCAAACGTGTTTTCAATGAAAGTAGTTACGTCATTTTGACCAAAGAACGTTGCTAACGTACGTGGTGTAACAATAAACGCTACTGAGAAGATTACCGGAATAACCCCTGCAGCATTTACTTTTAAAGGTAAATGTGTTTGTTGACCACCAGTTTGTTGATTACGTCCAGTAACTCGTTTTGCATATTGAATTGGAATTTTACGAAGTGCTTGTTGCACGTATATAACTCCAACTACAACTGCGAGTAAAACCAATACAAGCAATGCAAGGATTACGATATTGATAAATAATTTATCACCAGCACCCTCGATTTGCTGTGCAAAGATTTGGTTAATTCCTGTAGGCAATGCTGCAACGATACCTGCGAAGATTACAACAGATATACCATTACCAACACCGTGTGCAGTAATTTGCTCTGCAAGCCACACAAGGAAAGCCGTCCCCGCTGTCAATACAATGGCGATTGTAACATATGTTAGAATCCCTTCTTCTTTAATCAAAGATCCGCCATACATTCTATTAAAACCGAATGACATTGCGAATGATTGGATGAAAGCAAGAATAATAGTAAAGTAGCGAGTGAATTGTGCAAGTTTACGTCTTCCGACTTCACCTTGCTTTGCCCATTCAGCAAACTTCGGTACTACGTCCATTTGCAATAACTGAACAATAATTGAGGCTGTGATGTAAGGCATAATTCCCATCGCGAAGATAGAGAAGTTCTTTAAAGCACCACCGCCAAAAGTATTCAGGAAACCAACGAGGTTAAACTCATCAGTTGCCTTTAATACATTTGCGTCAACGTTAGGTACTGGAATGAATGTTCCAATACGGAAAACGATTAACATTAAAAGAGTGAAAATGATTTTATTTCTTATATCTCGAACACGCATAAAGTTAGAGATTGTCTGAAACATTAAATCACCTCAGTAGTTCCGCCGGCATTCTCGATTGCTTCTTTAGCTGAAGCTGAGAATTTATGAGCTTTAACTGTAAGCTTTTTGTTAAGAGTTCCGTTGCCAAGAACTTTAATTCCAGCTTTTTCATTACTCACAAGACCAGTTTCAAGTAATAATGCAGTTGTTACCTCTGCACCGTCTTCGAAACGGTTTAAAGCATCAAGGTTAACGATCGCGTATTCTTTACGGTTGATGTTCGTAAAGCCACGTTTTGGTAAACGACGGAATAATGGGTTTTGACCGCCTTCAAAGCCTGGGCGTACACCGCCACCAGAACGAGCGTTTTGACCTTTATGACCTTTACCTGCTGTTTTACCGTTACCAGAACCGATACCACGACCAACGCGGTTGCGTTGCTTACGAGAACCTTCTGCTGGTTTTAACTCATGCAGTTTCATAGTGGGTGGCACCTCCTTGTTCATTAATTGGAAATTAAATTTCTTTTACAGTAACTAAGTGAGCTACTTTATCAAGCATACCACGAGTAGCTGCGTTATCAGCTTTCTCTACAGTTTGGTGTAATTTACGTAAACCTAGAGCTTCAACAGTTTTGCGTTGAGCAGGTTTAGTACCAATCACAGATTTAGTAAGGGTGATTTCTAATTTGTTAGCCATATTATCTTTCCCCCCTTATCCTAATATTTCTTCCACTGATTTACCACGTAATTTTGCTACGTCCTCTACGCGTTTTAATTCAGTTAAACCTTGAACAGTTGCACGCACCATGTTAATTGGTGTGTTAGATCCAAGAGATTTTGAAAGAATATCAGTAATACCAGCAAGTTCTAGTACTGCACGTACTGGACCACCAGCGATAACCCCTGTACCAGGAGCAGCAGGTTTAATTAGGATTTCTCCTGCACCGAAGCGACCAAGCACTAAGTGTGGAGTTGTTCCACCAACACGTGGCACTTCTACTAAGTTTTTCTTCGCATCTTCAACAGCTTTACGGATAGCATCTGGAACCTCTTGAGCTTTACCAGTACCGAAACCTACATGACCGTTTCTATCGCCAACAACAACAAGTGCTGTGAAGCGGAAGCGACGTCCACCTTTAACAACTTTAGCAACACGGTTAATAGTAACTACGCGTTCTTCAAGTTCTCCAAGTTTGTTTGCGTCAATTCGACTCATGAAATGTGTCCCTCCTTCTTATTAAAATTCTAAACCATTCTCACGTGCAGCTTCAGCTAAAGCTTTCACGCGTCCATGATATAAGTAACCACCACGGTCAAAAACTACAGCAGTAATATTTTTTTCCGCAGCGCGTTTCGCGATTGTTTCACCGATTTTTGATGCAGTTTCAACATTGCTACCAGCACCTTCAAAACCTTTTTCTTGAGAAGATGCGCTAACAATTGTTACGCCTGCTACGTCATCGATAAGTTGAGCGTAGATGTTCTTGTTAGAACGGAATACATTTAAGCGTGGACGCTCAGCAGTACCCGAAATTTTAGAACGTACTCGCGCATGACGTTTTTTACGAACTTGATTTTTATCCTGTTTCGTAATCACAAGGGTCACTCCTTTCTAATGCTTAAGCAGCATTATTTACCTGTTTTACCTTCTTTACGACGAACGTATTCGCCTTCGTAACGGATACCTTTACCTTTATATGGCTCTGGCGGACGAACGTCACGGATGTTAGATGCTAGAGCACCGACGCGCTCTTTGCTGATACCTTTAATGATGATTTTAGTGTTAGAAGGAACTTCAATTTCAAGACCATCTTCAGGTGTGAACTCTACTGGATGAGAGTAACCTACGTTAAGTACAAGTTTTTTGCCTTGTAATTGCGCACGGTAACCAACACCGATAAGTTCTAAAGCTTTTTCGAAACCTGCAGAAACTCCAGTAACCATGTTCGCTAGAAGCGCACGAGTAGTACCGTGGTTTGTGCGGTGTTCTTTTGAATCAGAAGGGCGAGATACTGAGATTACGTTACCTTCTTGATCAATTTTCATATCTTGGTTGAAAGAACGAACAAGTTCGCCTTTAGGACCTTTAACAGTAACAGTGTTGTCAGCTGCAACAGTAACAGTTACGTTAGCTGGTACCTCGATAATTTTTTTACCTACACGAGACATTTAGTTGCACCTCCATTCATTTATTGCTAATTACCAAACGTATGCTAGAACTTCGCCGCCAACTTGTTTAGCGCGAGCTTCTTTATCTGTTAATAAACCTTGTGAAGTTGACACTAAAGCGATACCAAGACCGTTCAGTACTTTAGGAACTTCATTTGTTTTTGCGTATACACGTAGACCAGGTTTAGAAATACGTTTTAAGCCAGTGATAACACGCTCGTTATCTTTACCGTATTTTAAGAAGATACGGATAATACCTTGCTTGTTGTCTTCCACGTATTCTACGTCACGTACGAAACCTTCACGCTTTAAAATTTCAGCGATTTCTTTTTTCACGTTGGAAGCTGGTACTTCTAACTTCTCGTGACGAACCATGTTCGCATTACGAATGCGAGTAAGCATATCTGCAATCGGATCAGTCATTGTCATTACATTTACCTCCTTCCCAAATTAGGGGATTACCAGCTGGCTTTTTTCACGCCAGGAATTTGTCCCTTATATGCAAGTTCTCGGAAACAAATACGGCAAAGTTTGAATTTGCGATATACAGAGTGTGGACGGCCACAGCGTTCACAACGTGTATATTCTTGCACTTTAAACTTTTGCTTACGTTGTTGTTTAACGATCATAGATTTTTTAGCCACGTTTTCGCCCTCCTTGTTTGATTACTTTTGGAACGGCATACCGAATTGTGTCAATAACTCGCGAGCTTCTTCGTCAGAGTTCGCTGTCGTTACGATCACGATGTCCATACCGCGTACTTTTGAAACTTTATCGTAATCGATTTCTGGGAAAATTAATTGCTCTTTAACACCTAGAGTGTAGTTACCGCGACCATCGAATGCTTTTTTAGAAACACCACGGAAGTCACGTACACGAGGAAGTGAAATTGAGATTAATTTGTCCAAGAATTCATACATACGCTCACCGCGTAATGTAACTTTAGCACCGATAGGCATACCTTCACGTAAACGGAAACCTGCGATCGATTTTTTCGCTTTAGTTACTACTGGTTTTTGACCAGTGATAATTGTTAATTCTTCTACAGCTGCATCTAATGCTTTAGAGTTTTGAACAGCATCACCAACACCCATGTTGATAACGATTTTGTCAACTTTCGGCAATTGCATAACTGATTTATATCCAAATTTGCTCATAAGAGCAGGAGAAACTTCGTTTAAATACTTTTCTTTTAGGCGGCTCATGTGTGTACCTCCCTTCTTTTATTTACTAATTAGTCGATTACTGCACCTGATTTTTTTGCAACACGAACTTTTTTACCGTTTTCGATTTTATAACCTACACGAGTCGGCTCGCCAGATTTAGGATCGATTAGCATTACGTTCGAAACGTGAATTGCAGCCTCTTGGCTTACAATCCCACCTTGTGGATTCAATTGGTTAGGTTTAACGTGTTTTTTCACGATATTAACACCTTCAACAAGAACGCGATCTTGTTTAGGGAAAGCAGCTAGGATTACTCCTTCTTTGCCTTTGTCCTTACCAGTGATAACCTTAACCTTGTCACCTTTTTTTACATGCATGCTGTCGCACCTCCTTGATTGGCACTATCATGAAATTAAAGAACTTCTGGAGCTAGAGAAACGATTTTCATGAAGTTGCTGTCACGTAATTCACGTGCAACAGGTCCGAAAATACGAGTTCCGCGTGGTGATTTATCATCACGAATAATTACACAAGCATTTTCATCAAATTTGATGTACGTACCGTCTTTACGACGAACGCCTGATTTAGTACGAACGATAACAGCTTTAACAACGTCACCCTTCTTGACAACGCCACCTGGTGTTGCTTTCTTAACTGTACAAACAACGATATCACCGATGTTAGCAGTTTTACGGCCAGAGCCACCAAGCACTTTAATTGTAAGAACTTCACGTGCACCTGAGTTGTCAGCAACTTTCATACGACTTTCTTGTTGGATCACTTAGGTTACCTCCCTTCGGAAATGGTTGTTCCGAAATAGTTATTAAATAATAACCGCTTTTTCTACAACTTCAACTAGACGGAAACGTTTAGTAGCTGATAGCGGGCGAGTCTCCATGATACGTACGATATCACCGATTTTCGCTTGGTTTTGCTCATCATGAGCTTTAAACTTTTTAGAGTATTTTACACGTTTACCGTAAAGCTTGTGCTTTTTGTGAGTTTCAACTAAAACAGTAACAGTTTTGTCCATTTTATCTGAAACAACGCGGCCCGTGTAAACTTTGCGTTGGTTACGCTCAGTCATACTTGAAAACCTCCTTTATCAGTTATTTGCACTGATTTCTCTTTCACGAATAACAGTTTTCATACGCGCGATTGCTTTACGCACTTCACGAATACGAGCTGTGTTTTCTAATTGACCAGTCGCCAATTGGAAGCGAAGGTTGAAAAGCTCTTCTTTCAGTGATTTCACTTTTAATTCAATTTCAGAAGTGGCAAGGTCACGGATTTCATTAGCTTTCATTAGATTCACCACCAGTTTCTTGACGTTTTACGATCTTACATTTAACAGGAAGCTTATGTGATGCTAAACGAAGTGCTTCACGTGCGATCTCTTCAGACACACCAGCAATTTCGAACATAATTTTTCCTGGTTTTACTACTGCTACCCAACCTTCAGGAGAACCTTTACCAGAACCCATGCGGACTTCTAGAGGTTTTTTAGTGTAAGGTTTATGTGGGAAGATTTTAATCCAAACTTTACCGCCACGTTTCATGTAACGAGTCATCGCGATACGTGCAGATTCGATTTGACGGTTAGTAATCCAGCTAGCTGTTTGAGCTTGTAAGCCCCATTCGCCGAAAGATACTTCTTTGCCGCCTTTCGCTTCGCCACGCATGTTTCCGCGGTGTTCACGACGGTATTTTACGCGTTTAGGCAATAACATATTATTTGCCTCCTTCCACAGATTTCTTCGTAGGAAGAACTTCACCACGGTAGATCCATACTTTAACGCCTAATTTACCGTAAGTAGTGTCAGCTTCTGCGTGTGCATAATCAATGTCAGCACGTAGAGTATGAAGTGGAACAGTTCCTTCACTATAGTGTTCAGCACGCGCGATATCAGCGCCACCTAAACGACCAGATACTTGTGTTTTAATTCCTTTTGCTCCAGCACGGATTGTGCGTTGGATCGCTTGCTTTTGCGCACGACGGAATGATACACGGTTTTCTAATTGACGAGCGATATTTTCAGCTACTAGACGAGCGTCAAGATCTGCACGTTTAATTTCAATGATGTTGATGTGTACACGTTTACCAGTTAACTCGCTAAGGTATTTACGAAGATTTTCAACTTCAGTACCACCTTTACCGATTACCATACCTGGTTTCGCAGTGTGAATTGTAATGTTTACACGGTTTGCAGCACGTTCGATTTCTACTTTAGAAACAGAAGCGTCTTTAAGAGCCGTTTCAATATATTTACGCACTTTGATGTCTTCGTGAAGTAGAGTTGCATAGTCTTTTTCAGCGTACCATTTTGACTCCCAGTCACGAATAATACCAACGCGTAGTCCTATTGGATGTACTTTTTGACCCACGGATTAACCCTCCTTCTTCTCAGATACCACTAGAGTGATGTGGCTTGTGCGTTTGTTAATTGCGCTTGCACGTCCTTGCGCACGTGGACGGAAACGTTTTAAAGTTGGACCTTCATCAACGAACACTTCAGAAACTACTAAAGAGTTGATGTCAAGATCGTAGTTGTGCTCAGCATTAGCAACTGCAGATTTTAATACTTTCTCAACGACTGGAGACGCCGCTTTTGGAGTATGACGTAAAATTGCAACTGCTTCACCAACTTGCTTACCTCGGATTAAGTCTACAACTAGACGTACTTTGCGAGGAGCAATGCGTACTGTACGAGCGATAGCTTTAGCTTGTGTCATTAGGATTTACCTCCTCTCAAAATTAGCGTCTTGTTTTCTTGTCGTCTGCACCGTGACCTTTGTAAGTACGTGTCGGTGCGAACTCACCAAGTTTATGGCCTACCATATCTTCTGTTACGTATACAGGAACATGTTTACGTCCATCATATACAGCAATCGTTAAACCGATAAAGTTCGGGAAGATTGTAGAACGGCGTGACCAAGTTTTGATAACTTGTTTTTTCTCAGAAGCCTCTTGTACTTCCACTTTTTTCATTAAGTGGTCATCGACAAAAGGTCCTTTTTTCAAGCTGCGACCCATGTAGGAACCTCCCTCCGTGATTCCACCACGGCTCTCACATAGAACCGTAGTTTAACCACTTTATTTTTTACGACCACGGATGATAAATTTATCCGATTTGTTTTTCTTCTTGCGAGTTTTGTAACCAAGTGCTGGTTTACCCCAAGGAGTCATTGGTGATTTACGTCCGATTGGAGAACGTCCTTCACCACCACCGTGTGGGTGATCGTTAGGGTTCATTACAGAACCACGAACTTCTGGGCGTTTACCTAACCAACGGCTACGACCCGCTTTACCGATGTGTACTAGTTCGTGTTGTTCATTACCAACTTGACCGATTGTAGCGCGGCAAGTAGCTAACACTAAACGTACTTCACCAGATTGAAGACGAACGATTACGTACTTTCCTTCACGACCAAGTACTTGAGCAGAAGTACCAGCAGAACGTACTAATTGTCCACCTTTACCAGGTTTTAACTCGATGTTATGGATTGTAGTACCCATTGGAATGTTTGCTAATGGTAAAGCGTTACCTACTTTGATGTCAGCATCTGGACCAGAAACGATTGTTTGACCAACCTCTAGACCTTTAGGTGCTAAGATGTAAGCTTTTGCTCCATCAGCGTAATTGATTAATGCGATATTCGCAGAACGGTTTGGATCATATTCAATAGTAGCAACTTTTGCCGGAATGCTATCTTTAACACGTTTGAAATCGATAACACGGTATTGCTTCTTATGACCACCACCATGATGACGAACAGTGATTTTACCTTGGTTGTTACGACCAGCTTTGCGTTTAGTTGGTTCAAGCAATGATTTCTCAGGCTTGTTAGTTGTAATTTCCGCAAAGTCTAATGACGTCATGTTACGACGACCATTAGAGGTAGGTTTATACTTTTTAATCGCCATTGTGTTTTCCCTCCTTCTTGAGTGTTCAAATCATAAATCCACTAGGGATTACATTTCGAATAATTCGATTTCTTTGCTATCAGCAGTTAATTTAACAATCGCTTTACGACGTTTGTTAGTGTAACCACCGTAACGGCCAACACGCTTGAATTTACCTTTGTAGTTAAGAACGTTTACTTTCTCAACTTTTACACCAAAGATTTCTTCTACAGCGTCTTTTACTTGAGTTTTGTTAGCGCGAGTGTCTACTTCGAAAGTATACTTTTTCTCTGCCATAAGTTCTGAAGAACGCTCAGTAATGACCGGACGTTTTAAAATATCACGTGCTTCCATTATCCAAGCACCTCCTCAACTTTTTCTACTGCAGATTTAGTGAATACAACTTTTTCGTGACCTAAAAGATCAAGAACGTTGATTCCATTTGCAGTTAAAACTGTTACACCAGGGATGTTACGAGCAGATAATGCTACGTTTTCATCTAGGTCAGCAGTTACGAATAAAGATTTTTTCTCTAAAGAAAGATCTTTAAGAATTTTTGTGAATTCTTTTGTTTTTGGTGCTGCTAGTGTAAGAGCATCAAGAACTAAGAAGTTTTGTTCTACTACTTTAGCTGATAAAGCAGATTTAAGAGCTAAGCGACGAACTTTTTTAGGTAATTTATAAGAATAGCTACGTGGAGTAGGACCGAATACGATACCACCGCCGCGCCATTGTGGAGAACGGATAGAACCTTGACGAGCACGACCAGTTCCTTTTTGACGCCATGGCTTACGACCACCACCAGCAACTTCAGAACGGTTTTTAACCTTGTGATTACCTTGACGTAGAGAAGCGCGTTGAGCTACTACTGCGTCGAATAATACTGCTTCATTTGGCTCGATTCCGAAGATCGCATCGTTTAATTCGATTTCACCAACTGAAGCACCTGTTTGACTAAGTACAGATACTTTTGTCATTCCTGTTTCCTCCTTTCCTTAAGTGATTACTTAGCTTTAATTGCAGTTTTTACTGTAACTAGAGCTTTTTTAGAACCAGGAACATTACCTTTAACAAGTAGTAAGTTACGATCTGTATCAACTTTCACGATTTCTAAGTTTTGGATTGTAACTACATTGCCACCCATTTGACCAGGTAATTTCTTTTGTTTGAATACGCGGTTCGGAGCAACTGGACCCATTGAACCAGGACGACGGTGGTAACGAGAACCGTGGGCCATAGGACCACGAGATTGTCCGTGGCGTTTAATTACACCTTGGAAACCTTTACCCTTAGTAACACCTGTTACATCGATTACATCGCCTTCTGCGAAAATTTCTACTTTGACTTCTTGACCAACTTCGTACTCTTCCACGTTCACGTTGCGGAATTCACGAATGAAGCGCTTAGGAGCAGTGTTCGCTTTTGCTACGTGACCTTGTTGCGGTTTGTTAGAAAGCTTAACGCGCTTATCTTCGAAACCAACTTGAATTGCTTCGTAGCCGTCTGTTTCAACAGTTTTCTTTTGAAGTACTACGTTTGGAGTAGCTTCGATAACTGTTACCGGGATTAAATCGCCGTTTTCAGCGAAAACTTGTGTCATACCAATTTTTCTACCTAAGATTCCTTTAGCCATTTGTCACACCTCCTGTAAGTTTTAAAAAGTTATATTGTTTTTACCATTAAAGTTTGATTTCGATATCAACGCCAGATGGTAAATCAAGTTTCATTAACGCATCAACAGTTTGTGGTGTTGGGTTAACGATATCGATCAGACGTTTATGCGTACGCATTTCGAATTGTTCACGAGAATCTTTGTACTTGTGAACAGCACGAAGAATTGTGTACACAGACTTCTCAGTTGGAAGTGGAATCGGACCTGATACACTTGCACCTGAACGTTTTGCAGTTTCCACAATTTTCTCAGCAGATTGATCTAAAATACGGTGATCATACGCTTTTAAACGAATACGAATCTTTTGTTTTGCCATTATTTTCCCTCCTTCTCGCCTATTTTCTAGACATTCTCCACGAAAATTTTCCCACACACCGCCATGGCAAAGCGGCCGGGTGTGTCGGCAACCTCTCGCTTCATCGCAGTCAAAGACCAACATTCAACATTATATACAATAAAAAAAGAATAAGCAAGTCTTTTCGCTAAATTCTTTTAAATGTTGCTGATATTCTTAGTACTACTATTACTTCGCTTTGTTAAGCCGTTTATTAGTATATAAAATTTCACTACATATTGCAACACCTAAGGTTACCAAGCAACAATGTCGAACATTTCAAATAACTATGAAGTCTTTTTTAAATAGTAGTACCCTTTCTATTCTATAGAAAGAACACACATGCAATCCAACCAAATAGAATTAGTGGAATGTTAATGAATATAAAAGTCGGAACACAGGTGTCCCAAATATGATGATGTTGTCCATCTACATTTAATCCTGCTGTTGGTCCTAGTGTAGAATCTGATGCTGGAGAACCTGCATCGCCTAAAGCTCCTGCTGTACCTATTAAACAGAGGATCGCTAAAGGGCTCATTCCTAACCCTTGTGCGAGAGGAACAAAAAGCGTCGCAATAATTGGCACTGTTGCAAAGGAAGACCCAATCCCCATTGTCACAACTAATCCTATGACTAACATAATAAATACCGCTAAACTTCTATTTCCTTTTAAAATAGTTATAGAGCTTGTAATTAAGCTATCCACATGTCCAGTAGCATTAATGACCGCAGCGAAGCCATTTGCAGCGATCATAACAAACCCTATAAAGGCCATCATCTTCATTCCTTCAGATAGAATGTCATCTGCCTCTTTCCATTTCAGTGCCCCAGTAAAATACATAATCATAATACCTGCAAAGGAGCCAACAATCATAGAATCTGTTAACACTTGAGCACATAATGATACGACTAATGCAAGTGCTGTGGAAAACATCACAAATTTGCTGACATGAACATGGAGAGAGTCTGCCTCTATTTCATTATTTTTATAATGCCTTGGCTTACGATATACAATGAAGGCTATAAATAATCCAATCAGCATACCTAGCACTGGAATCGCCATTGCCACAGGGACATCACGTGAAGATACTACCATCCCAGCCTCAGACACTTGTGTAGCAACGATATCTTGAAAGATCGCTCCAAAGCCAGCCGGTACAAAGCTATAAGTACCTATTAAGCCCACTGCAATTAATGTTGCCACTAGACGCCGATCGACCTCTAGCATATTTAAAATTTTTAAAACAGGTGGAATCAATAGGGGAATAAAAGCGATATGAATAGGTATGACATTTTGAGATAAAATTGACATCAAGAAAATAAGGAAGAAAATTAAGATCTTCACTAAACCTTTTCGATTGCTTTCACTATTTAAAATGTTTAACATCCCTGTAATCATCAATTCAGGTATCCCGGTTTTGGAAATGGCGATGGCAAAGCCCCCAAGTAGGCCATAACTTAATGCAATAGTTGCACCTGCCCCTAACCCTTCTGTAAAAGATTCTACTGTTGCCTCAATGCTCATACCGCTTGTGACGCCGCCTACAAATGCTCCTAGCACTAAAGAAAGAACGACATTGATGCGAAGTAAGCTTAATATTAACATGACAGCTACCGCCATTATTACTGCATTCATTGTTACACTCACTTTCATACACTAAATTACTAACATGTTAAAGATTATTATTCTGATAATTGAAAGTCAAGGTTTTTCATCTTTAGAAGCAATAAAAAAACAGTATGACTAATTATCATCACACTGTTTCTGAGTTTTTACTTTATTGAATTGTTACAATGATTCTCGAACGACTTTTTTATAATATCCCACGGAAAGAATGGCAAAAATCGTATACAACGCTATATAACAGCACATCGCTATCCACAAGGGTGCCGTTAACTCTGTACCAAATAAAAACCATCCTGATTTAACAGCAAAATAACTATGCAATAATCCAATAATTAAAGGAACTCCAAAATTAAAGGCTTGTTTCATATATATGCCTCTCATAATATCTTTTTCTGCAAAGCCAATTTTTCTTAGGATTGTATAGGAACCACGCTCTTCCTCTGCCTCAGACATTTGTTTGAAGTACAGAATACTACCAGTTGTCATTAAGAAGGCTAATCCTAAAAAGGCAGTTGTAAATATAGTGAGACCTAATGATTCAATATTATCTTTACGTTTCTCTTCAAAAGAAGATTGAGTATATTGCTGTGTTTTACCCTCATGATCTTTAGTTGTAATCACCCCTGCACTTGTCTGTACATATAATTTCTCTGCCATTACTAAGTCTTCTTTTGAATTAATAGTAATAGACGATTGTTGATGCCATGGGTAATGCTCTGATTGCGTAGTTAGACTTTTAAACATATCGTCTGTTACAACAAAGATAGGCCCGCCACCTCCAGCTGTAACAATACCACTTATAATACTTTTATCATGTACATCTGTAACATGAAAAGTTTCTTCAAGCTCCCCTGCAGATACTACTACATCACGATCTTTCTCTAATGGGAACATCTCAGCCATATACCCACCATAGTTTGTTAAAATCACTTCATTCCCTGATAGCGAGGCTTCAGGGACACTCCTCTTGTAATCAGAAAGTGGAATCGTATAGATTGTTCCTTCCATATTATATAAAGGATTATCCTGCTGTTTTTTAGACATTAATTGTCCTACAGAGGCTGTTACTCCTTGCAAACGATAATCTACCTTATCATAGGCTATGTTATTTTTCTCTAATGCATGTAAGAAAGACGTCCCCTGCTCTTCTAGCAAGATAAAATCACCTGGTACTTGGCTATATGCCGATGCTTCTGAGGAATAGTAGGAGATATAGGATAATGTCGTCACACCTAGAGATACACCCGTTAATACAGTTATAAGCGTTAATGATTTAGCATTGCTCTTCATGCGATGCATAATAGGTGTTAATGCTAATACATCTTGGATGGAAAGATGCCCTTTTTTCTTTAAGCGAATAGTATTCATAATAAATGCTACAGAGAATCGAAAGACTAGAAATGTTCCACCAATTGTAGTAGCTAGAATAATGATCATATTAATAAATAGGTTACCAGCTGATTCAATATCAAATAGCTTTGTTGAAGCATAGTAGCCATAAACAATTAAAACTAGCCCCATAAAGCCTATTGCCATTTGTAATGCACTAAAACGTCTTACACGTTCATCTGCTTGTTTAGCTGCGGTAAATAGTGATAGTAAAGAAACACGATGAATCATCCAGGCCATTTGTATAAGGACAATCAACAAAAGTATAGTAAATACAATCATGGATTGCCGTAATGCCTGTGTACTAAATGTCATCGTTACAAGAGCTTCTCTCTCAAGCACACGCAATAAAATCATTGCAAACACGCGTGAACTAAAGAAGCCGGCTAGCATACCTAAAATCACAGCTCCCACAAATAGTAGAATATTTTCGATTGCTAATAGGCGTACAATCAATCCCTTGGTCATGCCAATCAATTGGTACAAGCCTATCTCCTTACTACGACGCTTCATAAATAAATGATTGGCGTACAAGACGAAGAACAAGACGATAAAATATAAAATATAAGTTGCTGCTTTAAATCCAGCCGTTGCCGTTCCACTCATTTGAACAGCATCCCATACCGCAGAATTATTTTGTAATGTTACAAAGGAAAAATATAAAGTAACGCTAAAAATAAGCGCAAAGAAATATAAATAGTAGTGCTTCATATTTTTCTTCATGCTTCTTAACACTAGCTTACTAAGACTCATAACCATCACCGCCTAGCACACTTTGCGTATGCATGATTTCCTGAAAAAAAGCCTGTCGTGTTTTATCCCCTTTATAAAGTTCACTATAAATAAGACCATCCTTTAAAAATAAAACACGTGTACAGAAACTTGCAGCTACTGCATCATGCGTAACCATCATTATGGTCGCTTCTTTTGTCTCATTAATATTTTGTAGATTTTGAAGCAAGGCTGTAGCTGATTTTGAATCTAATGCACCAGTAGGCTCATCCGCAAATACCAATGATGGATTTGTAATGAGTGCACGCGCGGCAGAAGTACGCTGTTTTTGCCCTCCGGATATCTCATTGGGATATTTATTTAAAATATCTGTTATGCCTAGTAAGGATGTTAGCTCCTTTACACGGCTTTCAGCAACTGCTTTAGGCAATTTACTGATCGCTAAGGGGAGAAGTATATTTTCTTTTACGGTTAATGTATCTAATAAATTATAATCTTGGAATATGAAACCTAATTGCTCTCTACGGAAATTGGCCAAAGCCTTTTCCTTCATTCCCTGTAAATTATGACTGTTTATTTCAATTACTCCTTCTGTTGCAAAGTCGATTGAACATAAGACATTTAAAAGTGTTGTTTTTCCTGAGCCAGAAGGTCCCATAATACCTACAAATTCACCTTTACTTACTTCCAAATCAATGCCCTTTAAAACTTCCTGAGCCGTTGATTTCTTTCCATAAACTTTTTTTATTTTACGACCAATTAAAACTGTCACTTATAAACGCCCCTTTCTATATTCAAAGTGTACCCTGTTGCATCTATTCATTCGTGCGTTTTACATGACAATATAAAAAGGTAGGTGACATTTTCGTCATCTACCTGTTAGTTTGACATATTCATTTTGTAATGGGAACCGTAGCGTAAATAATGAACCCTCGCCTACTTTCGATTGGACATTTATACGGATACCTATTTTTTTCGCCACATTATATGTTAAGTAAAGACCCATACCAGTAGAATGAGTAGACTCTCTCCCTACGTTACCTGTATATGACTTTTGAAAAATCCTAGGTAAATCCTCCGAAGGTATACCAATACCCATATCTTTAATATGTAATAATGTCGCACCTGTTGGGTCAAGTTCTGTGAAAATCATGACCTCTGAATTGGCTGAACTATATTTTATGGCGTTTGAGAGAATTTGCCGTACAATAAACGCAAGCCATTTACCATCTGTCATAACCTTTTCAGTCAGTTCATCTACTTCAAAACCAATTCCCTTTTCTATACACCAGGCTTGCATAGCTCGAATCTCTTTATAAACAATTGGTTT
This sequence comes from Lysinibacillus sp. UBA5990, assembly GCF_002429815.1. Classification (NCBI taxonomy): domain Bacteria; kingdom Bacillati; phylum Bacillota; class Bacilli; order Caryophanales; family Bacillaceae; genus Lysinibacillus; species Lysinibacillus sp. UBA5990. The sequence continues at coordinate 31,017 of NZ_DJAY01000009.1, forward strand.
CAACTCAATTTCAGTTAAATAATTATCCTTCTCTATAGAAGTAAGTCTTGTTTGGTGCAGCTGTTGATCGACTAACAAATGGAGTCTTAACCATTCATTTTCTAATTTACGACGTGTGGATAAATCCTCCACATGGTCTAACATTAGATTAATAGTTGTTAAAGGTCCTTTTACTTCATGAACCCATGCCAGCAACTCATCTGAATACTCTTGGAGCTGCACTTTGGCCTGATTCAATTCCATATTCTTTTCATGAAAGACATCCTCTATTTTTCGAAAGCCCACTTCTTGAAAAGGTGATAATGATAAGCTACTTTTATGGGCTTCATCAAGACGACTATCCATATTTCCCAGGAAATCATTTAATTTCCCAACTTCAGCGATAAAACGCCACACAAAAAAGAGTACGAAACTAACAAGCAAACTAACATTTACATACCAAATAGACACACTATTTAAACCAACATCCAAAGAAAATAGCACGTTTAACAGTACCATAACAAATGCAAAAAAACCTATCCATGCAAAGCGTTCTCTTATAAATAATAGTAACAAATTAATTCACGTCCCTTGAGTTACAGCTATATAGCCGAGTCCCTTTTTGGTTAGAATCACTTCATGTAAGCCAATATCCTCGAGCTTTGCACGTAAACGGTTAACATTCACCGATAACGTATTATCGTTTACAAAACGTTCATCATCCCACAGTTTTCGCATTAGTTCATCTCTTGAGACGATATGATTAGCCTGTTCCACTAAGATGCGCAATATAAAGAGTTCATTTTTTGTTAAGGAAGCTATAGCTCCATCACACACAATTTCACTCCTTGCATAATCAATAACGGCTTCGTTAAAGCGTGTAACATCCATCTTTGCTTCAACATAGTCATATGTTCTTCGTAAAATAGCCTGTGCTTTAGCGAGTAATACTTCCATATGAAAGGGTTTTTGTATAAAATCATCTGCCCCCATTTGCATGGCCATCACCATATCCATTGGATGATCTCGCGAGGATAGAAAAAGGATTGGCACATTTGAGAGATGACGAATTTCTCGACACCAATGAAAGCCATCATAGGCAGGCAACTGAATATCAATTAGCACAAGATGAGGCTTCACTTCTATAAAATCATCCATCACCTTTTGAAAATTTTTTGGTCCAACAACTTGTAATGACCATTGTGCAAAACGTTCTTCAATCATACTAAATATCGATGGATCATCTTCTATCAGTAAAATTTTCATCTCCATATTCAAATCCCTTTCTGCTTAAATATTTAACATAGATGACATGCTGGCTGTTATGAATTCATACACTAATTAAAACCTTAATTAGTTTTATTTTAACATAAAAAACCAATCTGTAAGCGTCCCTACAGATTGGTTTGTATATTAGCGAAAGCTAAAATTATTTTTGGATAGAAGCAACTACGCCAGCGCCTACAGTACGGCCACCCTCACGGATAGAGAATTTAGTACCTTCTTCAAGAGCGATTGGAGCGATAAGTTCAACTGTCATTTCGATGTTATCACCAGGCATTACCATTTCAACGCCTTCTGGTAAGTTACAGATACCTGTTACGTCAGTTGTACGGAAGTAGAACTGAGGACGGTAGTTAGAGAAGAATGGAGTATGACGGCCACCCTCTTCTTTTGATAAAACATAAACTTCAGCTTTGAAGTTAGTGTGTGGAGTAATTGAACCTGGTTTAGCTAATACTTGACCACGTTGGATTTCTTCACGAGCAACACCACGAAGTAAAGCACCGATGTTGTCACCAGCTTCAGCATAGTCTAATAATTTACGGAACATTTCTACACCAGTTACAGTAGTAGATTTAGCTTCTTCAGCGATACCGATGATTTCAACTACGTCACCAACTTTAACTTGACCACGTTCAACACGGCCAGTTGCAACTGTACCACGACCAGTGATAGAGAATACGTCCTCTACTGGCATCATGAATGGTTTGTCAGTTTGACGTTCTGGAGTTGGGATGTAAGAATCTACAGCGTCCATTAATTCAACGATTTTTTCTTCCCATTCTGCTTCACCTTCAAGAGCTTTAAGAGCAGAACCTTTGATTACAGGAATATCGTCACCTGGGAAGTCATATTCAGATAGTAGGTCACGGATTTCCATTTCTACTAATTCTAATAATTCTTCGTCATCAACCATATCACATTTGTTCATGAATACTACTAAGTATGGAACACCTACTTGGCGAGATAAAAGGATGTGTTCACGAGTTTGTGGCATTGGGCCATCAGCAGCAGATACTACCAAGATACCGCCGTCCATTTGTGCAGCACCAGTGATCATGTTTTTAACATAGTCAGCGTGTCCTGGGCAGTCAACGTGTGCATAGTGACGAGTTTCAGTTTCGTATTCTACGTGAGAAGTATTGATTGTGATACCACGCTCTTTTTCTTCAGGAGCGTTATCGATGTCAGCGTATGATTTAGCTGTACCACCCATTTTTTTAGAAAGAACTGTAGCGATTGCAGCAGTTAAAGTAGTTTTACCATGGTCAACGTGTCCGATTGTACCAATGTTAGCATGCGTTTTAGAACGGTCAAATTTTTCTTTAGCCATTAGAGATTGCCTCCTCAAAATTATATGTTTATTTTTGAAATTTATAGAATGAATGCTGATAGAGAACGGGCCCATCCCCTATCCTGCAATCATAGCTTACAAATTAGTTATACTTTATGCAAGATGAAAATTCAATTATTCACCTTTATTTTTTTTGATGATTTCAGCAGCAATTGATTTTGGTACTTCTTCATAATGATCGAATGTCATTGAGAATACACCACGACCTTGCGTTGCAGAACGAAGAGTCGTTGCATAACCAAACATTTCTGCTAAAGGAACCATAGCACGAACAACTTGTGAGTTACCGCGAGCATCCATACCCTCAACGCGACCGCGACGAGAAGTAATGTTACCCATGATATCACCTAGGTATTCTTCTGGAATTACAACTTCTACTTTCATCATTGGTTCTAAGATAACAGCATCACATTGTTTAGATGCTTCTTTAAGAGCCATAGATGCAGCAATTTTGAACGCCATCTCATTCGAGTCAACGTCATGGTAAGAACCGAATACTAATTTCGCTTTAATATCGATTAGAGGGTAACCAGCTACTACACCGCGGTCAAGAGAGTCACGAAGACCTGCTTCAACTGCAGGAATGTATTCACGAGGAATTACACCACCAACGATAGCGTTTTCGAATTCAAAGCCTTTACCTTCTTCGTTTGGAGAGAACTCAATCGTTACGTCACCGTATTGTCCACGACCACCAGATTGGCGAGTGAATTTACCTTGAACTTTTGCAGAGCCACGGAATGTTTCACGGTAAGATACCATTGGAGCACCTACGTTAGCTTCTACTTTAAATTCACGGCGCATACGGTCAACTAAGATATCAAGGTGAAGTTCACCCATACCTGAGATGATTGTTTGTCCAGTTTCTGTGTCAGTGTGAGCACGGAAAGTTGGATCCTCTTCTTGAAGTTTTTGTAAAGCTTGACCCATTTTATCTTGGTCAGCTTTTGATTTTGGTTCTACAGAAAGAGAAATTACTGGCTCAGGGAATTCCATTGATTCAAGAATAACTAGGTTTTTCTCGTCACAAAGAGTATCACCAGTAGTAGTATCTTTAAGACCTACTGCTGCTGCGATGTCCCCAGCGAATACTTTAGAAATCTCTTCACGAGAGTTAGCGTGCATTTGTAGGATACGACCTACACGCTCACGTTTACCTTTAGAAGAGTTTTGTACGTATGAACCTGAATCTAATGTTCCAGAGTACACACGGAAGAACGTTAATTTACCTACGAATGGGTCAGTCATAACTTTGAATGCAAGAGCTGAGAATGGCTCCTCATCAGAAGATTTACGTTCTAACTCTTCGTCACCATCAACAGAAGTACCTTTGATTGCTGGTACATCTACTGGAGATGGTAAGTAATCGATAACAGCATTTAACATTGGGCGTACACCTTTGTGTTTGAACGCTGTACCACAGATTACTGGGTAGAATTCTACTGCGATTGTAGCACGACGGATTGCCGCTTTAAGTTCCGCAACAGAAATTTCTTCGCCTTCTAAATATTTTTCCATGATATCTTCATCAACACTTGCAACAGCATCGATTAATTTTTCACGGTATTCTTCAGCTTGTGCGCGGTATTCTTCAGGAATTTCTCCCTCAGTTACTGCTGTACCTTTTTCGTCACCATAGAAAGTAGCTTTCATTTCAACCAAGTCAATGATTGCAGAGAACTGATCTTCAGCTCCGATTGGTAATTGAATAGGGTGAGCGTTTGCTTGTAAACGATCATGTAGAGTTCCTACAGAATATAAGAAGTCTGCTCCTGTTTTATCCATTTTGTTAATGAATACAATACGTGGAACACCATAAGTTGTAGCTTGACGCCATACAGTTTCAGTTTGAGGCTCAACACCAGATTGAGCATCTAGTACTGTAACAGCACCGTCAAGTACGCGTAATGAACGTTCTACTTCTACAGTGAAGTCTACGTGTCCAGGCGTATCGATGATGTTTACACGATGGCCTGCCCATTGGGCTGTTGTTGCTGCAGAAGTGATTGTAATACCACGTTCTTGCTCTTGCTCCATCCAGTCCATTTGAGAAGCGCCTTCATGAGTTTCACCGATTTTGTGAATCTTACCAGTGTAATAAAGGATACGCTCAGTTGTTGTTGTTTTACCAGCATCAATGTGAGCCATGATCCCAATATTACGAGTATTCTCAAGTGAGAATTCGCGTTTCATAGGAAATTTCTCCTTCCATATTGGGGTAAAGACTGTATAAGAGACCTTGTGCTAACCAATCCGTTAACACATAGGTTATATTACCAGCGGTAGTGAGCGAATGCTTTGTTCGCTTCTGCCATTTTGTGCATATCTTCACGTTTCTTAACTGATGCACCAGTGTTGTTAGAAGCATCAAGAATTTCGTTAGCTAAACGCTCTTCCATAGTTTTTTCACCACGAAGACGAGCATAGTTAACTAGGTAACGAAGACCTAAAGTTGTACGACGTTCTGGACGAACTTCAACCGGTACTTGGTAGTTAGAACCACCAACACGGCGAGCGCGTACTTCAAGAACTGGCATTACGTTATTTAGAGCGGCTTCGAATACTTCAATTGGATTTTCACCAGAACGTTCTTTAACAATTTCGAACGCACCGTATAAAATCTTTTGAGAAGTACCTCTTTTACCATCAACCATCATTTTATTGATTAAACGAGTTACTAGTTTTGAACTATAAATTGGATCTGGTAACACGTCACGTTTGGAAACAGGACCTTTACGAGGCATGTGTTTTCCTCCTTTCGAATAAATATCGATTATTTTATAAGTTAGCCTTTTTATAGTCGTCAATCAAATATCAAATCTGCTAGCAAGATTCGATATTTGTGACAATTAGTAGGAGGCTCAGTTTTAAATAACGTTATTGAACGTTAAATTATTTTTTTTCTTTAGGGCGTTTTGTTCCGTATTTAGAACGTGATTGTAAACGACCGTTTACACCAGCTGTATCAAGAGCTCCACGTACGATATGGTAACGAACACCCGCTAAGTCTTTTACGCGTCCGCCACGGATAAGAACAACACTGTGCTCTTGTAAGTTGTGGCCTTCACCTGGGATATAAGCTGTAACCTCAATTTGGTTAGTTAAACGTACACGAGCGTATTTACGTAACGCTGAGTTTGGTTTACGAGGTGTCATTGTACCAACACGAGTACAAACACCACGTTTTTGTGGAGATTTAACATCAGTTAAAGATTTTTTAAATGAGTTATATCCTTTGTTTAACGCTGGTGATTTTGATTTCGTGCTTTTAGATTGACGAGGCTTACGTACTAATTGGTTAATTGTAGGCATCGATTTTTCCTCCCTTCATTTATTCCTTGTTAATACCACACATCCAGGTGGTTCATTTTTTGGGTAAAAACAAAGTCTTTGTGTTTAATACACAAAAACTACTCTCCAGTAATTGCAACTACCGCAGCTCCAACGTGGATTCCACAGGCCTTGCCCAGTTCCTTTTTGGACTCAACAAGAATAACTGGTATACCGATTTCTCTCGCGAAAGATATGGCCAAATCGGTTACCCAATTGTCTGCATCAAGTGCCACAAGAAGTTCTTTCACTGAACCGGCTCGCATTGCTTTTACTGCTTGCTTTGTACCTATGATTGTTTGACTAGTCCTTACTTTATCATAAGACATTTTCATATCCTCCGAAGTACAGACAGTTAACTATCAACCTTCAATATATTATCATTACCATTTTATACTGTCAACTAATATCTTTAAAAAGTCCGAAGAGATGGCGTAATTCCATCTCTTCGGCATATTTTTAATGTTTATTCAGCAGAAACGACTTCTGTGTCAAGCTCATCTTTTTCGATGCGGATTTGACGGTAACGTTGCATACCAGTACCTGCAGGAACAAGTTTACCGATAATTACGTTCTCTTTTAATCCAAGAAGCTCGTCACGTTTACCCTTAATTGCTGCATCTGTTAACACACGTGTTGTTTCTTGGAACGATGCTGCAGATAAGAATGATTCTGTTTCAAGAGAAGCTTTTGTAATACCTAGGATTACAGGACGACAAGTAGCAGGGTTTTTGCCATTCATAACAGCATCTGCGTTTGCCTCTGCAAATTGGTGGATATCTAGTAATGAACCTGGTAATAAATCTGTATCTCCAGCTTCAATTACACGTACTTTTCGAAGCATTTGGCGAACCATTACTTCGATATGTTTATCTCCAATTTCTACCCCTTGCATACGGTATACTTTTTGAACTTCTTTTAATAAATATTCTTGAACAGTTGAAACGTCTTTGACTTTTAACAATTGTTTTGGATCGATAGAACCCTCTGTTAAAACTTGACCACGCTCTACATTATCACCTTCGATAACTTTTAGACGTGCATTATAAGGCGCTTGATACTTACGAGTTTCTACGTCACCTTGGACAGTGATTTCTTTTAAGCCCTCACGGATTTCTGTGATATCTGAAACAGTACCTGCGATCTCTGAAATAACAGATTGACCTTTTGGATTACGTGCTTCAAAGATCTCTTGGATACGTGGAAGACCTTGTGTAATATCGTCCCCGGCAACACCACCTGTATGGAATGTACGCATTGTTAACTGTGTACCCGGTTCACCGATTGATTGAGCAGCAATAATACCAACTGCCTCTCCTACCTCAACCTTTTCACCTGTTGCTAAGTTCATGCCGTAACATTTTTTACATACGCCATGTTTTGTATTACATGTAAATGCTGAACGGATAGTCACTTCTTCAATACCAGCTTCGATAATTGCACGAGCCACATCTTGATCGATTAAACCATCTTTGTTTAGAATCACTTCACCAGTTTCAGGGTGGAAGATTGTTTTCTTCGTATGACGACCAACAATACGTTCATCTAGAGCCTCGATTAGCTCTGTGCCTTCCATTAATGCACCAATTGTTAAACCACGGTCAGTACCACAGTCATCTTCGCGCACAATTACATCCTGTGCAACGTCAACAAGACGACGTGTTAAGTAACCTGAATCGGCAGTTTTTAGGGCTGTATCGGCAAGACCTTTACGAGCACCGTGAGTTGAGATGAAGTACTCTAATACTGTTAAACCTTCACGGAATGAAGATTTAATTGGTAGTTCGATGATACGACCAGCCGGGTTGGCCATCAGACCACGCATACCTGCTAACTGTGTAAAGTTAGATGCGTTACCACGGGCACCTGAGTCAGACATCATGAAGATTGGGTTTGTTTTCTCAAGAGACTTCATCAGTTTCGCTTGGATTTCATCTTTGGCAGCACTCCAGCTTGAGATAACACGGTCATAACGCTCATCCTCTGTGATGAAACCACGGCGGAATTGCGCTTGAACTTTATCTACTTTTTCTTGAGCTACTGCTAAAATTTCACCTTTGTCAGGTAATACGACGATATCAGATACACCAACAGTAATACCAGCACGTGTTGAATACTTGAATCCAAGGTTTTTCATGCGGTCAAGCATTTTAGACGTTTCAGTAATGTGGAAACGTTTAAATACTTCAGCAATGATATTTCCTAAGAACTTTTTACGGAATGGATTTACAACTGGTACAGATTCAAAATGCTTGCGCAATACAGCTGTACGTTGTGCGTCAATTTTCCCTTTTTCATCAAGGCTATTATAAGCACTATCTGATTCAAGCTCTTTTAGTGTGTCTTCGTCAATTGTTAAATTCACAAAGTATTTTTCTGGTGTCACTTGCTCTAAGTTAAAATCAGTCGGCTCATTGATATAAGGGAATGATTCAGGCAAGATTTCGTTAAAGATTACTTTACCGACAGTCGTTAATAGGAACATATTATTTTGTTCCTCTGTGAATGTTGGGTTATTTAACGAACTAGCTTTAATAGCAATACGTGTATGCAAATGCACATGACCTGTATCATATGCGATTAAAACCTCGTTTGGACCGTAGAAAATAGTACCTTCTCCACGTGCATTTTCACGTTCAAGCGTTAAGTAGTAGTTTCCTAATACCATATCTTGCGAAGGTGTTACGACCGGTTTACCGTCTTTTGGATTCAGGATGTTTTGCGCAGCAAGCATCAGAAGACGAGCCTCAGCTTGAGCTTCAGCAGACAATGGTACGTGAACCGCCATTTGGTCACCATCGAAGTCAGCGTTATATGCTGTACATACTAATGGGTGAAGACGAATAGCACGACCTTCTACTAGCGTTGGTTCAAATGCTTGAATACCAAGACGGTGTAGCGTTGGTGCACGGTTAAGTAATACTGGATGCTCACGGATAACATCTTCTAATACATCCCAAACGTCGTTGTTTAAACGTTCGATTTTACGCTTAGCAGATTTAATGTTATGAGCAAGACCACGTTCTACTAATTCCTTCATAACGAACGGCTTGAATAATTCAATAGCCATTTCTTTAGGTAGACCACATTGGTACATTTTTAAGTTTGGACCTACTACGATAACGGAACGACCAGAATAGTCAACACGCTTACCAAGTAGATTTTGACGGAAACGACCTTGTTTACCTTTCAACATATGTGAAAGTGATTTTAGTGGACGGTTACCAGGACCTGTTACAGGACGTCCGCGACGACCATTATCAATTAACGCGTCAACAGCTTCTTGTAACATACGTTTTTCGTTTTGTACGATGATGCTTGGAGCACCTAAATCTAATAAACGTTTTAAACGGTTATTACGGTTGATAACACGACGGTATAAATCGTTTAAATCTGAAGTTGCAAAACGTCCACCATCTAATTGCACCATTGGACGAAGCTCAGGTGGAATTACAGGTAGTACATCTAAAATCATCCATTCAGGTGAGTTACCTGAGTTACGGAATGATTCAACAACCTCTAAACGTTTGATAGCACGAGTACGTCTTTGACCTTGTGCAGATTTTAACTCTTCTTTTAAAGAATGTGTCTCATCTTCTAGGTCAATTTTGCCTAATAATTTTTTAATTGCTTCTGCACCCATTGCAGCTTCGAAAGTATTTCCGAATTTTTCACGGTATGCACGGTACTCTTTTTCTGAAAGTAATTGTTTGCTTTCTAAATTCGTCGCACCAGCCTCAATCACAACGTATGAAGCAAAATAAATAACTTCTTCAAGTGCACGCGGTGACATATCTAAAATTAGACCCATACGGCTAGGAATACCTTTGAAGTACCAGATATGAGAAACTGGTGCAGCTAATTCGATATGACCCATACGTTCACGACGAACTTTAGCACGCGTTACTTCAACACCACAGCGGTCACAAACTACGCCTTTATAGCGAACACGTTTATATTTACCACAATGACATTCCCAATCCTTAGTTGGCCCAAAAATACGCTCACAGAATAAACCATCTTTTTCTGGTTTTAACGTACGGTAGTTAATTGTTTCAGGTTTTTTTACCTCACCATATGACCAAGAGCGAATCTTGTCAGGGGATGCTAAACCAATTTTCATATATTCAAATTCATTAACGTCTATCAAGGAGCCTACCTCCCTCTAGTATAGGTCTTTATAAAGACTCTTTTACGCAGCTCGATAATCGCTTGCAAAGAATTGCCTCTTTGACAAAGGATTAGAAATAGAATGATTTATTAAAAGAAAAAGCCAGGCAGGGCGTTAAATCCTGCCCGGCTAATTTGAAAAATAAGTTTGACCTTATTCACCTTTGTGAATTTTGGTTTCCATTATTCAAAAGACTCTACTGGCTCTTCTTGAGTATCTGGCTGTGGTGCGATGTTAAGTGCATCAGCTGGTTGAAGATCTTCTTCTTCGTCTAAATCACGAAGCTCTACTTCTTCATCATTAACTGTTAACATCTTAACGTCCATACCAAGAGATTGAAGTTCTTTAATCAATACTTTGAATGACTCAGGAACGCCTGGCTCTGGTACACTTTCACCCTTAACGATGGCTTCATATGTTTTTACACGACCAACAACGTCATCGGATTTAACTGTTAAGATTTCTTGAAGGGTATAAGCAGCACCGTATGCTTCAAGTGCCCATACTTCCATCTCACCAAAACGTTGTCCACCAAATTGCGCTTTACCACCAAGTGGTTGCTGCGTAACAAGTGAGTAAGGTCCAGTTGAACGCGCGTGAAGTTTATCGTCAACCATGTGAGCAAGTTTGATCATATACATGATCCCAACAGATACACGGTTATCAAATGGTTCACCAGAACGGCCATCATACAGGATTGTTTTACCGTCACGGTTCATCCCTGCTTCTTCCATTGTTTCCCAAACGTCTTCTTCATTCGCACCATCAAATACTGGTGTTGCCATGTGGACGCCTAGGTAGCGAGAAGCCATACCTAAGTGTAATTCTAAAACTTGTCCGATATTCATACGAGAAGGTACACCAAGTGGATTTAACATAATATCTACAGGCGTGCCATCTGGCATGAATGGCATATCTTCTTCTGGCAAGATACGAGAGATAACCCCTTTGTTACCGTGACGTCCGGCCATTTTGTCCCCAACGCGAATTTTACGTTTTTGAACAATATAAGCACGAACTAATTGGTTAACACCTGGTGGTAGTTCATCGCCATCTTCACGGTTAAATACTTTAACGTCCAGAATGATACCGCCAGCACCGTGTGGTACACGTAATGATGTATCACGAACCTCACGAGCCTTTTCACCGAAAATAGCATGTAATAAACGCTCTTCAGCAGTTAATTCTGTAACCCCTTTTGGCGTAACTTTCCCTACAAGAATATCACCATCGCGTACTTCCGCACCGATACGGATAATACCACGTTCGTCTAAGTTACGAAGTGCATCTTCCCCGACATTCGGTATATCACGAGTGATTTCTTCAGGTCCAAGCTTTGTATCACGAGACTCTGATTCATATTCTTCAATATGAACAGATGTATAAACATCGTCTTTTACAAGACGCTCACTCATAATAACAGCATCCTCATAGTTAAAGCCGTTCCAAGTCATGAATGCAACAAGTACGTTACGTCCAAGAGCTAATTCACCTTTTTCCATAGATGGACCATCTGCTAAAATATCGCGAGGCTTCACACGTTCGCCAACTTTCACAAGTGGACGTTGGTTATATGAAGTACCTTGGTTTGAACGAATAAATTTTTGTAATTTATATTTTGTTAAATCGCCTTTAACCTCTTTGCCGTCTACAACTTCAATGCGGCGAACATGGATAGAGCGAGCCTCAACGTGCTCAACAATACCATCATACTTCGCTACTACAGCTGCACCAGAATCACGTGCATCCACATGTTCCATACCCGTACCTACGAATGGGGCTTCTGGGTTAAGAAGTGGAACTGCTTGACGTTGCATGTTGGCACCCATAAGTGCACGGTTAGAGTCATCGTTTTCTAAGAATGGGATACACGCAGTCGCTGCAGAAACTACTTGTTTAGGAGATACGTCCATGTAGTCCATTTGAGCTTTATTGAATACTGTGTTATCACCACGGAAACGACCTACTACTTCATCATTTGCAAAACTACCATCTGGATTTAATGGTGAGTTTGCTTGTGCTACGTAGTAGTTATCTTCTTCATCAGCTGTTAGGTAATCAATTTGTTCCGTTACTTGACCTGTTTCGTGATCAATACGACGGTAAGGCGTTTCGATGAAACCAAATTTATTTACTTTAGCGAAAGAAGATAATGAGTTGATTAAACCAATGTTTGGACCCTCTGGTGTCTCGATTGGACACATACGGCCATAGTGAGAGTAGTGAACGTCACGTACTTCAAAACCAGCACGCTCACGTGTTAAACCACCAGGCCCTAATGCAGATAATCGACGTTTGTGCGTTAATTCTGCTAATGGGTTTGTTTGGTCCATGAATTGTGATAATTGAGAGCTTCCGAAGAACTCTTTAATTGACGCAATTACTGGACGGATATTAATTAATTGTTGTGGTACGATAGCCGCTGTGTCGTTAATAGACATACGTTCACGTACTACACGTTCCATACGAGATAAACCGATACGGAATTGGTTTTGCAGTAACTCACCTACAGAACGTAGACGACGGTTACCTAAATGGTCAATATCATCTGTTGCTCCTACTTGATAAAGCAGGTTGAAGAAATAGCTTACTGAAGACAATACATCAGCAGGTGTAATATTTTTCACTTCTTCATCAATATAGGCATTACTAATGATATTAATTTCTTTTTGTGCTTCATCTTTCGGTGCATAAATTTTAATAGATTGGATTGTTACATCATCCTCTAGTACTCCACCAACTTGTGATAAAGTACGGAAACCAATACCTTTTGAAGAATCTTCTAGGTAAGGTAGGATTTTATCTAAAGTACGGCGATCAAGCACTGTACCTTTCTCTACTAAAATTTCGCCTGTTTCTGGGTCTACAAGCGTTTCAGCAATCGTTTGGTTGAATAAACGATTTTTAATATGAAGCTTTTTATTCATTTTGTAGCGCCCAACATTCGCTAAATCATAGCGTTTTGCGTCGAAGAAACGAGAGTATAATAAACTTTTCGCGCTTTCAACTGTTGGTGGCTCACCTGGACGTAAACGCTCGTAGATTTCTAAAAGTGCTTTTTCAGTACTTTCAGAGTTATCTTTTTCTAACGTATTACGTAAATACTCGTTATCACCGATAATATCGATAATTTCTTGGTCTGAGCCAAAACCTAATGCACGAAGTAATACGGTTACTGGTAACTTACGAGTACGATCGATACGTACATAAACTACATCTTTTGCATCCGTTTCATACTCTAACCATGCACCACGGTTTGGAATCACTGTAGCTCCAAAACCTTTTTTACCGTTCTTATCCGTTTTATCATGGAAATACACACTTGGTGAACGAACTAATTGTGAAACGATGACACGTTCAGCACCATTGATAATGAACGTACCTGTTTCTGTCATTAATGGGAAATCACCCATGAAGACATCTTGTTCTTTCACTTCGTCTGTTTCTTTGTTGTAAAGACGTACTTTCACGCGTAATGGAGCTGCGTAAGTTACATCTCGCTCTTTACACTCATCGACATCATATTTAGGATCACCTAATGAATAATCGATGAATTCTAATGAAAGATTACCTGTAAAGTCCTCGATCGGCGAAATGTCACGGAACATTTCACGTAAACCTTCTTCAAGGAACCACTCGTAAGACGCCGTTTGAATCTCAATCAGATTTGGAAGCTCAAGCACCTCTTTAATACGCGCAAAGCTTCTACGCTGGCGGTGTTGTCCGTACTGAACTAGTTGACCTGTCAACTCATTCACCCCTCAATAAAGCGATATTAGGTCTTTGCAAAATCATACAAATAGTGTATGATTTCGAAAGACAAAAAGAAAACGAGTCTTCAAAAAGATCTCATTTTCGGTTAACTAAACTTATCTTGGCAAGTATACCCATATTAAAACAACTCTATACAAAAAGGGCATACGACCTCAAAATAATATTTTTGCATTGTATCATATTATCATAGCCGATTTGTCAAGTCAATAAATTATACATATTTCATTTATTTTTTTGCACGTACAATCCAGTATCCTTTTTTCTTCTCGACAACATCGACTTCGGAAAATTTACCTTCTAGGTAACTTACTGTCGATGGCGCTCCTTGTTTCTTCTGAATCACTACCCAAAGCTCTCCAGATGACACTAGTCTATCATAAGCTCCATCGTAAAAGCGGAAAATCGTTTCCTTCCCTGCACGAATTGGTGGATTCGTTAAGATAGCTGCTGCTTCTATATCTTTATCAACCATCGATAGGCCGTCACTCACAAATATTCGCACATTTTGAACACCGTTCACTTGCGCATTTTTTTGCGAAAGCGCAACTGCACGTTCATTTATATCCATCATACAAACGGTACGGTCTGGATTTGCTTTGGCGATGGATAACCCTATCGGCCCATATCCACAACCTATATCAAAAATTGCACCATCAATATTAGGCATTTGAAAAGCGTCTATTAAAACACGGGATCCAAAATCTACTTCGCTTTTACTAAATACACCTGCATCCGTTTCAAATGAAAACGTATGCCCTAGTAATTTGAATGTCCAGTGACGAGGTTTACTCTCAGTTTGAGGATTACTTGTATAATAGTGATCTGACATTTTCACGCCTCCTCAGAATGAAGAAAAAAGCTCGCCAATATGACGAGCTTTCCTTTTGTTTAAAAGTAACGCGAGATTACTTAACTTCTACAGATGCGCCAACTTCTTCAAGTTTAGTTTTGATTTCTTCAGCTTCATCTTTAGAAACGCCTTCTTTAAGAGCTTTAGGAGCGTTATCTACTACTTCTTTAGCTTCTTTAAGACCTAAACCAGTGATTTCGCGAACCACTTTGATTACTTTAATTTTTTCTGCACCAGCAGATGCTAATACTACGTCGAATTCTGTTTTCTCTTCAGCTGCAGCAGCACCGCCAGCAACTACTGCTACAGGAGCAGCAGCTGTTACACCGAATTCTTCTTCGATAGCTTTTACTAAATCGTTTAATTCAAGAACTGTCATAGCTTTGATAGCTTCTAAGATTTGCTCTTTGTTCATTATAATTTCCTCCTAATTGGATAGTGTTTTATTTTTTGCGGTCAGGCCGCGGAAGTTGTTGGACGTATTAAATTACGCGCCTTGTTCTTCTTTTTGTTCTGCAACAGCTTTTGTTGCAAGTGCGAAGTTACGCACTGGAGCTTGAAGTACAGATAAAAGCATAGAAAGTAGACCTTCGCGTGATGGAAGTTCTGCAAGTGCTTTAACATCTTCAACAGAAGAGATTGTACCTTCGATAATACCAGCTTTAATTTCTAAAGCTTCGTTTTTCTTAGCGAACTCGTTGATGATTTTAGCAGGCGCTACAACATCTTCATTTGAGAACGCAATTGCGTTAGGACCAACTAATACGTCGTTGATTCCTTCAAGACCAGCAGCTTCAGCAGCACGACGAGTTAAAGTGTTTTTGTATACTTTGAACTCAACGCCAGCTTCACGAAGTTGTTTACGAAGCTCTGTTACTTGTGCAACATTAAGACCACGGTAATCCACTACTACTACAGAAGAAGCGTTTTGGAATTTCTCAGTAATCTCTTGAACTTGTACTTGTTTGTTTTCGATTGCTTTGCTCATGATGACACCTCCTATTAGAATGGGTCATTTATACCGACAAAAGAAAAGCCCCTACGTCAAATAGACACAGAGGCTGAAAGTCATCATCTTTAAATAAGAATCTGAATTCCGATGTCCTCGGTAGGAACATTAAGTGACAAGTCACTCCTACTGTCTACGGTACAAATGGATAATTCACAACAGCAATGATCATATCATGTAATCATTGCTGTTGTCAATATATATATTTAAATTATTTTACTACTACGTTAGCAGCGTCAATTTTAACAGCTGGACCCATTGTAGTTGTAATATTTACAGATTTCATGTAAGTACCTTTAGCTGCAGCAGGTTTTGCTTTTTGAACTACATCAAATACAGCTAAGAAGTTTTCTACTAATTTTTCTGCAGAGAAAGAAACTTTACCGATAGGAGCGTGGATGATACCAGCTTTATCAGCACGGTATTCTACTTTACCAGCTTTGATTTCTTCGATAGCTTTTGTTACATCGAAAGTAACTGTACCAGTTTTAGGGTTTGGCATTAAGCCTTTAGGTCCTAATACACGGCCAAGTTTACCAACTTCACCCATCATGTCAGGAGTTGCTACGATTACATCGAAATCAAACCAACCTTGTTGGATTTTTTGGATGTACTCTGCATCACCTACATAATCAGCACCAGCTGCTTCTGCTTCTTTAAGTTTTTCACCTTTCGCGAATACTAATACGCGTTGTGTTTTACCAGTACCGTTTGGTAGCACTACAGCACCACGGATTTGTTGGTCGTTTTTACGAGTATCAATACCTAAGCGGAAAGCAACTTCTACAGTAGCGTCGAAGTTTACTGTGCTAGTTTTTTGAGCAAGTTCGATTGCTTCTTGTGCACTATATAGTGAGTTACGATCAATTAATTTAGCTGCATCTTGCAGTTTTTTACCTTTTTTAGCCATTATATATTTCCTCCTTGATTGTGGTTATAGCGGATTTTACCTCCCACGAATAAAGGTTGCGTGTTCACAAAGAAACTTCGCAACCTTCCAAAAAACAAAACATCAAGTAACTGGGATTAGTCTTCGATAACAATACCCATGCTTCGTGCAGTACCTTCTACCATTAACATAGCAGCTTCTACTGAAGCAGCGTTAAGGTCTGGCATTTTAGTTTCAGCGATTTCGCGAACTTTATCACGTTTAACCGTTGCCACTTTTTTACGATTTGGTTCACCAGATCCAGATTGGATACCAGCTGCTACTTTAAGTAGAACTGCTGCAGGTGGAGTTTTTGTAATGAAAGTGAATGAACGGTCTTCGAATACTGAAATTTCAACTGGAATAATAAGACCAGCTTGATCAGCAGTACGCGCATTGAATTCTTTACAGAATCCCATGATGTTCACACCCGCTTGACCTAATGCAGGACCAACCGGTGGAGCTGGGTTAGCTTTACCAGCAGGGATTTGAAGTTTTACAACTTTAATAACTTTTTTAGCCACGAGACACACCTCCTTAAGTCCGTGATGTGGTAATTGGGTTGCCCCTCCCACTCAATATCTGTCTGTCAGCTAAGTGCCGATAACATTAAAATTATCATTACAGACGTCAAACAAAAGTATGACAGTCTGACCTTTGAAATGATACCACTTTTAATTTTTTTAAGCAAGTGGTAATTAACAAAATCTGCGAAACATCTACCAATTGGCATGTCACAGTTCTAGTAATTGTACTATAATTTTTGAATTTGTTCGAAGTCTAGCTCCATAATTGTTTCGCGACCAAACATATCAACAGATACTTTCACTTTTCCTTTTTCTGTGTCAATTTCTTCAACACGTCCTTGGAAATGAGCGAATGGCCCTTCTAATACTTCAACTGCTTCACCAATAGAGATATCTACTTCGACAACTTTATCAGTCATACCCATTTGCTGTAGTAGACGATCCGCTTCTTCAGGTAGTAAAGGTGTTGGTTTTGCTCCTCCACCAGATGACCCGATAAAGCCTGTTACACCTGGCGTATTACGCACTACATACCAAGAATCATCTGTCATTATAAGCTCTACTAATACATAACCTGGGAAAACTTTACGCATCATTGTACGCTTTTTCCCATCCTTCATTTCTGTTTCCTCATGCTCAGGAACAATCACTCGGAAGATTTTATCTTGCATTCCCATTGTTTCTACACGTTTCTCTAGGTTTGCTTTTACTCGGTTCTCATACCCTGAATACGTATGAACAACATACCAATTTTTCTCCATAACTACTAGGACTCCTCGTCCGTCCCTCCCTTACAAATAAAAGTGAAAATGAATCGTGATATGCTAGATGCATTCCTTACCCTTTTCACAAACATCTCATATAGACACTGCAGCCTTTACCTATTAAGAATAGCCTGATGATATGTATCGAAACTAGCATAGTCATCTATTGCTACTATCATACTTATCATAATGAGATTATCTTACTACCATTCACTTCACCCATATCACTTGCCCATAAAGATGGAATTGTCTGCTGAATGAAGATAAAACAAACGAAAAAACCCGTTATTGCAATGGACGGGCTATTTCATAAGTATTAACATGCTATTTACTAAATTATAAATCTAAGTACCAGCGGAATAATGATGAAACACCTAAGTCAACTAACACAAAAAATAAAGCCATAATGACAACAGTTGAAATTACAACGACTGTATATTTAGTCAGCTCTTTACTTTTTGGCCAGCTTGTTTTGCGCATTTCTGACATTACATCACTGAAAAAGCCTTTGATCTTGCCCATTCTAGCTTAACCTCCGAATCAATCAAATCTGTCTATTTACATATCATTTTATAGCGTTTGTTTATGCACTGTATGTTCATTGCAATGCGAGCAAAATTTCTTTAATTCGAGGCGTACAGTAGAGCCTTCTTTAGCCGGGAACGTGTAATTTCTCGATCCACATTTCTCGCAATTTAGCACGACTTTTTTTGCCATATACTCACCTTTTTCGGCACTTTGTCTTTTTAAGACTAACACCTATATTTGTCAATGTCAATAAAGCCTATGCCCTCTAAGACATTTCTTCAAGGACTAAATGTCGCTCTAATTTACGCTTCACTCTCTGCAAAGCATTATCAATCGATTTCACATGACGATTTAATTTTGCAGAAATTTCATGATATGATCGGCCATCTAGATATAGAGCTAAAACCTGTAACTCTAGTTCACTTAAAATCTCACTCATTTTCTCTTCTAAATAACCAAACTCTTCTCTATGAATTATTAATTCTTCTGGATCATCCATGATAGCGCCTGTTAAAACATCCATTAGCGTTCGGTCTGATTCTTCATCAAAAATGGGCTTGTCCAAAGAAATATAAGAGTTAAGAGGTATATGCTTTTGCCTAGTAGCCGTTTTAATAGCGGTAATAATTTGCCTTGTAATACATAGCTCAGCAAAAGCTCGGAAAGAAGCTAGCTTGTCCCCTTTAAAATCACGAATCGCTTTATATAAACCGATCATGCCCTCTTGCACAATATCTTCCTTATCGGCACCAATTAAGAAATAGGATCTAGCCTTCGCTCTAACTAACAAACGGTATTTCGTAATTAAATAATCCAACGCATCTGTATTACCTTGATGCACCATTTCAATAAGTTCTTCATCATTGAATCGTTCAAAATCTTGTGTCACTTGTACAATGCTATTTTTAAACATGGTATCACCTCAGCCACAACAGATAATTAGGAACAGTATAACGGAATTGGAAAATATGCGTCAATCAATCATTTCAATCCACGTCTCCATTTTTCGAATGCTATCGCCACATCTGGCTTTAATTCTATACGTGAAGGTGGTCTACTTTCTTGTTTCCTTTTCACATCGTGTGATATTTTATGCTGGATAATGCTTGTATCTATTTCTAGTTCTCTAGCTGATTTTCTCAAGGCTCCATTACCAAAGATAACACTTTGCTCTGCCATATCGGAAGTTGCTACGTGTATTTGTACGTTTCTAGCCTTAAGTTCATGCGTCATTTTTTCAATACGCTCATCTGCCGTTTCATTTTTCCGAGTATAAATGACTTCAACATCACTTTCTAAATAAGATTGCTCTACGCCTGGAACTAGATGTGCGTCAAAAACAATGATCACGCGCCAACCCATAGCTGCTTTATATTCAGCCATAAGTTCTATCAACCTTTTGCGAGCATCCTCAAAATTTGTATCCCGCAATGGTCGAAGCTCTTTCCAGGACCCAATCATATTATAGCCATCAACTAGCAAAATGTTTTTCATTGTTACTCAATCGCTTCTTGACGTTTACGATACACTTCGTACATTAATAGCGCTGCAGCTACTGAGGCGTTCAGTGATGTCACATGTCCTACCATCGGTAAATGATACAAGAAGTCACATTTCTCTTTTAATAAGCGCCCCATTCCCTTACCTTCACTACCGATAATGATAGCCAATGGTAATGTTGCATCCATTTTTCGATAGTCTACAGAGCCCTTTGCATCTGTACCAGCAATCCATACACCTCGTTCTTTTAGTTCATCTACTGTTTGAGCTAAATTGTTTACACGGACCACAGGAACGTGCTCAATAGCGCCTGTTGATGCCTTCGCCACGACAGCTGTTAAACTCACTGAACGGCGCTTAGGAATAATAATACCATGCGCTCCTATTGCATCAGCTGTTCTCATAATAGAACCTAGATTATGTGGATCTTCAAGCTCATCTAAGATTAAGAAAAAAGGATCTTCTTGTTTTTTTGCGGCTGCAGCAAATAAATCCTCTAGTTCAGCATACTGATAAGCTGCAACAGAAGCAACAATCCCTTGATGATTTGCACTTGATAATTGGTCGACTTTCTTTTTCGGAACAAACTGAACGATCACTCCGCGTTCTCGAGCTAGATCTAGCAGTTCGTTGACACCCGATTTTTTTACACCCTCTGCAATCCATACTTTATTCATATCGCGTCCTGAACGAAGTGCTTCTAACACTGGGTTTTTACCTGCAATAATTTCTCCATTCTGTTCTGTCATTATTTCTACACTCCTTTCGATTCCTCGATGATTTGAATAGCATATGCAATGATTTCATAGACGCGTTCAAGTTCATTTAATAAATATAAACTACCAAGTACCGCCTCAAAGCCTGAGCTATTTCGATAAGTTTGAACATCTGTATTTTTTGGTACAGAGCCGGACTTGGCATTACGTCCACGGCGGAACACTGCCAACTCCTCCTCTGTTAAATAATTCTCATCCATCATACGATGAACAATCATAGATTGTGCTTTTGCCGAAACGTAACTTGTTGCCTCTCGATGAAGTGTATTCGGTTTAACTCGACCTGAACGTAGTAAGTGTTCTCGTATCTTTTGCTCCAATACAGCGTCACCCATATAGGCTAACGCCAACGCATTTAATTGCTTAACATCTTCATTGCGAAGTTTATCCAACTTAATTACCCTCGTTTCCATCTAGTTCCTTGTCGCGTATCTTCTAAAATGATACCTTGGGCTTGCAAATGGTCACGAATCTCATCAGAACGAGCAAAATCACGATTCTTTCGTGCCTCTACACGTTCTTGTAGTAATGCATCAATTTCTTCGTCTAATAATTCTTCTTCTTTTGCAAATTTAATACCTAAGACGTCACCTAGTACTTCGAAAGTTTCAATAAAAGTTTCTAACACTTTCTTGCAAGTATTCGTTTCGTTTAAATAAATATTAGCAATACGAGCTAACTCAAATAATACCGAAATCCCGTTAGCCGTATTAAAATCATCATCCATCGCCTCTTCAAATTGCGCTTTTTGTTCAGAAATTTTATTAAGCCACTCATCTGAGTGATCGCCTAAGCTTACAGTAGTCGTAAGGCGATGCTTCACATTGTTGTAGGCTGTACGAATGCGCTCTAAGCCAGCTGCAGCTGCCTCTACTAAATCCTTCGCAAAATTAATGGGATGACGATAATGTACAGACAACATAAAGAACCGTAGTACTTGTGGATCAATTTGTTTACGAATATCATTCACCAGAATAAAATTCCCAAGAGATTTAGACATTTTTTCATTATCTATATTAATATAACCATTATGCATCCAATAACGTGCAAATGTTTTATCATTATGAGCTTCTGATTGTGCAATTTCATTTTCGTGGTGTGGGAAAGTTAAATCCTGTCCACCAGCGTGAATATCAATAGTATCTCCTAAATGCTCACGAGCCATTACAGAACATTCAATATGCCAACCAGGACGGCCATTGCCCCAAGGACTTTCCCAGAAAATTTCACCTGGTTTCGCTGCCTTCCATAAAGCAAAATCTAATGCATCATCTTTTTTCTCGCCAGCTTCAATACGTGCGCCAATTTTTAAATCATCCACTGATTGATGTGATAATTTACCATAGCCATTAAACTTACGTGTACGGTAATATACATCACCAGCTGACTCATAAGCATAGCCTTTTTCAATTAAGACTTGGATAAACTGAATGATATCAGCCATATGCTCGGTAACGCGTGGATGAACATCTGCCTTTTTGCACCCTAATGCAGTAACATCTTCATAGTACGCAGCAATAAAGC
Organism: Lysinibacillus sp. UBA5990; assembly: GCF_002429815.1. Classification (NCBI taxonomy): domain Bacteria; kingdom Bacillati; phylum Bacillota; class Bacilli; order Caryophanales; family Bacillaceae; genus Lysinibacillus; species Lysinibacillus sp. UBA5990. The sequence continues at coordinate 53,315 of NZ_DJAY01000009.1, forward strand.
GCTCTGTTAACTCATGCACTTCTTCACCCAGCTCATTGGCAGCCTTAATAATTTTATCGTCTACATCCGTAAAGTTGGATACAAACTTTACATCATAGCCTTTATATTGGAAATAGCGACGTACTGTGTCATAAACTATAACAGGACGTGAATTCCCGATATGGATATAGTTATAAACGGTAGGACCGCAGACATACATTTTCACTTTGCCTTCTTCTAGCGGTACGAAGGTTTCTTTTTGTCGTGATAATGAGTTAAAAATTTGAATACTCATTGTGTCTCTCTCTCCTTTTGTAAGCGTTCAATTTCTTGCTTTAATTCAATGATCTGCTTCTCAAAAGCTTGACAGCGATCTTCTACAGGATCAGGTATATTTTGATGATCTAGCTTTTTCTCTAGACGAACTCCATCCTTAATCACTATTTTACCAGGTATACCGACCACGGTGGCATTTGGCGGCACCTCTTTTAAAACAACTGACCCCGCACCAATTTTACTATTCTCGCCAATTGTAATAGAGCCTAATACTTTAGCGCCCGTTGCTACAAGGACATTATCCTCTAATGTAGGGTGACGTTTCCCTTTTTCTTTCCCTGTGCCCCCTAGAGTTACACCTTGATACAATGTAACATTATCACCAATTTCACATGTCTCACCAATGACAACACCCATACCATGGTCTATAAAAAAGCGGCGGCCAATTTTCGCACCAGGATGAATTTCAATACCCGTAAAAAAGCGGCTAATTTGTGAAATTGCACGAGCCATGAAATAAAAACGTTTTTTAAAGAACCAATGAGCCACTCGATGTGCCCATGTGGCATGCAAACCGGAATATGTTAATACCACTTCAAAAACACTACGCGCTGCTGGATCATTCTCAAAAATGGTTTCCACATCTTCTTTCATCCTTTTTAACACAAAATCTCCCCCTTTTTATGTTGGTCTTGCTCAAATTCCTAGAAATCCTTCATACAGAGCTGTCACTGTAGTCAATTTTCTTTAGAATTCTCTGCCTAAGATGATGTGGCATGTTTGTTTGAAATGCATCCCTCTTCATCAATGAATGAAGATAAAATAAAAAACGCCCCTATCATCCCTAAAAGGAATGACAGAGACGCTTGAATTTGCGTGGTTCCACTCTGATTGAAGGCAAAAAGCCTCCCACTCTGGACGTTCTTTAACGAGAACGAATCGATAAAGCCTACTATAGTTCAGCTTTATGCTCAAAGGTGCATTTCAGTTTTGCCTAGACTCAGACCACTTTCAGCCGGTGATGGTCCTCTCTTTAGAGCATGCGCCACTTACTTCTCCTTATCAACGCTTTATCAATGTAAATACATTTTACAACGAACGAATCAATTGTCAATGAATTTCTATTTATTGCGCAAACTTTCCTACACGATCAATTGCTTTCTCTTTGCCGATTAAGCAAATAGCATTTGGCAGCTCAGGCCCATGTGTTTCACCCGTTGTGACAACACGGATTGGCATAAATAAATTTTTACCTTTATGACCTGTTGCTTTCTGCACAGCTTTTATAGCTGCTTTTACTGCATCTGGCGTAAATTCTTCTAATTCTTCAAGTTGTGTCTTGAATGCAGCCATTACCTCAGGTACTTGTTCTCCTGCTAAAACAGCTTTGGCTTCTTCATCATATTCAATATGGTCTTTAAAGAATAGGCTAGATAATTCAACAATCTCTGAACCAAAGCTCATTTGGTCATGGTAAAGCCCAATTAAATCCGTTGCCCATGCATGTTGCTCCGCTGTAAGCTCCTCTGGTAAGAGTCCAGCTTTTTGTAAATGTGGTAAAGATAAAGCAACCACTTCTTCTAAAGATAGTTTTTTAATATATTGATTATTCATCCATGTCAACTTCTGTTTATCGAACATAGATGGTGATTTAGAAAGACGCTTTTCATCAAAGATTTTAATAAATTCTTCTTTAGAGAAAATTTCCTCTTCCCCTTCTGGAGACCAGCCAAGTAAAGCAAAGAAGTTGAACATTGCTTCTGGAAGATACCCTAAATCCTTATACTGAGTGACAAATTGAATAATGGATTCATCACGTTTTGATAGCTTTTTACGGTTTTCATTAATAATTAATGTCATATGACCGAAGCGTGGGTACTCCCAACCAAATGCATCAAAAATCATCATTTGCTTTGGCGTATTAGATAAATGCTCTTCTCCACGGAAAACATGTGATATCTCCATGAAGTGATCATCTAGAACTACAGCATAGTTATATGTTGGAATTCCGTTTGCTTTTACAATTACCCAGTCGCCAATGTCTTTAGATTCAAATGTAACTTGTCCACGGACTAAATCTTCAAAATCATATGTTACATTTGCTGGTACGCGCATACGAATTGTGTATGGCTCACCTGCTGCTTCTTTAGCTGCAACTTCCTCAGTAGATAGATGACGGCATGTACCATCATAAGTAGGAGCTGCTACACCTCTTGCTTTTTGTTCCTCACGAGATGCTTCTAGTTTTTCTGAAGAACAGAAGCATTTATAGGCTGCACCTTGCTCTAATAGCTTTTCAGCGTGCTCTTTATAAATATCAAGACGCTCCATTTGACGATAAGGCGCATAAGGTCCACCAATATCAATGGACTCATCATATTCAATACCTAACCATTTTAGGTTATCTAGCTGAGATGCTTCTCCACCCTCTACATTACGTTCAATATCCGTATCTTCAATACGTACAATGAATTTACCGTTATGATGTTTTGCATATAAATAATTGAATAATGCTGTACGTGCCCCACCGATATGTAAAAAACCTGTTGGAGATGGCGCGTAACGAACGCGAACTTCTTTCGTCATATTAAAAGCCTCCTAAATTTTCGATCAAAATTGACTTTGTTCATTTTACCACTCTGTAACTGGAAATAAAAGCGGAGTTCACTCACATTTACTTCTTAATCAAAAGAATCGTTGCCATCGCTGCTATACCTTCCTCACGACCAGTAAAACCTAGACGTTCAGTTGTAGTCGCTTTGACATTTACCTGTGACGGCTCAGCATGTAATAATTCTGCAATACGATTTTGCATTTGCTCAATATATGGTGCCATTTTTGGTCGTTGAGCCATAATTGTACAATCCACATTCCCTAGAATATATCCTTTATCCTCAACAATTTTCCAAATGTATTCTAATAATTTGGCTGAATCCGCGTCCTTAAAAGCTGGATCTGTATCTGGAAAATGACGTCCAATATCTCCTTCTCCAATTGCTCCTAGCGCTGCATCTGTCACTGTGTGTAATAAAACATCTGCATCTGAATGTCCAACTAATCCTTTTTCATGTGGAATAGTAATACCCCCGATAATTAATGGACGCCCTACTTCAAATGCATGTACATCAAAACCTTGTCCAATTCGAAACATATGATAGAGAGACTACGTTAGCAATACATGAGGATTTTATTGCTCCTAGTTTGCCTAATGCAGTCTCATTCACCTTCCTTCACTTTTATCTATTTACTCACTATTATACCCTCACATTTTAACATATTTCCTAGGAAATTGAGCTGATAGCAAATAGTGAGCATTTTCTTGTACCGTTAGATCTATTACACCTTACCACCTTGATTGCTTCTAGTTTTTTCAAGCTAACAAATCCTTATTCACATTGGTGTCGCACGCCATTATTACAACAGGCATTTGAACGACAGCTAAAAAACAAGCATATCCTCTTCGTCATTTCTTGCTATATAAATATAAAATCTCATTAGCAACTATCACTAATGAGATGTTTAAACTAATAACTATTCGTTTAGTTGCAATACGCGTTTTCGTAAAATAGCTTCTCCGAATAGTAAATCCTCTTGCGTCGTCATTTTTACATTTTCGTAGCTGCTTTCTACAATATGCACCGTGTGACCAAGACGCTCGACTAGCATCGCTTCATCGGTACCAAGAAAACCTACTTTTTCAGCAATATCCTCTGCCTCAACAATTAAATCAAACCGAAAGGCTTGCGGCGTTTGAATCATCCATAGGCTGTCGCGATCTACCGTTTCCTCAATGACACCATTTCTAACTTTTTTCATTGTATCTTTCGCTCGGACACCTGCAATAGCCGCACCAAAGTCGTGGGCACTTTGAACAAGATTTGCAATAATATCATGTGTAATAAAAGGCCGTGCCGCATCATGAACAAGCACAATGTCTACCTGTTGCATTTCCTTCATACATGAATGTACAGAATGCTGTCGTTCAGCACCACCATCAGGTAAACCTTTGACTTTCGTAATGCGATATTCATCGAGCAATTCTTGAATATAGATACGCTCCTCCGGTTTTACCGCGAGCCAAATACCTGTGCAAAAGGGATCTTGTTGAAAGACCTCTAACGTGTGTATCAGTATAGGCTTCTTTAAAAGTTTTAAAAATAATTTATTTTGCCCTGCCCCCATACGTTTACCGCTTCCTGCGGCAGGTAAGACTACTTCATACTGCATTTTTTTCACATCCTAATCGTCCTTCGGCTTCGCAAATATCATACGACCAGCTGACGTCTGCAATACACTCGTTACTGTTACTGTTATGGCCTGTCCTATAAAGCTACGACCGCCCTCCACAACAATCATCGTACCATCGTCTAAATAAGCGACCCCTTGATTATGCTCTTTCCCATCCTTAATGACTACCACCTGCATATCTTCACCTGGAATCACGACAGGTTTTACGGCATTCGCTAAGTCATTTATATTTAATACTTTCACATGATGTAGCTCACAGACTTTATTAAGGTTAAAATCATTTGTGACGATCTGAGTATCGTTACCCATTTTTTTTGCCAGTCGTACAAGTTTTAAATCTACCTCTTGCACATCCTCAAAATCCTCATCTGTAATCTCTACATCTGTCTTACGTTCGTCCTGTAACTTTCTTAATATATCTAAACCTCGACGTCCTCTTGTACGCTTTAATGTATCAGAGGAATCGGCAATATGCTGAAGCTCTGTAAGGACAAACTGAGGCACCACTAGAACCCCTTCGATGAATCCTGTTTCAGAAATATCTGCGATACGACCATCAATAATGACACTTGTATCTAATAATTTGTAACTTCCTCGCACTTCTGGAATTTCAGCACCCTCAGCAGCTTTTTTCTTCGTATGATTACTACGTAAAGTAAAAAGCTGAATTAATTCATCCCTTTTTCTAAAACCTAGACGGAAGCCTAAATATCCTAATACAAATGACAGGATAATAGGGAGCACCTCTGTAACAAAGGGGACCTTTACACTATTAATAGCAAAGCCTAAGAAATACGCTACAATTAGCCCTATTATTAGGCCAAGCGTACCGAATAATAAATCTCCGACAGGGACCTTAAACAGGACCTCTTCCATCCAGCTAATGAGCTTCACAAAATAATCGGAAAACGCAAATGACAATGTAAACAGTAAAAGCGCTCCTAATGCTACTGATACGTAAGGATTATCAAGCCAAGGATTAGATGATAAATGAAGCAATTCGTATAATGGCGGTAAGAAAACAAGGCCCAACGCTCCTCCAATCAGTAAAAAAGCAATTTGAACAAATTTTTTCACAAGCTGTCACCTCCTATTGTTAGTTAAGATTATACATAGTTTACTGTAGAAAATCCTTCATCAGCCCATCAAATTATCATTATTTAATCTCTATTTTCCATCACACCTTCACCATGCATTAACTAGGACGCCTATCCCTTTACTTGAGTTTCGTCTTTTTCCGTCAAAAATGAAGGAAATGCATGTCAGAATACTATCTAACATGCATGGTTTTTCCTATAACTCTCTAAAGCAGGCATTTAATGCATCCTTTATCGTTTCTACCCCGATAATTTCAATCCCTTGTGGAAAATCCCATCCACCTATATTGGATGTAGGAATGAATACTCTTTTAAAACCAAGCTTCGCTGCTTCAATGACACGTTGCTCAATACGGGATACTCGACGCACCTCTCCTGTCAGACCTACCTCACCAACAAAGCAATCCGTTGCTCGCACAGCCTGATCCTTAAAGCTAGAAACGATGCTTGTCAGAACAGCTAAATCGATGGCGGGTTCGTCCAATTTTACACCACCAGCAACTTTAATATATGCATCCTGTGCTTGTAGCATGAGGCCCATACGCTTTTCAAGTACGGCCATTAGCAATTGCACTCTATTTTGATCAACCCCTGTTGCCATCCGTTTAGGGTAATTAAAGCTGGTAGGCGTCACAAGCGACTGAATTTCAACGAGAATTGGCCTTGTTCCCTCCATTGAGGCAACAATCGTGGAGCCCGCTGCTCCTTGTGAACGTTCCTGTAAAAATAGCTCAGACGGGTTCAACACCTCTTTTAGTCCACCCTGTAGCATTTCAAATATAGCAATTTCATTTGTAGAGCCGAAACGGTTCTTTTGACTTCGTAAAATACGATGATTATGATGTCTTTCCCCTTCAAAATACAGGACCGTATCCACCATATGCTCTAAAATACGAGGCCCTGCAATTTGCCCCTCTTTCGTAACATGCCCAACTAAGAAGATCGCAATTCCTTTAGTCTTAGCAATTCGCATAAGCTCAGCTGTACACTCACGGACCTGCGAGACACTACCTGGCGCACTTGTTACCTCTGGATGAAAGACGGTTTGAATGGAATCGACAATGACAAATTTCGGCTGTACTTCCTCAATCGTTTGATTCAAAAACTCAAGATTTGTTTCGGAATAAATGTATAGTTCTTGTGAAATTACCCCCAAACGCTCCGCACGTAGCTTCGTTTGACGGATAGATTCCTCACCAGAAATATAAAGTACACGATGACCTTTATTGGAAAGCAAAGCTGAAACTTGTAGTAATAATGTGGATTTCCCAATCCCAGGATCACCACCTATTAATACTAGAGATCCCGGCACAATACCACCACCTAACACGCGGTTCAGCTCGCCCATTTCTGTCGCTACACGGGACTCTTCACTAGCTTCCACCTGAATAATAGGAATTGCCTTTTGAGTAACTGTAGCGGAATGCTGGAATGCCCCACGTGGTCCTTTCGCAATAACTTCTACTTCCTCTACCATCTTATTCCATTCCCCACAGCCCGGACATCTTCCCATCCATTTTGCCGATTCATAGCCACAGCCTGAACATACAAATTTCGTTTTTTTCTTAGCCAACTTTCCATCACCTCGAATATTTGTTCTTATATTAATTGTACAAAAAAAAAGACAGCTTGGCACTTAATGCCTCACTGTCTTTCACTTGAAATTATTTAGAGATAGAAACTCCCTCTTTTTTCTTCACAATAAACTCATCGTTTATATAATCAATAACAACGTGATTACCCTTCTCCACATTACCTTTTAGTAATTCTTCTGATAATCGGTCTTCCACTTGTTTTTGTAATGCTCGACGTAGTGGACGTGCACCGTATTGAGGGTCATAGCCCTCCTGTGCAATTTTTTCAAGCGCTGCATCTGTTAATTCTAGTGAGATATCTTGTTCTTTCAACCGTTTTGTTAGAGCATTCCCCATCATCGCAATGATTTCTTTTAAATGCTCTTTTTCTAATGAATGGAAGACAATCATTTCATCAATACGGTTTAAGAATTCTGGACGGAATGCTTTTTTCAATTCTTCCAGCATCGTACTCTTCATATCTTTATGTTTAGAATCTGCGCCACCTACATTAAAACCAAGGCTTTTTTGATATTTAAGAGCATCCGCACCGACATTTGAAGTCATAATGACTACTGTGTTACGGAAGTCTACTACCCGCCCCTTAGAGTCCGTTAAACGACCATCTTCAAGAACTTGCAGTAGAATATTGAAAACATCAGGGTGTGCTTTTTCAATTTCATCTAGTAGTACAACAGAATATGGTTTACGACGAACTTTTTCAGTCAATTGACCACCATCGTCAAAGCCTACATAGCCTGGAGGCGAACCTACTAAACGAGAAGTCGAATGTTTCTCCATGTACTCAGACATATCGACACGAATCATAGCATCCTCGTCACCAAACATCACTTCAGCTAGTGCTCTTGCAAGCTCTGTTTTACCAACACCTGTAGGTCCTAAGAAAATAAATGAACCGATAGGTCGTTTTGGATCTTTGAGGCCCGCTCTTGCACGACGGATCGCACGAGAAATAGCTTCTACCGCTTCGCCTTGCCCTACAACGCGTTTGTGTAGCTCTTCTTCAAGTTGTAATAATTTTGAAGATTCTTCAGAAGCGATTTTAGCTACAGGAATTCCTGTCCACATCGATACAACTGCCGCAACATCATCTACAGTCACTTTGGATTCGGCCTTGCCTTGCTCTTCTTTCCAATTTTTTCGCGTAGCTTCAATCTCATCTTTAAGCTTTTGCTCAGTATCTCTAAGTGCTGCAGCCTTTTCAAACTCTTGACCTGATACAGCAGCGTTCTTTTCTGAGCGAACATTTTCAAGCTTATCTTCAAGTGCCTTTAAGTTTGGTGGCACTGCGAATGAACGTAAGCGAACCTTTGAACCCGCTTCATCGATAAGGTCGATTGCTTTATCCGGTAAGAAGCGGTCTGAAATATATCGATCACCCATTTTTGCCGCTGCTTCAATTGCTTCATCTGTAATTTTCACTCGGTGATGTGCTTCATAGCGGTCACGTAAACCTTGAATAATGAGAATAGCTTCTTCCACCGTTGGTTCATCCACTTGGATCGGTTGGAAACGACGCTCTAATGCTGCATCTTTTTCAATATATTTACGATATTCATCAAGTGTTGTCGCACCGATACATTGAAGCTCCCCACGTGCTAAGGACGGTTTTAAAATATTTGATGCGTCAATCGCACCTTCTGCACCACCTGCACCGATTAAAGTATGCAATTCATCAATAAATAAAATGATATTGCCGGCTTGGCGGATTTCATCCATTACTTTTTTCAAACGGTCCTCAAATTCTCCACGATATTTTGTACCTGCAACGACAGTTCCCATATCAAGCGTCATCACTCGTTTGTCGCGAAGAATTTCTGGTACTTCATTATTAATAATTTGCTGTGCTAATCCTTCAGCAATAGCTGTTTTACCAACACCTGGCTCACCAATTAGGACAGGGTTATTTTTTGTACGACGTGATAATACTTCGATAACACGTGTAATTTCCTTGCTTCGACCAATAACAGGATCTAACGTACCTTCACGGGCAATTTGTGTTAAATCACGGGCTAAACTATCTAATGTTGGGGTATTCGCCGCTTGTGCCGCTTGTTGACCAGACTGCGCGTTATCATTATTTCCTAATAATAATAAAACTTGCTGACGTGCTTTATTTAAGCCTACACCTGCATTATTTAAGACGCGAGCTGCTACACCTTCACCTTCACGTATAAGTGCTAATAGTAAATGTTCTGTACCGATATACGAATGACCTAATTTACGTGATTCGTCAACCGATAGTTCAATTACTTTCTTCGCTCGTGGCGTATAGTGAACTATTGGACCAACATCTTCTTTCCCTTTACCGACTAATTCTTCAATACCAGCTTCAATCATTTGAGGACTAATATCAATAGCTTCTAACGCTTTTGCAGCAATACCGCCGCCTTCACGTATAAGCCCTAATAAAATGTGCTCTGTGCCAATGGATTCGTGCTTCCAACGAATAGCCTCTTCCTGAGCAAGCTGTAATACTTTTTGCGCGCGTTGTGTAAAACGATTAAACATCATATAAATCCTCTCCTTTTTCCCCATTATTAGGCTTATTCGTGTGTGTTTGAAATAATGCCTCACGTAGCATTTCAGCTCGTACACGATCACGTTCAGCAGGCGGTAATGCCTCACCTGCATAATGCTGTAAAAAACCGGGTTGCATACTGACGACACACTCATTTAAAGTTGTTGCGAGTATACCGTCAATCAACTGTAGGTCAACTCCTAAACGAACATTTGAAAGACAGGTAGCCGCTTCCTCACTTGTTAAAATTCTTGCATACGTAAGGGTACCTAAAGCTCGATAAACTCGATCTTCTAAAGCAAGCTCAGCTTTTTCCATCAATTTACCTCTCGCATGTCGTTCTTTTTGTATAATTTTTTCAGCAACACTTTGTATATCTGCTAAAATATCTTCTTCTGTCTTTCCAAGTGTAATTTGGTTGGACACTTGATAAACATTTCCTAAATTTTCGCTTCCTTCACCATATATACCTCTTACGGTCATACCTAAGCGTGTCATCGCATTTATAATTTGATTCATCTGTCCCGTTAACGTAAGAGCAGGTAAATGCATCATCACAGATGCTCGAAGCCCAGTACCAATATTTGTAGGACAGCTTGTTAAATAGCCAAATGTATCTCGAAAAGCATAAGGTAAGATCTTCTCTAGAATACGGTCAATCTTATTCGCTTGTTCATAGGCATTTTGAAGCTGGAAACTCGCTGTCATACATTGAATGCGTAAATGATCCTCTTCATTCACCATAATACTCACGGATTCATCTTGTGACAGAAGAACGGAGCCCACCTGCTCTTTTTTGGCAAGCTGCGGACTAATCAAATGCTTTTCTACAAGAATTTGACGTTGTAAAGGTGTTAAATCATTGATAGCAAAATATGCATAATCATTTTGTAGGGTTGGACTATCACTGACTGCATGTGTAACTGCCTGTTCCACCTGTAAAGCCTCGTTCTCTGAAAACGATAGTGGAAAACGATATCCATCTAAATTTCGAGCAAGGCGAATTCGTGTACTAATGACAATGTCAGAATAATCGTCTTCAATACGCATCCACGTAGGTGTCGCACGCTCTAAAAACGATTCAATCATCAAGACACATCACCACCTTCAAATTGTAGCTGCTTCTCAAGCTCTTTGACTTCGTCTCGAAGTTTTGCTGCCTCTTCGAATTGCTCTTCATCTACAGCGAACTTCATACGTTTACGGATATCCTCTATTTGCTTTTTAATGACATACACATTGCTATGGGCACCTGGCATTTTCCCAATATGTTGGGGACCAGCCTGTATGCGATTAAAGAGCTTAGGTAAATGCTCACTAAAAGTGTCATAACAGCTTGGGCAACCAAACTTACCTTCTTTTAAAAATTGCTTATACGTAAATTCACATTGTGGGCATGTCTGCTGTTGTGGCTGTGTTTGTTGTTTTTCTCCTACCTTTTGCCATGTAGGTGAGCCAAACCAGTTTGATAATAACTGTTGTATGGAAACTGGCTCTTGTTTAAACTCTGCATGAAATGGATGGAACTGTGAGGCGCAGACGTCACAATAATGGTGCTCCACCTTTTGCCCATTTTGAACTTGTGTTACAGTAACTGTCGCATTACGTTGTTTACAATGTTCACATATCATTTCCATCACCTCACTATTTCTGTTGCTCATATTTTATAGTTGTCAGCATCGCACGCAATATCTTTGCACGAATTATATCTCTTAGAGGGAGATGTAAGTCAATTGTTGAGCGATCAATTGCTGCTAACATTAATTTCGCTTCTCGCTTTGAAATTACCTGCTCATCGATGAGTCGATACACTAAATCTTCTGCCATTGTTTGCGATGCTCCACCTTCAATATGCCGGAGAACATCGTCGATTAAATCAATCTGTGAATTCGCGCGGACACGTAAAATTCGAATGTATCCACCACCACCTCGCTTGCTCTCCACAAGGTAACCTCGCTCGGCGGTAAATCTTGTATTAATGACATAATTTATTTGTGACGGTACACATTGAAATTTGTCTGCAATTTCACTACGTTTTATTTCAATATGTCCTTCTCCACCTAATTCAAGTACTTGCTTTAAGTAACCTTCTATGATGTCTGATATATTACGCATTTTAGGAATACACCTCGCTTGCTTCACTGACTTTGACTATCTTTGACTTTCTTTGAGTATATTATACAAAACGCTTGAAAATAATTGCAATGATTTCGCCTAGAGAAAAATGAAAAGGCTAAAAAACGATATTCAAGCGTAGAAAATAGCACTAATTAGTGGTTATCAAGCATATCATTTTGCTTCCTACACCTAATGTACCCTTTTTATCCATAGAAAAAACGCAAGCATATGCAACTAGCATATACTTGCGTCTATAAAAATTATACCCAACGACCTACAATTGGATAACGCCAAGGCTCGTCAGTTAATGCTTTGACAATACCTATAATTGGTACTACAAATAGCATAATCCCAAAAACAATTAAAAATGGAATGCCAATAATGAAAATGCTTAAGAATCCAGAAACAGCAAGTAAAATTGCCATGACAAGTTGGAAAAGAATAGCTTGAATAGAAATTGCCTTCACTTCCTCATCCGAACTAATTAAAAAGAAGATAATGGGAACTAACCATGGCGCAAAAAACGAACTTGCGTGTATGATTACTTTAGACCATTTACTCTCCATATATATCAACCCTTTCTTTATACGTTATCTATCGTTTTATGTACTACTATTTACGGAACTATACCCGTAATAGTTTCAGTTTAAAGTGAGTTTTTTAAAAAAATTTTGAAAGGTCGTGATGAGAAATGGAATTCAACCACACATTAGCAAATGAATATGAAAAGGGGATTCGCCGTACTCTACCAAGCTATGAGGCAATGCTTCGTTTAATACAAACTTTTTATCGTTCTACATTACATGAGCATGCGGATATATTGGTTGTTGGTGCAGGTAGTGGCAATGAAATATTGCAGCTAGCAGATGGAAGACCACATTGGTCATTTACGGGTATTGATCCGTCAGAATCCATGCTCGAAATAGCAAAGGAGCGTCTCCAATCTTTACCGAATGATCTGTCGTTCTATCATGGAACATTGCTGGATACCCATCTACCTGCTATAAAATTTGATGCAGCTAGTTGTGTACTCGTCCTTCATTTTATTCAAAGCTATGAAGATAAGCTATCGACCCTGAAAGAAATTTGGAACCATTTACAACCTGGCGCACCATTTGTCCTAGTTTCGAAATACGGTCGACCTGGTACTATTGAAACGGAACTACAATTCGATTTATGGCGTTCTTACTGGCTCCAACATACAAAACTTTCCGTTGCTGATGTTGCAGAAATGGAAAAATCCATTCGTGCCCTGTCATTTATGCCCGAGGAAGCCATTTTAACATTATTACATGAAGCAGGTTTTATAAAACCTTCACGTTTTTTTGCCACTACTTTGTTTGGTGGATGGGTATGCTTTAAAGAAGAACATTAAATATATTTTGTAGTAAATACTTTGAGGTGAAAGCTGTGATAAGCACCATTGGCATTACAAAAAAACAACAATTACTAAAAGATTTCCCTTTGGAATCCATACATCAACAAGAGTTCGAATGGTACTGGGTTGATTTTAATTGTCCAACTAGAGAGGAAGAATCTTTGCTAGATTCATTTTTTCATTTTCACCCACTAGCTATTGAAGATTGCTTAATGCGATTACAACGCCCAAAACTCGATTTTTATGACGATTTCCATTTTTTCGTCATTCATCGATTAAACGAGCTGACATTAGCTGCAGAAGAGGTTAACATTTTTGCCTCTAATAAGTTTATTGTGACATTCCATAAGAACCCAGTTCCCGAAATTGAAAAGGTACAAAAGATGTTAGAAAGCCAGCCAAAAAATTGGGAACGTGGCACAGTCTACTTAACGTATCAAACTATTGATAAAATCGTTGATAGTTATTTTCCACTTGTTTATAAAATTGAAGATCATTTAAATGCACTTGAAGGCGAGCTTACATACCAAAGTAATGTAAATGCCATGAAGATTGTCTTCGAATTTCGTAGTGATTTGCTCGATTTGCGGCGTGCCATTTTACCGATGCGAGACCTTTTATATCGAGTACTTAATTCTTACCGTTTTTCATTAAACAAATCTGAAAGAGCTTATTTTGGAGATATATACGACCATCTTCTAAAACTGACAGAAATGGTTGAATCCAATCGAGAGCTGACAGCAGATATGCGAGATAGTTATATGGCTATGAGCTCAAGCCGCATGAACGGCATAATGATGACTTTAACAATCGTCTCAACGATCTTCATTCCACTAACCTTTATTGCAGGTGTTTATGGGATGAACTTTGATAATATGCCTGAGCTACATGGACAATACAGCTATTTTATTGTCCTCGGTATTATGATTATTGTTGTAATCGCTATGCTTACTATCTTTAAACATAAAGGCTGGTTTAAATTATTTAAGCCTTAATTCCCACAAAAAGCTGCTCGTTTAACAATCAAACGAGCAGCTTCATTTATCACTATTAGTAAGGACCTCGATCGTCAATTTTATTGTCACCCTGCTGTGGGAATAAAAAGTATGCTAAAACCCCTGACCCTAGAGCGGCGCAAATTGTAATTAATAGCTGTTCAATACGTGGCACTTCCGCATAGTAGTTTCGTAGCATGTAAACGGAACCTATTGCAACAATGACCATGACTGGAATAACGAATTTAAAGCGTTTTTTCTCCATATAGTACCTCCTCCTATAATCTTTCACGTTCAATTTTTCTCTCCTTAAACAGTTCGTATTTTACAGGTTTCCCAATTTAAATTCAAATTTACTTCGCCTCACTAATCGGACTGCCAATAAAGTAAAAAAATAAAGAAATAACCAAATTTTTAACCAAATATTCAGCAAATAATAGTAAAATAGATTTAATACCAATTATTTATCAAATTTACAGACCTAACAAATTCAGAAGTGCATTTTACTCACAATTATTATGGATATTAAGAATGGAGCAAACAATAATGAGTTGGTTTTCAAAAAACAGCAGTTCCAGCTACTCAATTACATTAACACCTGAAAATTTTAAGGGCCATGTACAATTAGATGTTTTAAGTCATCCAAACCTTCAAAAGCAATTACAGCTTTTAAATTTAACAATTGAGGATTTAGCCATTATTAAGCAACTACAACCGTTAGCTAAGGATCTAATTCCTGCAATGGTGGAGCAATTTTATGCAGCCATTAGCTTGAGCCAAGATTTAGTAGACATTATTAATAGAACCTCGCATATAGATCGTTTAAAAGTTACGTTACATAAGCATTTAAGCGATATTTTTGAAAGTCATATTAATGACGCCTATATCGCTGAAAGAAAAGCCATTGCTGAAACCCATGTTCGAATTGGCTTACAATCAAAATGGTATATAGCATCCTTCCAATCCCTTACTTCTACGTTCACAAATTTTGTGAATGAAGTGGATATCTCAAAGAATGATGCCATTCGTGCAATTAACGCATTTTGCAAAATCATTAATTTTGAGCAACAGCTTGTGATCGAGGCATACGAAAAAGAGGAAGATCGTATTCGAACAGCCGCTGATCAAACGAAAAACGCCCTTGTTACGACAATTCAAAGTACAGCTGAGGAGCTTAACGCCATTAGTGAAGAGACAGCTGCATCTTTGTTAGTCATTTCCTCGCAAACAGATGATATTGCTGAGGCAACAAAGCAGGGATTAAGCTTCGTTGCAGATACACAGGAGAAATCAAGACGTGGGCAACATCAACTGAAAGAGCAAAATGATTTAATCCAAGTTATTTTACAAAGTGTCAACAGTCTTGAGGTAACAATGAATCAATTACGTACCTCCTCTCAAAAAATTTCTGAGATTGTAGGACTTGTCACGGGCATTGCGGATCAAACAAATTTATTAGCTTTAAATGCGTCTATTGAGGCAGCTCGAGCAGGGGAACATGGCAAAGGCTTCGCCGTAGTAGCAGAGGAAGTACGAAAGCTTGCTGAAGAAACGAAAAATGCCGTGCAAAATGTGTCACATCTCATTAAAGAAACTGAAAGTAATATTACAACAATGGCAAATTCAGTTATTAATGTTGATCAAAAAATTCAACATAGCGTCAATACGCAAGAAAACTTATCTAAATCATTTAATGATATAGCTGATGCCGTATCTGGCATTCAACAACAGTATGTTCATACATCTAGAGACATTTCAGCCATTTCTAATTTAATTACCGAGCTATCACAAGGAGCTACACTTGTTTCCTCTTCTTCTGATTCACTTATTAATGTAGTTAATGAATTGAATATGTAATATAACAAAGGGAGCCCCACCGCTTTAGGTGAAGCTCCCTTTAACCTTAATGTGGCAATGCACGCTTTTGTTTACGATGCTCTCGTCTTGCAGGCCCTGTTTCAAATAAACGTTTTTCCTCATCTGTTTCAGGATAAATGGCAGGTACCGGTACCGGTTTTCCTTCTTCATTTACTGCAACCATTGTTACAAATGATTCTGTCGTTAATTTTTCCTCACCAGTCTCTATATTGCGGGAAACAACGCGAACATAAACCTCCATTGAAGAACGTCCTGTAGAGGAAACTATACTTTCAATTTCAAGAATATCTCCTACATGGGCAGCCGATAAAAAATCAACTGAGTCTATTGAAGCTGTGACTACAAGTCCCTTCGCATGTTTCATCGCTGTAATAGCAGCAATTTCATCAATATAAGCTAACACTCTTCCACCGAAAATGGAATTGTGATTGTTTGTGTCTGGAGGTAATACGAGACGTGATTGAACCGTACGTGATTGGCTCATGGGTACAGCATTGTTTGTCATATTTCTTGTAACTTCCCTTCATGTATGTTCTTTCGTCATCGTATCGTAGAAAAAGAGCTTATGCAAATTTAGAACGATTTTTTCATCGTAATAAATTTCATGTCTGTCATTTCCTCAATGGCCCATTTAATGCCCTCTCGCCCATAGCCACTCATCTTCACACCACCATAGGGCATATTATCTACACGGAATGTCGGAACATCATTTATAATGACAGCACCTGCCTGTAATTCGTCGGCTGCATACAAGGCATCTGGTAATACATTCGTGTAAATACCTGCATTTAAGCCAAGGTCCGACTCATTGACAAGTCGAATTGCGTCATCTAATGTTTCATATGAAACAATTGAGACGATTGGCGCGAATGTTTCCTGACAAACAATTTTCATATCAGCCGTCACATTCGTCATAACAGTTGGGGTTAACGTCCGTTCTGTAAATACTCCTCCAGTTGCAATAACTGCTCCTTGTGCCTGTGCTTCTTCAATCCACTCTTTAATTCGTCCAACCTCATTCGGGTTGATCATAGCACTTACATCTGTGTTTTTATCTATAGGATCTCCTACTACAAGCTTTTTAGTTTCCGCAACAAATGCCTCCGTAAATTCATCAATAATAGAAGAATGTACATAAATGCGTTGTAACGAAATACATACTTGTCCAGCAAAGTTAAAGGCACCGCTCACACAACGACTTATAATTTTAGTAAAAGGCGTCGATGGTTCGACAATGACAGCTGCATTAGAACCTAGCTCTAAAGTTACTTTACGTAAGCCGACTTTTTGCTTAATGCCTAATCCAACTTTACCACTACCCGTAAACGTCACCTTTTTGACGTGAGGATGTGTAACTAAAGTATCGCTAAGCTCTCCACCACTTCCTGTCACAATTTGCAACGCTCCATCTGGCAAACCTGCTTCACGGAAAATCTCTGCCATAACAAGGGAACTTAATGGTGTTTGGGTTGCTGGCTTTAAAACAACTGTATTACCTACTGCAAATGCTGGTCCTAATTTATGGGCCACTAAATTAAACGGAAAATTAAACGGCGTAATAGCAGAAATTACTCCCAATGGCTCTCTCTTTGTCCAACCTATACGATCTCCTGCTCCAGGTGCCGCATCCATCGGTACAGTTTCGCCTTTTGGCTGTTTGGCACCCTCTGCTGCAAATTGATAAGTGGCAATTGTACGATCAATTTCCGCTAACCCTGCTGTCAACGGCTTTCCTGCCTCTAATGCTAAAATCTCTGCAAATTCTTCTTTTCGTTGTCGCATTAAATCGACAACTTTATATAAAATTTCGGCACGCTCGTAGGCTGTCGTCTTTTTAAACGAAAGGAATGCTTGCTGTGCACCATCGATTGCTCTCTCCACATCTTGTATAGATGCCTTTGCCACTTGAGCAATCACCTCACCACTATATGGTGATTTTAGCTCATAGCTTTCCTTTGCATCTTGCCATTGACCGTTAATCCACAGTTTTGTTTCCTTCATCCTTCAAATGCACCTCCCATAATTGTTCTCCCTCATTCTATCACGAAGAGCTCGAACTCGATGCAATAGCGGCTGCACTAACTGCCGCTATCATTGCAGCATGCTGAGCTTGAATTAATAATTCAATAGATGACATAATCGTCATAGACAGTGATTTTTGTACTTTCGCCATATCATAAATGGCGATTTGTACAGCCATAAAGAGAACAAATTCACGATGCCATTTTAATAATTTTAAATCCTTTAATTCATGATATAAATGTATAACTTCTTGCAATTGGTGATGAGTAAGATCTAGTAAGGCTAAAAATCCAAGTAAGGGATAATGCATGGCCTTTACTTTGACATCTTGATTTTTTAGCGTATCTCGAATGGTCACGACATTGGGCACTAGTTGACGATCAAATTGTGGAGATAGGAAGGTTAATACTTGTGACAACCATTGCAGCTCATTTCCTGCATTAAAATTATATGTTCGTAATTCTTTATAATAGCGATTCATCGTTTCCGCACGTACTTCCACATCATCAGATGGACTACTTAGTAACACAGTGTATGGAATATCTTCATAGGATGTTAAAAATGGATGATGTTTACGAATGGCATCAAATAAAGCTCTAGCTGCATATGCATGCGCGTTTTTATCCTTTTCGTCCTCTGTCAAAAACTGAGCTGCAATATAACTAAAGTTACCGCTTCTAAATTTCGCTTCCTTTAATGCATTCACATTCGTTAATAAATTCATTACTGCTTTTTCAGCATCCGCATGCTCCATTAAATTAGCAGCTATGCTATAGCCTACCGTAGTTCTTAAGGGAGACATCCACGAGGATTGCTTCTTCATTTCCTGTAAAATATGTTTGTATTGGACCGCATCAAATGTTTTCCCTGACGCAACAAACGTACTAGCTATAGCTAAAACAATTTTACGATCCACTGTCCATCCCGCAGCCTTCGAAACATCTTCTACCGTATTTGTAAATTGATTTTCTATCATCACGTAATCCATATTTAGCACGCTCCTTTACCCATTTTACGTTACATAATGCGAGAAAGATTCATCCCATTTGTAACAATTAACATAAAAAGTAAACTTAATTTAATATATGTTACCCCATTTTTTTGATTTAATAGGAAATATTAAACAAATACAAAAGGAGGAACTACTGTTGATTGCAAAAACCACTCGGAAATTAATATTTACCGTGACCTTAAAAGAACGTTTACAGCTATTTTTATTTTTACGAAATTCGTCTAACAATATAGCTTTACATACCCTTTTTTCTAAAAATTAATGCAAAAAGACAGCGGCAATGTTTTTTGCCGCTGTACAAATGACTCGTTAAATTAATCCTAGCTCCTGTAATTCTTCTGATGTGAAGGCTCTCGATCTTGTTAAGAATCGTTTTCCTTCAACGCCCTCTAATGAAAACATCCCACCTCTACCTTCCACTACATCCAGTATGATTTGAGTATGTTTCCAATAATCATATTGATTTTTATGCATATAGAATGGAGCTCCACCTATTTCGCCCAAACATATATCCTGATCACCTAATAGCAAGTCTCCGTCTGGATAACACATAGGGGAAGAACCATCACAGCATCCGCCTGATTGATGAAACATAACAGGCCCATGTTTCTCTTTTAATAGCTCGATGAGTGCCAGCGCTTCTGCCGTGGCTAATACACGTTCAATCACGCTCATGCACCTCCCTATGGATTAGAAGAAACCAAGTTTATTTTCGCTATAGCTAACTAATAAATTTTTCGTTTGTTGGTAATGAGATAGCATCATTTTATGATTTTCACGACCAACGCCTGACATTTTGTAGCCACCGAACGCAGCATGTGCAGGATAAGCATGGTAGCAGTTTGTCCAAACACGACCTGCCTCTATTTCACGACCGAAGCGATATGCTGTATTAATATCTCTTGTCCAAACACCTGAACCTAAGCCATACAGTGTATCATTCGCAATTTCTAATGCCTCTTCTTTCGTTTTAAACGTAGTAACAGCTACAACAGGACCAAAAATTTCCTCCTGGAAAATACGCATTTTATTATGTCCTTTAAAGACAGTTGGTTTAACGTAGTAGCCATTTTCAAAGCCTTCCCCTACATTATTTTTCTCCCCACCGATTAGACATTCTGCACCTTCTTGCTTACCGATATCTAAATAAGAAAGGATTTTTTCCAGTTGCTCGCTTGAAGCCTGCGCTCCCATCATTGTGTTTGGATCAAGCGGATTACCAACTTTAATAGCTTCTACTCGTTGTAGTACACGTTCCATAAATTTATCATAAATAGATTCTTGAATAATTGCACGTGAAGGGCATGTACATACTTCCCCTTGGTTCAGAGCAAATAATACGAAGCCTTCGACTGCTTTATCTAAAAATTCGTCGTCCTTATCCATAATATCCTCAAAGAAGATATTAGGTGATTTACCACCAAGCTCTAATGTAACTGGGATTAGGTTTTGAGACGCGTATTGCATAATCAAACGACCAGTTGTTGTCTCACCAGTGAAGGCAATCTTACCGATACGTGGATTAGATGCAAGCGGTTTCCCAGCCTCTAAACCAAAACCATTCACAATATTAATGACACCTGATGGTAATAAATCTTCTATTAATTCCACTAGCACCATAATAGATGCTGGTGTTTGTTCTGCAGGCTTTAATACGACACAGTTTCCGGCAGCTAGTGCTGGCGCAAGCTTCCAAACAGCCATTAATAACGGGAAGTTCCAAGGTATAATTTGGCCCACTACCCCTATTGGCTCATGGAAATGATAAGCTACTGTATCGTTATCGATTTGGCTTACAGAGCCTTCTTGAGCACGTAAAGCTCCAGCAAAGTAACGGAAATGATCAATGGCAAGAGGGATATCTGCATTTAAAGTTTCACGTACCGCCTTACCGTTATCCCATGTTTCGGCAACGGCTAGCTTTTCTAAATTTTGCTCAATACGATCCGCAATTTTAAGTAAAATGTTTGCACGTTCTGTCGGTGATGTTTTTCCCCAAGCATCTTTAGCAGCATGTGCTGCATCAAGTGCCAGTTCAATATCCTCAGCTGTGGAACGCGCGACTTGTGTAAAAACTTGTCCAGTAACAGGAGTGACATTATCAAAGTATTGACCCTTCACTGGGGGTGTCCATTCGCCACCAATATAATTATCATATTTCTGCTTGAATTGAACTACCGATCCTTCAGTGTTTGGAAATGCATAAACCATTTTACTTCTCCCCTTTACACAATTTAATGAGATTATCTACAAAAAAACACTATTTTATAGCGAAATAACAATATTTTCATAGAAACCCTCTCACCTAATATATTGTCAGAAACAAATAATAATTTCAACTTTTTAAAAAATTTTTCAAGCAATTTATTTTTACTAGAAAAGTATATAGAATTCACGGTTTGTATAACGTTAAGGTATACTTAAAAATAATATTAGATTTAGGAGAACAATATGCGTATTAATAAATATTTAAGTGAAACAGGCATTATATCGCGCCGTGGGGCTGATAAGTGGATAGCCGAAGGAAAAGTAACAATTAACGGAGAACCTGCGACTGTTGGAAGTCAGGTTGAGAATGGCGACATTGTTTGCGTTGATGGAAAAGAGGTAAAGAAAGAACAAAAGCTTGTCTATATAGCTTTAAACAAGCCGGTCGGCATAACAAGCACAACGGAACGCCATATAAAAGGCAATGTCGTTGATTTTGTAAATCATCCTTTACGAATTTTTCATATTGGGCGTCTCGATAAGGAATCGGAGGGGCTATTGTTATTAACTAATGATGGCGATATCGTCAATAAAATTCTTCGCGCTGAAAACCATCATGAAAAAGAATATATTGTTCAAGTAGATAAACCTATAACAGAGCAATTTATTAACAAGATGGGCGCAGGTGTAGATATTCTAGATACCACGACCTTACCTTGTTATGTTGAAAAGATATCAGACAAAGTTTTTAAAATCATTTTGGAGCAAGGCTTAAATCGCCAAATACGCCGGATGTGTTCAGCTCTTGGCTACTCTGTAAAGCGTCTACAGCGTATTCGTATTATGAATATTAAGCTTGCAAATTTAAAAGTTGGCCAATGGCGCGACTTGACTGATAAAGAGCAGGTAGAGCTATTCAAACTACTGAATTACACACCAAAATAAGGATCAGAGGAGGGCGAGGACGATGATTTCCATTCAAAGCACAGAGCAGTTAACAGGTGTACAGATTTGCGGAGACTTCTGGGATTTAGATGAGCTGATCAACGCTATTTACAAAGTAACTGGTGATGCCAATAAATACTATGATTATCAAGGTCCTCGACTCCGTATTTTAAGCGTTTGCTATAAACTGAGACATGCTATGCTTGGGGAACACCAACTAGAGTTTGTGAGTAACGGTGTTAACAAGAACACCCTCACACAACATGAACTGATTTTCCCCAATAAAAACATCTATTTCGCTACAGATATCCTTTGGCCTGAAATTATCTTTAGCGCTATCGCTTTAAACGATTTCATTGATCTTCACCTGACATTAAACAATGCATCTATTTGGAATCATGAGATAGCGACGATTCGTAAATTTCAAGCTGCTATTGCAGATTGTTTAGAACAGGAAGTGAATGAAGAGGATTATGGAGTCTTTTTAACAATGCTACAGGCAAAAAGCCCTTTAACCTTCCTTTTCGCCACACAGTATGTGGATGTTCTGAATTTAGAATATATCCAATTAAATAAAGAAGAACGTAAAGCTCAGCTAGCAGCATTTGCATTACGCTTACTTGTAGAGGATCATGAATATGTAGCACTTAAATCACACCTAATGGAAGCCGCGATTGCCACGAAACAACCTCTCCACGCCATACAAATACAGCTTAGCTATCCGGAAGAAATTTTATGGTAAACAAACAACGCCGCCTCACAATGAATGAGACGGCATATTTTTTATTTAATCGTTTGGTAGGCCATTTTACGAATTACAGCCTCATGCTGAGGGTAATCTGCTAAAAGCTCATCCTGTGTAAATAATTCGAAATCCTCAAAGTCAAAGCCTGGGGCAACCATACATCCCACTAAACTAAACGTATCTGCTTCCTCCACTGATGATCCAAATATCGTATTTTTAGGCACCACAATTTGTGGTATCTCCCCCGCTTCTATGTTCAATCCAAGCTTCTTCGCTTCATATGTTCCATCTGGAAAAATCATATGGACTGTAAGCGGACTACCGGCATGGTAATACCATAGCTCATCTGACTGCAAACGATGTAGGTGTGAAATGTCCTGTGAGCGAAGTAAGAAATAAATACTCGTATAAATAGGTCTCTGAACATCTCTTACTGCAATATCTTCTGCAGCCCGAAATGAGGAAATATAATAGCCTCCTTCAGGATGTTCGGCTAAATTTAGTTGTTTAATAAAATATTGTGCTGAATAGTTCAAATTACATCACTCCTTTTTTCCACCTTACCAAAAATGAATAGTAAAATGCTACCTTCAATTATTCAGTAGGAAGAACAACGAAAAAGGGCCCCTCATTGTTGAGACGCCCTTCCCCATTATAAACCACCCAAATAAGCTGCTTTTACCTCTTCACTTTCTTGAAGCTCTTTGGCTGAACCAGATAAAACAATACGCCCTGTTTCGAGCACGTATGCACGGTTTGCGACAGACAGTGCCATATTGGCATTTTGCTCAACAAGCAATACCGTTGTCCCCTCTTTATTCACCTGTTCAATAATATTGAAAATGTTTTTAACCATTAGCGGTGCGAGCCCCATAGAAGGTTCATCCATTAATAGCAATTTGGGCTTTGCCATTAAGGCACGACCCATCGCAAGCATTTGCTGTTCCCCACCAGACAATGTTCCTGATAGCTGTTTGCGACGCTCCAATAGTCTAGGGAATAACTCGAAAACATGGTCCATATCTTTTTTAATTCCTGCTTTGTCATTACGCAAATAGGCGCCAAGCTCTAAGTTTTCTTCTACGGACATATTGGCAAAAACACGACGTCCTTCTGGAACGTGGGAAATCCCCGATTTCACAATAGTTTGAGCTGCTTTCCCTGCAATAGAGAAGCCTTCGTATTCAATAATGCCACCTTTTGGCTTTAATAAACCTGACAATGTTTTTAACAATGTACTTTTCCCAGCACCGTTTGCACCGATTAATGTTACAATTTCACCCTCATTTACTTCTAAAGAGAGGCCCTTTAATGCTTGAATGTTGCCATAATAAACATCTATATTTTGTACTTTTAGCATTAGCCGATAACCTCCTCACCAAGGTAAGCTTCAATTACCTTTGGATTGTTGCGAATTTCTTCTGGTGTCCCGTCAGCAATTAGTTGTCCATGATCGAGCACATAAATACGCTCACAAATACCCATTACTAAGCTCATATCATGCTCAATCAGTAATATCGTTAAGCCAAACTTCTTACGAATAAACGCAATTAATTCCATTAGATCATGCGTTTCCTGCGGATTCATTCCGGCAGCTGGTTCATCCAATAATAATAGCTTTGGATTTGCCGCTAATGCACGGGCAATCTCTAATCGTCGCTGCATTCCATATGGTAAATTTTTAGCTAACTCATTCATATAGACATCTAAACCAAAGATTTTTAAAAACTCTATGGATTGAAGCTCCATTTCGGCCTCACCCTTGAAATGCGTGGGTAAGCGAAAAATCGAAGACCACATTGAATGCTTAGCAAGCGAATGGTTGGCTACTTTAACATTGTCTAGAACAGATAGCTCTTTAAATAAACGAATATTTTGGAATGTACGGCTTATTCCCTTTTGTGTCACTTGGTAAGGTGCAAGACCGTTTAATTTCTGTCCGCCAAATGTGATGGTCCCCTCTGTTGGTGTATACACCCCTGTCAGCATATTAAAGCTAGTCGTTTTTCCAGCACCATTAGGGCCGATCAAACCCACTAATTCACCTTGATTGAGGTACATATTAACACCCTGTACCGCCTTTAAACCACCAAATTGAATTCCCATGTTTTCAACATTAATAAGAAGGTTTCCAGTCATTATTTTGTACCTCCTTTTTTACCAAACTTAAATAAATCCGTAATTTCTTTTGTTCCCATTAATCCTGTTGGGCGGTAAAGCATTACGATAATTAATACTAAACTGTAAATAATCATACGAGTCTCAGGGAAGTTTGCTAGATACGTCGATACAATTGTTAAGAAAATCGCAGCGATTACAGAACCTGAAAGACTTCCTAAGCCACCAAGTACAACGTAAATTAAAATATCAAATGATTTTAAGAAACCGAAAGTCGTCGGTTGAATAATGTAAAAGTTATGGGCGAAAATTGCACCTGCTAGCCCAGCAAAGAAAGATCCAATCGCGAACGCCACAACCTTATAGTAAGTTGTATTAATTCCCATAGCATCTGCTGCAATCTCATCTTCTCGGATAGAAATACATGCGCGACCATGACGTGAATTTGTAAAGTTTGAGATGACAAGAATAGTTAATACTACACCGAAGAATGCATACGTCCAGTTAGATAAATATTTAACTTGCATCCCTGCAGCACCGCCAACATAATCCGTATTTAAGAAAATTATACGAATAATCTCCGCAAATCCTAGAGTTGCAATTGCTAGATAATCCCCTTTTAAACGAAGTGTCGGAATACCTACAATGAGACCTGCGATAGCTGCTGCAACTGCCCCTAATAAAATTGCCAATGGGAATGGCAACATGAGCTTCGTCGTAATAATAGCTGATACATAAGCCCCAACTGCTAGGAACCCAGCATGTCCAATCGAGAATTGACCTGTAACCCCGATAACAATATGCAAACTGACAGCTAGCATAATGTTAATACACATCGTAATCAGCATATTTTTATAGTACATATCAACGACTTCGGTCGTAATCAATAATTGCACAACTGCATAGATGACTAGCGCTAATACGGCATAGACCCAGAAAACTTTAGACTTTTTCATATAACCGCTCACCTACACTTTCTCACGGGCATTTTTACCAAAGATACCCGATGGTCTGAATATTAAAATTAAAATTAAAATAACGAATGCCGCTGCATCTCTCCATAAAGAGAAGCCAAGCGCACTTACTAAAGATTCTACAACGCCTAGTAACATACCACCGACCATAGCGCCAGGAATAATACCAATCCCACCAAGAACAGCTGCGATAAACGCTTTAACTCCTGGTATAACACCCATTAACGGGTCAATTTTCGTATAATAAACACCGAAGATAACACCGGCTGCACCAGCTAAAGCCGAACCAATTGCAAATGTTGCAGAGATTGTATTATCAACGTTAATCCCCATTAAACGTGCTGCATCGGCATCATGAGAAACAGCACGCATGGCTTTCCCGATTTTTGTTTTATGTACGATGAATTGTAAAAGGATCATCAGTACAACAGCGACTGATAAAATTAAAATAGATGTGCTACTAATTTGTACGCCTAAAATATCAAAAGACTTATTTTTGAACACTTCAGGATACGCTGCCGGTTGAGCCCCTCTGAAGAAAATAGTTGTATATTCAATTAATAACGATACGCCGATCGCTGTAATTAATGCCGCAATACGTGTTGCATTTCGTAAACGTTTATAGGCGATCCGTTCAATTAAAACACCAAAAATCGCACAAATGAGCATCGCCAATAATAATGCTGGGAAAAAGCCAAGCTCCCATTTAGCAATTGCGTAAAAGCCGATAAATGAACCAATCATGAAAACGTCACCATGAGCAAAGTTAATCAGCTTGATAATACCGTATACCATCGTATACCCTAGTGCTATTAACGCGTAGATACTTCCAAGTGAAATACCATTCACAAGTTGCTGTATCCATTCCATACGCATTCACTCCTTTGAATTTTCTGAAAAATGAGAAATTTGTACATGCATCGATACTAAAAAGTTATGTTTTATACTGCGATTCTAGTTATCTAAAATAGAAAAAAGGAAGGCGTGTTTACCCGCCTCCCCCTTACTTACAAAACATTAAGGATTAACTTTAGAGTTGAACACTTGTTTACCGTCTTTAAATTCAAGAACTGTTGCTGTTTTAATTGGGTTATGGTTTTCGTCAACTGAGAAAGTACCTGTTACTAAAGAAAGATCTTTTGTTGCAGCTAATTCATTTTTAATTGCTTCCCCATCCGTAGAACCTGCACGTTTAATGGCATCAGCAATGTAGTAAATAGAGTCATATCCAAGTGCGTTGAACGCATCAGGTGCCTTATCACCATTTGCCGCTTTAAATGCCTTTACAAAGTCTTGAATTTTTTGATCTGGATCTTCTGCAGAATAGTGGTTAGTAATGTACGTATTATTTAATGCATCCTTCCCAGCTAGATCCACTAAAGTTGGTGAATCCCAACCATCAGCCCCCATTAAAGGTACATCAATACCCATTTCACGGGCTTGTTTAACAATTAAACCAACCTCTTCATAGTATCCAGGGATAAAGATAAAGTCTGGATTCGCTGCTTTAATATTTGTTAATTGTGTACGGAAGTCTGTATCTTTCGCTACATAAGCTTCTTCCTTCACAATTTTTCCACCACTCTTAGTAATCGTTTCTTTAAAGGACTTTGCTAAACCTTTTGCATAATCAGATGCATTGTCTGCAAAAATAGCTACGTTTTTCGCACTTAGCTCACCTGAAGCGAAGTTAGCTGCCACAATCCCTTGGAATGGGTCAATAAAGCATGTACGGAATGCATATTCGTTAACGCTGCCATCCTCATTTACCGTAATATTTGGGGCAGTTCCAGAACCAGTAACAATCGGGATTTTATTTTGATTGGCAATTTGAACCGTTGCTACTGTATTCCCTGAAGTTGCAGGAGCTAGCATTGCTACTACTTTATCTTGCGTTGCTAGTTTAATAGCTGCAGCTGTAGCCTCAGAGTTTTCAGATTTATTATCTACTTTAATCAGTTCAATCTTCTTACCATCAATACCACCAGCATCATTTATTTCTTTTACAGCCAATTCTGCGCCCAGACCGATTGAAGAACCGTAAGATGCTACATTTCCTGAAAGCTCTAGGTTTGCACCAATTTTAATTGTATCACCATCAGATGAACCACCGCCTGATGATGAGCCACCACCTGAACTTGAATCGTCTCCGTTACCACAACCAGCAAGTACACCAGCAAGTAATGAAGATGCTACTAATAGTGAACCGAACTTCTTAAGCTTTTTACTCTCTTTCATAATTAGATTCCCCCTGAAGATTTCTAAAATATTAGATATTTCTGATAATTATAAACAAATAAATTCATTTCCTCAATAGCAAAAATAATTATTTATAACTACTTAAAAACGACAGAACAATATTATTCATTTATGACTTTTACATTGTAAAACATTCTTTATATTTAGTCTAGAGTGATTTTTCAGTATAATTAGTTATTTAAGAATTATCTTTCAATTCAAGTTGTAGTGTAGTACAAAACTATCATATGCGATTATTTTTTTAAGATAAGGTTTTTGCTGTACTTATTTCTTACTAAATTATTTCCCTGAAAATAAGTCTGTAAAAAGAGAAAAAAGCATAGAGCTGGTTGCCCCTATGCTTTCTTTAATTCGAACACACAAAGGCGTTCATTCATATTAGTTTCATTTTCTAAATGCACTTCATGGAGCAATTCAAATGGTGTCCCCTGATGTAAAAACTGTAAATAATCATAGGGAGGATAGTATAAAATTATATGAATATCTCGCATTTTTTGCTCATAGGATTGCCAAATGTTCTGAATAACTGTGCGGAAAATATGAATGGAAAAGGGATTAAAAAAGAAAAACACATTATCACGCGGCTTTATTTCATATGCCTCTGCTATCGTATGAATAAATGTAATAGGTGCATGTGAACGCTTTTTTTGAAGATAGCTTCGTTTATTTTCTTCTGCCTCTGCATAAAATCCAGCGTCCATCTCTATTCCGATCGTTGGAATATGAAATTGATGATGAACATAAATGGGTACCCTTCCCTTTCCACAGCCCATATCAATAAACACAGGGTCGTTAGGCATCTCATAGATAGCAAATAATTGTTCTAGCCCAATATAAGGGGTTGGTTCATAACGGTGATAGTGGGCAAGCTTTGGGAAACCATATTGTTCTCCCACGGTCTTAATGTGCAAATATTTATCAAACTGTTGTTCATTCATATAAAAGGACTCCTAAGAACAGAATGCTTTATTTTAGCACGAGAAAAAGCAAAAACCATACCCAAAAGTTTGGATATGGTCATTTTTTTAATAGCCTCTACGCTTAAATCTATAAACAAAGAGAAGTGAAAGGAGTAATAACATTAAGGATGCAATGATTGTAGCGCGTCTTAAAACGGCCTTCACTCTCGCAACAACTTCATCTGCAATAAAGGGCTTTGCAATATAATCGTCTGCCCCTTGGTCAAAACCTTCTAAACGGTAATTCACCTCACCTAAAGCGGTTAGCATAATAATGGGACAAGCACTGAGTTCTCTAATTTCTTTTAAAATAATCCAACCATTTTTCTCAGGCAGCATAATATCTAGTAGCACTAAATCAGGCTGAGTCTCAATAAATTTATCTAAAGCCTCATCACCTCTAAAACATTGTGTTACATCATAGCCGACCTTTTTTAAATAAACTTTTAACACCTGGCTAATTGCATATTCGTCTTCTATTACTAATATATGCGCCATTTTTGTTCACCTCGCGACTAACTAGCTCTTATATTTATTATAGCACTGGATTATGTCAGTTAAATGTCAGCATATAAGCAGAAGTATACTTACGATGAGAATATATTGAGGACTTCTATTGACAATGTCTTCCTAAGCCACTTATCATTGATTGCGAATGATAATCAGTGATAATTCATTCAAAAACCTAGTAAATGAAAATAAGGGGGGAAAAGCATGATCATTGTTACAAATCGTATTCAAGTGAAGCCAGGTTTTGCAGCAAGAATGGCTCCAAACTTTACAAAACCAGGTCCTCTACAACAATTTGAAGGCTTCCATAAGGTAGAGGTATTAATTTCAACGGATGATCCTACTTATGACGAAATGAGTGTTAATATGTATTGGGAATCCAAGGAGCATTTCCAGGCATGGCGTAATAGCGATGCATTTGCTGCAGCCCATCACCGTCCAAGTTCAGGCTCTGAAGGGGAAAAAGCGGATAGCCCAATTATCGGTAGCAAAATAGTAGTTGCTGAATTAGCAACTTCCATTGAAGCTTTACGTTCATAAACACACTAAATATTTATACATGATCTTCTGATTCTATCTAAAAAGCCCTGCATGTTGGCATACAATGCAGGGTCTTTTTCATGAAGGTAGTTTGTACAAAATCTTTTTACAAATGATTAGTCCTAATACAGGGAAATATTTTTCATCATCTTGCTAAAAAAATAACAAGAAAATAGCCTAATACGGATAGACAAACTGAGCCAATTAAACCAGCAACAAATGCCTTTACTCCAAGCTCCTTAAACGTTTTAATCTCAACATTTAATCCAAGACCAGCCATCGCCATAGCAATTAAAATGTAAGCAATATTTACAAGGGCTTGCGCCACATTAACCGGTATAATACCTAAAGAATTAATCGCACTCATTGCTAAGAACCCTACTATAAACCACGGTATGATTGACAATGAAAATGCTTTTTTCTCTTCCCCTTTAGCCGTTCTTCGATAGAAAATACCAATTATAATGGCTACTGGAACAAGCAAAGCGACACGCGTTAACTTTACAATGACCGCTATATCAATGGCTTCATTTCCACCTGCGGATGCTGCGGCAATAACATGGGCAATTTCATGTAGGGTACCACCTGCGAAAATGCCATACTCTGTTGGCGTTAAGTTCATAACAGAATAAAGTACTGTATAAACAAGTGTAAATACCGTTCCTAATAATGCAACAATGGCTGCCCCCACAGCAGTTTCCTTTTCATTTGCTTTAATTTGAGGTGCAATTGCCACGACAGCTGCAGCTCCACAAATAGCGGTTCCACAAGCCGTTAGTATCCCTAGCTTTTGATCCACGTGAAAAATTTTTGTTAGACCATACACTACAATTAATGCAAATAATAAATTAATGATGGCAATCAAAAAAACATTGGCTCCAGCGTGATAAATATCAGCTAAATTTAAACGCATTCCCAATAAAATAATACCGAATCGTAATAGCTTCTTACTGGAAAATGCAATTCCAACTTGCCAGGAATCCTGCACTTTAAATGCTGCACGCCAAGCCATCCCTAATATAATAGCAATGACCAATTGCCCCAATATTGAAAAGAAAGGAAAAGTAGCAATATATTTTGCAACTAAGGCTATAAAGAGTGTTAGTAATATTCCCTTTAGAAAGTTTGGATGAAGTGCATATTTTCCTTTGTTCTGTCCATTAACCATGATGTTCACTTCTTTCTCCTTTGTTGATTACTACTTTATTAAAAAGTTCATGATTAGTAAAATACATATATATAATTGTTATTATTAATATTTCTAATTACAGAGGTGTAGATATGCAATATGAGGGTTTAAAAACGTTCATCACACTGGTAGAGGTCAATAATTTTACAAAGGCCTCAGAAATACTTCATATTTCACAGCCGAGTGTCAGCTTACACATTAAAAACCTTGAACAGGAATTACAGACTACTTTATTTATTCGTTCGCCAAAATCTGTACAAATTACACCAACTGGTGAAATTCTATATAAACGGGCTAAGCAGATTATGGCTATAACTGAGGCAGCTATAGAAGACATTGCAGCCTATCATCAAGAAGTACAAGGGACACTTGTAATAGGGGCTAGTTTTACTATTGGAGAATATATACTTCCTCCTATTATCGCTAGCTTGCAACAACGTTTCCCCCAACTTGAGCTTCAAATTATTATTGGTAATACGAAAGAAATCATTCAATATACAAAATTATTGCAAGTTGATATTGGCCTGATAGAAGGACAGGCCCATGACAATGAACTTTTGATAAAGCCATTCATGCAGGATGAGTTATTTATTGTAAGTGCAAGCAATCATCCGCTAACAAAGGAACAGCCTATTACTGCGGACAAACTCCAACAGCAAAGCTGGGTTGCGCGTGAGGAAGGCTCCGGCACACGTTATTATTTAGATCATTTATTTAGAGCTAATGGTTTACTGGTTCAATCACTGTTAACCATTAGTAGTAATCAGGGAGTTAAAGAAAGTGTTATGCAAGGACTTGGGCTTTCCTTACTGTCTGCGTGTGTCATTGAGCGTGAGTTAAAAAATGGCGATATGGCGATTCTCTCCCTTGAAGGACAGCATTTTATGCGGACATTTTCTTATCTTTGTTCGCCAACTATGAAAAATAAGCGGAATGTGGATATATTAATTGAAGCATTATCAAAAAAAGCTTAGCTGACTTTTCCCGTCGCTAAGCTTTTTTAATGGTTCTTCTAGTATTAAAACGTTTATGTTCAATGATTTCGACAAATTTGGTCGTCGCTCTAGAAAGAGGTACGGTCTTTAAAAAGCACATACCTATACTCCTTGGCGGAATATCCCCATCTAAAGATAATTCGTATAGAAGTCCTCGATGGAGATAATCCTTTGAAAACTCTTTTGTAACACATGCGATTCCTAAATTACTACGGGCAAATTCTAATACAAGATCATGTGAACCTAACTCAAACTCAGGTTCAATATGGACCCCATTGGATAATAAGAAATCCTCTACATATTTTCGTGAATTCGATTTTTTCTCAAGGAAAATAAGGGGGAATTTTAACAGATCCTCATAGCTTAAACTTTTAGAAGCCAATGTTTTATATTTCTCCCCACAGACAAAAATATCCTGAATATCCGTACATACCGTTAACTGTAATGTCGAATCCTCTATGGGAAAATTACAAAAGCCGATATCCACCTCACCCGATTTAATAAAATTGCAAATTTCAGAGGTAGTACCATTTAACATTTCCAACTTAATATTCGGATACATTGTATGAAATGCTTCTAAATAAGGCATAAGGAAAAAACGTGAAATCGTATCTCCTACGCCAATCTTTAGTTGCCCGGTTGTTAAATTTTTAAATTCTAATAACTTTTCTTCACCCGCATCTAACAGTCCTAAAGCCGAATTTGTATATTCAAATAGCAGGCTGCCTTCTGTTGTCAAAGTTACCCCCTTAGGCGTTCGATTAAAAAGACGTGTACCAAGCTCCTTTTCCAGTTGCATCATAGCTTGACTAACAGCAGGCTGAGTCATATATAAATCCTTGGCGGCTCTTGAAAAGCTATTATTTTTAGCTACAACACTAAAAACACGGTATAAATCTAATTTCCCTATCATATAAGCACCTCTTATAGCTAGTATACGAACTATTAATTTTACTTATATCATGAGTGAGGCGTATAGTAAAACCATATGGATTTTACATCACTTTACAAAAGTTAAATGAGGAGAGATTAAGTTGGAACGTGTAATCGGTACAGTTGTAAGAGGTCTTCGTGGTCCTATTATTAACGAAGGCGATCATATTGAACAAATCGTTGTAGATACAGTGTTAAATGCTGCGAAAGTAGAAGGTTACACTATTGAGGATCGAGATATTGTGACCGTAACTGAGTCAGTAGTAGCACGTGCACAAGGGAACTACGCAACAATTGATGATATCGCTGTGGACGTGGCAGCGAAATTTGGCAATGATACTGTAGGAGTTATTTTCCCTATTTTAAGTCGAAATCGTTTTGCTAACTGTTTACGTGGTATTGCTAAGGGCGTTAAAAAGGTTGTCTTAATGCTAAGCTACCCATCAGATGAGGTTGGTAATCATCTTGTCGATATCGATGAGTTAGATGTAAAAGGCATTAATCCTTGGACAGATACATTAAATGAAGTGGAATTCCGCGAGCATTTCGGCTATAAAAAGCATACATTTACTGGTGTAGATTATATTGAATACTATAAAGAATTAATTGAAGCAGAAGGGGCTACATGTGAGGTCATCTTCTCCAATAACCCAAAAACAATTTTAGATTATACAAAGAGTGTTCTAGCATGTGATATTCACTCACGTTTCCGCACAAAGCGCATTTTAACAGCAAACGGTGCTGAAAAAGTTTACAGCCTTGATAATATTTTAGCTGAATCCATCAATAGTTCTGGTTTCAATGCTGAGTACGGTCTACTTGGCTCTAACAAAGCTACGGAAGATAGTATTAAGTTGTTCCCTCATACTTGCCAACCGATTGTTGACGGTATCCAAGCTAAAATCAAAGAAGCTACAGGAAAAACTGTAGAAGTTATGATTTACGGAGATGGTGCATTCAAAGATCCTGTGGGTAAAATTTGGGAGTTAGCTGATCCTGTTGTTTCTCCAGCATTCACAGCCGGATTAAATGGAACTCCTAACGAGGTTAAATTAAAATATTTAGCAGATAATGACTTTGCTGATCTTCGAGGAGAAGAGTTAAAAGCTGCTATTTCTGAATACATTCAAAA
The DNA here is from genome assembly GCF_002429815.1 of Lysinibacillus sp. UBA5990. NCBI lineage: Bacteria > Bacillati > Bacillota > Bacilli > Caryophanales > Bacillaceae > Lysinibacillus > Lysinibacillus sp. UBA5990. The sequence goes on from NZ_DJAY01000009.1 coordinate 87,941, forward strand.
TAAGGATGAAGATTTGACAGGTCAAATGGCTGCACAAGGAACAACACCTCGCCGCTTAACTGACCTTATCGGCTCTTTATCTGATTTAACATCAGGTTCAGGAGACAAAGGAACTCCTATGATTTACATTCAAGGTTATTTCGACAATTACACTAAATAATATATAAGAACTCTCGTACTAGTGACGAGAGTTCTTTTTTGGATGGAGGATGACAGGAATCGAACCTGTAATCCCTATATTAAAGGGATATGCAGCCTAGCAACTTCCTCATATATACGATGGTTGATTTATTGTATAAAGTATTACATTTTTCTCAGTCCTTTTCATAAATTAATAAATTACGTTTATTTTAAACGGTTAGGTATTACTTTTTCTTGTAGCCAGTGTTCGCTTGTTTGAACATGGTGAGGTCTCACAAATTTGCCCAAATTATATTGGAAATCATCATAATGAAAGGATCCGGCATTTCGAATGACATAACCCTCTTGCTCACCATCAAACATTGATTTTCCCGTAAACATTCGTTTTATTTTATTCTCATCGAAAATCCCTCTGTATAAAACAGGCACCGTTTCAACACCTAATTTTTCCGCAAAGGCAACTGTCTCATCCCAACTTAAACAAATATTATTTTCATTCCAAATACTAAATAAATAAAAATAACTTGTTAATGCCTGATAATATATAGAATGCTTAGCATACATATTTTCCCCACATAATCGCCAACTATCTGGAATCTGATAAGAAAAACTAGCATGAAATGTTTTGACCCAATGTCTAGAAGGATGGTTAGCTGAATGGATGCTTCTAGCATGCATATAGTCTTTGTACAGCGTTGTTCCTTCTCCATCTAACTTTTCAGTGACAACAACCTCTTTTCCAATAAAATGATTCACATTTTTAGCAACCTTGTCGTCATGTGTATAGCTTCTGCTCCATGGTAAATGAAAGCTTCTTGGATATTTCATTAATTTCATCATATTTACACTTCCTTTCTCTACTGTTTATTTAGCAAATTGGTCGGCCTCACGGAAAAAGTAAAGTCTTGTTAATAAATCCCCATCTAATAAATGATAGATTTCACTTCCCCCTCTATCGCCACCATACTGGATTAACATATGGAATTGCACTAAATAGACGACCTTTAAAACAAAATCCTCTTCAAAGCCCAATTCGAATAAAAAATGACAAACTATCTGTGCTGATACGTTTTCATGGCCAAAATAGCCAAATCGTTGTTGCAGTGGCTTATATTTTTTACAAAATGGCTTGCCAACATCATGGAATAATGCTGCTACTTGTAATGCCAGCTTATCACTTTCCGAATAGTATTCATTGATATAGGCAAAGACAAAATAAGTATGCTGACATAATAGAAATTGGTGATGTGGATTTTCTTGATTGAAATGATAAATCTCTTTAAAAGGTGGGATTGCTCGAAGTGTTTGAAAAAGCTCCTCATAATTGGGCTCACGTTGAATAAGCGAAATAAATTGTTTTCGAGAAATTGCATAGGGGCTGGATTCATGTACGATATGCACTTCATCAAATCCTTCTCCCGCCGTCGGAAATTCTAAATGCTTGCTCATTTTCTCCATCACCACTAATGGTACATTTCTCTTCCGTTGTTGGTTTCTAGCTACACATATGGAATAGGGTGTGTCAAAATAATAGCATTCCTTCCTAATCGAGCTTGGCAATTTACGCAGTGCAAATATCCTCCGTTCCCGTTCAATATTAGTGGCATCTACAATGACCGTATAACCCTTTGCCACAAGGTCATTAAGACGCTCATATAATGTACGAAAGACCTGACGTGATTTCTGTTTTGTTGCGTCACCAAATAACTCCTGACGTATAGCGTCACTCGAAAGGACAACGGCATTTTCTCTTTTCGCTAGCTGTTTCACAAATGTGCTTTTTCCACTTCCAGGTAATCCCACTGTAAAAATTACCTTCATCTCTTTTCACCTCCCTTCAAGTTTCTATATCGTATAAGATAAACAATCCTTTAGTGCTTTTCAATATATCCTTATAAGCAATTTAAAAGGCATGAGTCATGTACTATATCGCACTCATGCCTTCTATATGAATTATTTTTAGCTTACTTCCCTCTTAGGGACATAGTGTTCGTGCAATATTTTCAAAGTAACGAACACCATAAATTAGAGCTTCTTCATCAATTTTAAAACGAGGATGGTGTAATGGGTACGCTTCTCCAAACTCTTCGTTATGTACCCCTATAAATTGCATCGATGAAGGAACAACTTCTGAAAAATCTGCGAAATCCTCAGTACCAAACATTGGTCCAGGTAACTCCTTCACACCTGTATCTCCCACAATCTCTCCCGCTATACGGCGAGATAACGCTGTTAACTCTTTATCATTTGTAACAGAGGGACATCCTAGCTCCCATTTAATTTCTACCTTTGCACCGTGCATGGAAGCAATACTTGTAGCTATCTTTTCTAAATGCTTTCGCGAATCTACACGAATCGTGGGGTCTAGTGAACGAATCGTTCCACCAAGCTCTGCTGTATCTGCAATAATATTTAAGGCCGTTCCACAATGAAATTTTGCCACCGTTAAAACAGGCGCATGTGTACTAGGTACTTTACGTGACACAATTGTTTGCAGAGCTACAACTATTTCAGAACCAATAAGTAATGGATCTATAGCGACCTCTGGTGTAGACGCATGGCCGCCCCGACCGTAGATTTTAATTTCAAAATCATCTGCTGCTGCAGTAAATTTACCTTCTTTCATAGCAAATTGTCCTACCTCATAATCAGGGCTCACATGTAGAGCAAAGGCATAATCGACATTTTCTACAATTCCTAGGGCTACTAGTTGAGCAGCTCCTCCAGGCGTCACCTCTTCAGCATGCTGAAAAACAAAACGAATTTCTCCACAAAAATCTGTCCCACGCTCAGCCAATGCTTTTGCTGCACCAAGTAGCATCGCTGGATGGGCATCATGACCACACGCATGCATGACTCCAGGATTGGTTGATTTAAACAGTAAATCCGTTTCTTCTTCAATCGGCAATGCATCAATATCAGCTCGTAGTAAAATGGTATGCCCCTTATTTTCTGTTTTCGTCCCCTTTAAAAATGCGCATACACTCGTCTCTGTTAAACGCTTCACCTCTAAATGTGGAAAGGCTACTAGTTGATTATAAATATATCGGGCTGTCTCATGTTCCTGATGTGATAATTCTGGATACATATGCAAATGCCTACGCCATTTAATTACCTGTTGTTTTAAATCAATTGTTTCTATCAATTTAATCACTCCTACTATATGATTTATTTTATTAAAAGGGTCCATAGTTTATGAGATGCGCAATAACTAATAAGACAATCGCTAAGCTTGTCTGGATAAGGAAATAAGGAAATACCCATCTTACCCATTTTGAAAACGGGATACCTGCTATTGCTAATCCTGCTAATAAAACTCCACTTGTTGGAATAACCATATTTGAAATACCATCACCAAATTGGAAAGCCAGTACTGCTGTTTGTCTAGTTACACCAATTAAATCTGCTAAGGGTGTCATAATTGGCATCGTTAACGCTGCTTGTCCACTTCCAGATGGTACTAAGAAATTTAAGCAAAGCTGAAGTAAAAACATCCCTACTGCATTTATAGAAGCTGGTAGAACACTTACGGCATTAGAAACAAAATGTAGAATAGTATCAATTAATCCTCCATTCGTCGTTATCACTAAAATGGTTTGGGCAAATCCGATGATTAGAGCACCTTCTACCATATCTCGGGCGCCAGTAATAAACCCCTCAGCCATTTTATTCGGTCCAATTTTACATATAATAGACATAATAATACTGCTTAATAGAAAGATTCCGCCAATTTCACTTATATACCATTGGAATTTTATTACCCCTACAATTAATGCAACAAAATTACCTAATAGGACGAATAATGCCATTAAATGTCGTGTACTTATCTTAAAGTCCAGATCAATCTTTATACTTTCTTCTGGATTAAACTTTCCATAAATCCCTTTTGATGGGTCGCTTTTTACTTTTTTAGCATGTCTATATATAAAAAGGACTGTCAAAATATAAAAAATTGCAAACACGACTATTCGATATGACATCCCTGAATACATCGGAAGCTCAGCAATCGTTTGAGCAACACCAATGTTAAAAGGGTTTGTAATTCCCGATGTAAAGCCCGTGGCTAATGTACCGAGCATAACGATCGCAAAGCCTGTCATTGCATCCATACCTAGTGCCATCGTTAAGGGGATGATAATTGCTATATATACTAGCGTATCCTCTGCAGAGCCAATTAATGTTCCTAAACTAGCAAATATTAATACGAGAATTGGGATTAGTACGTACTCTTTTTTCCCAAACTTAGAGGCCATTACTTTAATAAACGAATCAATAGCACCCGTTTTTTGCATAATCCCTAAAGCCCCGCCGAATAAAAAGACAAATAAAATGATGGGAGCACCTTCAAGCATTCCCAAATGCACGCTATTAAATATTTCTAGAAAGCCAACAGGATTTGAGCTTATGTATTGAAAGGATTCCGGATCAACAACCATTCTCCCATTACTCTCAACTCTTTCATACTGTCCCGCTGGTAAAATATACGTTAATAGCGACATTACTAAAATAATAATAAACATTAATACAAATGCATTAATTCCCTTTATACGTGGTTCATTTTCTTTTTTTTCTTGATGCAGGTTTACCATAATCGTCTCCCCCTACTATTTATTATTCTTTAAACCAAGACATAGACAACGTAGCAATTAGGCAAATGAATACACACCACACTTTCCGTTATACGGAAAACCGTTCCGATTAACGGAAACTTTATACACAAGAATAAAAAATAGATTATAAAAAGTCAATATATTTTGATAATTCAAATAAATTTATTTCTCCTAATAGGACACGTAATTAATAATCATTTCTTTAAAAGCAGGAATAATTCTGGACTTTTCTACATATAAAAAAGACTGCTCCACCTTTTCGTAGAGCAGTCTATGCATATCAATATTTTATTAACTTATACCATTATTGTATCACAAATTTACAAAAATTACTAGACTATACTTCTTACTGAAGTAGATGTATGATAAATTTCCTGATTCAATCACCATACCAAATCTCCTTGAGATAAATTACGTTTGAAGACTTTGGAGTTATTCAAAGGATCAGTGTTTAGCCAGTGAAAAGGGAATCACAATTACCTACATCCCACCATCTATAAAGGTAAGGGTTCATGCCGAACGAATAAAAAACTATGGAGAGGAATGTGAGTAGACATTGGAAAATCAAAATGAGTGGATTGAAGAAAAGCAGCACCTTGAGAGTTGTTTAAATATTATTGATGACAAAATGAAGGAATTACTGCTTAAAGAAAAAGGGTTTAAAGAAAATGCTGTAGCCATCAAGAAAACTTTCTGGAACGATGTCAGAGTCAATTTAGATACTGCTGAGGATGTTGATGAAACATTCTTTGCTATTAAACAACAAGTAGAGCTACTTTCAGACTCAGAACTTGCACAGCAAAGGGCCATTCGAAATGTAAAGGTTTATGAACGTTTACAGCAGTCACCCTATTTTGCACGAATCGATTTTTTACAAAGTGAGCATTGTGAACCTCTAAAAATTTATATAGGTGTTGCCACACTTTTGGATGAGCAAGATGAAAACATCATCATTTATGACTGGCGTGCACCCATTTCCAGTATGTATTATGATTGCACACCTGGTGAAGCTTCATACGAAACTACAACGGAGGATATTCACGGTGAGATGCTGCTTAAACGGCAATTTATTATTAAAAATGGTCAGCTACAATCCATGTTTAATACGGGCCTAACCATTGGTGATGACTTATTGCTCGATATCCTTGCACAAAATGCAAACGAACATATTCGCAGTATCGTTGCAACTATTCAAGCGGAACAAAATAAAATTATTCGCCATATCCACTCACGTTATCTCATAGTAGAAGGTGTTGCGGGTAGTGGTAAAACAGCCGTTGCACTCCAACGGGTGGCTTATTTATTATACCGATATCGTAATGAAATGACAGCAGATCAAATTCTACTAATTACACCTAATCATCTTTTTAATCAATATGTCCATACCGTCTTACCTGATTTAGGTGAAGACAATATGCAACAACTAACGTTTATTGAATATGCTGAAAAACGTTTAGGGCGTCAGTTCCAATTAGAATATCCTTATGAGCAACTTGAAGATCTATTAACAGAAAAAGATGAGGCTCAATATGTAACAAAATTAAATAGCATTTCGTTTAAAGCAAGTCTGACTTACAAACAATTGATCGACCAATATGTAAGCTATTTGTCGAACAAAGGCTTATTATTTAAAAACATTGTTTTTCGTGGAGAACGAATTATTACTGCACAGGAAATTACGGAGTACTTTTATTCTTTCCCATCCTCCATGTCCATACCAAATCGCCTACAATTAGTGAAGGAATGGTTATTACAAAAATTAACAAAAATTGAAAGAGCTGAACGTACGAAGGATTGGGTAGAAGAAGCGACTGAGCTATTAGACAAGGAAGACTACTCCAAGTCTTACAGTGAGCTCTTATATGAGGGACGCTATACTGAAAACTCATTTGATGATTTTGATCATGAACGCAAAAAATTAGCGCGCCAAATTGTAAAAAAACATTTTAAACCATTACGAAACTCTGTCAATCAATTAAGGTTCGTTCATATATTAGGTACCTATCGTCAACTATTTGATATATCTAATACTCTCTATCAAGAATTTCAGCAGCTTGTACCAGACAATTGGGAGGACATTTGCCAAAACACCCTTCCTAATTTAGCAAAACGATTGATTGCTTATGAAGATGCAGCTCCATTTTTATATTTACAGGATAAAATTGAAGGTCAACAGACAAATACGACAATTCGTCATGTATTAATTGATGAAGCACAAGATTATTCACCATTCCAACTAACCGTCTTACAGCAGTTATTCCCTAAAGCTCGTATGACGATTTTAGGCGATGGCCATCAAACCATACATCCGCATACCTTTGATAATCCTTCTCTGCTCGACCCTCAATTATATGGCGAGCATGCAGAAAAGATGATTTTAACGAAAAGCTATCGTTCGACAAAGCAAATTATTCAGCTCACGGCTAAAATTTTAAATGATGGTAGTGTAGTAGAGGCGTTTAACCGAAATGGCCCAGAACCTTCAATTACAATTTTGCCAAATGAAGTGGAATTAAATAAACAAATTATCCAGAGCATCAACACACTATCTCATAAATTTGAAACGATCGCTGTTATTTGTAAAACTGCAGCAGAATGCTCAGCAGTGTTTGAACAATTAAGCAATCACGTTGATATTCAACTTATTACGCACAATACTAAGCAATTTAAAAAGGGTATATTATTACTCCCAGCCTATATGGCAAAGGGGATCGAATTTGACGCGGTCCTTATCTATAATGCATCAGCAGCCAACTATTCACGAGAAACAGAACGTAACTATTTCTATACAGCCTGTACAAGAGCTATGCATGAGTTGCACATTTATTCCATCAACAAATTAACGTACTTCCTTCAATCATAGGGAAGTGTTTCATAAAATATTAAATAAGCGAAGTGATTTCCATTCAGGGCTACAAAGCTCCAGATAACACCCCTGCATACATCGGAGCTTAGTCCGAATGGAAATCATCCTTGTTATATATAGAATGTATAGTCTTCTGGAATGACACGCTTTAAAAATTTCTTTGTGCGTTCCTCTTTTGGGCTAACAAAGATATCATGAGGGCTACCTTCCTCTACCACAACGCCTCCATCCATGAAAATAACACGATTCGCTACATCTTTCGCAAAGCCCATTTCATGTGTCACCACAAGCATTGTTGTCCCCTCAGCTGCAATATTTTTCATGACCTGTAGTACCTCGCCTACTAATTCGGGGTCAAGTGCAGACGTTGGCTCATCGAATAAAATAATATCAGGATTCAATGCTACTGCGCGTGCAATTCCTACCCGTTGTTGTTGACCTCCAGATAACTGACTTGGATATGCATTATATTTTTCAGATAAGCCTACTTTATCAAGAGCCTTTTTGCCAATTTCCACAGCCTGTGCCTTAGCAACTTTACGTCCAATAATTAGCCCTTCCGTGACATTTTCTAATGCTGTTTTATTCGTGAAAAGATTATAATTTTGGAAGACAAATGCCACACGTTGGCGAATTGCATGTACGTCTTTTTTCTTTACATGTTGAAAATCAACTTCAATATCTCCAAATGTTGCATGCCCTTGATCCGCTTTTTCTAGAAAATTGATACAACGTAATAGTGTTGTTTTTCCTGAGCCACTAGGACCTAAAATAACAACAACATCACCTTGATCAATAGCTAGATCTACACCCTTTAAAATTTCATTTTCACCAAATGATTTATGAATATTTTTTATTTCTAACATGTTCGTTCACCCCTTAGGCGTTTGCCGCTTTGTATTTGCTTAAATATTTTTCATATCGCTTGAACAAGTATTCGACAGTGCTACATAAAATCAAGTACACAATAAAGATATCAAGATAGGCTTCCACGTAATTGTAGCCGACATTTGCAGCCACCTTTGCCTTCAAGGTAATTTCAGGTAAAGACATTGCGTACCCTAAGGAAGTTGCTTTAATCAAATTGACTGTCGCAGTACAAATATTCGGTAGCGCAACAACTAATGCTTGTGGAATAATGATTCGGGTATATGCTTGGAATGTTGTCAAGCCTACTGAGTATGCTGCCTCTAATTGTCCCTTTTCAATGGTACTTAGCGCAGAACGAAATACCTCTATTAATATAGCTGTTGAACTGAATGCAAACACAATAAATGCATACCATATTGGATTGATTTTATATATATCATATGGAATTTGATATTTTTCAAAAATAATTTTTAACATAAGCGGAATACTACTATAAATAATAAAGATTTGTATAATAATTGGTGTTCCTCGCACAAAGGATACGTAGATCTTTGCTAAATGATGTATTACTGGAATTTTATTAATCCTCGTTAATGCTAGTAAAAACCCTAGGGGTAGAGCAATCAACAAAGCAACAACAGTGACAAGGAGTGCGATAGGAACACCTGATAATGCGACAAAAAATGTTTCAAGTAAAAATTGATAATTCATGGTTACGCCTCCTTACGTTGTTTCTAAAGTCTTTTTACCCCTACCAAATATCTTTTCTAATATAGAAAATATTTTTTCAATAATAATAGATAGTACCCAATAAATAATAGCCAAGGCGATATAAATCTCTAAGGCATGAGCATTAATATTACTAGCTATAATTAAATTGGCCTTCCCTACAATATCAATTAATCCGATCGTATAGGCCAAGGCACCTTCCTGTAATAAAGCAATCATGCCATTTCCAAAGTTCGGTAATGCGACGACAAGTGCCTGGGGGAAAATAATTCTTCGGTAGGCTTGTATGGGCGTTAACCCTACACTAACAGCCGCTTCAAACTGCCCTTTCGGAATGGCTAAATAAGCCGATCGCATCACCTCTGACATAATTGCTGCAAATTGTAAGGTGAATGTTACTACCACGAAAATAGCCGTTTCAATGGAATGGAGATTGAGACCAAGGTTTTCAGCTAATGTGGGTACACCATAATAGACAAGAAATAATAAAACAATAGATGGTGTACATCGCATAATCGTTGTATATAGATTCGCTAGTTTTCGTAATAGCTTAACAGAAGAGAGCTTAGCGGCTGCTAGTAATAAGCCAAATATTGTGCCTAAGACAATAGAGGACCCTGCCACTAAAAACGTAATTTTTAAAAACGGTAATAAGACGGGTATTGCGCTCCAAATATAGGTCGCGTCAAAGTATTTATCCATTTCCTCACCAACTTTTGTTTTATGAATAAAGACTGCTGAGCATGCCAGCCTCAACAGTCTTCATAATGGTCAATATGCTTTAAATTAACGATTAACAGTTTCTAACACTTCAAATAAATCACGGCCATAGAATTTCGTGCTCAATTCGTTTGTTTGCTTCTGTTCTTTAATTTGAGCAATGGCTTTATCGTAAGCATCCGCAAATTCTTGTTCTTTTTTATTGAAAAGTGGCCATGTTTTAATCACAGAAAATTCATTATAGACTACTTCATCTTTTAAGTTATTATAGGGTCCATCTTCTGCAAGTACTTGCTGTTTAAATGGTCCTTCAATCATAACGCCACCATCGACGCGCCCTTCATTTACCCACTGCACAACATCAACTGTAAATGCGTCACCCGCTTGAAGCTTTACTTTATTGTCAGGGTTGGCCGTATTATATTCATCAATAATTGTGTATTGCGCGTTATTAGCTGCAATAGGTGCCAACGAATAGCCCTTTTTCGCAAAATCAGCTAATGTCTTTATCCCTTCATCTTCTTTACGTAATACTAGGCCTGCACTACTTAATCCTAAAAATTCCTTTGGGAAAATAAATTTCTCTGTACGCTCCTGTGTAAAGAATGCGTTTTTCACCCCAACCTGATATTTCCCTTGCTCTACACCAATTAATAAATCATCACTTGTCGTTCCTACATATTCAAATTGATAGTCAGGTAATAATTCATCTACTAATTTCATTACCTCTACGTCATAACCTGTTGGATTTCCATTATCATCTATATAACTAATAGGCTTTGAGGCCTGATCATAGGCAACTTTGACGGTACGAACTTCGCTACCATCATCTGAATTCTTATCAGCTGATTCTCCAGAATTACAGCCCGCTAAAAGTGCGATGGAAGCCAATCCAATCGCGGCAAATTGAAATATCTTATTCTTCTTCATGAAACATTTCTCCTTATTATCCACATTATTATAGATGGTCATTTAATTTCTGCTGTTCGATAGCAGCCGTTGCTAATTTAATTATGGTCATATCATCCATTGGTGGGTTATGAAGCCCCGCACGTACGTTTCGATAATAGCGCTGTAGCGGATTTGACAATTGTAAGCTTTTCGCCCCGACTACACGCATCGACTTATCAACAATGTCAATTGCGATATTCGTTACGGTATGTTTAGCAACAGCCATTTCATTTGTTAAAATGGCGCGTCTTGCCGGATCATCGTATGCCTCAGCTACCCCATATAAGACAAAGCGTGCTTGATGAAGCTTTAACTCAATGTCTCCTAAAAGCTGTTGAACATTTGGTAATGTACTAATCGGGGCATTCAAGCTATTAGGCTGATGATGATTAGCGAAATGTACGGCATAGTCACGGGCAGCTTGTGCAATGCCTAAGTATGTGGCCGGGATATGTAGAATCCAGCCATTTATTTTACCACCACTAGGATGGTTTGGTAATTCGACTAAGTGATCTTTAGCCACAACGACATCATTTAATACGAGATCATGGCTGCTAGTACCTCGCATGGCAGACATTTCCCAATTTTCCTCAACGGATAATCCTATTGAATCTTTATGGATAAGGAAGAACCCAATTTGTTGCTTCTCTTCAATCCAAGCTGAAGTGAGGAAATAATCTAACACTGGCGAAGCTGTAGTAAAGATTTTGCGTCCATTTATGCGCCATCCGTCTTTTAGTGAAACAGCATTTGTTCCTGGTCTCCCCCCACGTGTTGGGCTCCCAGTTGCTGCTTCACTTACAGCCCTATTAATCATGGCGCCTTTCTTTATTTCCTCTGCGAATGCCGTTAATAAATCCTCCGTCCATAATTTTGTGGCATATATTTCGCCCACAACGCCTAATGTCCATCCGAGGGAGAGCGAGGCATTCTCGTCATAGCTTGCTAATGTTTCTTGTATAAGCACCATGTCATAGACTGATAGGCCCTCTCCTCCATATTGTTTCGGTAAAGTCAGTTGCGGATAACCAATTTGTTGGAGTAGTCGATGTGCTTCAAACGGGAAACGAGATTGTTCATCTACCTCAGCTGCCTCGGCCTTTATAGGACTTGAGATGGCTTCTAACTTCTCTAACCAAAATCGTTGTTGCTCCGTTTTAACAAATAAATTCTTCAAAAAATCTCCTTCTTCCCAATATATATAAATCTTATATATTTACTAAGAATTAATAATAAAAAAAATCCCGCGCTACAAATTTGTAGTGAGATAACATGTGGTACTGAATTTTCTGATTCGTTGACATTTATATTACTTATCACTTTTAAAAATGTCAATGGGTGAAATTCAAGTTTTTTTGTCTGTTTAATATGGTTTAGACCTATTCGAATTTTTATGCACCAAGCTTTGTTTACAACATATGCTAAGACTATGAGAGAGGTGTATATATGACGAATAACATAAATTCTCCGCAAGGTGCGGGCATCGCATCCCATTTAGCACCACAGGTTATTCAAACTAAATTTGGAGATATTAATGGGGATGGCTTCTTTGAAACTATTTTTTTAATGGGGACTCAAAAGCCTGGTAGCCCTTTATGGGAAAACATAACCTTAACCATTTTTTACGGGCAAACAGGGCGAATCGAACAAATCCCACTAAAAGAAAATGTGGGCTATCACCCAACCATTTTTCTAGGAGATTTTACTGGAAATCATATTGAGGATATCTTGGTCATTTCTGATACAGGAGGTAGCGGAGGAATTATTAACGGGGAATTATTCTCCTCTACCAATAATCAGGTGCATTCCATTTTTGACACAGAATCATTCAATACCAAGCTCCACTATACTGTCAATTATGCCAACAACTATAAGGCAGTTGTTCAAAGTAAGGCTCCTGCAAAAAAATATATACTTGATCTACAATATAAAGGCCCGGAATATTTAGCAGAAATCTATCATCCAGATGGGACATTAAAGCAACAGATTGAAGGTTGGGTTGACCCAATTAGTGGATTATACCCTGTTGATTATGATCGGGATGGGACCTATGAAATTTTAGCTTATCAAGAGATTGCAGGTAGGTACCATGCAGATGGCTTAGGGTATGTGGAAAATATATTAAAATGGGATGGCCATGAATTTGTAGTAGATCGACAAACGGTTAGTATTTTCGGAGAAGATTTATCATAGAGGGCTAACTCACATTTATATAAGAAGATATTAAACAGGAATCTGCTTATTTTTGCCTACTTCACGACAAAAATAAGCAGATTCATTCATTTATTATTATTTTTCAACTAATGCAAAGTAATTGTTTTCTGGATCAGCAAAATTAAAAACTCTACCCATTGGCATCATGACTAAATCGCCCACTTTAATGCCCTTTGCCTGAAAATCCTGATACATTTCTTCAATTTGGTCAGCGTAAAACATAATAGAGGGTGTTCCTAAATTTAATTCTGGCTGCATTTTAGCAATGATTTCTTTATTGTGTAGCACAAAGGATGTTTGAGCTTCCTTCGACGGTGCAATTTCAATCCAACGCATTCCCGCCTCTTCCTGCTCGTTTTTAATAATAAACCCTACTTTTTCTGTCCAAAACTTCACTGCAGCATCTTGGTCGTTAACATATAACATGACTTGTCCAATTTGATGAATCATGACTCTATTCCCTCCTCTTTTATGAAATTAGTATACAACAAATCAAAGCATTATATAGCTTCTAACAAATCTGTTTAGCGAAATTTCTAAAAATTGATAATAATATCTTTTAGGGCTTACCTTTTACTTTATTTCTGTTAGAATGAGAATTATTTACCTTATAGGGAAAAGTATAGAATAAAAAATGTTATGTGAGGATAATACAAGTGAAACAACTAAGTGTAAGAAAAAAGCTTATTTTTTCGTTTTTAGCAATGCTTCTCATTCCAACACTGTTAATTGGAATAGTGTCGTACCAAAGCGCTGAAAAGCAAATTTCAGAAGAACAGCAAGCTAGTGCAACTGAAAGCGTGCGCATACTTAATACAAATATTACGAACACGATTGAACCAAAATTGCAAGATGTACAATATTTCTCAAAAAAGTTTAATCAATCTTATTTCCAGGAAAATAAAATTCCTGAGCTTAAATCCCTTCTACAGGAATATGTGAATATGCACCCTGAAGTTGACCTTATTTATATTGGTACTGCTGAAGGGAAACTACTGGATGAACCTGTTCAAGTGTATGCGGATGACTTTGACCCTCGTACAAGACCTTGGTATAAGCAGGCTTTAGAAAATAATGGCCAAGTCTCAATTACCGCACCTTATGTTTCAAAATCTACAGATGATATGGTCATTACCATCACTCAAGCTCTACCAGATGGTTCAGGTGTATTAGGAATAGATTTAAATATTTCTACATTAAGCGACATTACGAATGAAATACGCATCGGCGAAACGGGCTATGCCTCTCTTTTAGATAACAATAAAATCTATATTGCTCAGCCTGATACGGAAAGTGGTACGGAGGCAACAGAAAACTATATCGCGAAAGTTTATGAACAAGAAAGCGGGACGATTACTGATAGAGATCGTCATTTACAGTTTGTTACTAATGAGCTTACTGGTTGGAAGGTTATTGGTACAATGTTTACCGTAGAAGCAGCAAAAGCAGCTGCCTCCACATTAAATATCAACTTAATAATCATTGTTGTCTCAATTGTAGTTGGTGTGATTTTTATGCTCTTTATGATTAAATCTGTTGTTAATCCCATTAATAAGCTAAAACATAGCGCCTTAAAAATTAGTGAAGGCGATTTAACTGAGTTTATAGACATTCATTCCAAGGATGAAATTGGGCAACTTGGTGAAGCCTTTATCTCTATGAAGGTAAGCTTGAAAAAACTGATTCGCAACGTGGACCAAAGCTCGCAGCATGTACAAACTTCTGCTCAAGATTTATCTGCAAACGCTGAGCAAAATATTGCTACCTCTGAGCAGGTTGCTGACGCCGTACAACAGATGGCTATCAGTACAGAGAAACAAACTACTGCTATTGACCAAAATGCGATTTCCGTGGAGGAAATTGCTAAAGGGGTTGTCGAAGTTGCAGATAGTTCTATGCAGGTATCTGACCTTTCTAGCCATGCTATCCAATTGGCAGAGGAAGGTGGTCAAGCTGTCGAACAAACCGTTAGGCAGATGAATTCGATTCATGAGTCTGTTACACAATCAGATACAATGATTAAGACACTTTATGATCGCACAAAAGAAATCGGCTCCATTTTGGAAATGATTAGTGCGATTTCAGACCAAACAAATTTACTTGCGCTGAATGCTGCTATAGAGGCAGCTAGAGCAGGAGAGCATGGAAAAGGTTTTGCCGTAGTGGCCGATGAAGTTCGAAAATTAGCAGAGCAATCACATCACTCAGCAGAACAAATTTCTACACTCATTACGACGATTCAACAAGATACCGCTAAATCTGTACAAACAATGGTAAAAGCATCTTCAGATGTCCAAGATGGCTTACAACTAACGGAGGAAACGAATAAAAAATTCGCCAATATTATTGCAAGCCTTCGAAACATCGCACCAAAAATGGAGGATATTTCGGCTTCTGCTCAAGAAATGTCAGCAGTCGTGGAGGAAGTCTCTGCTACAGCCATTGAACTATCAGACCATGCTAAATTAAATGCAGCCGCTACAGAGGAAGTTGCAGCTTCAACTGAAGAGACTTTATCCTCCATGCAAGACATAGCTTCTGCTGCTAAAACGTTACTTGATATGGCTGATGAATTACAGGGTCATGTAAATCGTTTTCACTATTAAGGTACCTCATTTTAAAATCTGGGTTCAGTACTTCATTGAACTCAGATTTTTCTTTTGTAAAGAACTACAAAATAGGACATTTTTCTTTAAATATCACCAAAACATAACTTTATTTTCCAGATTTTTCAGAAAATTATGTTGATTATTCTCCTTTTTCCTCTTAGAATCAGATTACAACATGAAAGACTAATTCAATGAACAACAATTATTAGCCTTCGTTGTCCCATGATCTACAAACTAATCATGACATGTTAAGGAGGAATACCCTATGAAAAAACTTAGTTTAAGAAAGAAACTCATCTTTGCATTTTTAGTCATCCTTCTCGTTCCTGCACTTATGATCGGTTATACCTCCTTTAAAAGTACTAAAAGTCAAATTTTAAAGGAGCAACAAGCAAGTGCTATGGAAAGTGTCAGAATGCTAAATACCAATATTACAAATATGATTGCGCCTAAAGTACATGATATTGAATATTTTGCAAAAAAGTTAAATCTATCTCATTTACAGCCAGAGAATCGTCAGGAATTGAATAATCTTTTCCAAGAATACGTTCATACACATCCAGAGGTAGAATTGCTTTATATTGGTACTGCAGATGGTGGCATGATTGATGCACCTATCCATGAGTATGCAAGCGATTATGATCCGCGTGTTCGACCTTGGTATACAGAAGCGGTTGAAAACAAGGGACAAGCATCGATTACTTCTCCTTATCTATCAAAATCTACAAATAATATCGTAGTGACCGTTATGCAAGCTCTCCCTGATGATTCAGGTGTTATTGCCTTAGATTTAAATATCTCTGTTCTAAGTGCACTAACAGATGATACTCGTATTGGGAAAACCGGCTTTGCTGCCATACTGGATAATAATCAGCTATATGTAGCACAAAGGGATAAGGAAAGCGGCACCGAAGCTACAGAAAAATATATATCCAAGGTTTATGAACAACAGGAAGGCATCATTATTGAAAAAAACCAACATTTACGCTTTGAGACAAACGAACTGACAGGATGGAAGGTTATCGGAACAATGTTTACCGTAGAGGCTACAGATGCTGCCTCAGCAACCTTTAATATCACCCTACTAATCATTGCAGTTTCTATTATTGTTGGCATTATTTTTATGCTTGCTATGATTAAATCCATTGTTAGCCCTATTAAGCGATTACAGCAGAGCGCACTAAAAATAAGTGATGGGGATTTAACGGAATATATTGATATTCATACGAAGGATGAAATTGGACAGCTTGGTGAGGCATTTGTCTCCATGAAAGTAAACTTAAAAAAGCTCATTCGCAATGTTGATCAAAGCTCTCAGCATGTTCAAACTGCTGCACAAGGTCTTTCAGCAAATGCTGAGCAGAATATCGCTGCTTCTGAACAAGTGACAGAGGCAATGCAGCAAGTAGCTATCAGTACAGAAAAACAAACAACAGGAATCGATCAAAATGCCATTTCCATAGAGGAAATTGCAAAAGGAGTTGTAGAGGTAGCAGATAGTGCACTACAAGTCTCTGATCTATCCAGTCAGGCTATCCATTTAGCAGTGGAGGGTGGACAATCTGTCGAACAATCGGTGAATCAAATGGTATCCATCCATCAATCTGTAGCACAGTCTGATAGCATGATTAAATCACTATTCGATCGTACAAAAGAAATAGGCTCCATCATCGAGATTATTAGTAATATTTCAGACCAAACAAATCTTCTTGCATTGAATGCAGCGATTGAGGCAGCACGAGCTGGCGAAAATGGCAAAGGCTTTGCAGTTGTGGCAGATGAAGTACGTAAATTGGCAGAACAATCTCATCAATCAGCAGAGCAAATTGCCACGCTAATTACAGGCATTCAACAAGATACGGCTAAATCTGTTCAAACCATGATGAAGGCTTCTACAGATGTCCAAGAGGGCTTACAACTGTCTGAGGACACAAAGAAGAAATTTATAAGTATTATTGAGAGCTTACGAAACATTGCTCCTAAAATGGAGGATATATCGGCTTCTGCTCAGGAAATGTCTGCTGTAGTGGAAGAGGTTTCGGCAACGGCCATTGAACTGTCGGATCATGCTAAACTCAATGCAGCAGCATCTGAAGAAGTAGCCGCTTCAACTGAACAAACATTGTCCTCGATGCAGGAAATCGCATCATCTTCTAAAGCATTACTCGATATGGCGGATGAATTACAGGGCTATGTCGATCGTTTTCATTACTAACAATAAAGCACGGTGACCAATCACCGTGCTTTGAATTATATTAATTATTCATTTACCTCATGGCTAAACTGCCACTCTACACCAAATTTATCTGTAAGGGAGCCGTAACATTTGCTCCAAAAAGTTTCTTGAAGCTCCATAACAACTTTCCCACCATCTTTAAGCTTATCAAATGCTTTTCGCATCTGCTCTTCGTCATCAGAAACAACTGCTAATGTAACATTGTTTCCAACCGCATATGGTGAGCCTGGAAATGTATCTGAGAACATAATTCTACTACCGAATACGGAAAGTCGTGTATGCATAACAAGATCTTTTGCTTCCTCTGGTAATGGATAATCAGGGTTTTGTGGTGAATCCCCAAACGTCATAATTTCAGCCTTGTCCGTACTAAAAGCATCTTCGTAAAACGCTACAGCTTCTCGACAATTCCCGTTAAAAACTAAATATACCTCTACCGCCATTTCCAACACTCCCTTGACATTTTTTGAAACAATTATATTGTACATGGATTATAAATCATAACACAAACTAAAAGATAAATAATTCATCTATAACATAAGAAATATAGCCTTATCTTCAAATTTTTTATTTATTTTAGCAAAAGCTTTGACATTTCCTCAAAAATCATGTAAATTACCAAATGGCGAACAATTTAAAATAAATCATTAAAAATATTCGTATTTTAGGAGTGTATATAATGGATAACGTATTTGACTATGAAGATATTCAACTAATTCCCGCAAAATGTATTGTAGAAAGCCGTTCAGAATGTGATACTTCCGTTACTTTAGGAGGGCATACTTTTAAACTTCCTGTAGTACCTGCTAATATGCAAACAATTATTGATGAAACTCTTGCTAAGAAGCTTGCTGAAAACGGTTACTTTTATATCATGCACCGCTTCCAACCAGAAGCACGTATTAACTTTATTCAAGATATGCATGGCAGTGATTTAATTGCTTCTATTAGCGTTGGTGTAAAAGAAGAAGAATATGCGTTTATTGAAGAATTAGCAGCTACAAATGTAGTACCCGATTTCATTACAATCGATATTGCACATGGCCATTCTAATGCTGTTATTCGTATGATTCAGCATATTAAAAAACACTTACCAAGTAGCTTTGTTATTGCTGGTAACGTGGGAACACCAGAAGCTGTACGTGAGCTTGAAAACGCTGGGGCTGATGCGACAAAAGTTGGAATTGGACCAGGTAAAGTATGTATTACTAAAATTAAAACAGGCTTTGGTACAGGTGGCTGGCAGTTAGCTGCACTTCGTTGGTGTGCAAAAGCTGCTACAAAGCCAATTATTGCTGATGGTGGTATTCGTACACATGGTGATATTGCTAAGTCTGTACGTTTTGGCGCTTCAATGGTAATGATCGGTTCTTTATTCGCGGGTCACGAAGAGTCACCTGGTCAAACAATCGAAGTCGAGGGTAAAAAGGTAAAAGAATACTTCGGCTCTGCTTCAGAATTCCAAAAAGGCGAACGTAAAAACGTCGAAGGAAAGAAAATGTATGTTGAGCATAAAGGAAATATTAAAGATACATTAATTGAAATGCAGCAAGACTTACAATCTTCTATTTCTTATGCAGGCGGCACAAAGCTAGATGCTATTCGAAATGTTGATTATGTAATCGTGAAAAACTCTATCTTCAATGGAGATAAAGTGTACTAATACGTTACAACCCCACTTCAGGACAGAACAGTCTGAAGTGGGGTTTTTTAGATCATTTCATTATCCCCATTTCTTTATAAACACCGTGCCTACAATAAAAAACAAAATACTCTATTTATTATCAGAATTTTCTATTTTATTAGATAATTTTATATTATACTATAACTATACTGTATTACTTAGAGGAACGGAGGTCTTTTCTATGATTAAATCAGTACGTAATAAGTTGGTCGCTTTAGCCATTATTGTTATTCTCATATCTACAGTGCTGGTTGGAACAGTGAATTATTTTGTAGCAAAAGGCGAGATGGATCAGGTAGGTAGACAAAGTCTTAAGAATGGTACTCTAGGCATACTTGAATTAATTGCACAATTAGATGGCCAGGTTCAAAATGGAAAATTAACGTTAGAGGAAGCACAGGAAAGTGCCAGAACACAGATTGTTGGTAATAAAATTGAAGATCAAAAGCGATCAATCGATAACCCTGTAAAATACGGTGATAATTTTTATTTCTATGCCTTTAAGGACAATGGTATGGTTGAAACTCACCCCTCTCTTGAAGGTCAAAATATATCCGACTTACAAACGAGCGATGGACGTTATTTTGTAAAGGAAATGATTGAAACGGCACAAGCAGGTGGCGGATATGTGCGGTATGACTGGGCCCTACCCTCCAATCCAGATATTGTTGCTCCAAAAATTACTTATGTTGAAATGGACAAGCATTGGGGATGGATTATCGCGGCTGGTACATATGAAATGGATTTTAATGCAGGCACTAAAAATGTTTTAGTTTACACACTTGGTACAACCATCCTAGCTACTATAATTGGTGTCGTGCTATTTTGGTTCTTCTCTGGACAGATGACCGCCTACATAAGAAAAATTATGGTGATCACATCGGATATTGCGCAAGGTAAGCTTACAGGAGAGGACATCCCCGTTACGACAAAGGATGAACTTGGCACACTAGCGAATAATGTCAATAATATGAAGCAAAGCTTGCATGAGATGGTCAACAATACAAAGGATAGTGCCTCCCAAATGAGAATTTCTTCAGAAATGCTTAGTGCGATTACAGAGGAAACGACCGCCTCAGCTGATGAAATCCATCAAGCTATCAACGACATTTCTAAAGGGGCTGTTGTGCAAGCAGAGGAAGCTGAAATGGCTAGTAGTAAAGTGGAAACACTATCATCTCTGATTTCTAATGCTACAAGTAAATATAAGGACATTACCGAAAATATGAATACTATTAATCAATCACAAGAAAATGGTAGACAAAAAGTAGATCTATTACTGCAAAATTCTCATGAATTCACGCAAGTAATCGAAGAATTAAGAACTAATTTTTCAAGTTTAACAAATCAGATGAAAGAAATTCATCAAGTAGTTCAAACAATAACTTCCATTTCAGAGCAAACAAATTTATTAGCGCTAAATGCAAGTATCGAAGCCGCTCGTGCAGGCGATCACGGTAAAGGATTTGCTGTAGTTGCAGAAGAAGTACGAAATTTATCAGAGGATACAAATGAAGCAACTAGTCATGTCAAAAATCTATTACAGCGCATTGAGATTGATACGGTCAATTCAGATACAAAAATGATACACACTCTTCAGCTTTCACAAAGTCAGGCAATGTCGATTACAGAAGTAAAAGGAGCTTTTACTTTCCTAGCCGATTCTATTCAGGATATAACCGAGCACCTTGTTTCTCTTAATGAGGGTATGAGTGAAATGGCAGAAAACCGTGTAGTTGTCATTCATGCTATTAACGAAATAGCATGCGTGGCCACAGAGTCTGCTGCTGCAACAGAGCAAATCAATGCATCCATTGATGAACAAAAGTCAGCCGTTACGTCTATCATGCACTCCTCACAGGAGCTCCATACAGAGGCAGAGCGCATGTATGATTTAGTAGAACGCTTTACATGACATGTGACATCCTATAAAAAAGAATGCTACGAATTGGTCGTAGCATTCTTCTTTTCATTATAGTTTGTTAATAACTGCGTGGATTGTTTCCTTTAGTTCTGCATCATAGCTAGAAAGATCTACAAGGTTTCCTACACGCTCACGTAATACTGGGCGTTCAATTACTAGCTTCTCATCAAGTACTTGAACAAGTAGTTCGATAATAAGACGATCGCGAACAACTAACGCTTCTTCTAAACGCTCTGGTGTAATTTTCGCATCTGTTTTTGCTGATTTTGCCATTTCAAAAACCCCTTTTAAATTTTAAATTCATGCACATCTATTTTAGCATACCACTAAATTATTTTAAAAACTTTCTTTCGCAAAAAAATACCAAAACTTTACAATTTATAAAAGAAAGATTTACGACAATTTGTTATATTTATATCATAATACACTCGTATTTTGCCATATGATAAATATGTTTAGGCTCACTATACAAATCCGATTGGAGGAGTTATATGAATCATAAAAATTCAACCTATATACAGCTCATTAAAGCTGTACCAAAGTCTTTGCAACTTTTTCTGAATGTTTGCCTAGTCCTCTTAGCACTCATACTAGCATTTTTACTCTTTAAGGAGCTAATAGAATTTCTTAAAATATTGCTCTTCTCTAAGGAAGGTGGCGATTACAAGCTATTCCTTGCCAACATCCTTATATTTTTCTTGTACTTTGAGTTCATTACGATGATTATTAAATATTTTAAAGAGGATTATCATTTTCCGCTTCGATACTTTATATATATTGGTATCACAGCTATGATTCGATTAATTATCGTTGAGCACGATCATCCTCTTAATACGTTAATTTATTCAGTTATTATTCTCATACTCATCATTAGTTACTTTATTATTAATATTACACCACTTGAAAGACCGACACGATCATCTCTATTTATGAAAAAGGAACATTAGCCTAGCGCAACTATTCTAAAACGCCGTCGTACATTTTGGTTTTTCAAATACAAAGAAAAATTGCTGTAAAGCCTGTAGATATTGCTCCTGACTGATTTTTATTTGCTGCAACATATACAGTTCTTGGACCGTTATGACTCCCATTACCAGTGAGGAAAGCTCAGCCACATCTATAATTATTTCCACATCATAGTGACTACTTTCAATAAAGTTAATCGCGCCTTCAACCACCTCAATAATGAGTTGCTGATTATTTTCAGCAAGTAATGAGTCCATAACTGTTAATTTAAATGTCAATGTTACACCATTAAAATGGTGTGTCGTTAACTCTTCAAAAAAACCTTTTACATTAATAATACGGTACATCAGACCAACCCCTGACACAGCATTTTCATGGTAAACACTAGGAATTAAATGATTTGTACCATTTCTGACATCGCCTAAAAAGAAATGAACATTGTCTTCTTGTGTATTCCACTCAATGCGGTTTACTTGATCAGCCTGACTGTTTAAAAATGTACTCAGCTCTAACAAGGCCTGCGGTGTCTCATATACCCATTCTTTAATGACTAAATTATTCAACATAAAATTACTCTCACCTTGCTTTTCAAATGAAAAAACGATATAGCCTTGTACGGTATCATCCTCTTCCATCGCAATCACATAGTTTTCGTCGTTCTTAAAAATAAAAGAAAGCTCTGATTTTGTTTTGAAAAACATTCCATGCTTTTGAGACGCTACCCTGTTATAACAATCTGTTAGCTGCTGTTGATCTCGCACTGTTAAATATTTAAGGTGCTTCTTCGTTGGGCCTTTAGGAAAGCTTAAGGGCTCTACTAAATATTGATACATTCTCGGTCCATATCCAAACCCCATTTTCTTATAAAAATCTGGCCTAAACGGATACAACGCGACAAAGTGAATATCCTTTGCTAAAAAAAATTGAAAAAATTGATGGATTAACTCCTTCGCAACTTTTTCCTTTTTATGTAGTAAATCAACTGCAACAAGCCCTACTCCGCCAATCGGTATCATTTTAGAAAAAAGGTTCATTTCAAAATCATGTAGTCGCATGCCGCCAATTAGTTTGTCATCTTCCCAAAGTCCAAAATAATTTAGGGATTCATCATGATTTTGATTTTCCATAAAAAGATTTTTCAACTGCTCTTTTGTTGTCTGAGCTCCGTTCATTCTTCCAGGGTAGGCTCCTACAACGATACTCGCAAAAGTTAAAAAGTCTTGTTCTTTTACTAATCTCTCTACCACTCTCATTGTTTCCCCTCCATTTTCAAAGTATGACATGTCGTTCATATTCATTTTCCACCCATAATAACATATATTACCACGTCATATGAATGACAATGAACATGATTAAAGGAGGAATAAAGAAATGACCTTAATTGATGCGTATATCAATGAAGTATCTAAAAGACTACATAAAAATAAACGTGACAACATAAAGCTTGAGCTAAAAGCTACTATTGAAGATATGTTGCCAGAGCCATATTCAGAAGCAGATATGATGGAAGTGCTAAAAAAGCTTGGAAGCCCTGCAAAAGTTGCAGCAAGCTATCAAGATACGCCACGTTTTTTAATTGGTCCAAACGTGTTTGATCCATACACTAGAACCATTAAAATCGTTTTTCCTTGGGCAATTTTAATAACAGTCATTGCTCAGGTAATTCAGAGAATTTTTCTCTATTCAGGAGAAGAGGCCTTGCTCTCCACTATCATTTCAGCATTTGCCATGACGATTGTCGCCATTATTTCTGTATCATTTCATGTTTTGTTTTGGATCACCATTTTCTTCATCGTCATCGAACGCACTGATACGAATAAAATTAAATTATTACCTTTCCTGAATGACCCTAAGGAGTGGACACCTGAAAGTTTAAAAATTAAAACCATTCCTAAAGACAAACTCATCACTTTAAGTGATATAATTTTTAGCTTTTTAGGGATTATTATTTTTACCTTTGTTTATTGGAACGCCAATCGGCTTTTAGGTATTTATACAACAAATGGGAATGGTAGCTTAAAATTTGTTATGCCCATCTTTAATCAAAATATTTTACAATCCTATGCTCTCTTCGTTGTGCTCTGTATCATTCTTAGTCTTACTTTAACATTTTTAAAATGGCGTATGGGGCAATGGACCATGGTAATCGCAATCATCAATGCATTACTTCAAAGTGCGGGGACTATTGTATTTATTCTCATCGCTGTTCATCAAGATTTTATCCATAGTGCTTCCATTCCGTACATTGCGGCAATCGTAGAAAGCAATACAGCAAAGGTCTCCTCTGTCATAGATAAGATCCTACTTGCCAGTATGATCATTGCTGTTTTGGCCAATGCTTTTGATATATATCAAGGATTTAGAAAAGCTAAAATACCAAGCGTTAAAAGTGATAAATTGAAAATCTATGATTGAAAACTCTTCTTTCAAATCGCTAAAATACCTTTCTCCTCTAATGTTTTGTATAATAATATAGTTGGAAGTAATTTATATACACGAATAATAATCTGCACAATTCAATTAGAGTAAGGGGAAATAACTATGACCATTCTTCTAGTAGATGACAATCAAGTCAATTTATTTGTCATTGAAAAAATACTGAAAAATGCAGGTTATGAGCACTGTGTTTCTCTTTCATCTGCTAATGAGCTATTTGATTATTTACAATTAAATGAACCAAATCCAACCGGAAGCTCAGTTGATTTAATTTTATTGGACATTATGATGCCTGAAGTAGATGGTATAGAGGCCTGCAAACGTATTAAACAAATTGAAAGATTGAGAGATATTCAAATCATCTTTGTTACAGCGCTCGAAGATAAAAACAAACTCGCAGAAGCATTAGATATCGGGGGCGTAGATTATATTACAAAACCGATTAATAAAACTGAATTGCTTGCTAGAATACGAGTTGCCCTACGGTTAAAAGCTGAATTAGATTGGCACACGCAACATGAAAAGAAAATACAATACGAATTGGATTTAGCTACTCATGTGCAAAGAAGCCTGCTTAGTCCACCTTTAAATGAAAAAGATATTCGTCTAGAAGTCTCTTACCTACCATCCTCTAACTTGGCAGGTGATATGTACTATTGGCATAAAATAGATGATCATCGTTACGCCATTATTTTATTGGACATGATGGGCCATGGTATATCTGCAGCGCTAGTTTGTATGTTTATCTCCTCGGTTTTAAGAGAGGCTGTTAAACAATTAAACGATCCTGAACTTGTTATTAAAGAACTGAATCGTTATATGACCCTCCTGCAAGATGGCAAGGATGAAAATCTTTATTATTTCACAGCGATTTATTTAGTGATTGATACGAAACAAAAAACAATCGAATACATAAACGCTGGTCATCCTGCTGGGTACGCATTAATTGATGAAGAAACTTGTGTTTCATTAAACCAAGGTAGCTGTGCAGTCGGCTTTTTTGATGAAATTAGTGTCAAAAAACAATATATTCAGTACGACAAAGATGTACAAATTGTTATGTTTACAGATGGTGTATTAGAGGCAATGGGACCTTGCGAAATAGAATCCGAAAAGCATTTGCAAACGCTAACATCCTCTAAATGGGACTATACTCAACCCTTGATCGACAACCTATTGCCTAAGGACAAACAAGACAATCAACCTGATGATATGTGTGTATTAATGATTCAAGCCAGTGCTACTACTGTATAAATAAAAAGAAAGAGGCTACCTCCATCACTAGGTAGCCTCTTTCTCTTTAATCTATTTTTTGATAAATCCTTTCGTTCCCAACAACTTCCCTATAATTTGAAATAACCTCTTCAAAGCGCAATGTTTCCTTATCACCTAAACATAAAAACCCCTTGTCGCTTAGGCTTTCATAAAACAAATGATGGACCTGACTTTGCAGCTGCGGCGAAAAATAAATCAGGACATTTCTACATAAGACAACATGAAATTCATTAAATGATTGATCTGTCACTAGGTTATGCTGGGCAAAAATAATATTCTTCAATAATGTTGGATGGAAATAAGCATATTGATAATCCGTCTTATAGTATTCCGAAAAAGCATGGGCTCCCCCTGCAAGCATATAGTTTTTCGTATATGCCTGCATTTTATGAATAGGAAAGACACCCTTCTTAGCCTTTTCTAACACTTGCTCATTCATATCTGTTGCATAAATTACAGCCTTGTCTATGAGCCCTTCCTCTTGAAGCAAGATGGCCATAGAGTATACTTCCTCACCAGTTGCACAGCCTGCATGCCAAATACGAATTTCTTCGTATTCACGTAAGGTTGGGATCACTTTTTCACGAAATGCCTTAAAAAAGCTTGGGTTGCGAAACATTTCCGTGACATTGATTGAAAAATCGTTTAACAGCTGCTCTAAAAATTCCTGATCATGAATGACCTTTTCCTGAACACGAGAAATAGTAGGAATGCTATTTATTCTCATTCTATTAAAAATTCGACGTGAAATGGAAGAACGGTTATATTGCCGAAAATCATAGCCTGATAAACGATAAATAGCCTCTAATAACAAATCAATTTCTAAATTTGTTTGCTTATTCAATTGTATATTTTGCTCCAAAGGCCCGAAATGTTCCATCTTTATAAACTCCCTTTAGAAACTAACCATACTCTTAAAACGGAAATTAATTGATCTAAATTTAATGGTTTACTAATATAATCAGATGCACCAGCTTGCAATGATTTATCACGGTCATTCTTCATAGCCTTCGCCGTCAGAGCGATAATCGGTAAATCTGTTCGCTTCATTTGTTGGCGAATAATAGTCATTGCTTCATAACCATCCATATTCGGCATCATAATATCCATAAGCACTAAATCAATCTCATGATGAGCTTGCAAAACCTCTAAGCATTCAAGTCCATCTTTAGCCACTAAAATGTTCATACCTCTTGTTTCAAGTGCCGTTTTTAAGGCATAAATATTACGGTTATCATCGTCGACGATTAAAATATTTTTCCCTTGAAATACCTCTACCTCATGTTTTAAAACTTCCCTATGATCCTGCGAGGGCTCTTCTCTATGTGCCTCTTCCTCCATTGTCACAGCTACCTCATTTAAAGCAGCAAGCTTATCGCAATGATCCTCATTGACTCCATTTGGTAAGCTTGGAATCGTTAACGTAAAGCTACTACCTTGTCCCTCTTCACTTTGCAGTGTAATCCAACCACCAAGTAGTTTCGCAAACTCCTTACAAATTGAAAGACCCAGTCCTGTTCCACCATATTTTCGAACAGTAGCACCATCTGCTTGCTGGAATGACTCAAAGATTAATTGGTGTTTATCTTTTGGAATTCCTATACCAGTATCTGAAACAGTAATTTCTAGCCAATCAGCGCTAATATCTTGCATATTGCTTGAAAGCTGGTGCTGTGCAAGCTGGTTAATCGCTAAAGTTACAGTTCCATGTTCCGTAAACTTAAAGGCATTTGATAATAAGTTCTTTATTATTTGCTGGAATCTCTTTTCATCTGTATAGAATATGTCGACAACATTATCTGCCTTTGAAATATGGAAATTTATATTCTTCTTCATCGCGACAGGTGCAA
Organism: Lysinibacillus sp. UBA5990; assembly: GCF_002429815.1. Lineage (NCBI taxonomy): Bacteria > Bacillati > Bacillota > Bacilli > Caryophanales > Bacillaceae > Lysinibacillus > Lysinibacillus sp. UBA5990. The sequence continues at coordinate 116,022 of NZ_DJAY01000009.1, forward strand.
AAGTATGCTCAATTTGAACAGGTACTTCGCTCACATTCACTTCATTAAAAATGATATCTAGCTTCCCTGCCTCCACTTTTGACAAATCTAAAATATCATTAATCAACGCAAGCAAATCTTCACCTGAAGAATGGATAACCTTCGCAAATTCTGCCTCCTCATCTGTTAAGTGGTCCTGACTATTTTCTGCGAGCATCTCTGACAAAATTAATATGCTATTTAAAGGCGTTCTTAGTTCATGTGACATATTCGCTAAAAACTCAGATTTGTAATTAGAATTAAGTATAAGCTGTTCTGCACTTTCCTCTAATTCCTGCTTCGCCTTCTCTAGCTCGCGTGATTTGGACTCTGCCTCTTTCGTTCGCTCCTCAAGCTGCTCATTAATCATCGTCAGCTCTTCTGTCTGCATTTGTAATTCCTCAGATTGTGTTTGAAGTTCTTCTGATTGAACTTGCAACTCCTCCGTCATTGCTCTTGATTCATTCAATAATCGAACAATTTCCATACGCCCTAATACACCGTTGACGGTTAAGCCAAAGGTTTCTGTAACCTGCTTTACTAGCTCCTGCTGTAATGCATTAAATTTAGTCATTGTAGCTAACTCAACAACGGCTATGACTTCATTTTCAAAAATTACAGGAATTAATAAAATATGCTGTGGTCTTATTTCACCTAGTCCTGTTCTAATTAAACGATACTCTTGCGGAATATTATCATAAAATAACACTCTTTTTTCTAATGCACATTGACCGATTAAACCTTGTCCTACTTTAAAGCTCTCCATACCGACACGATCATCTCCATCAGCAAAAGCAGCCTTTTTCATAAATAGTACTTGTTCCTCTGCCTCTTCCCGAACATAGAATGCTCCAAGAGATGCCTGTGTTTTCTGTGCCATTTCTGATAGGAAAGTTTCAGCCAATTTCGTAATAGCTGAAATACCTTGATATTTTGTTACGATATCAGCAATATTCGTTTGTAACCATTCTCTCTTCTCGACCGATTCCAATAATATATTAGTCGCATCGGCAAGCTCATTAATTTCATCATTTGTATTGACATGTATTCTTCTTTTGAAATCGCCCTTCGTAGCAGCAATTTCCTGAATGGTTTGTGTTACCTCTGTTATAGTTTTTACAATGGAACGGGAAATTCCACTTGCTATGACAATAGCAATTACAGAAACAAAAATTAAAATCCCAAATAGACCGCTAGTTAATTGACTATTTTGTTTGTCTAACTGAGTAGCCTTTGCTTGTGTGTAAGAATTTTCAGTTGCGCGGAATGCATCGAATAATTTCCGCATCTTCTCCATGTCTTGGCGCCCATTATCAACTTTAAAAAACTCCGTTAATGCTTTTGTATTCCCGTCCTTCTTATATTGAATAGTTGGCCCACCCGTTGTTTCAATCCAATGCTCAATCGTTTCCTCTATCTCTTTTAATTTTTCCAGCTGTGTTGGTTTATCTTTCATTTGCTGATAAAGATCATTAAAATCTATTTTCCAGTTTTCCGCTCCATTATCATATGGCTCCAGATAACTAGGTTCACCCGTAATAATAAACGCTCGCTGACTTGATTCCATATCCAATATATATTTTTCAATATCATTGGTTAATGTTTTCACATTAGAGTCGTACTTAATAATAAAATTTCTCTCCTTTTGCAAAGAAGTAATTTGATTATTTAGGATGATCACTGATGCAAGTAAGCAAAGAATAATGACGATATAACCTAATGTAATCTTGGAGCGTATACCCAGTTTTAATTTATTTAACATTTGGTTTTCCTACCTTTACCTTTCTTGAACTCTATTTTTGTTATAAATGTGACTAGAATATCAACTTAAACATTCATATAAAGAAATTTTGCAGCCTGCGCATTAATAAGTCTTAGTTTCTCACATATACATTTTATATTGAACCATTTCTAACTAAGGAGAGAATGCATGTGGACATATTCGTAAGGCCAGGAGATTCCCTTTGGCATTTCAGTGAAGTGTTTAAAATACCTCTTCCACTCATTTTAGATTCCAATACCAATATAAATCCTCAATTTTTAAGAGTCGGGCAACGCATTCATATTCCTGGATTTGTGACCATTGACTATCAAGTAAAACAAGGGGATTCCCTTTGGCAAATTGCACAGAGATATAATCTCCCACTTGTTGCCATATTACTCGCCAATCCAGGTCTTAATCCAAGTCAATTGCAAATTGGCCAGATGATTCACATACCACAACGCATTACATGGCGCTTAATTGATGGTAAGCAAAATTATACGTACAACATCATGATGAATGATATTCAAAGGCTCGTTAACGCCTATCCATTTCTTCGCAGTTCTATCATTGGTAGCTCTGTTTTAGGTAATGAATTACCAGAGCTATTAATTGGGAATGGAGCTAAACGTGTTCACTATAATGGCTCCTTCCATGCCAATGAATGGATTACTACACCTATTATTCTAACATTTTTAAATGACTATTTGCTCGCTCTCACGAACCAAAATAACATGAATGGGCTTTCTTTATTCCCTCTTTATCAGCAAACGACCCTATCCGTAGTACCAATGGTGAATCCTGATGGCGTCAATTTAGTCATACAAGGACCCCCAAATGATGAATCATTAAAAAATCAACTCATCTCATGGAATAATAATAGCTCTGATTTTTCTGGCTGGAAAGCAAACATCCATGGTGTCGATTTAAATGACCAGTTTCCTGCCAAATGGGAATTAGAAAGGGCCCGTAACCCGAAAACCCCTGGGCCTAGAGATTATGGTGGAGAAAGGCCTTTGTCTGAGCCTGAGGCCATCGCTATGGCCGATTTGACCAAGCAGCGTGATTTTGCAAGAGTGCTAGCCTTTCATACACAGGGCCGCGTTATCTATTGGGGCTTTGAAAACCTTGAACCACCTGAATCAGAGGTGCTCGTTAATGAATTTAGTCGAGTGAGTGGCTATGAACCCATTCAATCTGCTGGGAGCTATGCAGGCTATAAAGATTGGTTTATCCAAGATTGGCGTAGACCAGGCTTTACCGTTGAATTAGGGAGTGGCACAAACCCTCTACCAATAAGTCAATTTGATGATATTTACGAGGAAGCTAAGGGGATCTTTCTTGCAGGATTGTATATGTAGAACAGTATGAATGTTAACTCTATTCGCTTTGAAATGGTCCCTTTGGGCATTTTTAGCGAATGGAGTTCTTTTTTCGTGCTCTAAAAAAGAAAATAAATTACTTTGACAGGCAGAGTAATATTTGCTAATATTACTCTGACAGATAGAGCAATAAAATGAAGTAGGTGACTTATGGTTCGCAGTGACATTATCCGAGGACACTTGGATTCGATTATTTTACGGCTCATTTCAGAAAAAGACCGCTATGGCTATGAAATTTCTCAGGAAATAAGTCTCCGTACAAATAATCGATTTCAGATTAAAGAAGCAACTTTGTATGCTGTTTTTCAACGTCTTGAGAAAAAAGAAATTATTGAAGCCTATTATGGAGATGTTTCACATGGTGGCAAAAGAAAGTACTACCGTATTACCTCATTGGGTAAGGCCTATTTAAATGAGTTAGTGAAAGAATGGTCGGAAGTAAAAGAAATTATTGATTTATTTATGGAGGGCGTCGAATGAAGAGAATAAAAAACCATATTGATGAGCTGTTTAAGGATATTCCTCGCAACAACGAAACGGAAATGGTTAAACAAGAAATTATTGAAAACCTTGAAGAGAAAGTATTTTATTTGATGGACCAGGGAAAAGAGCAAGAGGATGCCATCAATAAAGCAATTGTAGAGTTTGGAGACATAGAAGATTTAAAAAAGGAACTGGGCGTTAAGGTGCCTGCTAAGAAAAATATGGCTAAATTAAATTTGGAGTTCTCTCTTTGGGGTAGTGGCTTAATTATTGCATTCTTTATTTTTATTAATCTTTATTACACACCACAAACAATTTGGGCAATCTATCCAATCTTCGCCATTCTTTGGTGGCCATTATCCATGTACTTTGTATGGTCTCGTAAGAGATGGGGTGAATAAACATGAAGAATTTTATAAGCTTTTCGCTAGCTGGGAGCATTATGACAATGATTTTTTTAGGTATCGTCAATTTCACGACATCGCCCCAAACGATGTGGTTTATCTATCCTTGCTTACTGCTGTTACTTTGGCCGATTACGATCATCTGTATGTATAAAAAAATGTATAAACAATACTCAATTATTTGTAGTACGATGATTATCGTGTTTCTTATTATAGAAAACTATATTTACACACCGGATCATCTATGGTTCATTTACGCCATTTACCCTATTCTCTGGTGGCCAATTCTGATGTACTTAGATGAAAAAGCAAAAACGCTAAAAATCGCACTGATAGGCTGTGCTTCTACTATTATTTATTATGCTTTACTAAATTTCATTTTATCACCTCAATATCCTTGGGCAATCTATCCAGCATTTTTAGTTATATGGTGGCCCCTAGCTTTATACCATGCTCAACGAAAAACATTTGTGGCTTTCTCCGTCACCGCTACATTATTAATAAGTATCTTTTTTATCATCGTAAATATTGTTTCTTCACCAGGAGTTATATGGGCAATCTACCCTATTTTTGTTACGCTTTGGTGGCCTCTGAGTATGTATTTTTATGTGTATAAAAGAAGAATGTATCAAGCGACATTCGCAAAACGCATGTAAAGAAGGAATCCGATGAAGACATATATTCATTTTATTAAAAATTTTGTAATAGTCATTGTACTTTTACTATTATTGATGCTTCTCTTTCCAACATGGACCCCCTCCATAAAAGGCTCGAACAGCATTAGCGTTTTAGAGCAAGTCGAAATCAATGACACTGGTCATGAAATAATGATCCGAGGTCAGGACAAAGATAACCCTGTTATTATTTTTGTTCATGGGGGACCTGGTTGCTCTGAAATACCCTATGCAGGAAAATATCAAAATTTACTAGAAGCTGAGTTTACTGTGGTCCACTATGATCAACGAGCTAGTGGGAAGTCCTTTCATTTTTTCGAGGACTATTCTAATCTTTCTTCAGATTTGCTTGTGGAGGATTTATTAGCACTGACTGATTATATAGCTAAACGACTAGACAAAGAAAAAGTCATCTTAATTGGTCATTCCTATGGCACATATATTGCTACACAAGCAGCCGCAAACGCCCCTGAAAAATATGAAGCTTATATTGGAATAGGACAAATGAGCAATACAATCGAAAGTGAGAACGATAGTTTAAATTTCACTATCCAACAGGCTCAACTGCAAGGTAACAAAGATGATGTTTTACATTTACAACAGTTAGCTGATGAAATTAAGGCTGGTACAATGTTTACACCTCGAAATTACGTCAAAAAGTATGGTGGTGCTACCCAATTAATTGCTAATCCTGATGGTAATATGCTAGGGATGCTGTTCAGCAAAGAATATAATTTATTAGATACTATCCGTTATAACTATGGTCTATCCTTGTCTCAAGAAGCTTTATTAAAAGAGGTCATGCAGCACCCCCTACCAGCAAAGGTCCAAAAGCTTGATTTACCCTTCTATTTTTTAATGGGCAACTATGATTATCAAACATCCTCACAAGCAGCGAAAAATTACTTCAACCAAATTAGCGCAGAGAAAAAAGAATTTATAGCTTACGAGCAATCTGCACACTATCCACAATTCGAAGAAAAGGAAAGATTCTTTGAATGGATGCAAGCAACTTTTAAACAATAAACGCTTATTTCTTTAGAGATATTGTATTCTTGGAAAGATATCTTCACTTGCTATATAATTCAATTATTAAATATTTTAACGGACGTGATTATATGGCTGACAGTCTACATAATGTAGAAATCATTATGAAAGAAATGCTAGAAATACAGCAAAAATCAAAAATGTTTGTAGACCTTTTATCTGAAGGAGAAGCGTTATCGCAAAACCAGCTCATCCTACTTCTACAACTTAAAATAAATAACGGTATGAAAGCGACAGAAATTGCAGATTTCTTTAGTGTGACACCTGGAGCTGTTACCTCTATGTGCGATAAACTGGAAAAACTAGCGCTCATACAACGGATAAGAGAAAATAATGATCGTCGTGTGGTCAAAATGGTTTTAACAAGTACTGGTGATGAAAAGGTCCAAGAAATCTTTTTAAAATTTTCCCAAGACAAACTAATAGACATGGCCACTATTTTAAGCGAAGTAAACAAGCTCATGAATAAAATCTTTTAGGATTTCAATAAACTTGAAATCCTTTTTTTATTGGTTGGTTCTTGACAAATGGAAGTCGCATATAATTTAATTAATATATATTAATTAAATTATAATGAGGTGACTTTTATGTTTCAAAACCTTCGTACTCTTACACTAACAAACGGCCGTATTAAAAATCTGGATGCTGATTACGAGCAATTAAATATTCGAGGAGCTGTAGCAATCCAACAAGAAGTACGTCTAAAAAAGGTATCTACTCATGGCCATAGTTCCTTTTATTTTCCTGTTATCGTCCAATCCTTTACTAGTACAGGTTCTTGTACTTTAAAGGATTATTGCGAAATGGAAGAGCTAATGAATGCGGGTAACATAAAAATACGGAATGGTCACATTCAAAAGATTAATAGCTCTGGTAAGTTAGTAGCTGAAGAGAAATTACATTGCGAGAAGCTAGATGCTATTGGAATTGTTAAAGCTGCAGAAATAACGGCTGAGCATTTTCACTTAAAATTGTCAGGAGAGAGTGAAATTGACCTGTTATCAGCTGAAAATATTTTGGTAGAAAAGGATAGGGTCACACTACTTTCATTTTTAAAGAAAAAATTAAGTTGCCATACTATTAACGGCAAACACTTGAAACTAGCCTATACCAAGGCAAAAGTAGTGGAAGGTGAAGTTGTTGTAGTTGGGGAAAATTGTCATATAGAAACACTTTACTATTCAGATAACTATACTATTGCTTCTAACGCAAAGGTGCAGCACATTATACGGAGGGAAAAAGAGTGCTAAAATGGCTACAAGCTTTTTTTTGCTCATTAGCATTAACTGTATTATCCGTATTGTACGCTAGCTTATTGTTAAGTGGTGTTCTTTCAATATTAGCTGGCTTTTTAAGAACATTTGGATTTCATCAAATTAAGATGAGCGTTTGGTATGGTGTAGAATTACCTGTTATATTAAGCATCCCTCTAGCATTGCTAGTAGCCATACTGCTGTTCTTTTGTGCAAGGTATGTCAAACATTCTATAGCTTTTTGCTTCTCGAAGATCAGAAATTAATATGAAAGAGCGTTAAAGGAACAGCACTTTAACGCTCTTCTACTAGCTTATTTTGTATGACTTGACCGCGTATCATGAAACAGGGAGCACGAAGGAAATTTTACTGTATTATGAGAGTTCCCCTTCAAGAAATTGAATGAGATACATTTCTGGCCTAGCAAGGAAATCTATAAAACTACTTAAATCTGCATATACCTCATGCTCCAAATCGTAACAACCTACCTGTCCCTTTGGGTTCCATACTAATTGCAAATCAGAGTACTGATCGATAGTGGCTGAAATACGGAGCAGTTTTTGACCGCCAACCTTCAGCTCAATTGTTTCCGTCAGTTTGAAAAAATCGATGTACTGAATATCATAATTATTAACTGCAAGCTTAAGATGTAATTCATTACCTGTCAGAAAATTAAGCAGCTCACTCGGTAATTTATACTTTTTTAATTCATATTTTTTATTTTCTATATAATGAAGCTCAGCAGGTTCTAACGCCTTCAAATATTGAGCTATCTCTATATTTTTTATACTTACTGCAATGTTGTACGCTCTTTCTCCATCCTTTTCTGTTAATAAAATATCTGCCCCCCGCTCAACTAAATACCTCACCATAGCTATATGACCCATACGTGTGGCAATTGTTAATGGTGTAGGCTCATACGGATAAACCGTATCGGGCTTTTGATAATTAATATCAACCCCTTGATCAAGTAAATAGGTAACCATATTTTTGTCATAATTTGATACAGCCTGACGTAATACTGCCCCACCATGCTGTTTTATATCAAGCCCTAGTTCATGAATAAGCGGGATATTTTTCTTATTACCATAGTAGGCCTGCGAGTAAGCGCCAGATCCAACGCGATTATGTCCATCTAATTTTGCCCCATGTGAAACGATATAGCGGATTATATTCTCCTTACAATATCGAACAGCTCTTAAAAAAGAAGGATTTTGATTAACATTCAAATTAACATGATAGTCGATTAATAGCTTTACAACATCCAACTTTTGAGCAATCAACGCTAGATCTAAAGGACTTAATGATATGTGCTTACTTAAAATAATATCTTCTTCAATATCCCAGCCATTCACTTTTGCAACTTGTAATGCAGCTATATCACCAGTATAAATATGCATGGCAATTTCGGGCACTTCCTGAAATGTTCCAATATCTTTTAATTTAATCATCTAATGCTAGGCTCCCTTCCTATGTTTATAAAAAGTATAGAAAATAACATCCTATTAAACAACGGAGCATAATACTTACAATTTAAAACCAAACAATAAAATCTATATTAAAAAGGGAGTTTTTATTCAAAATTTCCTTGGAAAAGATGACCATAAAAAAGCTCCCAATCGCAAATGGATTAAGAGCTTTTTAAACGTCTATATAAATGATTTTTATTTCAAACGAAGTGCTTCATCTGTTGTCGCATTAATTTCTTTCAGAAGCTCTGGGTGTTCTGCTAATGATAAACCGTAAGAAGGAATCATTTCTTTAATTTTTGCTTCCCACTCTTTAATATGTTGCGGGAAACATTTATTAATAACTTCTAGCATTACATGTACAGCTGTAGAAGCACCTGGTGAAGCTCCAAGTAAAGCTGCAATTGATCCATCGGCTGCACTTACAACCTCTGTACCAAATTGAAGCGTTCCTTTACCGCCTGCTTCTGTATCTTTAATGACTTGTACACGTTGACCAGCTACGATAATATCCCAATCATCACTCTTCGCATTTGGAATGAATTCACGTAATTCTTCCATACGTTGCTCTTTAGAAAGCATAAGTTGCTGGATTAGATATTTTGTTAATCCCATCTCTTTAACGCCTGCCGCTAATAAAGTTGTGATATTATGCGGTTTTACAGAGGCAAATAAATCCATGTTTGAACCTGTTTTTAAGAATTTCGGTGAGAAACCTGCAAATGGTCCAAATAGTAACGACTTCTTATTATCAATATAACGTGTATCTAGATGCGGAACTGACATTGGTGGTGCACCCACTTTTGCTTTTCCGTATACTTTTGCATGATGCTGTTCAGATATTTCTTGGTTATTACATGCTAGGAATAAACCGCTAATTGGGAATCCACCAATATGTTTACCTTCAGGAATACCTGATTTTTGTAGTAATTCTAGGCTTCCTCCACCAGCTCCAAGGAAGACAAATTTTGCTGAATGATATTCCATTTTACAGCCGTCTAAATCATGCACACGTACTTCCCATGAACCATCACTAGCTTGTTTTAAACTTTCAACACTATGATTGTAGTTAACATCCACGTCATTTGCTTTTAAGTGGTCAATTAACATACGTGTTAAAGCACCAAAGTTAACATCTGTACCCGTGTCAATTTTTGTTGCAGCAATGTCTTCACCAGCTGGACGATTTTCCATAATAAGTGGAATCCATTTTTTTAGTGTTTCAGGGTCATTTGAAAATTCCATTCCTTCAAATAAAGGATTTTGAATCATTGTCTCATGACGTTTTTTAAGAAACTCAACATTTTCTTTCCCCTGCACTAAACTCATATGTGGTAAAGGCATAATGAAGTCTTGTGGATTATTGATCAGCTTATTGTTTACAAGATAAGACCAAAATTGTCTTGAAACCTGGAACTGTTCATTAACATTAATCGCTTTTTTGATATCGATTGATCCGTCTTTTTTCTCTGAAGTGTAGTTCAGCTCACATAGTGCAGCATGTCCAGTCCCCGCATTGTTCAATTCGTGAGAACTTTCTTCGCCTGCTTTTTCAAGCTTCTCAAACACTGTAATTTTCCAATCAGGTGCTAATTCTTTGAGTATTGTTCCCAAAGTTGCACTCATGATTCCGGCACCAATTAAGATAACATCTGATTTTATTTGTCTGTTACTCATTTTTACCTTCCTTATATGTTAAGATTTGCAGAAAGGATGTAAGCACTCCTGCTTTAGAAGTACTGTAAGCCATGGAGCAACCTCGGAGCACACCATTTCTGTATCAATTATTACCTTATTGCAGTTTATCACAATTAGTTCAAGAATAAAATATCAACTATTTATATGAGAGTTATCAGCTTTTTTCGAGCCTTTATCATCATAATTCAAGCAAAAAACTCATTTTTCATTAGACACAAAACTAGGATATTTTAAGTTTTATGGAATAACGGGCCTAAAAATGGTTGACATTTTCATAAAAAATATATTCTCTTTTATTATTATATTTGTATAATAACATAAAAACTGAAACGCGTCTCATATCAGAATGAGGCAGATTAACCTTCTATTGGGCTTTTTACATGCCAGCCATCTATACAAAAACCACCCATTTGTTGTAACACATAACTAACTAATGTCTCCAATGATTCCAACATCTGTTCAGCCTTGTTCTCTTTCAGTGCATGCAGAAACATTTGTTTTAAGCGCTCATCAGGAAAGGCTGACTTCATATACTTTTGCAGGTAGAGAGGATCTACGAGATAGGCATGGATTTGATAAGAAGGAATCGTATACACATTTAAAAACTGTCCATTCTCCATGAGCAAAGACGCCAATGCATTATGATAAACACAGATAAAGTCTCCCCTCTTTTGCTCATAACAGTCTTTTACATTATCTAACATATCCCATAATCCGTATTTTTTTATTTCTAGCACCGTTTTATTAATTGTTTCATAATTTTTCTCTAGCCATGCATATGCCTCTATCTTTAATTCATTTATTATTCCAGTATAATCAAATAAAATATGCCCTGTTTGAAATTGTACCATCGCCATTGTCCTATGTTTATTAAAATCATCTTGGAAATAGCGCCAAATTTGACCTGATGGATTAGCAAAGTATTCAATCAGAAAGCCATCAATTATTTGATTACCTCTTTCTTGCCATGTCACATCATTTGATAAAATAATATGTACATCTATATCAGAACGTTCGGAAGGATGTCCTGTAACGTAACTCCCACAAATTAACGCGCCTACTACTTCGTCTCTGTCCTGCCATCTTTCAAAATGTTTCAAGTGCTTTTCTTCAATTTGCCAACGTCATTCACTCCTCCTCTTTATTATGTATTTTTTAGTATGTCAACAAAACCTAGCAATCCCCTGACAATTGCTTTTTAATGATTGCTGCAACTTCCGATAAATAACGAATGTACTAAATAAAATCCTTCGAGAGTGTACTTCTTGAAGGATTTTGATATGGAGTCACTATTAAAATAGATCAGATAAAAAACTTTGCATAGATGTTGGCAATAATTGATAGAATACCCCCTCATATTTGATATCGAGTATACCCGCGATAATAATTACAACCCCTACTAATAAAAAGACTTTCTTATTTTTAGAAATCCACTTCAATAGATTCCACTCCTCTAACTTTATAGTAAACATATTTAAGTATAGTTGAGGATCATACAAAATAGTAATACCTATTTATGTCTGTCACCTCAGACTGCCATGCTACATAAATTAAATAAAAGAACAAGAATGATTTTAGAAGGGAATGGCTATGGTAAATTTTAAATCATTTCGTGGTGTCATTACACAAATTAGTGATTTTCCAGTGGGGCAAAATGGTGACAGGGATGGTTGTTATAAAATGATGAGTGTGGAAGATGGTGTAGGCGGAGTCGTCAACTTTGTCATTTCTCCTTCTACTTATTTTGTGAATCATGAAGTTGTTAGAGCTGGTGAATGGGTCACTGGTTATTATGATGGAGATGCGCCTGTACCTATGATTTATCCACCACAATATCGTGCATTAATTGTAGTAAAAGAAAGTAACTTTCAAAACGTGAAGGTAGATTTTTTTAATCAACAATTGGTGAGTAGCGATGGGCAATTACAATTAAACCTTTCTCCTTCAACCGTTATGTCACTTAAAAATGGGCAACCTTTTACAAAAAGCCCTGCTAATCGAAACCTGATTGTTATGTATGGTCCTACTACTAGAAGTATACCTGCCCAAACTACTCCATATGAGATAGTCGTTTGGTGTTAAGGCAAAGTTAGACAGCTTAAGTCCATCCACTTGGACTTAAGCCGTTTTTGTTTGTTACTGTCCAGACATATTTTCTTTCATTTCATGTAGCTGCTGCTTGATCTGCTCTAGATACTCTTTATTTTGCTGCACTGTATCCAAATGTTCACCGTATTGCTCTGCATTGAGACGTGCATTTTCTGCATGTTTGATTTGATCAAAGGCATGCTCGATAGCCATTTCCTCAGGGTGTGATTTCGCATGCTTTAACATACGATCCGCCTTTTGCACCGAGTTACTAAATAATGTACTTGGATGATCCTGCTTCCAACTTGTATCTGAGTGTTTTGCCAATTTACTCTCTCCCTTCCCAAAAAAGTTTTCATTGTTCAAATGTAGTATTATGAAATTCTCAGAAAATATGTATGGAAAGTATATTAAATAACACAATATTTCCCAGGCTATAAGTGAAGAACTAAGGCATCTAACTTAGTTCTTCTCGTTGTGTTGAATAGTTGTCAAATATAAACTAGTGCCATGCCGTCCGTTCACTGACTGGTTGTTTGATACCTGTTTTTCCTTTAGGTTCAGCCAAATTATTAACCTGTGCTGAAGATGTACCAAGTTCAAATTCAGAACTAAACTCTTCCTGGAGCTTTTGTCGAGGTTGATTTGTTATGCTTGCACTTCTCGTTTCATTTGCTTTTGCATTTTTACGATTTGTATTCATATTTGACATAACCATCCTCCACTAATTATTTGAGAAGCTTTTAAACATTTATGCGTTTTAAAATCTTCTCCCTGTAAAGTTTGTCCATGTTAAAAGAAAGCATGTACAGTAAATTTTTATTTTACAAAGCATTATTGTGGATGCTCTTTCCGCGACATCTCATTGTTATTCCTTTTATGTCGCTTGCAATCTTATTTTCTTTCTGACTATAATACTTGTATACAAGTATACTGAAAATAAAAAAGGTGATATTATGAGCGAATCTAATGATTATTTATATCCTCAAAAATGGCTTTCTAAGGCTTCAACTGGCGATCGTGTAGCTTATGAGCTTAGAATGCGTATTATTTCAGGATTAATTGAAAGCGGTACCATTCTTTCTGAAAACAAATTAGCAGCCGATTTTGAAGTAAGTCGTTCACCCATTCGTGAAGCATTAAGGACATTGGCATCTGAGAACATCATCAGACTTGAGAAAATGGGCGCTGTTGTCATTGGTTTGTCAGAGAAGGAAATTGAAGAAATATATGATGTTCGTTTACTGATTGAGACATTTGTGTTTGAACGCCTCATTAAAATGGATACAACTAACCTAGCGCTGGAACTTAGCAAAACATTAGAAATGATGAAGGTTGCCATAAAATATAATGATGCAGATGAATTTTCTTATCAGGATGTTATGTTCCATGAAGCTATTATTCGCTCCATTGAACATTCCTATATCGCGATGATCTGGAATAATTTAAAACCAGTAATGGAAGGATTAATACTACTATCCATGCGTATGCGCTTTATTGAAAAATACGATGATTTCACTCGTATTGTGAAAAATCACGAGCTATATATAGATGCTATCCGAGCTAAAGATCGAGAGCTCATGATTAAATCTTTACATGACAATTTTGACGATGTTCAAGGGACTGTGGAAGACCTATGGAGGTCACAGCAAATGCTATCTAAAGGGGTTGAGTCACAGGATGACTAACTATATGTTAGGTGTGGATATAGGGACTACTAGCACAAAAGCTGTATTATTCAGCGAGCAAGGCGAAGTTATTCAACAAGAAAATATCGGGTATCCACTATATACACCTGATATTTCTACGGCGGAGCAAAATCCAGAAGAGATTTTTCAGGCAGTTCTGCAAGCAATTTCAAATATTATGAAAGTCCATTCGGGCAAACCATTATTATTTGTATCCTTTAGTAGCGCCATGCATAGTGTGATTGCGATAGATGAAAATGACCGACCGTTAACTCCTGTCATTACTTGGGCGGATAATCGTAGTGAGGCGTGGGCACATAAAATTAAGGATGAATGGAACGGGCATGAGATTTATAAAAGAACGGGGACCCCTATTCATCCAATGTCCCCACTAAGTAAAATTACATGGCTTGTAAAGGAACACCCTGAACTAGCTAGTAAAACAAAAAAATTTATCGGTATTAAAGAATATATTTTTAAAAAGTTCTTCAATGAATATGTCGTGGATTATTCATTAGCCTCCTCTATGGGGATGATGAATCTTCACACTTTAGATTGGGATGAAGAAGCATTAACGGTTGCTGGAATTACAAGTGCACAATTATCAACACTCGTACCAACAACTAAATATTTCACCAACTGTCATCCAATTATAGCTGAGCAAATCGGCATTGATCCACAAACACCTTTTGTGATCGGTGCAAGTGATGGTGTGCTTTCAAACCTAGGAGTTAACGCCATTAAAGAGGGCGAAATTGCCGTTACAATTGGGACAAGTGGTGCTATTCGTACGATTATTAATAAGCCCAAAACGGATGTAAAAGGAAGAATTTTTTGTTATGCGTTAACAGAAAACCATTGGGTTATTGGTGGCCCCGTAAATAATGGTGGCATGGTCCTTCGTTGGATTCGTGATGAGTTTGCCTCTTCTGAAATTGAAACGGCTAAAAGATTAGGCATTGATCCGTACGACGTGTTAATGAAAATTGCTGAGCGTGTAAGACCTGGCGCTGATGGATTACTCTTCCATCCATATTTATCAGGTGAGCGCGCTCCTTTATGGAATCCAGATGTACGTGGTTCATTTTTTGGTTTAACCATGTCACATAAAAAGGAGCATATGATACGAGCTGCTCTTGAAGGGGTTATCTACAATTTGTATACCGTATACCTAGCATTACTTGAATGTATGGAAAGTCCCGTTACACGTATTCAAGCAACAGGTGGTTTTTCACGATCAGAGATTTGGCGACAAATGATGGCTGATATTTTTGAATCAGAGGTAGTAGTACCTGAAAGCTATGAAAGTTCCTGCCTTGGTGCTTGTATTTTAGGCTTATATGCAATAGGCAAAATTGATTCCTTTGAAGTGGTTGCTGATATGATTGGTGACACTTATAAACATACACCTTTAGAAGAGGCAGCTAAAGAATATAGACAGCTACTTCCTATTTTCATTCGTTTATCAAGGGTATTAGCAGACGATTATGCGTCAATTGCTCAATACCAGAGGAGCTTAATAAAGCCTAACTAAAAAGGAGGAAAATATATGCCTTTAGTTATTGTAGGTATTGGTATTATTGCACTGTTAATTTTAATAATGGTCTTTAAATTAAATACGTTTATCTCTTTAATCATTGTTTCATTTGTTGTGGCTTTAGTTCTTGGAATACCTGTAGATAGTATTGTGAAAACGATTGAGGCAGGATTAGGCGGTACACTAGGTCACTTGGCGTTAATATTTGGACTTGGCGCAATGCTAGGGAAATTAATAGCCGATTCAGGGGGCGCACAGCGCATTGCTATGACCCTGGTGAACAAATTTGGAGAAAAAAATATTCAGTGGGCCGTGGTGGTGGCATCCTTTATTATCGGAATCGCCCTTTTCTTTGAGGTAGGACTAGTACTGTTAATACCTATTGTTTTCGCTATTTCGAGACAATTGAAGGTTTCTATTTTGTATCTAGGTATTCCGATGACAGCCGCTTTATCGGTCACACATGGATTTTTACCCCCACATCCAGGCCCTACGGTGATTGCAGGTGAATATGGGGCAAACATCGGCGAAGTATTGCTTTATGGTTTTATTATCGCCGTTCCAACTGTGATTCTAGCTGGGCCATTATTTACAAAGATAGCTAAAAGATTAGTGCCTGAATCATTCAATAAAACTGGGAATATTGCCTCTTTAGGAGAGCAAAAAACTTTTGAGTTGGAGGATACCCCTAGCTTTGGCATCAGCGTTTTCACTGCATTGTTACCAGTTATTTTAATGTCCATCGCTACTATAATTACACTGCTACAAAAAACAATAGGTTTCGAAGATAACAGCTTATTAGCCGGAATCCGCTTCATTGGAGAGGCTGGTACTGCCATGTTAATTTCCTTATTAGTAGCCGTTTATACGATGGGTATAGCAAGAAAAATTCCAATTAAGCAAGTAATGGAATCATGTACAACAGCAATCTCGCATATTGGCATGATGCTGTTGATTATTGGTGGTGGCGGTGCCTTCAAACAAGTATTAATCGATGGGGGCGTTGGTGATTATGTAGCTGAGCTATTCCATGGAACTACCTTATCACCTATTCTATTAGCATGGATTATTGCTGCTATTTTACGTATTTCATTGGGATCAGCTACTGTTGCCGCTTTAACAACAGCTGGGCTAGTAATCCCTATGTTAGGCCAAAATGATGTGAACCTTGCATTGGTGGTTCTTGCGACAGGCGCGGGAAGCTTAATTGCATCACATGTTAATGATGCTGGATTTTGGATGTTTAAAGAATATTTCGGATTAAGTATGAAAGAAACGTTTGCTACATGGACATTGCTAGAAACAATTGTATCTGTAGCTGGTCTAGGATTTATTTTATTACTTAGTTTATTTGTCTAAAAATGGACATGAAGGAGCGAGCATAAATGTTAAATACAATAGGCGTTATTGGTTTAGGTGTTATGGGCAGTAATATCGCCTTAAACATGGCTAATAAGGGCGAGCAAGTAGCAGTTTATAACTATACACGCGATCTAACGGACAAACTTCTACAAAAGGTCGAAGGACAAGCGCTTACTCCTTACTATGAAATAGAAGATTTTGTGCAATCTTTAGAAAAACCAAGAAAGATCTTTTTAATGGTGACTGCTGGTAAAGCCATTGATTCAGTCATTGACTCCTTAGTGCCTTTCCTTGAAACAGGTGATGTCATTATGGACGGTGGTAACTCTCACTATCAAGATACAGAGCGTAGACACGATGGACTGATGGCTCGAGGTATCGGCTATTTAGGCATTGGAATTTCAGGTGGTGAGGTTGGAGCTTTGACAGGTCCTTCTATCATGCCTGGCGGCGATCGTGAGGTCTACGAAAAAGCGGCTCCCATTCTTACGAAAATAGCAGCGCAATTTAAGGGCACTTCATGCTGTACGTATATGGGGCCTAAAGGTGCAGGCCATTTTGTCAAAATGGTCCACAATGGCATCGAGTACGCTGATATGCAGCTCATTGCCGAGGCCTATACATTTTTAAGAAAAAATGTTGGATTGTCTGTTGAGGAGATCGCTGAAATCTTTGAAACATGGAATCAAGGAGAATTAAAAAGCTATTTAATTGAAATTACAGCTGAAATTTTACGCAAAAAAGATGATGTCACAGGCTTACCTCTGATCGATATGATTCTTGATAAAGCTGGTCAAAAAGGAACTGGCAAATGGACGAGTATGCAATCTATCGATAATGGCATCCCAACTTCGATTATTACAGAGGCTTTATTCGCTCGCTATATTTCATCATTAAAAGAAGAACGAGTTCGTGCAGAAGTAGTATTAGCAGGTCCAAGCAGTACTCAGCCAAATCTCGATAAAGAAATGTGGGTAGAATATGTCAGACAAGCCCTCTATATGGGGAAAATCTGTGCCTATGCACAAGGCTTTACGCAATATAAAATGACTTCAGAGCTCTATAATTGGAACTTACCATTAAAGGATATTGCGCTCATTTTCCGTAGTGGCTGCATTATACGTGCAGAGTTTTTAAATGTTATAAGCGATGCTTATGAAAAACAACCTACACTCGCTAACCTATTAATCGATCCTTACTTTGCAGAAAAAACAAAGGACTATCAAAGTGGATTGAGAAAAATTGTGTGCGAAGGTATACAGGCAGGTAATGCATTCCCATGCTTAAGTGCATCGCTCACATATTATGATAGTTATCGAACTGGTTCATCTAATGCTAATTTGCTACAGGCACAGCGCGATTATTTTGGTGCTCATACGTATGAGCGAACTGATTTAGCAGGTGTTTTTCACACAGATTGGTAAGGAAAAAGCTAAAATATACATCATTGTTCAATGATTGTATATTTTAGCTTTTTCATAATCTCTATACACATGTACTCGATTACGTCCTGCTTGTTTTGCTGAGTACAGAGCTTTATCTGCTTTGTTCAAGAGTTGATATAAGGTATCTTCCCCATTTGTCCCTTCAGCTACCCCACAGCTAATCGTAGTCGTAATGATTCCCTCTGTAGTCTTAAGCGGTTCTAGCTCTACACTCTGACAAAGCTTATTTGCTAAAGCCTCTCCCTCTACTGATGTGCATCCTCGTAACGCAAGAACAAATTCCTCACCGCCATATCTTGCAAAAAGCTCACCATGTTTTAATTCATCCTGACAAGCCTTAACGACATGTACAAGTACTTGATCACCCACTGCATGACCATACGTATCGTTGACATGTTTAAAATGATCAATATCCATTAGCACCACTGTAAATGAGGAAGAAGTCCCTTTCGCCTCAACGTAAGCTTGATTACATTGTTGAAAAAATGCACGGCGATTATAAATTTGTGTAAGCTCATCATAATAAGCCTGTTTTTCTAACATTTTCTGGAGATCTTTCACCTCCGTAATATCGGTGAAAATTAGTAATAGTCCACTACCGTGATTCACATGCTGCAGTGCTGTAATACGCACTTGATACGTACAATTAGTAAGATCCAGCTCAAATTCCTGCGCCTTCACCACGCTCTCCCATGTAAAGGGAATCGACTGCCCCGTTACCTCAAGCCATACCTTCGCAAAGTCCATGCCGAACATCGATCTCGTTAATGGTGGCATCATCTTATAACAGGCTTGATTAAATTCTATTAATCGAAAACTCTCATCTAATACGATAACGCCATCATTGATACTATGAAAGATAGCATCTTTAGCGACCGGCATTACTCTAAACAAGCGCGATGAATGTATAGACCATAAATATAACAGTGAGGAAGCCCATAAAACCATTGGGACTGGATCCATTCCTTTTGGTGTTAAGCCCAGCAAGTAGACAAATGCTGTTATAATGGGAATCAACTGCCCACACATTAATGCAATTAATTGTGGTCGATAGGACTTAGCTGTTTTCTTCCAATGGGTCAGCACTAATAAAAATGCTACAAACATGCTAGAAAATGTGAATATGCCGTGAATGATATACCATAAACCAATTTCCTGATGAATATAAGGCGCCCCTAAAACAGGGTCAATTTCAAATATTCGATAATGCAAATGATGGATATCATTTGTAGCAACCAACACTATACTAATAGCAGGAATAACAAGAATTCCAATGAGGGTTTTTTTTGATAATTTAAAGCCTAAATACTGCATGATAAACAATAAGCCTAATGGTGCAGAAGTTGCCATACCAACATATAGAATAGTTGTCCAAATCTTTATAGCCTCAAGCGATGTAGCTATTATGCAAAACGCAGAAGCAAAACAGTACACCGTTATGAAAGCTGTATAACTAATAAACAATTGAGCAATTTTTGTATAATTAAAACGTTGTAGAAAGACATATAAACATAAATACAAATTTAGTACACCTGATGTACAGCAAAGAGTAATAAAAGCGGTCAATTGCGAATTCATGTCTATGTACCTCTTTAAACTTTTATTTTAATGTAGCATACATGCAAAACTTTGTGGATGTATTTATCAATACTAGCAGGCAAAAATCGAAGGAGTTTCAGGAGGGCAATATGACTACTAAAGACAGCCTAGACATCATTTTTTCAGATCCAACCAAAAGCCTTCCCCACCCCTTTTATCATAAGCAAATTGTGTTTACAGGCGCTCTTTCCACGATGACTCGTTCAGAAGCAGCCAAACAAGTAAAGGCTTGCGGTGGATTTTTACAAGGCACCGTCACACAACAAACGGATTTTGTCATCCTTGGAGACAAACGTCGTGGCATCAGTACTAAACAACGCAAAGCCGAGCAACTAATGAACTTTGGTCATGATATTCAAATACTTATAGAGGACGATTTTTTATGGCTGATTTCGATACCAAAGGAAGTTGAAGGATAAGGGAATGTACGAGGTTATCGGCAAATATAAAAGGCTAAATCCTAATTGATTTAGCCTTTTTAACGTCTATTAATTTTTAGGAATTATTTATTTACTTTAGGTGCCGGGTAATCAAAGCCCTTCGTGTCCACTTCTACTTTTTTCATTTGCTGATCTTTTAATGGTTTATCTGTAGCATCTCGCTCAGCAGCAACAATTGCATCTACAGTTTCCATACCTTCAATGACTTTCCCAAAAGCAGCGTACTCTCCATCAAGATGTGTCGCTTCTTTTACCATAATGAAAAATTGTGATCCTGCCGAATTTGGATCTTGCGAGCGTGCCATTGAAATAACGCCACGTTCATGTTTCAGGCTATTGTCCCAACCGTTTGAGGAAAACTCGCCATCAATTGAATAGTCAGGTCCACCTGTACCATTACCTGAAGGGTCTCCACCTTGAATCATAAAATCAGGAATGACGCGATGGAATATAAGACCATCATAAAATCCTTCTTTCACTAATGAAACAAAGTTAGCTACAGTATTTGGTGCTACAGTAGGCTCTAATTCTATGACAATTTTTTCGTCATTGCTCATCGTAATTGTTACAATCGGATTTTCTTTCACCTTGGATGCGTAATTTTCTTCTGATTCCTTTGTTGTACTTCCCTCTGTTTTCTTACTGTCATTCGCTGTACCACAGCCCGTCAATACGAAAATAAGTGCTAGCAATGATAACATTGCATAAAAACCTTTGTTACGTGTGAACATCTTTTCAACTCCTCTTATTTACCATCTATTCATTATAAAGCTATTCCATGGTTGACCACAATCAATCACACATCGTGTCAGGGTGATTTCTTGTTTCATAAATTAAAATACATTTTGGATATATAACATTAAATAATCAGAATATTTAACCAACAAAGAGGTGAATGCTCATTTAGAGAGAGGAATTTTTAATGCACTGTAGAATAAAATTAGGAAGCTCTCTTATATTGAATACATTTCCATGTTTGTAAATTTAATTTTAAGCCATTGGAAAAAGGCATGGGTATTTATTCAGATAGATGGAGGTCAAATAAATATTAATAATATTTTAATATTTTTCCATTAAAGAAGAGCAAACCCAGTTTTGAACTGCCCTTTATTTTCCCGTGAAAATGTTACAAAGTTCACGTACAAGTTGTTTGCATTTTTTTGGTGAACATTTACTTTTCATTCCTAGTAAAAACCTAATAGATCATTATTGCCACTGTAGAATGTAATTAATTTTATTCAAAGGATTCTAGTCCTACATAAAAAGGGTATTGGCTAAAATCGAAAGATTCTCTTAAGAGATTTTAACTAATTTCTACATTTTTTTACCTACCTGATTATTACTACTGTAAAATAAAATAATAAGACATTCGATACGAATAAAGCAAAAATTTAACATTTTTTCTACAGGACAATGACAAAAAATTGGGGGTTCATTTACATGTCTATAGAACAAACGAGATATTCTCGACTGGCCAATATAACGAAAATGATAAACATGAAGCTTGATTTACGTGAAGTATTGGAACAGGTAACAATTGCAATATCTGAAGAAATCGTCAACTGTGATTCAGTGGGAATTTATTTGCCACAAGAAGATGGAACATTCAGAGGATATGTAGGAAAACCAGAAGTAATTAACGGTTGGACATTGAATATGCATGTCATTGAGACTGAAATAGATTTACTGGCAAAGGAAGTAATTGAAACAAAGAAAACAATTTATATTCCTGATACTTCAAGAGACAATCGCCCTGACCCTAGAGCCGTTGAAGGATTTCATATTAAATCTTTATTAGTACTTCCTATTTCCTTTGAACAAGAGTTATTTGGACTTGTTTTTTTATTTGATTATGGAATTCCAATGAACTTAACAGAGGAAGAAATTCAAACGGTTGAGGCCTATGTAAATATGGCTGCGGTTGCGATTCAAAACGCAAACAACTTAACTTATAAAGAGCATCTTATAAATGAAAAGCAGTTACTGCTTGATGTCACACGCGACTTATCCATGTGCTCTTCACTACAGGAAAGCCTTGATAAATGCTTTTTCTACTTAGAAAAGGTTTTAGATAATAAAAATATAGGTGTTCACTTATTAGATCCTTTAGCAGAAAAAAGTATTAAACCGGCTAAGTTGAGTAAGGATAGCGATTGGACCGAAGAGAATTGGCTTAAAACGCATAACAAAATAAAAATTGATGAGAGCAATGATCCTGTCATGCAGGAAGTTTTTGAAACGAAAAAAGCCATTCTTATTCCAAATGTATTTGAGGATGACAGGCCAAATCATGAAGTTTGTCGTAATTTCGGCATAAATGGTTTAGTTATGTTTCCTTTGATTTCAATGGGTGAAATTTTAGGACAAATTTCTATTGTTAATCTTGAAAATAAACCTTTTTTCTATTCCGACACTCAATTACAGTTAGCTCAATCCATTGTTGATACTACTGCATCTGCCTTATCAAACCAGTTATATATGGAAAAACAAGAGATTATTATTGAGGAGAGAACATCGGAAGTAAGAGACAAAAATAAAGAGCTAGAACGTGTTGTCGCGGAGTTGCAGCAACTTAGCCGTGAAAAAGAGTTAATTCTCAATTCGGCAGGTGAAGGAATTTTTGGATTAGATCTTGACCGTAACATTACATTTTGCAATCCAGCAGGTGCGCTCATGTTGGGGTATGAAACAGATAGAGAATTGATTGGACAATCAGTTGAAATTATTATGAGTGGTTGTGAAGCAGAGGACAACACTACTGTTTCCCCCTTCTTAAATACAAATTTTAACAGCTATGAAGTTTTTTTTAGAAAAGATCATTCCAACTTCCCCGTTGAATACGTCACTTCTTTAATAAAAGAAGGAGATAAAGTCGTAGGCGAAGTTATTACATTTAAAGATATAACGCAAAGAAAGCAATTAGAAGAAAAAATTAAATACCACGCCTATTTCGATAGTTTAACGGATTTGCCCAATAGAGTTCTTTTATTAGACAGACTAACGCAAGGACTGAAGTATGCGAAAGTAAATGGTGAAAAATTAGCTGTGCTCTACTTGGATTTAGATCGTTTCAAGTTGGTGAATGATTCGCTAGGTCATAGTTATGGAGATTTATTACTTCAAAGTGTTGCCAAACGTTTAAGTGCCTGCGTCCCAGAAGATGCAACTGTATCAAGGCAAGGTGGAGATGAGTTTACAATCTACTTACCTAATATTAAGTGTGAGAATGACATTTTAAAAGTTATTAATTGTATCAATGCTTCTTTCTCTCAACCTTTTAATTTAATAGACAATGAAATATATATTAAAACAAGTATTGGTATCAGTTTATTTCCTGAAAACGGCGATACTACAGAAACGTTAATCAAAAATGCCGACACAGCCATGTACAAATCAAAGGAAACGCCAGGTACTAGCTACCATTTCTTTAGTGAAGGAATGGATACAAGAACTTTTGAGAGTATCAAACTTGAAAATGATTTATATAAGGCTTTAGAGCGAGATGAATTGATTATCTTCTATCAGCCACAAATAAATTATAAAACAAATAAAATTAAAGGTGTGGAAGCTTTATTAAGATGGAATCATCGAGAACATGGCATGATAACGCCTGATAAGTTTATTCCACTTGCTGAAGAAACAGGGTTAATCGTCCCGATAGGTGAGTGGGTTCTTAAGGAAGCATGCAAGCAATTAAAAGAATGGCATAATCAAGGATGCCCTCTAATTAGTATGTCTGTGAATTTATCTGTTCATCAGTTCGAACAGAATAATTTATTTTCTATTATTGAAAGTGTCTTACATGAAACAGATTTGTCTCCTGAATATTTACAGCTAGAGCTCACAGAAAATCTAATTGTAAAAAATACAGAGGTAACATTAAAGACGATGACACAATTGAAGGGACTTGGGGTCAATTTAGCTATTGATGATTTCGGTACCGGTTATTCATCTTTAGGTTATTTAAAAAATTTGCCGATTTCCACATTAAAAATTGATAAATCCTTTGTACAAGAAATGTTAACGGATGATGCAGCAGCTATTACTAATACAATCATTACCCTAGCTCAAAATTTGAAATTGGAGGTTATTGCTGAAGGAGTCGAAACAAAAGAGCAAGCAGACTATTTATTGGCACAAAATTGTCATTTCATGCAAGGATATTTCTTCAGTAAACCTATGAAAGCTGGAGAAATTATGAAAAAATATTTCTGTTAGCCTACTAAATGAATATGCAAAGGAGAAATGATGATGAAAGCAGCTCGCGCAGTCTTAGAGTATTTAAAAAATAGTGGTGTGCAATATATTTTTGGTATTCCAGCAGGCTCAGTCAATGCATTTTTTGATGAACTCAATGATATGAGTGAATTAACACCTATTGTCACAAAACATGAAGGAGCAGCATCTTATATGGCTGCGGCTTACGCAAAATACGCCAATCATCTAAGTGTTTGTATTGGTTGTAGTGGACCTGGTGGAACAAACCTAGTAACAGGTGCCGCAAATGCTATGCGGGAGCATTTACCGGTTTTATTTTTAACGGGTGCTGTTCCTGTTAACACGATCGGTTTAAATGCCTCTCAAGAGTTAGATGCTGAACCAATCTTCCGACCAGTTACCAAATATAGCGTAACGGTTAAAGAATCGAAGGATTTACTAAAAGAAATTGTAAAAGCCTCAGAAATCGCTCTATCTGGCGTGCCAGGTCCTGTACATATCGCTATACCAATAGATGTTCAACATGAAACCGTTCCAAACCTCGAAATACCAGCTCCACCAAAAGGAACAGCTATTATTCCTGAACTAGATACCATTAAAAGTGTAGCTGAAGAGCTATTAGCAAGAAGAAGTGGCTATATTTTAGTAGGACAAGGTGTAAGAAACTCTGTTGATCAATTATTAGAGTTAGCAGAAATTTTAAATTGGCCAATTATTACAACACCACAAGCTAAAGGTTATATTCCAGAGGATCATCCTCTCCTAGTTGGTGTGTTCGGCTTTGCTGGCCACGAGGCTGCCTCCCAATTAATAGCTGATGGCGACGGGCAAGTTTTATTCATTGTTGGTTCAAGTTTAGGAGAAACAGCCACAAATAATTACAACTTAAACCTTACTAAAAATCGTTTTTCAATACAGATGGACTTTGATCAATCCGTGTTCAACCGAAAATATGACATTGATTTACCGGTGCTAGGTGACATCCATATTAGTTTAATATTGCTTATTGAAGAACTAAGAGCTAAAGGTCTAGCAAGAACTTCGTTTAAGGTTACAGAAAATAAAGAGATTTATGAAGCAAACACAGGGGAATATAACACGAAAAATGTATTGTTAACTATTCAAAAATATTTACCTGCCTCTACAAGATACGCTATTGATATTGGTGAATTTATGTCCTATGTCATTCATCATATGAAAGTAGTAGAGTATGATACATTTAATATAAATGTCCATTTTGGAGCTATGGGAAGTGGAATTGGATCTGCTATTGGTTCAAAGTTAGCTGAACCTGAACGTCCTGTTGCATGTATTACAGGAGATGGTTGCTTTTTCATGCATGGGATGGAGATTTTAACAGCAAAAGAATATCATCTACCCATTTTATTTATTGTCATGAATAATGCTCGTTTAGGGATGGTATACCATGGACATGCTTTACAGTTTAAGCGTACGCATCCATCCTTTGAGCAACATCCGATTAATATTAGTGCTATGGCCTCAGCGATGGATATACCAAGCTTCCAAGTAACAGAGCTGCAAGACCTTAACCAAGATATGCTTCATAACTTGATGAATTTAAATGGTCCAGCTGTATTGGAAGTAGTTTTAACAGACAATAATACACCTCCCATGGGAGATCGAGTTAAATTTTTATCCTCTTTTGGAAAGTAAAATTTATTGCTAATGATGAAAAGGTCATATAGATGGGGTGAATAACCCCTCTATATGACCTTTTTAATTTATAAATGCGAAAATGATTGTTGAATGACCCCTAGTATAGTACCTATTGTTTTTCCTTTAAAAGTATCTGAAACAGCTTCACTCGTGGGATTTGAGTAATAGTAACTATCCATTGTATCATCGAAGTAATATCCGATACTTGCTAGTTTATGCCGTAAATTAGTTGGTAATTCTTTAAGCCCAGTTTGTTCAAAGAAATAATTTGTAGGATAAACCTTCACATCTATATCCCCTGCTCCTGTATGTACGACAAATAAATCCTTTTCATGTTGAACAATCCATTGACCCTTTGAATATAAAGATAGCCTTGCTCCCTCTAGTGAGGAAATGGCATCCAAATTAACACCAAACATTTCATTTAGAATACTCCGTGCCTTTGTCCCTGTTATATTTCCCTCATATTGTTGTAGAAAGGAATCTATTGCCTCTCTTCCTGATAATGAAGAAATTCCTTCTATCTCTTTATTTACAATAGGAGCTTCATCTAAATTAATTTTATAAATTAAATTTACAACATGCCAAATCTCCGTACTACTAATCTTTTCTTCATACGTCTCTAAATGCTGATCCATCATTTCTGCCTTCTTCATCTTCGGCCCTCCCATAAAACCATTCTAAGAACCCACATTTCAAATTTTTTAAATTGCACATGACGTTAATAAACCATAATTCCCTTGTCTAGAGCAGATTGATTTTGTACCGGATTTCCTAAAATATATAGCTTTTTCAAATTCGGTAGATTTACTAAAGGCTCTATATTTGAAATAGCGTTGTTTTCCAAGTGAAGCACCTCAATTTGTTGCCAACTCTCCAAAAAACTTAACGATTGTAATGAACTATCTTGTAATGTGAATGAACGTAGAGCTGAAAAACCAGCAAAGAAAGGCATCACCTTATCAACCTCATGCACCCAATCACCATTACCTACTCGCATCGATACATCATTTAAAGTTAAATGCAACAGCACATTGTTCGTTAATGGATGCTCACTAGTAAATTGGAAATTACATTTAGAACAATTTAATGTTTTTACATGTTTTAGATTGAATAGCTCACTCGTTTCTTCATCAAAAAATGTCTCGTCTAAATATATTGTTTGCAAATTGGGTAGGTCATTTAAAGAACTAATCTCTGTAAAAATCCCATACTCCTTCGCTGTAAGTTGTTCGAGCTTTGGGTATTTCCGTAATTGAGCACCATTTAATGTCGAATCCGAACCACTTATATCCACAGTCAAATCTTCTAAACTAGGTGCCTCTAGCTTCGATATAAAAGAACCTGTTATTTCTGCCTTTTTCAAATGGGGTGCTACTATCGGTGAAGTGTCGCCAGAGTAACCCGTTAGCGTTAACTCCGTGAGTGATGTTAGACTGTTCACAATATCAAGTAATTCCAATTGACCTGGAGAAGATAAACGTAGCTTTGTTAAAGACGACTTATTTCTTAATTTTTCTAAATTAGCAATGTTCATATATTCAAGATCAAGTGATTGAAGATTAGGCATGTTTTGTATAAAATCAAGTGTTTTTAAATTTCTTACCGATGAAAGCTTCAATTCCTGTAATTGATTCAATGAATAAAAAGAGCTAAAATCTGTCGCATCACTATTATCGATCGTTAATGATTCTAAATTTGTTAAAGTAGACAGCCATTTAAAATCATTGGTAAACTTTAAAGACAATGATTTTAGCGGCAATTTATTTAGAAGCTGGAAATCTGTGACCTCTTCCGCCAAATAAGATATTTCTAGTGATTGGAGATTGGGAAACTCTAATAATAAAGCAAGCTCATTATTGCTTCGAATTTGGATAGAGAGTTCTGAAACCGTAGATTTATCAGTAAAGTATTCAGCAATTTTACTAAAAGATTCATTAAAGCTTCCTGTATAGCTTTTTAAGTTTTTCAAATGTCGAAAGCTTACATTTTCACTTTGCGATATTTCATAATCATTCATCAGCTTCAATACGGTCAATCCTGTAAATGCCTCGAAGTCCTTTTGTTCAATTTTTTGTGTATTTAATAGCTTATCCTTCATAATATAGGTCACAATTTCTGCTTCCTTATTTGTAAACGGATCATCCAGACTGTAATCAAAATGCCATTGATCCTCAAAAAAATACGCAGCCAAATAACGGATGCTTGCAAGTTCTTCTTTACTTGGCATTACATTCCCCTTTTCAAAAATATCTTTTAAAAAGAGTAGTAAAACCTCGCTTTCTGGTATTGTTCGTACAGATGTCTCTTCATAATTCCCTTCTTCTTTTTGATTGTTGCTTAACAGCAAATATCCAAAAAATACACATAGAAAGACAAACGGTATGAATAGAAGTACTTTTAAATTCGATTTTGGACGTGTCGCTGTATGAGGAGCAGTTGTACCATAATAATTATTAATCGTTTGATCTACATAGTAGACTTTATTTTCTTTTAACATTATTTCAGTATCACAAAATGGACATTTGAATGAATGCTCCTCTTTAAATTCAATGTTTCCATTACAATTAGGACATTTTAATGTAACAAATTCCACTGGCAATCCCCCTCCCTGTCTATTTCCAATTAAGCTTAGTGGTCTGAAAAATAAATGTCAATATTTCTAATAAATACTAATCGTATCCTCCCCTAGATCGACAATAAAAATGCTGTGAAGACCTATATTCAATCCCCATTAATTTTAAGAAGAATATCTTTGAACTTTCTTCTAGGTGGCTAAGCCTATTAGTTGTGAAGTAATAAAGGAAATATGGTATCTTTTTGCAAGGTAGTATTTTGGAAAGAGAGGATATTCATCAATGAATCAAAATAATTTCTGGCTTGATTTACCACGGCCATTTTTCATTTTAGCACCTATGGAGGATGTGACAGATATTGTATTTCGTCATGTCATTAGCGAGGCAGGTCGTCCCGACGTATTTTTCACGGAATTCACCAATACAACAAGCTATTGTCATCCAGACGGCATGGATAGCGTGCGTAACCGCTTAGCTTTCACAGAAGATGAACAGCCGATTGTTGCCCATATTTGGGGAGACAACCCTGAACATTTCCGTCAAATGAGTATCGGTATGAAAGAGCTGGGCTTTAAAGGGATCGATATTAATATGGGTTGCCCAGTCGATAATGTAGCTGAACGTGGTAAAGGAGCTGGCTTAATTCTTCATCCTGAACTAGCATCAGAGATTATCCAAGCCGCTAAAGCTGGTGGTTTACCTGTTAGCGTAAAAACAAGACTTGGCTTTACAGATGTAGCAGAGTGGCGTGAGTGGCTCACTCATATTTTAAAACAAAACATCGCTAACCTTTCTATTCATCTACGTACACGAGAAGAAATGAGTAAGGTCCCCGCACATTGGGAATTGATTGCAGATATAAAAAAACTACGGGATGAAATAGCTCCTGATACATTGCTAACGATCAACGGAGATATTCCTGACCGAGTGACAGGTTTAAAATTAGCTGAACAATACGGTATCGATGGAGTAATGATTGGGAGAGGCGTGTTTTCAAACCCATATGCCTTTGAGCAAGAGCCGAAGGAGCATAGTGCAGAGGAATACCTGAGCTTGCTATCCCTTCACCTTCATCTTCATGATCATTATTCTAAGGAATTTGATACTCGTTCATTTAAAGCATTACAACGTTTCTTTAAAATATATGTGCGTGGCTTCAAGGGAGCTAATCAATTACGCATTCAATTAATAAATGCCCATTCAACCGATGAAGTACGTGAACTACTTGCAGCGTTTACTAGAAACCAATTAACAAAGTAAGCTTTCATAATAAAGGAGACTGGCTATTGCAAGCCAATCTCCTTTTTGGTTGCTTTGTCATACATTTCGATGCATTTTGAAGACTACAATTTCTCTTCTGAATTTTCTTTATAGATCATCTCTTTATTGTCAGAATGAATGCTTTTCATTCCATGAAAAAATGAATATTCACTCCTTAAATAATTTTCTAACTCTCCTTTATCGTGTGGAAGCTGAGTTAAGTAATACTTTGAGCTATCAATTCTTTTTTGAATTTCTTGTTGATTTTGGGTCGTCATTCCGTGACCGGGTATATGGGTTGTGATGGCATGATTATGTAAAATCTTTTCCGCCTTATTCATCGTATTCACATAATCCTTATAGCTGCTAAAGATGAACGGAAATTCAATATCGGACAAGTAATCGCCCGAAAGAAATAACCCGTATGGCTCTATCACTGTAAATAAACCATCATCTGTATGGCCAGGGGCTTGGTAAAAGGTCATCGTAATGGAATCTAACTCTACTGTATATCCATCCTCTGA
Source organism: Lysinibacillus sp. UBA5990 (assembly GCF_002429815.1). NCBI lineage: Bacteria > Bacillati > Bacillota > Bacilli > Caryophanales > Bacillaceae > Lysinibacillus > Lysinibacillus sp. UBA5990. The sequence continues at coordinate 146,626 of NZ_DJAY01000009.1, forward strand.
AACGACAATATCAACTGTAGGATATACAGGGGAATAACTCCTATGTAAATAATATTTCTGATCAAATTGATGAACTTTTTGAATGCTTTCTGCTTTATTCGAATTGTCATCAAATCGTTTAGAGGCAATTACCTTGGCCTCTGGAAACGCTCCTGAACCAATGATATGGTCAAAATCACTATGGGTATAAATAATATATAGTTGTTTGTCACCCTGAATGTTATTTATAAAATCTTGAATTTCTTGAATTTCGCTAGGTAACCAATTAGGATCTGTCATAATGATTGCTTCATTCGTTTGAATGATTGCCGAGGTAGTCATATATAATGCACTTTGAAAAACTGTAATAGTATTATTTTGGAATTGAATCATCAGGAATCTTCCCTTTCCTTTTTTAAAGGTAGTTAGTACGGCAGATTTTGAACAAGATTTCTTCATGTAAAATTTCGATCAAACTTAGTAAATTCCTCCTTCAAGAAAAAATGTTAGGAAGTAGGAATGACGTATAGCCATATTTGATGTAGCTATTAAAACTAGTAGCCTTATCGATAGTGGAAATCCAATAACCCCGTGCAACCTAGAAATATTTCTCTTGTGAAAATATTTTATGATATGATGTTTAGGTTGTTTATCTGCTCTGTGACACATTTATATTCATCTAAGAAAGAGGTATTTATGCACCACACACAATTATCCAAGCGACATTGGTTACTTATTTTAACACTTACTTCATTAACATTCGTGCTGGGGACAAGTGAATTTGTCATAGTCGGAATCTTAACTGATATTTCTTCAAGTCTACAAATGACAAACGCAAAAGCAGGCACACTCGTTTCTGCATTTGCCATTACATTTGCCATTGCTACACCACTTGTGATGTCCGCAACAAGTCACTTTCCTAAGCGAAAATGGATGTTGTTTTTGATAGCAGCTTTCATAATCTTTAATGCTTTGTGTATCATTTCCACGAACTACATTATGCTGCTGCTACTTCGTATTATGACAGCGGTTGTAACAGGCGTTTTAATTTCTCTAGCCATGATTGTTGCAAGCGAAACCATGCCTAGTAACAAACGTGGACTTGCCATTTCATTCGTTTTCGGCGGTTTCACACTGGCAAATGTCGTGGGGGTACCAATTGGTATTGTAATTTCTAACTCGTATGGATGGAATGCCTCTTTCATGTTAACCACTTTACTAGGAGGGGTTGCGTTTTGGGCATCCTTCTTCGTCTTGCCAAAGGGGCTCAGTCAAGTACGTAGCTCCATACGGGATCAGTTTTCTCTCATAATCAAGCCACGTATTTTAATGGCCTTTTTCATTCCTGCTCTAGGATTTGGTGCAACTTACGCGGTCTTTACGTACCTTGTTCCTATTTTGAAGGGAATGGGGGCTCCAAATAATTCTATTAGTCTTATCCTTTTTGGATATGGGTTTATTTCGATATTCAGCAATATTCTCGCTGGTAAAATTGCCAATCACAATGCTATCGGTCGCCTCCGTTTTGTTTTTCTCGTGCAGGCAATTGTTCTAATTTGTTTATTTTGGACTACCAATCATTTTATTTTAGGACTAGTAAACATCGGATTAATGTCTTTAATGGCAATCCTGTTAACAACATCCACTCAGCTATATTTAATTGATCTTGCTGAAATTTACCAGCCAAGCGCTAAAGGATTGGCCGCTTCACTTATGCCAGTTGCGAGTAACGTAGGTATTGCTTTTGGATCTGCATTAGGCGGAATTGTTTATCATCAAGGGAACTTAATGAATGTAACATGGGTCGGTGGACTCGTTGCGATCTGTGCAAGCCTACTAACATTTTTTAGTCATCACTTAGATCAAAAACAATCTGCATAAAAAACGAAAGGCATTTACTGTTGAGATGGTTTACAAACACTATTAGCTGGCGATTTTTTAACAAATCGCCAGTTATTTTTATTTCCAAAACCACACTCTAAAATGTTTCCCCTCCAATAATGGCCTCTTTCCTCTTCTATAAGCTACTACTCGACTGGCTATATCTATATCGGCTGTTTTGATAGGATTAAAGGGAAAAATTCGGATATTTATTTCCAATTCAAAAGTTCTGTTTTTATATTCTATTACTAGGAAAATAGATTTAATCTATACTTCATAAATTGATACTAATTATCAATATTTCATAATATTTAAATATTCCGATACTCGAACTAATTCAATTGTGATAAATTGGAAATATCACACTAAACTGAAAAGTGTGACAATTAGAGGCAGAGGAGGAAATGAGATTTGAAAAATTTTAAGTTTATGAAGTTTTTTAGTAGTATTCTAGTTTTCGTAATGGTGCTTTCTCTATTAGTTCCATTGTCGAGTGCTAGTGCTGAAGAATCGAAACCCTTCAAGCAGGATAGTCAAAGTGAAAGTATTATTCAACTAAAGGCAGCTATTGCTGAACAGCTAAGCTTGTCTAAAGATGGTCCAACTCTCCACGAAAGCTTACAAAATGTATCAGGCAATCAAGAGGTTGCAGTCATTGTTCATTTATCTGAAAAGCCTGTTGCACTAGAGCAAGGGATAAGCCAAATCAACGGCAAGAGATTCTCTAATGCGCAAGAAAGTGAAGCTCGTTCAAATGTAAAAGAACAACAAGCACAAGTAAAAGAAGAGTTAGTCACTAAAAATGTTCAGATGACTCAAGGATACACATTCGATACTGTTTTAAATGGCTTTGCAGCCACTGTGAAAGCAAACGATCTCCCAAAACTGCTTACAGTAGAAGGAATAACATTAATAGAACCTGATGTCATTGTTCATGCATCAGAAGATGATACGACGAAATCATCAAAACTTTTAAAAGAAGATCAATTAGAAGCTCAAATGAATACAAGTAATTCTTTCCTTGGCATCGAAGAGCTTTGGAAGGAAGGACTTGAAGGACAAGGAATAAAAGTAGCTGTATTAGATACTGGTATTGATGTAGATCACCCTGAATTCGCTGGAATTTATAAAGGTGGAAAAAACTTTATTCCAAATTCTTCAACTTACACGAAGCCTCGGGCAGATAATGATGCATCGGAAACATTGCCTTCAGAGCGTCCAGCTGGGACACCTGAATTTAATGAAAAAGGAAGCTCATTCTATACTTCTCACGGTACACATGTTGCTGGAACAATTGCAGCAATTGGTGCTAACGAATACGGCATTAAAGGGATTGCTCCAAAAGTAGACCTTTATGCTTACCGTGTGCTTGGAGCATATGGAAGTGGCGCTACATCGGGTATTGTTAAGGCAATTGAAACTGCGGTCATTGAAAAAATGGACATTATCAACCTTTCACTTGGTGGGGGAGCTAATACTGAAACGGATGCTGGTTCATTTGCTATAAATAATGCAATGATAGCTGGAACAATCGGAGTAGTTGCAACAGGGAACTCTGGTCCAAATCGCGGAACAATGGGGACGCCTGCAACCGCTCGTTTAGGAATTGCTGTTGGTAACACAACAAATCCTGAAACCATGTACAACGGAGAAGTAAATGTTACGGTTGGCGACTATAACTTAACTAAACAGCTCCCATTAATGGGGACTACTTTCGGGAAAAATGTTGCAACACAGCTTCAAGGAGAATTTGATCTAGTTGCTGTTCCTGGAAATGGCGAAGTAAAAGACTTTGAAGGAATTGATGTAGACGGTAAAGTGGCACTGATTTCGCGTGGCGGCATCGCCTTTGTTGATAAAATTGCGAATGCAAAGGCAAATGGAGCTGTCGCAACCATAATTCATAACTTTGCAGGCGGATCAAACGCACCAGATATTTCAGGTACATTCCTTGGTGATGCATTCGAATATCTACCAACATTCGATATGTCCCAAACGGATGGTAATGCCATTCGTGCTGCATTAGCAGGCGGAACTGGCAAAGTAAGTTTTAGTAAATTTGCTTCCACTAAGACACTGGGGGATGATGTAAACTCTTCTAGTTCACGTGGACCATCTACTCCAAACTTTGATATTAAACCAGATGTAAGTGCACCTGGAACAAATATTATGTCAACGATTCCAATGTATAAAAAGGATTTTCCTGATGCAGATTATGCGGAAGCTTATGGTCGAAAAACAGGAACATCAATGGCAACACCGCATATTGCAGGTATTGTGGCATTAGTTAAGCAAGCCAATCCTAATTGGAATGCGTTTGATGTAAAAGTGGCGCTTTCCAATACGGCACAGGTTTTAGATAAAACAAAATACGATGTGTTTTCTCAGGGTGCTGGGCGTGTAAATGCATATGCTGCAGCTCATCCAGAAATTCTTGCTTATGCACTTGATAGCGCAATTTTAGATGGAACGGGTGCAGTTACTGAAAACTTGAAAGGTACAGTTACTTTCGGTCCACAATCACTTAAGGACCAGAATATTTCTGTAACGAAACAAGTTCTAATAAAAGACATGAAAGGAAACGGAGGCAATTATAGCGTTTCAGTTGATGTGACAAAATCATTTGGTGATGCAACTGTTACAGTAGATCAGCCGACATTTAATTTAAACGGTGAGCAATTGTTAAACATTACATTAACTGCTTCACAAGCTACGGCACCAAATGGCTCTGAATTACTAGGGTATATTTACATCAATGGAGGATCTACAGAAATTTCATTACCATTCGCAGCTGACCTTGGTGGCGAAGCAGTAACAGAAATTAAGGATTATAAGATTACAGAGACAGACCTATCCTTTAACGGAGATGGCGTGAAAGACTCAGCTGTCCTTTCATTCACATTAACAGGAGATGTAACAACTAACTATATCGAACTTTGGGATATTATGAATCCTGAAGGCGGAGAATACGGAGATGGCTACATTGGTTATCTACATGCAGGTACAGCGCTAGGAAAAGGCTCTTATACATTGAATGTTGGTGGGCAGTATAAACCTTGGGGATCAGAACCTGCCACAAAGATTCCAGATGGTCTCTATACAATTGACTTTACAGGTCTTGCATCATCAGGAGTAGTTTCCGGTTATGTTGGACCAATTATTGTAAAAACAACTAAACCAGAAATTACTGGTTCAGTAACTGAAGGTGTCGCTACAGGACAAGTAACAGATAAATATATCGACTACAATGAAGAGTTAGTTTTATACGATTTAAATTACAATTTAAATGATAAATTAAAAGCTTCCTATATTTCTACGGTAAATGGACAAGAACAAGCGCCTGTTGCTTTTGAATTAAATCAAGATGGTAGTTTCACATTCCCAGTAACAGCGGAAACTAATGCTGTAACAGTAAAAATTACTGACGCCGCCGGGAATGTTGGTGAAGCGAAAATATATGAAAAAGAAATAGGTGAACCAGTAGTAACACTTTCTGTAAATCCAACTGAGCTAGACCTAACAGCTGGGGAGACTGCACAGCTTAAAGTAACAGAAACGTCAACACCTTCAGAAGGTGAGGCAACAGAGGAAGACGTTACATCAAAAGCGACGTATGCGGTTGGAGATGAAAATATTGCAACAGTAGTAAATGGATTAGTCACTGCAGTAGGTGAGGGTACGACTACCATTACTAGCTCACACGGGGCTAATACTGTTACGGTAAATGTTACAGTTAAAGCACCTGTTGTTGAAGAACCAAAAGTAACACTAGAAATTGACCAAGCTCAGGTTGAAACTAGAATCGGTAAAGAAGTTACAGTTAAGATTACCGAAGTAACTTCTTTGAATGGTGAAACAACAGAAACAGATGTTACAAAGCTTGCAACCTATGAAGTAGCAAATGATAAAATAGCTACTGTTAATGCAGGGGTTGTAAAAGGTAAAGGTCAAGGTACTACGACGATTACGGTAACATATGGTGACCACACACTAACATTTGATGTGTCGGTTGAAAAGCCAGGTAATGGCAATGGCAATGGCAATGGTAATGGCAACGGTAATGGCAACGGTAATGGCAATGGCAATGGCAATGGCAACGGCAACGGTAATGGCAACGGCAACGGTAATGGCAATGGCAATGGCAACGGTAATGGCAACGGTAATGGCAACGGCAACGGTAATGGCAACGGCAACGGCAACGGTAATGGCAACGGCAACGGTAATGGCAACGGCAACGGTAATGGCAACGGTAATGGCAACGGCAACGGTAATGGTAATGAAGTTACCAAGATTGAGGCATAATTTACCTCTGTTCAAGCAAAAAGAGAAATTGCTCTGTGCAATTTCTCTTTTTAACTTTTCTTATACGGTCATTCTTACTATGACCTATTCGTATTGATATTCTCGCTATCCTCTTTATCTTTCATAAATAAACTATGAAGAAGGATCTTCGTAACGCGGCCAGCGTGGTTTTACATTTATTCAATAATTCCTAATAACATCGTTGATGCTAAAGTTTACATTAATGGCATGGCACATATAGAAAAATTTTTGCTTTTATTAAGCATCTAATGTTTTATAAATCTTTTTGACTCTTTTTAATTGTGGTGCTGTTAGGTATTTTTCTCTTTTTCGTAACACTTTCAATAATTCCTCTTTATTTTCATCTGTTACGGCTAATAGCGTACTTTCCGAGTGCTGAGGAATTTCTTTTGGTCGACAATTCTCAAGGTGATGAAGTAATATTGGAAAAATCACATCATTATTTTCCTTACTGACAGCCGCTAGTTTCGCAAGAGTTAGGACGCCTTTATCAATTGTAATAACTGACCCCTCTTTCATAGCACTTTTTAATATATTTAGATGAGCCATAATGGTTACTGATGTTACCTCGGCAATGGTTGCTAATGCCATCATTCCGCCCCAGACCAAACGATTATTAGGGCTCCTTAACAATTCTATAAAAGTCAGGACATACTTACTGATCAGTTCTGGTTTAACTTGCCCAATTTCGTACGCTACTTTAATACAATCGTATTGAATCTTTTTATCTTTGCAAGTTAGGTTTTCAATTATTTCTTCTATGCCCGTATAATTTTCTTCATGAACTAATTTATGTGCCAGCTCAATATTTGACTCTTCATCATTTCGACTTAGTTGAGAAGCTAACAGGTCCACAACTGACATGATTATCCCCCATTTAAGAAATTTATTTAATGTAGAAACATTATCACATTTAGCCCTTAACAAATCAGGTATCTTTATCACGGAAATAGTAGCATTTAATAATAGAAATATTATTGCAATATAAATGCCATGGACGAAATCAAATTAACACCTCCTTGTTCTTTTTCTCAAAAAAATCTGTGTTACGATGATTTTACATTAACAACTAAGAACCCACATGGAGGATTAATAAATGCTTAAAAAAATAATTTCGATTGTACCAGTTGCAATGCTCTCGGCAACTTTAGGTGCTAATGCTCAAGCTGCAACAATTAACGTACAAAAAGGTGATACTCTTTGGGATTTATCTCGTGCACATCATACATCTGTAGAAAATATTAAAACATTGAATCATATTACTACTAACCTTATTCATCCTGGTGATGTCCTTACCATTGCACAACAATATACAGTTAAGTATGGTGATACATTATGGGACATAGCCCTAGATCATCAAGTCTCTGTTTCGCAAATTAAAGAATGGAACCAATTACATACGGACCTGATTCATCCGGGTTTACATCTAACTATTATTGATGGTACCAAAACGAGTACGGCTGTAACTGACAAATCAATAAAACCTGCAGCTCATGCAGCAAAGGAAACAACAACTTCAGTAACAAATAATACAACTGCAACGGAAAGTAAACCTGAAGAAACTGTTTCATCAACAAGTAAAACAGCTCTAAAAGACAGCGTATCTGAAGCAACTGCTCCTTCAACAAGCAATACTGCTTCAAAGCAGAATGCACCTGAAGCAAATGCTTCTTCGACAAATAAAACTGCTTCAAAGGAAATTATAGTGGAAGCTTCAGCTTATACGGCTTCATGTGAGGGGTGTTCCGGTATTACCGCTACTGGAATTAACCTTAAAACAAACCCAAATGCGAAGGTCATCTCAGTTGACCCAACTGTCATTCCACTGGGTAGTAAAGTTTATGTGGAAGGCTATGGTGAAGCAATTGCAGGGGATACTGGCGGTGCCATTAAAGGAAAACGAATCGATGTCTTTTTCCCTTCTCAACAAGATGCCATTAATTTTGGAGTAAAACAACTAAAGGTCACAATATTAGACTAACTTAACCAGCCTAATAAACGACGGTGTAATTAATATGGCTACCGAGTCACAAGTCACAGCGAATGTTAAATTGTCAGAAGATGAAAAGATGGGTATAAGTTATCCATTAACTTACAGATTAATTGTAAAAATACAGAATTAACAAATTGAAACATTAAGCCACTAGAGAAGTGGACCCTGAAGTATTGTTCTACAGGGTCTATATTTCGTTCATTTGTACATATCATCAAATAAAAAATGTAAAAGTTTAATACATTCCCCTTAAAACATAAGCCGCTCTATAAAAACATAATACATATGACTTTTAACTATTTAATAGGTTTATATCTGCATATTGATAAAAAAATGAATGGAGTTGATAGCTTGGTAAAGTTCGACCCAGAAAAACTATTCGTTCAATACATACATGGGATAACTACAATGAAACCTGTCATTCCAAGACGTTATACACTTACTCACTCAGATGATACTGGCGATCTATTTTTAACGATAGGAAATGAGTATGCTTGGGATAAAGTGAATACTAAGATGAGAGATGAGGTCTTAGGTGAATGGATTACTAATGGGGAATGCTTTTATTTATATTTATATATAGAACAAGGAGAATACAATCAAAATACATCTGTAAAACGCAATAAAATATTTAGGCGTGAGTTACCCCTTGCACTAACAGCCATTCGATATGGCGATAGATCACTATTTAATCAATACCCTAAACTGGATAGCGCTAATATTATCGTGAACTTTATATCCACTTATCCTCAATTTGCTAGGCAAGAGAATTGGGGTACATTCAGTAGTTATAGCAATCATTGAAGAAAATTCGCTATATTGATTTCAACATGTCAGGTGGAAAAGTATCTAAACCTCGTATTATGAAACTGATAAGGAGATCCATTTCCACCAGCACAAGAAAAAGGACATAAATGCGAAAAACAATGATAAATAAAATTAAACCACCTAAAACGCTGACATCCCAACGCTCTAGGTGGTCTTTTCAAAACCGCACTTACTTATGATACGGTTCATCGTAACAAGGATAAGTGAGGTTTTTATTTGAGTTACAACTTGTCTTTATTTTTGCCCTCATTCAGACATAAACAACTCCGATCATCAGCAATAGCAAAGAGTTTCCGATTAAACTGTTAGTACAGATCCATCTATTCAATCTACTACACTACTTGCTCTATGTGATTCATTAATAATATCAGTTACTGCTAAATATAAATTTTCTGGTTGTTCTGCAATTCGATGACAAAGGTACAAATACCACTCACTTCCATACGTTAAATAGACTCTACAACGGTATTCCTTCGTTCTTAATTCATTGAGTAACTCTGGACGTACACCATACAACATCTCTAATTCAACATTCGATTTATCAAGATATTGACGTCGCTCTATCTCTTGAATAAGCATTTCATCATGCGTGGCGATTGATATCGGGTGATTTGCATTCACTAACTGTTCAACATACTCAAGATAACGGCTATTCAGTTCTTCTGATCTGATCATGGCTATATCAACAGGCTCTTGAAAAGCCCCTTTTACAAGTCTTATTTTTCCTGGATATTGAATAAGTTCTTGTAAATCTACCTCTGTACGATAAAGATGAGCTTGTATTGTTATTCCAATATTTGTATGGTTTTTTGCTATTTTTTTATAAAGAGTGAGAATATCACTTGTCTTAGAGGATTCTTCCATACTTATCATTAAAGTTATTCCATACCACTGAGCTTTTTGTGCAAGCTCTTCAAGGTACTGATAAGCAATCTCATCATTAATAGAAAGGCCTATATGAGATAAATCAAATGATACAGTCTGCTTTAAAGACAATATCCCCATTTCCTCAATTACTTGTAGAATCTCATCCTTTGCCCTTTCACATTCCCATAAATCGGTTGTATTTTCCCCAATATATTCTATGGAGATATTATAATTATCCTCGAGATATTCACGTGCAACCGTGATGACATCCTCTCTCTTTTCTCCTGTTACATATCTTTTTGCTGCTTTCCATAATAACGGATAGAGCTCTGTTGATTGTTGCACAGCATATTTCAAGTGCTCATCTCGTGCTGCGCTTTTTAAGGCTTGAATCACTAATTCTTCTACTTTTTTCATATTTATTCCTCCTCTTGGATATTGATAAATACTTTATCATGATATAATTGGTTACTGTAGAACCACTTTAAGGAGATTTTAAAGGTACCACTTTCATATCGGAGGGATGAAAAATGTTATGGATACCTATTGATCGAGCATTAGATATTCCTTTAAATCGTCAAATCTATCAACAAATACGCGAAAAAATTTTACGTGGACACCTCCATGCAGGAGAAAAACTAGCATCAACACGCGAGCTTTCAGTAGAATTAAAAGTATCAAGGAATGTCATTTTAGAAGCTTATGATCAGTTACTGGCCGAAGGCTTTTTAATTGCACGAAGAGGAGCCGGTACATTTGTTGCAGAGGGGGCGTTATTAACACAACAGACAAAGCCTTTTATTACAAATAAAGTAGGAGATTTGATAGCAGGGAAAGAAGTTATAAATTTTCGCTCGGGTATCCCTGCACTCAACTTGTTTCCTCGTAAAACATGGGCTAAGATAAGTCATCAACTTTGGCACGATAGTGAACCCTCCACTTTGGGATATGGAGTACCAGAGGGGCGCATAGAATTAAGGCAAACCCTTGCCTATTACTTATTAAAAACAAGAGGCGTTGAATGTCATCCAGAGCAAATTATCATTACATCTGGTGCTACACAAGCAATGATGCTTGTATCGAGATTGCTGTTATCACCTAATGATATAGCTATTATGGAAGATCCTATTACGAATGATATTCAAACCATCTTTAAGAACTCTGGTGCCACAATCTATCCAATACCAGTAGATGAATTGGGAATGAAAACAACCCTATTACCAGACAATATTGACCCTAAACTAGTGTTTTTAACACCCTCTCACCAATTTCCATTAGGAAGTACATTACCAATTCAACGTAGAATTCAATTAATTGAGTATGCTAGAAAGAATCATTGCTTTTTAATTGAGGATGATTATGACAGTGAGTTTCGCTACGAAGGCCCACCTGTTAGCTCTTTGCAGGGCCTTGATCCAGAGCTTGTTCTCTACATCGGCTCTTTTAGTAAAATTCTCTCTCCAGCACTACGAATAGGATACATTGTCCTTCCAACACAGCTTATCGAAAAATGTCGCCAATTGAAATGGTTTACAGACTTACACACACCTTCCTTGGATCAACTTACCCTTTCTCGTTTTATCCAGGAGGGCTACATGGAAAGACATATCACAAAAATGAAAAAGTTTTATAAAAGTCAACGTGATTTTCTTATACAATGCTTACAATTAACTTTTTCACATAAAGTAAAGATATTCGGCTACTCTACAGGTATGCATTTAATTGCAGAGTTTGAGAAGATAGAATTTACGCAAAACTTATTACTGAAAATTGAACAATTTGGTGTAAAGGTTTACCCTGTAGAGGATCATACAATTAAGAAGGGAATTTATAATAACAGATTAATTATTGGCTACGGTCATTTACAAAAAAATGAAATTGAACTAGGCGTCACTAGACTATTTCAAGCAATCAATAATTAGGAGAATATCTATGTTAGCTTCTATTGAAAAACCATCCAATCGCCATATCATATCCACTGCCCCTTTCAGTAGATGCCTTAGATGATTCTCCCATTCCGCTGTAAATTATATTCATTTCAAAGAAAAAAAGCTTAAGCTGAAATATCAGCTTAAGCAAAAACCGCCTTAACTTATTATGATATAAGGTTCTCCGTAACCAGTCTAAGTGCGGTTTTAACTAGTAACCTACTTTACACGGAAACGGTCAACACTCTGTTTCAATTCATCCGCCAACCCATAAAGCATAGCTGCAAAACTGGCTACCTCTTGCATGGCTGCAAGTTGTTCTTCTGATGAAGCGGCGATGTGAGCGGAATCGGCTGAAGAAGAATCTGCGATACCCTCCAGCACTGTTAATGAAGCCGCAACTAACTCACTTCCTGATGACAGTTGTTCCGAAGCAGCAGATACTTCGTCAATCTGATCGGACACTTTCTGAATCGACTCCACGATCGAACTAAATGTTTGCCCTGCCTTATTCGCAATGTGTGTACCTGCCTGGGCCTCTGTCATTGATTTATCCAAAGAAACCACTGTTTTACTCGTGTGATCGCTGATACCTTGGAGGATGCCAGTTATTTTCTCCGAAGAGATTTTGGACTGTTCAGCGAGTATACGAATTTCTTGAGCCACAACGGCAAAACCTTTACCATGCTCACCAGCTCGTGATGCCTCAATCGATGCGTTAAGTGCAAGCAAATTGGTCTGATTAGCAATGCTACCTATTAATGTAACCATTTCACTAACTTGTTCGCTTAATTTCTTCAGTCCATGGATTGCTTCGACCGATGTTTTCAAGTTTTGTTCAATTGTGCTCATTTGAGCAACTGTTGTTTCTATATCCTTCATTCCTGCATTTGCGCTATCTGCTGTAACCGAAGCCAATTCTGAGACGACGGAGGATGCATCTACGATTCTATGAATACCCATTCCCATTTCCTTCATTGCTTGTTGACACTCATTAGTGTGACGAAGTTGTTCATCGAGCCCAACAGCAATGTTTTGAATGGCATCTGTGATTTCTTGTGTAGCTGTTTCGGTCTGGGCAGCGCTTTCTTGTAATTGAGAAGAAGATACAGCAACTTCATTCGAAGATTTTTGTATGTTATGGGTCAATACCCGAAGTCCACTAATCATCTGATTAAATGAACTTGCAGCCTTACCAATCTCATTATGGTTCAGTACAGGAATTTCAACGGTTAAATCGCCTTTCGAAGCATGTTCAGACACTTCAGCTAAACGTGCAAGCGGGCGCAACATTTTACGAAGAGTGAATACAACCAACCCAATTAACATAAGTACAAAAAAAATACCAACCGTGATATTCGTCCATAGAATCCGTTGAAGTTCCTTTTTAACAATCCCGTAATCGAAATCGACACCGAACAACGCAACTGGTTTCCCACTTTCGTCATTAATCGGTGCTAAATACGAGATGAAAGTTCCACCTTCATCAGTGTAAACATCAGTTAATGTGCTACCGTTTCTCATTGCATCTTCGTAATTTTTAAGAAATTCCGAATCTATTTCATATAACGTACCTAACTCTTCAGCATATTCACCTGGATCTCGACCATACTCTGAGTTATATAAGTATTCTTTGCCATCCTTCCTGATAATGTCCGGTGTTAATAAATAGACATCCACTACCATTTGATTAGATTTCATGGAGTTCAAACTATTAGGGAGTTCCTCGAATGGTTTTCCCTCCAATGGTTGATGCTCAAGAATTGTCTTCGTTGCTTCGGCAACAAGAGGTTCATTTTGTTGAGTTATAGATTTGAATACTTTTCCATATTCATCAAATTGGCGAAAGTACGCTCCACGTTGATCGCGTATGGACAGGGAAATCATTAATCCGATAACGATAATTATGAGGGCGGAGAGAAATAACGAGCTCGTCAATACTAAACTTCTAGATTTTGCTTTTTTAGAGAACTTAGTGTTCCTCCTGGTATTTAATAATTTTTTTCTTCCAATAAAGGGAAAACCCATTTTCATTACACCTTCTATTTTAGCTTTTATCTATAATAATACACATAGTTGAGATTAGATCCCCGCTTCACGCAAATATGTAATCCTTTTTATTGTGATGGAGGGCTTAATATTCATAGTAATACACTGTTTCAAATCAACCAGTTATACATAAGTTATACATAAATTATACAATTATAAAATATTTGGAGCAAAGTTTATTTTAGTTCCTCTTTATCCCCTGTTCATCAAAGTTAGCAGCAAAGTTATTGAGCTATATTATAAAATAATTTAAATTTTCTTTACTTGAATTTTAGCTGTCAGGAAAGAACCAGGGTTTTCTATAACAATTACAATCCGATAAAATTTAATAATAATGGAGAATGTATTTTCATAATCTCTATGTGTCATAGCATTATACTTAGTAAAAGAAAATAAAAACAGCCCAACTAATCTCTTAGTTAGACTGTCATCTCACAGCTATTTTCAACTTTATTAATAATTAATCTTCAGTAACGTAGAAAACCGCACTTACTTATGATACGGTTCTCCGTACCTAATGTAAGTGCGGTTTTATTATTTTAACTTCATATAGAAAATAAAAAAGTGAATTATGATTTCTCAAACCTAACCAAAACTTATAACTTATGTGCTTATGAAATCAAGAACTGAAATTATTGAGTTTTAAAATGGTAAGGATTTAAGTTCTTTCATGCACTCATCTTCTTTATACCCCATCTTTTTAAGTATTTTGTACTGTGCAATTTTACGAAGTCCGCCAACGTATCTACACAACACCATCTCTTGACGAGAAGACACTCCAACATTTGACAAACATTCCTTAACAATTTTCAACTTGGTTATTGCCTCATCATTATCTATACAACCAACATAATTCCATGATGCACTAGTAATGTTACTGTCTCTTAATGCTTTTCTATACGCCTCATTTCTAAATACCTTGTCTTTTTCTATAATATTACCAAGGATCCTCTCAGCTAAAATGGACTCTTCTACCAACATAGTTCTTGCTGGTTTTTCTTCCCAAGGATGTGTTCCTACACCTAGCCCTCGATCTGCTCTAACACTTATAATCAGTTTTCTATATATATATTTAATTAAAATTTGTTGCCACTCTTCTGGATATTCAGCTGCTGTAAAAGTAGAAAAATACTTATCTAAAATACTACTCTCTTTTGAATATGCCTTATCCAAATCATTGTGAAGTCTATAATTATCTTTAGTCATAACTCTATCATGCTGACCAGCAATTACTTGATCGAGAGAATATTCATTTTCTCCCTTACCAAATTCATGTACAGGAATATTCCTCATAATATCTAATGTAAACGTATTAGCCTTTATCCCAAGCTCTGAAATCATTTTTTCAAACTCTTCATCTTTACGACTTTCATTTTCTGGTTTGAATGCTTCCAATAATTTCACTTTCACTTCTTCCAGAAACAGCTCTTCAGGAAGTGTGATTTCATCTCGATCCATTGTTGGAAAAAGAATGCAGTGGCTTGCTGGATCCAAAACATCTAATTCTGTAGAAATGATGTTCCCTTTAAGGTCCTTAAATAATTCACTGTAAGCCTCCATATCTTTACGTACTGCTATTCTCGCGTCCTCATATTTTTTATGTGTAAAAAAGAAGCCTTCCTTTTTATATAAAAAGGCTACTTTACTTGTTGCAACATCTGCCTTTATCTGTGTCACAATTTTTCGTAATGTCTGAGATTCATCACCATTATCAGGCTTTACTAAAAATAGATAAATATCAGATTTGGCAATCTTAGCTGCCTCAACATTACCTGAAACACCTGGTGTATCTACTATTTCAATGCTTCCAAGACCACACTCTCTAAGAAGCTCCTTACAAAATACACTAGGTCTTTGGAATGTATCAATATAGGTATTACTATTCTTCCTATTAGGATAAAGCTCTTCTATAGATCTAATTTCTCTAATGACACCTTCGATTTCAACCATTTTTTGGACTTCATCCTGCAAGTATGATTTATCTACCAATTCTGATATTCGGTTCTTTAATTTCTTAAGTTCGTCATTTTCATCTTCTACCCTATAAATACTATTAAAATCTGTATGAAACACAAAACTCTCTAATGTTACATACTCAGATATTTTTATAAATATAGGACATGCAGTTTTATCACTGTTATTTCCACAAAACAAATTAACAAATCCATTACGATCAAACACAAATCTTGAATTAACAAAAGATTTCCCACCACGTGCACGTCCAATTATAGCCATACGTTTTGATGATATTTTCCCTGTTGAAATCACATCATATTCATCTTTAAATTTTCTCTTAAGATATTCAACAATATCTTCTGCCTTCCATATCGGACCAGCAGATGTATCAGTATATGGTGTCGGAAATTTTGAATCACGTGATCTCCAATTAGAAATATTACTATTACTAGTGCCGCATAATTTTGCCACATCGCTTAATCCTAATAATTCCTTTTCAATAATCATAAATACGCCTCCGTTAACATTATTCACAGCATTTGTGAATAATGTTAACAAATACTGTAATTTTATTATATGTAATATTCAATTAATTAACAACCTTAAAATAAAATTGAATTAAAAAAGCTATGGCAACAAGAAATATTCTTGCAGCCACAGCTCCTATCATTAAAGTTATAAAGTTTCCCCTATAATTACAAATTGCTTAATAATGAATACTGGATAATTTTGGTCAAATTCTAGGATACAGTCTTTTTATTTAACCACATAAGTATCTGAATACTTATAATAAACTTGCCTTGAATTTTCATAAATCTTACCTGAATAAGAATCTACTCGATAAAGATCTATTCTGCTCCCATCTGGTGAAAATTCAATAGTTTGAACATCCCATTGCTTTTTATCACTATCCGTATTAATATCTGAAATTTCAATGGTATCGAAATTAGTTATTTTATAATCCCTTACTAACCCATTAATTGTACCGTTGAAGGAATCGGTTACAAACTTATTCTCAGTAAAATAGACCAAATCAGAATAATCACTATTCATCATATCTTCCTCGCCTACCCAAGAGCCTACAATCATTTCTTTGACTTCTTCAGTTGTAAACAGTAGTGTAGTATCTAATGTGCTGTATCCAATGAAGTCTATTGGACTGCTAAAATTACTACTTGTAAAGTAAACGCTATTTGTTATATTTTCGTTTATGACTGTATCATAAACCAACTCAAAGAATTCCCCACTCTCTGAAATCCCCTCTTTTGTTGGTTTACCAAGCTTTTCTCTAACATTATCTAAAGTATCGCCAATCTTAATTCCATTAAATAAATAATCGCTACTGCTTATCTCTAGGCTTTCTAACTTTTGAGAGCTATTTAAAGAAATAGATAAACCATCATAGCTTAAACTTTGACCATCTTCCCATTCATACAAATCTTGAGGGTGTCCAAGTAAAGCTATCATTCCTTCTTTGTCAAATGAAACTATTTCAAGTAAATCTAAGTTGTTACTTCCTTTTGGTTCTTCATTTTTAGATGTAGCTTCTTCAACTGCTACTTCATTTTTATTTTCATGAGATACTTCATCAGTAATTTCCCCATTTGCGTCGTTGGCTTCATTATTAGCATTGCTACAGCCAGAAATAATGAAAGCAAAAGTAATCGGTAATAACATTTTTCTAAAAAACTTCAAGTAAATCCATCCCTTCATATACGGTTTATAAATTCAATCATCTTAGAGTTTTTAGTGATCGTATTAAATTAAAAAGCGTGCAATCAAAGCCTGACCTTGATATCACAGCTTTATATAAATTGGTAATCTACTTAGAACATTTTTTACATATCTGTCCCTTGAAACATGTATTGCAGGTGAAATGATCACATGCTGGGCAGGTTCTTAACTCAGAAACAAATTTCTTTTTTAGACAGCATCTGCATTTGCCATATCCACTTTCATTGAGCTCATTAGAATTGACCATCGCTCTTCCCCCCACAATTAATAGCCACGTTGTTTTAATACCATTCTTGCAGCTGTTCTTCTGTTTTTGGCAGTTGTTGAATTGCCAGCAGATGTATCAGTAGCTATCCTTTTCAGCTCTTCATCAGAATAAAATTCTAACCTCTCCACCTCAGCTTTCATGCTGTCCTGCATATCTCTAAGGTTGTTAAAACCTTTGTTCATCATCTCTCCGAAAAACGACATATAACTTCCCCCCAATTTTATTTTTCACTGCATAACCTACTAAAAGGCATTATCGTATTGTGTCTTTATACGAGTTTCTTTTTAGTATTTTCATAACCCAACTATAAGAATAGTCATATTTCCGCGCTAACTCTTTAGCGTTTGTCCCATCAAATTCTTTAATGATTTGCTCGTGCAAAAAATCTTCTGATAACAAACGCTTAGGAAAGGTAACATATTGACCAGCGAAATAGTTATATACGCTTAACGTATTTTTATAGCCAATTAACTCAACAAAATCTTTATATGCTCCGTTGAAGCAAGAGCTATCTAGTTTACTACTATCGATCACTTTCCCCTCCTTATTAGTTATTTTCAATATGCCATTTCATCATTTGATAATCACTTCGATTATCAAATGGATTATCCTAACTAAAATCCACGTTTAGCTATACTTGTACAATCAAACTAAATAGCAATTAAAACCAAAAAGGGAGCAGATAAGTCATCTGCTGATGACCTATCCGCTCCTTGCTCTGTTAAATAATCTAACACCGTATTATTAAATTGAATTTGAATGCTATCAACCTCACGCTTATCATTCAGTGTTATATTTTTAATGATTAACGTAACCAAATGCTTCTGCTGTTCTTGCGTTATTGCCTTTTTGAATACTTTCTGGAAATTTGCCATGACCTCTTGAATGGTTGTTTCATCGATCGTGTGTACTTTCAATGATTGCAGTTGTAGCTTGATTGGCTGAAGTCGTAGCTCTAGTTGCTCGATTAGCTCATTCACCGTGGCAAGCCTTTGTTGCAAGTCCACTTTCTTGATGATGTCCTCCTCGTAGAGCTCCATCGCTTTATCCTTTTTACGTTTAGCATGCTCTAGTTCCTTTAGGAGAGCTTGATGTTCCTGTTGCAGTTGCTCATCTTGGTTCAATCGCTTACCATTTACTCGCTCCGCAACTTCTTTGATGAGCTGCTTGTTTGTCGCAAGCTCTTGGAGTTTCTCAAAGATGTAACTTTCAGCTTTATCTGCACGTACCGAATTTGACCGACAAACTGCTGTCCCTTTGTTTTTCCAAGCTCCGCAAGCGTAGTATTCAAGTGTTTTACGTGTTCCGTCCTTTAGCTTATTAACTGTACGCATGACAACCATTCCAGCACCACATTGAGGACACTTCATGACACCAGTGAAAGGAAATGTCCCTCCATGTACTCGGTTAGGCTTATTTGATCTCTCCTTTAGGATATGTTGTGCCTTCTCCCAATCTAACTGCGAGATGATTGGCTCATGCTGACCTTGCTGTAACACTGGATTAGGATTTATATCCCCTCTACGTTTATCTGTCCAATTACGCCGCACATCATAACGAATCATGCCTACATATACTGGATTTTCAAGAATTGTTTTGATTGTACTAATTGAAAATGCCTTACCTCTTTTACCACGATGACCTTCTTGATTAACACGATTAGCAATCGCTTTATACCCATTACCAGCTAAATATAACTCAAAGATACGTTTAACTGTTTTAGCTTCTTTTTCGTTTATCACAAGCCTTGTATGTTTACGCTTATCACCTTCATTTGAAACATCCTCAAGGTCATAACCTAACACACGACCGCCATTCCACTTACCTTCTCTAGCACGAGCTAACATCCCCATCTTTACATTTTCTGAAATTGTATTACGCTCAAACTCTGCAATAGCTGCTAGCATATGAAACTGAAGTTTACCTGGAGCAGTCTCTGTTTCATGATTTTCAGTGTATGAACGAAAACTAATATAGTTTTGGTCAAACATCTTTTCGATTTTTAGTAAATCTAAAATATTACGTGCTAAACGATTAGTTTTCCACACAAGTACAACATCAAACTTTTTATTTTGTGCATCTTCTAGAAGCTTAACTAGTGCAGGTCGTTTCTTAATAGATTTACCACTAATACCTCGATCAGCGTATACTTCATACACAATGTAACCATTCTTTTCACACCATTCAGTTAGCAAGCGTTGTTGCTCATCAATTGAGTAACCTTCCACTGCTTGTTCAGTTGTAGAAACGCGAGCGTAAATTGCTACTCGTTTAACTGATGCTGTAACTATTTTATGCTTTTTCTCATTCAGAAATTGATCGAGTTCATGCTGCATCATTGCACACATTTGCTTGTTCCTCCGATTCTAATGTTTGTATTAAGTAGTTTTCGCACATTTCCGCTAACATATCTATAATTGTCATAACTTTATCATCCTTTTATGTTAATAGAGGCGAACAGTAATTAATTTCCTATTCACCCTTAAGTATCTCTCAAACGGTACTATCCAGTTTAAAAAATGAATCTCTCCTCGAGTTTAATTTCTTTATTCGATCCAAAACTCGCTTGATTAAACTTCGGAGAATAACTGATTACATTTTCAGATATCCCCTCAATCGAGGTAGTATGATTGGTAAAATAAAATGCATAGTGCATTTGAATATCAAAAAATGGAGATTGAATTTTACGTAAGAACATTTTAAAATCCATTACCAATTGAATATATTCTGCTTTACTTGAAGCAATTTGATAACCATTTGATTTCCAGTAAATTTCAATATATCCTACCTCATAAACACAAACTTCTACTGGTCTAATAGAAAGCTCCGATAAGTAATTTATAATGTATTCTAATTCAGCTGAATCCATAACGTTATCTACACTCTTTTTCAAGTGAATTTCAGCTGTAAAATACTTTATAGCGTGTTCCCCATCATAAGTAGTTGGATCTAACTCTTCCATCATTAACTCGGATGTTTCTTTCACTAAGTCCATTTCAGCATTTATATATTTCATTATTTATCCCTCATTTTTTATTAATTAATATTGATGAATAATTACATATGACTAATCTCATGATTATCAACAAAATAACTCATCTTCTATTTCAACTAAATCTTTAGCAGTCGCTCGTTTTCGAGGCAACCTACTAATTTCTTCGGAAGTTAGTGTTGTTGGAATAAACATTCCGTCAAATTTAATTCCATAAGTCATGACACCATTTTTAGTACCTTCATATCCCTTAATTACTCTGCGAATATGGTATTTATTTTGTTGACTGTCCTTTTCTTTTTCAAGAACCCCCAACTTATCAAGCTCACGTAACACTACTTTTGTGTCACTAAATCCAGCTAAACTTACCATCTTTTTAAATTCATTCGCCAAGACAAATACAGTAGTAGTATTTCCTTTATTAATATCTATTCGCCCGTATATTAATTGTGATTCATTAATGCCTTGCCCTTTAATATAGAAATGCTTTTGATGCTTCAGAACCCATTCTCGAATATATTCAAGTGCTTTTGGTCCAATTAAACGCTCTTCTAAAGAAGCCATTTCCTGCTGTATTAACATTTGGCGTACACCTTCAACATCCAAATTAAAATCAAATGTTTCGTTAAGCAATTTCGTTGTCATTATAACCAACGCAAATTTCTTACTAATTCGATTTATAAACTTGGAATTAGGGAGATGATTTTCCATCGTTTTAATCTCATACTCCCAAGCAACTTGAAAATGTCCTTTACTATATTTGAGCAGATTCTCAATAAACAATTTCACACCATGTCCGTAATTAGCTGAAAAGATATGATTTAATTTCGTTGCTTGTTCCTTATCTTTTGTCCATTGAATGCCTTCAAATTCAAATACTCTTGCTCGAATACCTTCATTTTGATTGGTTTGCCCAATTATTGAAGATTCACCTGTCGTAATGATTGTCGTACCCCAAGCTGCTCGTTCGCGTACTTCTGCATTACGATTCTGACGAGCTTTCTCAACATTTTTTGCCCATTTGTAAAGAAAGCTCGTTAGTTTATCAGGTTTCATCGAGGTCATCGTAGTTTCATCAAATGTAATTGGAACACCGTAATTTTTTGTAATCAATGATACTAATGCATTATCTGTACCATCAAAACTTTGAATCAAACTATTCGGACCCTCTTTTGGATCTCCGTAGCCCGAAACGGCAACCATTGCAGCTGTACTTTTACCTGTCGTACTATTACCGCTTAGATGAAATAACAAAGAATCTTGAGGGATACCTAATATTTGATTAATGTAGCCTACTAACGTAGCTGAAAATCCTAAACACAATGCTAATTCTAAAGGTGTGTGTCCTTTAATATATTTTTCGATGGTTTGTTCCCAAACAAATAAACTACCTTTTGGTTGAATATTAAACATACCCTTGTACTCTGCATTAGTTTTATCACCAAGACTTAAGCTAGCATGTTTAAACAGGAGTTTTTTCTTGTATGTTCCCCATCCCAAATAATTATATTGGTAAGAAATTGGCGTATGTCTTTCAGATTTCACTAAATAATCAATTACTACTTTATGCTTCCAAAGCGTAACATCAGCACCTTTTCTTTGAAGCATGCTGAAATCATTTTGAGTTAGCTTGGAACGATGGATGGAATCGGTGAACCACCCATCGTTGCATAAAAATGAAATTTCCCAAATAAGCTCTTCACTTTCTAATACTCGAATTACTTTAGAAAGGTAGATAGGACTGCTAATCCAGTGCCATTCATACTTATCTTTTTTTTCATTAAAAATTGATTGATATAAGCCCGTTTCATCACAATAATAATTATCTACCTCTTTTAAAAACGCCATAAGCGTTACCTAAATTAATTCAAAGTAGAAAAGAATTCTACCGTGATTTTTAGTTCGGTATCGATGAAATGACAAGCTCGTACATTTAGAAAAATCCAAATCAAATTGACTTGCAATTGTTTTTATTAATCTGCTATTGTAAACTATCGCTTTGCCACTACGAGAAGAACATCTAACAGACTGTACCGATAAATTATCAGCATTGGTTATAACTAAACCTGTCGGATTCGTTCCAATATACAACGAGCTAGGATTGTTCAACATTTTTGTCAGCTCTCTAGATAGCTCTAAGCGTACGCTTGTATCAGCAACTACAATTTTCAGTGGTGCTGCATAGCCTCGCCCTGCTGAAATTGCTGTTGATTGTTGGTTTAAAATTTCTTCTAATGTACGGTCTAGTTCCTCTTTTTCATTTTGAAGAATTACTAATCCTACATTATTACGACTTTGACTCATTCGACGTCTACCTCTACTTGGGCTGTGGATTGACTCGTCCTTTCTATTCTGTTCCAAGTCGTCTTCTGTCAGCTCTTCCTCTTCGTCTAGCTCAAAGTCGTCTTCTGTTAGCTCGTCTTCTTCATCTAGCTCAAGGTCGTCTTTTGTTAGCTCGTCCTCTTCGTCTAGCTCAAGGTCGTCTTTTGTTAGCTCGTCCTCTTCGTCTAGCTCAAAGTCGTCTTCTGTTAGCTCATCTTCTTCGTCTAGCTCAAGGTCGTCTTTTGTTAGCTCGTCCTCTTCGTCTAGCTCAAAGTCGTCTTCTGTTAGCTCGTCTCGTTGATCCTCCATCACTTCTAAATATTCATCTTTATCGTAACTCTCTTTTTTCATTACAATCCACTCCTAAAGTTTATTTAAACATGTGAATGTTTAATGACCTCAGTCTAAATGAATAAAGTAAAAAGCAATCCCCATCTTTGTATACCGAATACAAAAGGGGGATTGCTTTTAAAGTAACGATTTAATTTTATCTTCGATGCTATTTATATAGGTCTCTAAATCTATATGTAAATCATTAAAAATATCTACTCGTTGTTCTATTGTTAAATGTGGGTATTTTTTTTCATTAAAGATGGCACTGAAACGTTGTTGAATCGGAACTCGTGAATGAAGCATCTCGTTTATAATCTTTTCTGCTTTTAATTCATTAATTCCTAACTCAGAAGTAATTGACATAGCAATTTTCTGTCCTTGTATATTGTTAAATTGATAACCAATTAATTTATTTATAATTTTCCTAAGTCTAAGTATTTCATTTTGTTGCCTACCATTAAATCCATTTCTTTTTAATTCTTTTTTGTTTAATTTATGAATAGGTGTCTTCTTTAGATTGAAATCTAATATTTTTACAACTAAGTCTTTCGATTGCACTGGAAATAAAAACTGTTTACTTTCTTTAAAAATACTAGGTTCAATACCATATGCTTTTATTATTTTTTTGAATTTATTTTGTTCTCTTTCTATCGTTTTTTCATAATTATTTATATTATTTGTATCTCCGTCTTTTAATATTGATTCAATATAATGATTTCCTATTCTTTCTTGAATAATCGCTCTTAATGTTATTTTTTCCACTGTTCATTACACACTCCCTTAAGTACAATAATTCCCCCTTTCCCCCTACTTTTCAAGTATCAAAAAAAGAATGTGCACTTAGTACACATCCCTTATCTGTATCAACTCGACAAAATACACAATCAATCACACGTACTGATACTATTAATTTTAACGATTTTCATTAATGATTTCTTTTGCTACTTCTGTTGCAACTGCAACAACTACCGCACCAATTACTTTATCCCACATATTAACCCCTCCTTGTTTTATAGCTGCTGGAACATAGATTTAGTTACTCATCCCAATCTAAAGGCGTGTAATTAATGAACCAACGCACATATTTGTCGTACGCTAATGTTTCGGTATCTTGTACTGCTATTCGCATATATTCATCTCCATGCTCGTCTGTATATACCACTGTCGATGCTACAACTAATTCATCCAATGTTTCTAAAACATCTATTGGGATTAGCATTTCATCTATTTCATCTTTATAAAGGGAAATTGTTTCATAGCCAATTTCATTTAGGCTAATCTCGATGCCTTTTTGCTGTTTGAACACTATTTGAAACTTTACAATCGGACCCATTCGCTCGTCCCCTTCCTTGTTACACACTCATTTCTACATATTCATACGGAACCAAATTCCACTCATTTTTAACCGCTGGATACAATGGATGAAAGCCTCTCCTACCTCTTGGACATTCGAGTTCAAGTAAATTTGCTTTTTTATCAAGTAGAATGGCTACCATCATCTTTAGGCGACTAACTGCAAGCTTATTTGATTCTATACCTGTACCCACAGCAATAATGACATCATCTACTTTTGTCATTTCCTCTTGCAGATACTTTAAATTTTCAACTGCTGATTCATTGGAATTTGCACCTATAATTGTAGGAAATAAATTCATAATGATTACAGAACCATAGTCTAACCTTGCTAAATTATTCGTCACGTACATTGTCGTATGATCTTGTTCAACTTCATTTGTTTCGCCAGCACTTTTCATAATGACAAGTGCAGCCTTTTTACTTTTGTTCCATTCCTTCCGCACAATATACTTATTTGCTAAAGCATCATCAAAGACAATTTCTGTTTTTAGCGTACTTTTAAAAACCTTCATCTGCACTAATCCTTTCATTGCAAATTAAAAAGCCCTAACACCGATGACCGATGTTAGAGCCTATTTAAATTCCTTATTCATATTAGAAATATCCTTTCTCTTTTAATGAAATGAATTTACCATCACCAATAATAATGTGGTCTAATAATTCAATTCCAACAATCTTACCGACTTCTGCAAGTCGCTCTGTCACATCAATATCCTCTGGACTTGGTGTTGGATCTCCTGATGGATGTGGATGGCAGCAAATGATTGAAGCTGCGTTGCTGAGGATGGCAGTTTTCATGACCTCGCGTGGATGGACGATGCTGGTATTGAGGCTGCCGATATGGACCGTAGAAATATTTGTTGGTTGGTTCTTTGTGTCAAGGCATGCTACGACAAAATGCTCTCGGTCTACTTCTCCAATGTAGTCTCGGAAAAGTTCATAGCTATCTTGTGGACTACGGACTCTGCGTTGTTTGTAGAGCATGCTTGCTTCTTTTACTAATTTTACTGATACAATGTTAACCCGTTTTGCTGATAATTCTTTTAGTCCCATTTCATTCATTCGAAGCCCTCCTTAAAATAAATCAACCATAGCTCTTTTATAAAAGGCTATGGTTGATCAATATCAAAATGATAATATATACTTCAGTTATCATTCATTACGTAAATAATTAAAGTAATTTGCTAAAACAGTTGAGCAACTAATTCATTCAAGATTACCAATTCATCCTCTACTTTTTTTCTAACCGTCTTACGACGAGATGTAAGTTTCTTTTCAATATCTAAATCGTCTGAAGTAAATGAATCACAAATTTTATTTTCAATTTTCTCTACTTGTTTTACAATTTCTAACTGTAACTCAGTTCGCTGGAACTCTGGAATAAACATGAGTGGTAGTTTATGAACATGTCGTTCTGTAAATCCACCTTCAGCCTGGAAATCTTTTATCACTTTATTTATATAATCGGAATTAATTAACCCCACCACATATCGAGCCTCTTCCATTGTACTAAATGCTGCTACGTATGTTGTTTGGTCAGCGATAAATTTCATTTCATGACTAGTATTATTTTGCTGAATGGCAGCACAAGGCTGACTTCCCCCTGCCCCCATATGAACTAAAATGTTATCTTCATAAAAATTTTGCTGCGTAAGTTTCCCTCGAACATCTAATCCTTTACGGAAACTATTTTTTTGAAACTCTTCTAATGTATCAAATTGACTAAACCATTTAGCAGAATAACTTTCACCTTTAATAATTAACTCTTCATTACTAACCATCTTAATTTCATCATCTACTTTGATAGGTAACGCAACTATTAATTCGTCAGGCAAAATATAAAAAGGTAAGAGCATTTCTGAAATTATGGTACGGAATAAATATTTCGGACTAATGATACCTTTAAAAACCCGATTTTTGAGTTTCTTATTATTTTTATTATTTGCAGCGTATTTAGATGTTGAAATAGATATATTTTTTCCACTTGCACTATTCATTTTTTCAACAAATACAGCAGTACGAGGCATTAAATCCGCCCCTTGTCTAAATCGACCTAAATACGTATTTTGTACAGAAGAGATTACATTGTAATTCGTACTATAAGCACTCTTCTTGTCTAATTGAACTAAATAAATTTTCCCTAAAGACACATTTTCATGCTCGTCTAACGTAATAAGTTCTCGATATTTAAATTCCTTGTTCTCTGCATACTCTTTAGTACAAAACAGTACACATGATTTCACTTTAAATGTTGATAGGTTATTAGGAATTTCCCAAAATTCTTCAAAACGTACATTTACAATTGGATGAAAAGCAGATTGACGGAATTTGTAATGATTATCTCCGTCCATAATTGTACCCGGAAGAATAAACACTGCATCCCCTTCTGGCTTTAAATAAACATCAATGGCTTTCAACATAAATACTGTTGCCATTTCAGGATGATGTGCTGAACTACCTGTAGGATTAATTTTATACTCTTTTGCTAAACCTATAATTTTATTTTTGTACCTAACATTAGGAAGACTTGATATCGTTAGCCAAGGTGGATTACAAATAATAAAATCAAATTCTTGATTCAAACCTTTTGGAACAGTTTTATTCAGAAGCATATATTGCCAAATACCATCATTTATTTTTAATCGTTTCTTGTAAAAATATTTGATTAGAACATCTGATGCTTCTTCTAACATTATTTTTTCAACTTCATCTAATTCAATAATTTCATCTGCTAAGATACCCTCAAACTGGAACTCATCAATAATCCCTTCTAAATCCCCATTAATAAGAGCAAGTTTTGCCAATGAATCGAAGTGTTTATACAACTTAGAAAGTGCCCCATGATTAATTGCTAATGTGCGAGGAATACTGATAATTTGATTTTCTTCATCTAATTCCAATGTAACAATATCATCATCATATAATTTTTTAATTAAAGAATCTGTATGATAAATAGGTATCGTAATCATATCATCAGCTTCAGGTAATAATTCTGCAGTTGTCAAAAGCCACGTTGCTTTCGCCAAAATAACTGCAATTGGATCAACATCAATACCTAGAATATTTTGCTGAATAATTTTAATTTGCTCGGATTTAGGTATTTCTTCAATATCTAAAATATTTCGTAATTCACGAATAGCTTCTCCTAAAATTGCACCTGGACCAACAGCTGGTTCAATAATTTTAGAATCACTTTTTAAATTTGTACGAATACGTTTAAAAATATTTTTCACTAATGATTCTGGTGTGCTAGTCTGTCCGTTCTCTCTTCTAGCTTCAGCAGGGATAATTTCCTCAAAAATCAAATGAAATAAGTTGGCTTTATCTACCTGCTCGAAATTAAATTCCTTTACGTAAAAGTAAAATTCTTTGCCAATACTTACGAACTGTTCTATATACTGTGGTTGTAAAATCCAAGAATAATAATCCGACTCTACAAAATTGGTTACATTTAAAGCTGTTTCAGTCAATTCACCGGTAATCATTTCTCTAATTAAATTATCATCTACGACAGCATTTTCATCTAGTTTTAAACTACGAGCCACAATGATTCTGCCTAACAGCACTAAATAAATGTGCTGACTATAGGTGTTATGAACACGTCCTGGCGGAAATTGATAGTTATATTGCTGAGATTTTACCCATAAATCAATTTGATTTTTTACTATTAAATCACTTTCAGCTATTTCTGTAACAATAGAATATATTTTGCTTACATGTGACTTAAAAAATGTACTATTCTCACCGAAATTCGCTTTTAATGTTCCTGCTGATATGAGCAGTACATTATCTTTAATCAAATATTTTTCTAAAAATTTTTCCACATATATAGCATTGCTTTGAATGTTTGTAGAAGCATCAACTTCCTCACACATAGTCAATTGAACGTCATCTGCACTATATATTTCTTTTTCTTCAGCACATGATGCCTTGTATGCTTTCCAACGTAATCCGTCAGTAATAATCCCAATATGATGATCATCATATCCAAATTCATTCCACTTGCCAGAAGTATATCTACGAATTTCTAAATCAGCTGTTGTAAAGGCACGAGTATCTGTTAAATCCCTCTTCCATTCAACGGTCACACTACCTAAATCCGTATCCTGGAAACCCGTGACACTGTTACTTTCAGAAGATTGTTGTGTGGCAATCTTTCCTTCTGCCCCCATGTAAATATTATCGATTTTTAATCGGGCAATCGGATTTTGGTGAAATATTGATTTTAAATTACCAATCAATATTTCTTTTCGTGCCGTCTCGTTTTTGTTTAAAAATTCAGCTTGTTGCATCACATTTAACATATCAACTGTTGGTTCTAATGAATGTTCCATCTTACCCCTCCTGATTTTACTCATCGTTTTTTAAGTCCTCGTAATTTTAGAGTAAACGAAATCAGTTAAGATGTCAATAAAAAACAGTCAATAAAAAAAGAAGAAATAGCAATACTATTTCTTCAATCTTTCGTTTTTCACAAACTCTATTTCCTCATAGATTTCTTGGAGTAATTTTAGGGCATTTTGTTCAGTATCTGTGACCGTTTCTAATAGCAAGCGATCTATCTCGCTCACTAAATGTTCATCAGGAAATTTTTTATTTTTTATGGTCATTCCTAATTTTTCCAAATTTTGTATTTGCCGCTCAGATAAAACACTTAAATCTGGAACCAAAATTTTTCTTAAATGTGTTGCTTCAACTTTTAACGCACCACCAGCCATTACAGTACAATTTTTCTCTAACTGTAAACGAATCAAACTAGAATTAAAAATTGCCATATACACATGCAATGTTTTTCCATCCACATTATCCTTGAAGGTCATCGTCGTAAAATTGGCATCAATAACATACGGATTTTTCATATCATTTAATACGAAAGGGATTTCCTTATAATTAATTCGATTCACAAAAATATTGCCTATATGTCTAGATTGTAAAGCTAAAGTGTACCAGTATGTAGGTAGACTTTGCTTTTTAGGCTTATTTTTATAGCTTTGTAATACTGGCATTTCTGGTACATAAATAATACCTTCATTTTTTTGCACACGTAGTTTCATTGCTTCTTCTACATAGGCATTTGTAGCCTCATCAAATGCATGTAACCCCATTGTTGTCCAGCCTTCAATTTCCTCACTCATATAATTTTCTGCTAAACAATTTAAATCGTTCCGTAAAATACCTTCCCCGCTTATAAAAATATAATGTGGAAGCCGTTCGTTTGTCACATCATAATAGCTTAAGTCTTTAATAGAGCGTACAGCTTTTTTTAAATACTTTTTCCGAATAAACGTTAATTTATCTTTCTTCTCACCTAAATCAACATAATTATATGTCACTAAAATATACTCATTATATTGGTTTTCATAATTTACGGGTATTTTTGTAGATGGTGCACATATATCTTCAATATTCACTAGATTTTTTTCATAAATATTTTCCCAGTATAAATCTGTACATGGGTTGGTTTGAATACTTCCTTTTACTAAACCTTTTTCTCTAAGTTCCTCAAACGTTAATCGTTTAAAATAAAAGAAACTGTTATATCCCGTACGAATTCCTTGATTAATATTTATAGGTAGGTGATCAATACTCATCCATTTATTTGAACTATACAATGTCTCCATTACGCTCCCATGTTGAAAAAAATCACTCCACTTTTTAGGTAATAAAGGGTCTATTTTTTCCTGAGCAGGTATGAATTTTAGTAATTTTTTTTCTTGTAGTAATTCGCTTAACAGATCTTGTTGTTCTACTATACGAATTCGGACAAAAGCGTCTTCCCAATCGGATTCTATCGTTTCTAACCAATTACTAAATTGTAGTTCTAGATTTTTTCCGTCTTTATAGCATTTTTTACCTTTTAATATATTCGTCATCATATAATGTAAATTATGATTTTGTTGATCTATTTGCTTAAACTTAATAAATTTCACACGGTTTTTAGGATTAAATTTCTTTTTGGACGTAATAACGATTGATGTACTTACTTGTGCATCATCAAAAGCCACAATATTTGAAAGGTCCATTACATATTTCAATTCTGTTAGTTTTACAAGAAATAACTTCAGCATTGCTCCGTAGTCACGATTAATCCATGAATTAGATGTAATGAAGCCCATTTTACCCTTCAGATTACACAAAGTGTATGAAAGTAACCATGTAGGAACCGTTGAATCTGATAAGCCCGAATAGCCTTTCACCATGTTATGCCAAAATAATTCATCTTCCGCAATATAAGCGATTGATTTTTTCTTAATTAATTTTAACCGCTCTTTGAAATGTTCCATATTTTGAATATTTCCTAATAAACTCGCACGAATATATGCGTTCACAAATTTCCCTTGAGCTTTCGAATCTTCCAGTAACTCATTGTAAACTTCAATATACGCCCTTTTAAATTTGTTTGGTATATATTTATATAACTGCCCTAAATTTTGATAGCGAATATATGCTGGATTTCCGATAATTACATCGAATGGTTCCACACGCTGTTGTTCATTATCTAATGCAAACATCTCTTTCGAAGGTGGAGTACGAATAAAGGGATTGAAAGCATCTACGTTTAATATTTCTACCTCATGTGAATATTTTTTTTCTAATTTTTCAACCTTAAATACTAATTTAGCAATTTCAGCAGTTATTAAATTTATTTCAAACCCAACAAATTCTTTTTTTACACCGAAATCCGCTTGCTCTAAAAGCTCTATAGTGGATGAAATGAATAATCCTGTACCGCACATTGGATCTAAAATTCGCTTACTTTCTTTAGTGATAGTAAGCGCTGCAATCAGTTTACTAATCGTATGTTCTGTAAAAAATTTCCCTAAATCTTTACGTTCTTTTTTACTAATTACATCTTCATAAATACTGACCAATTCAATCAAATCAAAGTCATTAGCCATGTTTAATAGCGCATAGTAATTTTTCTCTTTATCTATCTCTAATAAAGCTACATAATACATTGTAGTTGGAAACTCATTCACTTCATTTTTTTTGTCTATACATGATAAAAGATCCTGGACATGATTTATTTTTTTATACTCATTCGCTTCATACTTCTTTAAGAAGAGTATGTTCAAGATAAATAGATAAAGTAATTTTTCAACACTTTTCTCCAAATTGTGATGGAAATCCTTTTCTTTATCCTTCAAATCATTGATTTCTAACCAACGTTCATGAATATTAGAAAGCTTACTTTGTTCAAAATGTAAAGCTAGCTTAGAAGTAATCGTTTGAATTATTTCTAAGCTAGCAGATTGCCATTTCGTATACTGCGTTCTTCTGGTGCTCTTATCGTATGACAACATGGCCGTTCACTTACTCCTTTAAAAATCTTATTTTTAATTGCTTATAGAAATCCTTTGCATCGTAATTGACTGAAAAATGATTTTTGATCATGTAACTTAAATAAACACTGTATAAAAATTGCTTATCTTTTTCTATTTCTTCCTTCGACTTATAATTTTCATTTATTACATCAGATAAATGATCCCATATATTACATTCATCATCACTCAATGTTTTTAATGCATTTTCCTGAAAAGGTTTTATTACACCAATAATAATATCTTTCCCTACCGCATTTTGAGATTTTACTTGCTTAATACTACCTTGCTTTTTATCTAAGATTGATGTTTCAACGATTCTAAATCCGACCTCAACCATTGATTCAATTGTTGCATTCCATACATCTTTTTTAGAATTATGAAATACGACGGACATATGTTTCCCAGCCTTGAGTATACGATACATTTCACTAAATGCTTGCTTCATTAATTCTTTGTAATCAACAAGTCCTTTACCTTGAGCTTTGCAAATAATCGCTTCATTTTTATTATCAGTATATTTTCCTAACCATGCTTCTAAAATAAAATTCATCTCAGAATAGATTATATCTTGTCCGAAAGGCGGATCAGTAAAAATATAATCAATACTATTATCTGGGATATTTAAATCTGTAATAGACTGTGTAGAAATTCGTATATCATTTTTATCTACATTAAATAAGCCCGATGCTTTTATTAAATTCTTTAATTTTTGTTCTTTAATTCCTTTAATAATATTCTTCTCTAAAGAGATTGATCCAAGATATAATTGACCATTTTGATAGCCTGTCACTACTAAATCTTCTACGCTTTTCTTGAATACAACTCGTGTCATTAACGTTGAATTAGATAAATTATAACTAGAAATTAAAAATAACAGTTGATTCCTCACTTCTAAAGGCGCTTTCAATGCATTTTCCCACAATGACCCTAACACAATTAAATTTCTTCTTGTGTAAAAATGATGAACATGGGTAACCCCTTTATGATAACCACTTCGATACATCTCACCCCAATTACCATCTTTAAACATCATTTTTACATTGGGGACCGTTTCTGGAATAGGTGTTAATTCAATTCGATTAATCAACTTAATATCATTTTCTATACATTCACGGTAATATTTCTTTTTACCGACTTGAACATATACACGCTTTGGTACTCTCTTTATACGAGATGCTTTTTCCTTTAAGACATCGTCATATATCTCTTCGGTTACTCTTTCACAAGCTGATTTTTCAAGATTTGTATTACAAGATGGACAAGTAAATGTATCTTTAAAAGTTTTATTTTCGAAATCTACTCCTACATCCCAATAGTCGATTTCAAAATTGCAGTTAGGGCATTTGTATATTTCTGACCAAACAATTTGACGAATAGTCTCTTCAACGCCATCATTCATTACTTTATACATCCAACCAATTTCTTTTTCACTTTCTTCTAAAAGTTGAACTGCTGCTTGTTCAAGTTTTTTTACATCAACAGGAAGAGCAATACTTGAAGAAATAAAGGTAGCAATTGGACTCAAATCTGTTAAAATCGCTTTACGCTTTCCTAATTTATAATCTACATTATGTTCTTGGAATTCTTGTTCGATTTTACTATCTACCTCATCACAAGAGATAGCCGCTAAACCCGTTGAACCTGTTCCTGAAAAACCATCAAATACAACGTCTCCTGGTTTTGTATAATACAAAATATATTTTATTATTGAATGATAATCTATTTTCGTAGGATAAGAATGCATATTATATACAGGACCACTTCTTTTGGATTCAACAGGATCATTATAAGGAGTCCAATTAGAATTTCGTATTATTTCACTAGACGTCTCAGATATATCTAGAATTTCTGCAATACACTCATTTTCACCCGTAGAATAGTACGGTAATCTATTTAAATTTTTCATTATATTCTCTCCTAATTTACATCTCGCAATTATACCATCTAACTTTTTAAAACAGGTAGTGTACTGTTCATTATAACATGCAAAACATACGTTCCCTATTTTAAATAAAAATATCCCAGTAAAAATTTTTACTGGGATTAACTAATTCATATTTTCAAATAGAAAGTTAAAACCGCACTTACTTATGATACGGTTCACCCTTCATAATTCTAAAGCTTCGATAAACCTGCTCTACGAGTACGAGCTTCATGAGCTGGTGGGGTAAGGTCATTTTGCCGAAGGATTGTTGCTCATCGGCTCTTTTTAGGACGTCTTCGTGTAGGCCCAGGGAGCCGCCGATGACGAAGGCAATTTTGCTTTTGCCATAGGTCATGAGAGATTCAAGATCAGTAGCCATTTGTTCCGAGGTTTTCATTTTGCCATTGATAGCGAGAGCAATTACATACGTGTCTGTACTAATTTTGGCTAGTATTCGTTCTCCCTCTTTTTTCTTCACGATATCCATTTCAGCATCACTAAGTTGTTCGGGTGCTTTTTCGTCAGCTACCTCTATTAAATCCATTTTTGCATAGCCGCCTAGTCGTTTTACGTACTCATCGATCCCCATTTTTAAGTACTTTTCTTTTAACTTGCCGACTGATACAATCGTTATATTCACACGTTATCCACCTTTACAATTCATTTACAAACAAATTATCCACAAAAGTTATCAACATATCCACATGCCATTGCTATATATTGTGTAAAGTTATTTACTTGATACAATATATTCTGCTGGCTGTTCACAGTAGCTACACTTTGTGGATAACTTTTTTTCATCTTCGATTTTATCCATAATTGGGAACACTTTTTGCTCTGCTACAAACATGTCTAAAGCGTGTTCTATATGGCTTTCACAGCTGTATTTTTCCATTTTTTGATGTCTCCTTATTTTC
Organism: Lysinibacillus sp. UBA5990; assembly: GCF_002429815.1. NCBI lineage: Bacteria > Bacillati > Bacillota > Bacilli > Caryophanales > Bacillaceae > Lysinibacillus > Lysinibacillus sp. UBA5990. The sequence continues at coordinate 181,601 of NZ_DJAY01000009.1, forward strand.
CGAAATTTCCACAAACTTATTCACATTTCAGTCTATGTTATCCACAACCTATTGTATCAAAGGAATAGCATGTATGGAAGAAGTGCCTTTTCCTCACTGTTTATTGTATACAATCAGTATTCAAAATTTTCTAGTTATCCACAATATTTTATTAAAGAGCTTCTTCATCTCCACAAAAAAGCAGCGGAGATTTTACAATCTCCACTGCTACTCATCCCTTTTACAATGTATTACCGTTTGTTAATGTAAGCGTAAGCTCTACCAATTTACCTTGGCGGTAAACTTTTAATGATAATTGATCACCGATTTTTTTCTCATTATATAGATGTTTTCGTAAATCAATGGCTGTTTCGATTTTTTGACCATCCATTTCCACAATAACATCATATTGTTGGATACCTGCTTTTGATGCTGGTGAGTTATTCATTACATCTGTAATCACAACACCTGTTGTCACTTCTGCTGGTAATTTTAATGTTTGTTGTTGGTAGAAGGCTGGAACATCTGTTAAGTCAGCTAATGAAATTCCCATTGTTGGACGTTTCATTTCACCATTTTTCTCTAGCTCCTCAATAATCGGAATGGCTGAATTAATTGGAATAGAGAAACCTAAACCTTCCACAGAGGATTCTGCAATTTTCATGGAGTTAATCCCTATTAACTCTCCAGCTAAATTGACAAGTGCTCCTCCACTATTCCCTGGATTAATGGCTGCATCTGTTTGTAATACTTCTTGCTGCCAGTCTTCTGTGCCATCACCGTTTAAGTCTACTGGTACAGAACGATCCTTACCTGAAACAACGCCTGTTGTCACAGATCCATAGAAGTCTAAGCCAAGTGGATTACCTATTGCTATAACTGTTTCACCTTGTTTTAACACATCGGAGTTACCGAATGTCGCTACTGTTTTTACATTCTTTGAGCTAATTGAAATGACAGCAAGGTCTGTCCAAACATCATGGCCCACTAATTCCGCTTGCTCTTTTGTTCCATCAGGCATTGTAACCTCTAATTGTTTAGCTCCTTCAATAACGTGGTTATTTGTTACGATAAAGGCTTTGTCCCCTTCAATTTTATACACTACACCTGAACCGCTTCCCGCTTCTTTTGTTGTTGTTGATTGCGGGCTCCAAAATCCTCCACTTGTTACTTCTTGAATATTAGTAATACCCACAACGGCTGGAGAAGCTTTATCAACGGCTTTTGTAACATCCGTCGTTACCTCGGTGGCAACTTGATTAATCGTTGTATCGTTCTTCCCTGTATTACTTGATGTTGTACCTGGCATTTGATTGACCAGACCTGGCAACATCAGCCAAACAAGTAAGGCACCAATAATGACGCCGACCAAGCCACTAAAGAAATAGCCACCTTTTCCTCCGCCTCCACCTTTCTTTTTATGACGCTTGGCTTGCATTTCTTGCTCCTCGCGCTCTAATCTTTCTTGAAGAGGTGATTTCGGTATTTCATCATTTTTTAGGAAATCACTGTTTTTATCATCATCTTGAAAGTAACTCATGTTCCTCATCCTTTCCTATACTGCTTTTGTTAATTGTTACCCTAATCTTACGATTCAAACATTAAAATCAGATGAAAAACAAATAAAATGGACATAAAAATAGCTGCCCAACGCATTTATTAAAATGCGTCGAACAGCTTTAAGTTTTACCTAAATAACGAGTCGTTAAACCGTTACTAATTTGGTTGGCTCTTCTGCATCGGTATCAAAAAGATGAACATGCTCGCCAACCATAATGCCACAGGACTGTAAGGTTTGTGACACGCTCATGCGCGCCAGCTCTTTCATATTATTATCCTTACTTAAATGCGAAAGATAGATATTGGTAGTCTTATCAAATACAACCTCACTCATTGCAATCGCTGCATCCTCATTGGACACATGTCCTACATCACTTAAAATACGGCGTTTAATGGACCAAGGATAACGTCCCATTTGAAGCATATTAACATCATGATTACTCTCAAAAACAAAGGAATCTGCTCCGCGTATAATACCCTTCATACGATCACTGACATACCCTGTATCTGTAATAATGACAAGCTTGCGATTACCTTCATGGAACGTGTAGAACATTGGATCTGCTGCATCATGCGAAACAGCAAAAGATTCAACGGCTAAAGAGCCAAAATGCTTCACTGTATCCATGTCAAATTCAAAACGTTGCTCTACAGAAATATCACCAACCAGCCCGTCCATTGCCTGCCATGTTTTGGCGTTTGCATAAATAGGTACATTATATTTTCGTGCCAGTACACCTATCCCTTTAATATGATCACTATGCTCGTGTGTAACGAAAATACCACTAAGCTGCTTCATATTACGATCAATTTTTATAAATAGCTGCTCCATCTTTTTCCCACTAAGACCAGCATCAACGATAAAGGCATAATCGTCATTCTCTACATAAATTGAATTCCCCGTACTGCCACTTGCTAAAACACTAAATCGCATTATTCAACTCCCCAGTCTTCTTCTTCGCCCTCTTGCTTGTCCTCCTGGATTTCAATGATTTTGCCTTCTACTGCATTGACAAAATACTCTTCTGTTTCCCCATCCGATAATTTCACTCGTACTTCCCATGTTGGCACTAATACCTGTGTACGAGTCAATTTAACAAGTGTTGAGTAACCTAACTTCATTTGCGTAATACGTGAGTCTGGCTTGAGCGGTCCTTTTGCATATAAAGTTTGAATAATTTGAAGTGGAGGAATGACAGTTTCCTGTTGTTCCATTTCTTCAATATTATCAATCATTGTTTGCTCATACATTGTTACTTCATTGTTGGTATTCCACTTAATTTTTAATGAACCATTGTAATAGAACATCCGGTTATTAGTTTTCTGGAAAAAAATTGCGATGCGCTCTTCGCGATCTACTTTCCATAAAGCATACGATGCTCCTTCATTTACGTTTGCAACAGCAAAGTCCGTAAAGCTTGCATCATCACTCACATTCCGTAATTTAACAGGCTTTAAGAAAATGGCACGAACTTTAGTATTCGTATTATCCCTAAATGTAATTTGTTGGTTGTTATTACTAAATTCATCTATTGTGAATTTATGCACTTGAGCTGTCATATACGAAGCAAATTCAATATTATTTGGTAATGAGCCATACGTAATATTATCATCTTTTAAACGAGCTTCTATTGTTTTTTCACCTGGAACTTCAATATCTTTTGCCTCATTATAGCGATTTACATAAAGTGAATATAAGAAGATGTTTAGAATTAAAAAAACGAATATAAAAATAGATTTCGTTCTATTCCAATCCATTTTTAACACCTCCTAAAACTTCAGGGGTTAGTTTAATCCAAGATCCATTACGAATGACAAACCAACAAGGTTCAAATGTAAATATATTTAGTTCTTGATTTTGTGTTAAATAATAACCTAAAACAATTTCATCGATATCCGCTAACGCAATATTATTCCCAACTTTTAATCTCTCAGCAATATCTGCTCCCGAAGATAATTCTTTGATTTCCTTTTCTGCTTCAATATCCATATCTAATGAGAAGTATGGACGCTTATAATGGAAAATCCGACTATCTCCCCAAATTGTCGTCATTCGGGTAATGACATGATTGCTATAGACCGGTAAACCTTGCAAATATAATTGATAATCCATTTGATTTTTATTTGTGTTCGTTGAAGCATAACGGAAATCTGCAGTATATCCACCATGCTCGTTAATAAATTCAAAGCTATCTTTTAGAAGTTTTGAAGGCTCAATTCTAATACTACTTTCTGCAGCTGGATAAACATAGTTTAATGACTTTAGATTTGTATCTAATGTCATTAATGACATACCATCCGTATATTTTTCAGAGGATGCACTTTCAACATTGCGCCGTACTATATTTGGATCTGTAAATAACACATTTTTAAATAATTCTGGTGTGATTTCTTCAATATAGTACGTAAATTTTACGGACTCCATTTTATTGTTATCTACATAAAGAGATGTCTGATTTTCTCGCTCAATTTCTTTAAAAGTGCCATATTTTTTTGCAGGCTCTATGACTTCCTGTATAAATTGGTTCATGTTTGGCACGCTGACATGTGAGCGGAATAATGATTGGTTATTACTACTAATGTAATAAACCATTAACTCTTTGGAGTTTGAATTACTCCAGTCAATAATCATACGATTGAAGGTTGTTTCTGGTAACTCTTTTTCAGCAAATTGAAAAATGGTGTTAAAGGCTGAAAATGGAACCTCACCAGTGAAAAAAATAGTCATTCGATGATCTGCCCCAATAATTTGATTCACATAGTTTGGCGACAGATTGTTGTTAACTGGCTCTAAATCTAGAACGTTCCAGCCTTTAAATGTTTTCATCAAATTCTTCATGGCATTGTTAGATACTGTGCCTGTAAAATCCTCATCAAAACGGAAAATAGCCTTGTATGGACGAATAATATCCTCCATTTCCTTTTGCGGCTTTATTAAAATTTCCTTCCGTTCCGTATTTTCAATATATTTATAATCCGGTGTGTAAGTCCAAATCAAAAAGGTTAGAATCACACTTAGCATGACAAGTAGAAATAAAACGACAGATTTAACTGGCTCTATATATTTCATTCCCACTCACCTGCCTCACCAAATTCATCTGCATCGTATGGTAATGTGAAGAAAATTGTCGTGCCCTGCCCTTCCTCACTCTCTGCCCAAATCTTTCCGCCATGCGCTTCAATCATTTCCCGCGCAATAGCAAGCCCCAAGCCTGTTCCTCCCATGGAACGAGCACGGGCCCGATCGACACGATAGAAGCGATCAAAAATGCGGCCTACGTTTTCTTTAGGAATCCCCATACCATCATCTGAAATCATGACTTTTAGCATGTCACCTTGTCCTGTGAAGCCAAAACGAATATTTCCACCGTCTGGAGAATATTTGATGGCATTCGAAATGATATTATCAATGACCTGTGTCACCTTATCCGTATCAATTTCTACGTAAAAGGAGGTTTCAGGGAATAATCGTGCAAACTGTACTTTATCAGACTTAGACATTTCAAATCGATCGATAATTCGGTTAAAGAATGAATTAAATAAGACAATATCTTTGTTTAACTCATAGTCTGAACTATCCATTCGTGATAATTGCAATAAATCATTGACTAGTCGAATCATACGTTCTGTTTCAGTTTGCGTTACATTTAAAAATGTAGGAGCAATATTTTCATCCTTCCATGCCCCATCTGCCAGTGCCTCTAAATAACTACGCATAGTTGTTAATGGTGTTCTTAATTCATGGGATACATTCGATACAAACTCGCGACGATCCATTTCTATCTTTTCCTGCTCTGTTATATCGTGTAATACAGTAATAAGACCATTAATAAAGCCTGTCTCTTTTTGAATAACCGAGAAATTGGCACGTAATATATAAGGTGCATCTGATGTACTGAAATTTAAATTAATAGCATCACTCATATGAATTAAATCTTCAAAGCTATATTCCTGATCAATTCCCAATACCGAGGCAATGGGACGACCTAATGTAATATCCCTTGAAATATGCAGTAACTCCAGAGCCGGGTCATTAATTAAAATAATACGTCCCTTACGATCTGTCGCAATAACGCCATCTGTCATATTACTAAGGACGGAATCTAGCTTTCGCCGCTCCGCATCAGTAGTGGATTGTGCCTCTTGCAAACGATTGGTTAAATGATTAAAGGTAACGGCAAGCTGACCTATTTCATCTGTACCGTATACCCTTACCTTGCGAGAATAGTTGCCCTTTGCCATCGCTTGAGCCTGCTTTCGCATATCAGCAATTGGTTGTGTTATTGTTCGAGCAACGAGAATACCTAAAAAGATAGTAAAGACTAACGACATAGCTGTGCCGCCAAGGAAAATACGGTTAATTTCGTTCATTTGTTCAAAAACGGATTCTATATTCGCTTCAATATATAGAACACCGATAATTTCATCATCTGGCCCTGCACCAGCTCGAATGGGGTTCGCCAATACCCATACTCGATTCCTCGTTTTGTTATCGAGTTTTATAATATCAAAGAGCGTTTCAGCAGATATCGCACGACGCACAAGGTCCGTGTTAGAGCGTTGTCCTATTAAATTTTGATTCTCGAGCTCAGATGTAGCAAGTATTCTTTGTCTATCATCAATGACACGAATTTCTAAAATATCACCATTAGAAACATCTCTTAAACCAGTTGAAAACTCCATAACGATTGACTTCAAGCTTTCCTCTAGTTTAGGCATGCTTTCGTCTCGTTCCTTTAAAATTTCCTCACGAAGACTATATTGCATCAGGTCAACTCGCTGAAAAATAGAATCTTGGAAGTTGCTCTTCAAATTTTGTTCTAACTGACGGGCAAAATAGATACCGATAATTTGTAAAGCAAGCAATATTAATAAAATATAAATCAGCACTAGTTTGACATGTATGGATTTAAAGAAGCTCACTTTCTGCATTCCTATTACTCCTGTTCAGGATTTCGTAAATAATAACCTACACCACGTCTTGTGACAATCCAAGCAGGGTGACTAGGATTATCCTCGATTTTTTCACGTAAACGACGAATTGTTACGTCAACAGTACGAACGTCACCAAAGTAATCATAGCCCCATACCGTTTGTAATAAATGTTCACGTGTCATTACTTGTCCAATATGTTTACCTAAATAATGTAGCAGCTCAAATTCTCGATGGGTAAGCTCAATAGCCTCATCACGCTTCATTACTAAATAAGCATCTGGTTGAATAACAAGGGATCCTACAACAATTTCGTTTGATTCCTCTTCTTCCTCTTCTGCTGCTGGTGCAGCAACCTGTAAACGTCGCATATTAGCCTTTACACGAGCAATAAGCTCTCGTGTACTAAATGGCTTAGTGACATAATCATCTGCGCCCATTTCTAAGCCTAATACTTTATCAATCTCAGAGCCTTTAGCCGTCAGCATAATAATAGGGAAGTCATATTTTTTCCGTATTTCTCTACACACTTCCATACCATCGCGCTTTGGTAGCATTATATCTAGTAGCATTAAATCTGGTTGCTCCTCATCAACCTTCTTTAGTGCCTCATCACCATCATACGCACATATCACTTTATATCCTTCTTTTATTAAATTAAATTGCAGAATATCTGCGATTGGTTTTTCATCATCAACAACTAAAATTGTTTTGTTCATTCATTCTCTCCCTCTCGTTTTTTATCTATTCTTAAACATGTTGTATTTGTAAGTTCACTACTCTTAACTCTATCATGCTTTCAGTTTCCTTGCATTAATCGTTCATCAATCACTTTAAATACTTTGACATAATGGGCTATATTTCAACAAGTATTTCTCGGGAAATAATAGAAAAGACAGCCCACTATTTGGACTGTCTACTATTCAAAATGTTTATCGGCCTACATATGATAGCGGATTAACTAATGAACCGTTCTTTTCAACTTCAAAGTGTAAATGTGTGCCTGTCGAGTTTCCAGTAGAACCCATAATACCGATAACAGAGCCCTTTTCCACTACTTGTCCTACTTCAACATTAATAGAAGATAGATGTCCATAAAGCGTTGTATAACCATTATTGTGATTAATAACAATGCGATTACCATAAGTACCCGATGTACCAGCTGCACTAACTACACCATTATCAGCTGCCAAAATATTGTAATTACTTGGACGAGCAATATCGATTCCACGGTGGAAGGCACCCCAACGTTCGCCCATACCACTTGAGATATAGCCTCCTACTGCTGGCCATGAAAATTCACCTGTGCCACGTGAAGAGATTACCTTTGTCCCAACTACTTCAATTTGGTCCACTGGCTCTTGGATAACTTTTTCTTCTAATGCAACTTTTGCTGTTTGCTTACCATTTTCAGACGTTAGGGCGTATGTTGTTTCTTTTTTACCATTAGCGCCTTCTTGCTTGATGACCTTTTCACCTTTATACATAGTAGGATCTTCTTCCACTACTTTTTTGAATGGAATCACATCTGCTACTTTCTTTTTCTTTTTAACCTCAAGATTTACAAATGGCTTTGCCACCGTTACATTCAATTCCTGTCCAACTTGTAAAACAGTATCAACTGTTACTTCAGGGTTTAAAGCTAGCAACTCACTTGTAGTTAAATTATGCTTTTTAGCGACAGAACCTAATACATCACCTGATTCAATTTTATAGCTATCTTGTTCAAGGTATCCTGTCATTAAATAGTTTACGGCTTGCTCAGGTGTTAAGATTTGAGTTGGTGTAACTTTTTGTGATATTCCTGAAACATCCTGTTTAAATGAAATATCTAAAAGTCGTGATTCTCCAGCTTGTAATTCTGGTACATTATTTGTAGATTGGTTTTGTGCTAATTTATCTAACTCTGGCTGAGAAATATATTGTAGCTTCAACAGTTGAACCGTTTTTTCATAGGCTTCTGTATTTTTTAATGATACGACTGGCTTATGATTTACTAGTATTGTAAAAGCATCCGATTTCGCTACTAAAGATTGCTTAAGTTTTGATAATGTATCTGCATCTTTTGTTTCATTTGTAAAAACTTGTTCTGGGATTATTTTGACAGATGAGCTAGCATCCATAGATAACTCTTTGAATTGCTGACTCGCTTCTTTTTCTTTTGAAGCAATAACTTCTTGAATAGCATTCTCGTCAGATACTGCACCAATATAGTCATTTCCCACATAGACATGGTATATTTTATTTAAATTTTCTTTCGTATGTTCTTTAGCAAAACCCATATTTATCGTTAGGCTCGTCATTAAAACTGCAATGATCGAAACCTTTTTAAAAGAAGAAAAATTGTAGGTGAATCTATTGTTTTCTTCTTTTTTATTCCAAAACGAATTCATCAATAAAGCCCCTTCCAACTTTCCCTTGTGATAGGATGATTTACCCACAAGGAATTTTTGCACCCTTATAATGTATCATAAAGAAAATAGCGTTTGAATGATTTCACTCTTTTGTAATGTAAATGTATTATTTATCTACTAATTGTTACATAGAATATATTTTATATAGTTGATAAATACTGTATTTTTATTCATAAAATGGGTATTCAACAACGCTATTTACCTTATTAAAAATCATATACTTAGCCATTGGTATAGTATTCTATTATTTTTTTCAAGTGAATTTAGGCATAATACTTTTTACTTTTTTAATATTCCGATAAAATATAAAAGAAGGCACATTATGGATTGGAGCGATTAAATTGAGTGATTCACAGACCTCTGATATGGCAGCAAAATTGTTGCGGCATCAGAAAAGTAACATGCGCAAAACATTTCTAAGGATTATTATGGTATCGTTAGGTGCAATCATTATGGCTTTGGGCTTAGAGTTATTTTTAGTACCCAACCACATTATGGATGGAGGCATCGTAGGTGTTTCCATTATTACATCTCATTTATTAAATTTACCCCTTGGTATTTTCATCTTCATTTTAAACTTACCTTTTATTTTTTTAGGCTACAAACAAATTGGTAAAACCTTTGCGCTGTCTACTGGGCTAGGTATTACTGTACTCTCTACTGCAACACTTGCCTTACATAACCTACATCCATTTACGGAAGATACATTATTGGCCACAGTTTTTGGTGGGATGATTTTAGGAGTTGGTGTCGGTATTGTCATTCGTTATGGAGGTTCTTTGGACGGAACTGAAATATTGGCTATTTTATTTAATAGTAAGACTCCTTTTTCAGTTGGTGAAATAATTATGTTCTTCAACATTATTATTTTTGCAGTGGCAGGATTTGTTTTTAACTGGGAACAAGCTATGTACTCCATCATTGCATACTATATTGCTTATAAAATGATTGATATTGTAATTCAAGGGTTGGAAGAATCAAAATCAGTTTATATCATAAGTGATGCTATTGATGAAATTGGACAAACCATTATGGATCGACTTGGCCGTGGTGTCACTTTCCTTCATGGTGAAGGGGCTTATACAGGAAATGATAAAAAGGTCATCTTTACTGTTATTACTCGCTTAGAAGAGTCGAAGCTGAAAACCATTGTTGCGGATATCGATGACAATGCATTTTTAGCCATTGGTAATATAGCAGAGGTAAAAGGTGGTCGTTTCAAGAAGAAAGATATTCACTAAGAAAAGGGCGTACCATCTATGGCACGCCCTTTTTATTGTATTTATTTTATTAGGCTTCCCACACATCTACTAAAACGTTTGTTTGCTCACGAGCAGGACCAACTGAGAAAGTAGCAATTTGAATACCTGTTAATTCACTAACACGCTCTACATAGCGTCGTGCATTTTCAGGTAGCTCTTCTAAAGTACGGCATGCTGTTACGTCCTCAGACCAGCCTGGAAGTTCTTCATAGATCGGTTCACATTGTTCAATAATATGAAGGTTTGCTGGATACTCTGTAATTGTTTCACCTTTATAGTTATAGGCTGTACAGATTTTTACTGTCTCTAAACCAGATAAAACATCAATTGAGTTAAGTGCCAGATGTGTAATACCACTTACACGACGTGAGTGACGGACAACTACCGTATCGAACCAACCTACACGACGTGGACGGCCTGTTGTTGTACCATATTCACGACCAACTTCACGAATTTGCTGACCTACTTCATCAAATAATTCTGTAGGGAATGGACCATCACCTACACGAGATGTATAAGCTTTAGATACCCCAATAACGCTTGTTACAAGTGAAGGACCAACACCAGCACCAATCGCTACACCACCTGCAACAGGATTTGAAGATGTAACATATGGATACGTACCTTGATCGACATCAAGCAAAATACCTTGAGCGCCTTCAAATAATACTTTACCACCTTCATCAAGTACATCATTCAAAATTTTAGAAGTATCTGTCACATATTTTGCGATTTCTTGGCCATAACCATAGTATTCCTCAAAAATCTCTTCGAAAGTAACACCTTCTACTTCATAGAATTTCTCGAATAATTTATTTTTAATGGCTAAATTATGACGTAGTTTCTCTTCAAAAATATCCTTATCAAGTAAATCAGCCATACGGATACCAATACGAGCTACTTTATCTTGATAGCATGGTCCGATCCCTTTACAAGTTGTCCCGATTTTATTATCACCGCGGCTTTCTTCATCCGCAATATCTTGTTTTATATGATAAGGCAGAATAACATGTGCACGATTAGAAATACGTAAATTATCTGTATTAATGCCACGCTCTTGTAAGCCTTTTAGTTCTGTTACTATTGATTTTGGATTGACAACTAATCCATTACCAATAACTGAAGTTTTTTCTTTATAGAAGATACCTGATGGAATTAAATGTAGTTTATATGTTTCACCATCTATTTTAATGGTATGTCCTGCATTGTCTCCACCTGCAAAACGAGCGATTGCATCGGCTTTTTGCGAAAGGAAATCTGTAATTTTACCTTTTCCTTCGTCTCCCCACTGTGTTCCTACAACTACTACTGATGTCATAATCAGCACCTCCGTTAGATACCTGTGTATCTCAATTTTTTAGCCTCAATCATTGTAACAATGATAGAAACACCTCGTCAATAAAAAATAGTGAAAAAACACGAACATAAAATCAAAAAATCTGATTCAACGTTCGTGTTTAATAACAGAATGGTATGAATATTATCGAACATTCAGATTAATTCAGTCTAAGGTTAATTTGTAGAGGCAATTTATCTGAATGACGCACATGATTAATCACGTGATGGTGGCGGTGGCATTTGTGACCAATCTACATTAATGAATTTATTGAACTCTTTTTTAAAGGCAAGTGTAACTGTCCCGGTTGGACCATTACGTTGCTTTGCAATAATAATTTCGATCATATTTTTACTTTCAGACTCTTTATCGTAATAGTCATCGCGGTATAAAAAGGCTACAATATCAGCATCCTGCTCAATACTCCCCGATTCACGTAAGTCACTCATCATCGGACGTTTATCTTGTCGTTGCTCTACTCCACGAGATAGCTGCGATAAGGCAATAACAGGGACCTTTAATTCACGTGCTAGTCCTTTTAGCGATCGTGAAATCTCTGATACCTCTTGCTGACGGTTCTCGCCTGGTTTCCCACTACCTTGAATAAGCTGTAAATAATCAATAAGAATCATTCCAAGCCCATTTTCTTGTGCTAAACGTCGACATTTTGCACGAATCTCATTAATACGTACACCCGGTGTATCATCAATAAAAATCCCTGAATTCGATAAACTTCCCATTGCCATAGTTAGTTTACCCCAATCTTCCGTAGTTAAAGCACCTGTACGTAAAACTTGTGCATCAATATTTCCTTCTGCACATAGCATACGCATGACAAGTTGCTCTGCACCCATCTCTAAAGAGAAGATTGCAACATTCTCTCGTGCCTGTACGGCAACACTTTGCGCAACATTCAATGCAAAGGCAGTTTTACCTACAGATGGTCGGGCAGCTACAATAATTAAATCATTGCGTTGGAAGCCAGCAGTAATGTTATCCAAATCACGGAAGCCTGTCGGTATCCCCGTTACATCTCCCTTTTGTGATTGAAGTTGCTCAATGTTATCGAAGGTTTCCACTAGCACGTCTTTCACATGCTTAAAGTCCCCTGCATTCTTCCGATTGGCAACCTCCATCATTTTTTTCTCTGCTTCGCCTAGTAATGCCTCTACTTCGTCTTCGCGTGTGTAACCATCCTCAACAATTTTAGTAGCGACACGAATCAATCGACGTAATAGTGCCTTTTCCTCAACGATTTTGGCATAATGAGCGACGTTGGCAGCTGTAGGGACAGCATTGGCGAGCTCTAGTAAATAGGATAGCCCGCCAACGTCTTCAATCTCTTTTTTAGCTGATAATTCTTCTGTAACTGTAACAACATCTATCGCTTTTCCTTGATCGCTTAACCGTAACATTGTTTCAAAAATCTTCTTATGGGCGTTTAAATAAAAATCATCTGCCAATAAAATTTCGGATGCTGTGATTAATGATTGTGGCTCAAGGAAAATTGCACCGATAACCGATTGCTCCGCCTCCCGGTTATGCGGTGGAACGCGGTCCATCATCGGTTCGTTCATGGATCGTCGCTCCTTATTCTTCCGTTACATGTACTTTTAATGTAGCTGTTACTTCATGATGTAGTTTTACAGGAACATTTGTAAAGCCTAGTGCACGAATTCCATCATTTAAAGTCATTTTACGTTTATCAATTTTAATGCCATGCACTTTTTGTAAGGCATCAGCAATTTGCTTGGTAGACACTGAACCAAATAGACGACCGCCTTCACCAGACTTTGCTTTTAGCTCAACTGTTAATGTTTCTACTTTTTCTTTTAACGCTTGTGCTTCTGCTAATTCAGCTGCAGCATTTTTTGCTTCTAATTTTTTCTGACCATCTAATTGACTTAGTGCTTGAGCGTTTGCTTCTGCTGCATAACCATTTTTAATTAAGAAATTTTGTGCGTAACCATCTGCTACGTTTTTAATTTCACCTTTTTTTCCTTTTCCTTTAACGTCTTTTAAAAATACTACTTTCATTAGTCAGAACTCCCTTCAAAGACCTCTTCTATGGCCTCTTCTAATTGTTTTTTCACGTTATCAATGGTTTTGGCTTCTATTTGACAGGCGGCGTTCGTTAAATGACCACCACCTCCAAGTCTTTCCATAATAAGCTGGACATTGACTTCGCCTAGTGATCGGGCACTAATTCCTATTTTTCCATCTGCCCGATGTGCAATAACAAAGGATGCACCAACATCCTTCATAGTTAGTAAAATATCGGCTGTTTGTGCAATTAAGACAGAGTCATACACTTTCGATTCCTCACCAACAGCCACAGCAATTCCTGGCTTTACGAATTTAACCGTTTGCACTATTTTTGATCGTTCAATATAGGTGTCTACATCTTCTTTTAAAAGACGTTGCACTAATACTGTATCCGCACCATTCGTCCGTAGATACGAGGCAGCTTCAAACGTACGTGCTCCCGTTCGAAGTGTAAAGCTCTTCGTATCGACAATAATACCCGCTAGTAGTGCAGTAGCCTCTAGCATATTAATCTTTGCACGCTTCGGCTGATATTCTAATAACTCAGTTACAAGCTCAGCAGTTGATGAGGCATACGGTTCCATATAAACAAGTGTTGGATTTTCAATAAAATCCTCACTTCTTCGATGATGGTCGATGACAACAACCTTTTCAGCTAGTTTTAATAGGTGTGAATCAATAACTAAATTAGGTTTATGTGTATCCACAATAACAAGCAAAGATTTTTCAGTCATTTTCCCTGCAGCTTCCTCTGGTGTTAGGAAGTTTTCATAGAAATCTGATTTACTCTCTATTTCATTCATTAAACGTGTAACACTACCATTTAATTCATCAAAATTTATGATGACATAGCCCTTCACATCATTCATTTGTGCCATTTTCCGAACACCTACAGACGCACCAATCGAATCCATATCAGGACTTTTATGTCCCATAACAAACACTTGATCACTATCCTGGATTAAATCTCGTAATGCATGTGAGATAACGCGCGCTCTAACACGTGTGCGTTTTTCAACTGGATTGGTTTTCCCGCCATAGAATTTTAGCTTTCCTGTAGGTTGCTTGATTGCAACTTGGTCACCACCACGTCCTAATACAAGATCAAGACTTGATTGTGCCAATTCACCAAGCTCTACTAGGGAGGACGAACCCGCTCCTACACCAATACTTAATGTTAAAGATAAATTCTTTTGCGCTGTTTTCTCTCGGATAACATCTAAAATAGCAAATTTTTTCTTTTCAAGCTCTGTTAAAATCGATTCATTTAATACTGCTAAAAAACGATCTGATGATATTCGTTTTACAAACACACCGTGCTCTGCAGCCCATTCATTGACGATTGAAGTAACCATCGTATTCGTTAAACTACGTGGTTGGTCATCCATGGCCTGCGTGATTTCATCGTAATTATCAACAAATAAAATAGCGATAACTGTACGATCTGCAAAGTATTGCTTCTCAATAGCAATCTGCTCAGTAATATCAAAGAAGTATAGTAATCGTTCCTCTTTTTTATAATAAACTCGATATTTACGATCGCGTAATGTAATTGTAGCCTCATTTGTTTCTTCAGTCTTCATTAGTACGTAGATATCATCAGAAATATTAACAATTCCTTCTCCGACTAATGATTCCATATTTAAAATACCTTGCATATATGGATTCGACCATTCTATTTCATATTGCTCGTTCACCAACAGTATCCCAATTGGCATTTCAAGCAATGCTTCTTCCCCTACTTTTTTCATGCGGAATGATATGGATTCTATATGCTTTTCAGTTTCTTCAAAAGCAATCTTTTCCACTTTCCATGTGTAGACCATCAGTAAAGCAAAACCTATTCCATAACCGATACCTATCCCGATATTCCAAATACATAGAAGTACGAACGTCACAATTCCAAAAATGGAAAGAACAAAAAGCGGATAGCGAATTGGTCGTTTTCTAAAAGTCCCCATTACAATCATCCCCTTATTCTTTAGTCTTCCCCTTTACAAGTGAACGTACGTCAAAACCTAAATCAACGATACCTAGTAAGATCATGAAGGATGATAATGGAATCGCTAACAAAGTAGCTACCCATTTAACCCCGTTTGGCATCCCTTTTCTAGAAATGAAATAATGGATAAATGATATCCCTTGTAGAATGAGTAACACCCATAAAATATAAGAAACATTCAATACGATTATATCTAGTGTAGAACCAGCCTCTGGACGCATAAATAAATTAATGCATAAAACGATCATGTAGTACCATAAAATAGAGCGTGGTAAGCGCATATTTTGGAATGGTGCAAACTTTGGAACATCCACACCAAGTCGTTTTAAAGCTGGCAAATTTAGCGCTATGATAATAAATGCAGCAAAAAATGCTGATATTGTTATTGTTGCAGGCATTGTCAGCTCAATCGTGTTAAACATAGCCTCTAGCTGTTCTGGCTTTATCGCCACTTGCCCTGTAACGTTTTTCGCAAATTCATTTGATTGCTCATAATTTTTGCGAGCCAACTCTAAGCTCATGCTGATGAAGTCAATTCCTGCAAATCTTACATAGGCGACATAAACAAGCGCCATCGAGATTAGATTGGCAATCCCCGTTGACATAAATAAATAAATTTTACTCTTCTTCTGATAAATAGCGTTACCCATTACGACACCCAGTAACCCCAAAACAAAGGCAAATGGTAACATCGATAGTCCACTCGCTATACTAGTTAAAATACAGCCTACTATTGCTACGAGTATTGATGAGGAACGTTTGTAATTTGCACTATACCAAGCAATCGGTAGTGGAGCGAATATTAAAGCTACTATAAAAACGAATGGTACATATGCGGAAATCAGCATTAATACTGTAAAAATTGCAACCACCATTGAGCCTTGGACAAGCGCTTTTGTTTGATTATTCGGCATTGAAAACCTTCCTTTTTTTCAGTCAAACTTACTACCCTTTATTGTACCATTTTTTCATAGTATTGAACAAAAATCGCTTAGATCACTATATGCTTTCTTATGAATTTTATCTAAAAAATGTCTACTTCATTTTTTGATAAAAAAAAACCAGCATATCCGATACGAATATCGTAATATGCTGGTATTCAAAATTGATGTAAGGTCAATACCTTAACGTCATCAATCTTATTTGTCTTCTGCTACGAATGGAAGTAATCCCATGATACGAGATACTTTAATAGCTGAAGTTAATTTACGTTGGTACTTTGCACTTGTGCCAGTTACGCGACGTGGTAAAATTTTACCGCGCTCAGAGATGAATTTTTTTAATAAATCTACATCTTTGTAGTCGATGTGCGTAATATTGTTTGAAGTGAAGTAGCAAACTTTACGGCGTTTGCGGCCTCCGCGACGTGGTGCCATAGTGTGTCTCCTCCTTATCTTTTTTTAATGTAGAAGCATTAGAATGGAAGATCATCCTCAGATACTTCTATCGGTCCTTTGCTATTAGCAAATGGATCCTCATCTACACGTGTATAGTTTGGCTGATTCATAGGTGGTTGATTTTGCTGATAAGCATCGCCGCCATAGGAACCCTGTCCTGGCATAGCGCCACCAAACTGCTGTTGTGGTTGACTACCGCCATATGACTGTTGGTTATTACCGTAAGTTTGTCCACCACCGTATTGAGGAGCAGGAGCACCGCTACCATTACGTGGTTCTAAAAACTGTACGCTATCCGCCACAACGTCTGTTGTATACACTCGCTTACCGTCTTGTCCTTCATAACTGCCTGTCTGGATACGACCTTCTACCCCAATTAAACTTCCTTTTCGCATGAAGTTCGCTAGGTTTTCAGCCTGTTTTCGCCATGCAACACAGTTAATGAAATCAGCTTCACGTTCACCTTGTTGATTTGAGAATGCACGATTCACAGCAACTGTAAATCTTGTAGACGCAATTCCATTTGGTGTGTAACGTAGCTCAGGATCTTTTGTTAGTCTTCCAACTAATACGACACGGTTTATCATCAGAATGCAACCTCCTTTTCAGCGTTTTGTTAAAAATTATTCAATATTAAGCTTCTTGGCGAACTGCAATGTGACGAATGATGTCTTCGCTGATGTTAGCTAGACGTGTATACTCGTTGATTGCATCTGAAGTAGCGTTTACTTTTACGATTTGGTAGTAACCTTCGCGGAAGTCTTGAATTTCATAAGCTAAGCGGCGTTTGCCCCACTCTTTTGATTCGATGACTTCTGCACCGTTAGAAGTTAAAGCTTCGTTGAAACGTTCAACTAGAGCTTTCTTCGCTTCGTCTTCAATGTTCGGACGTACGATGTACATTAATTCGTATTTTCTCATCTGTTTACACCTCCTTATGGACTAGGCTCTCCTATATTAAGGGAGCAAGGAGCAAGTAATAAATTATTACTCACATCAATGAATTGTAACATATAGGTACTTTTCTTTCAAGTCGCAAACTTACAATTCATTTTATATAATGAGCGTAACCTGTTTAATTCGTGAAAGGAGAACTTTCGTGCTACCGAATAAAGAACCTATTGTTATTGAAATAAATATAAAAAAATTAATGATCGACAATATTGTGATCACATGTGGTCTTGTCATATTATTTATAGCCATTCAATATATTTGCTTTAAAGATTTTCACTTTTCTTTTTGGCCTATCCTTGGTGGTACAATACTGTTTGTTATTCTGTATGTAGTTTTCATTATTTTGCATGAAGCTTTTCATTTAATTGGCTTTATGCTCTTTGGGAAAGTACCTTTGAAGTCTTTACAATATGGCATAAACTTAGAGCTAGGTGTTGCCTATGCAACTACTACAAAGCCTCTATGTAACCATGCCATGAAACGGGCATTATTGCTGCCATTTTGGACGACTGGCGTTCTTCCTACTATTGCAGGGTTTTATTTTAATAATACCATTTTAATACTGGTAGGAGCCTTTTTAATGGCAGGTGCAGTAGGTGACTTTGCCATGTATAAGGAGTTACGAAAATATCCTAATAACGCCTTAGTGCAAGATGATCCTAAATTACCGAAGCTTTATGTTTATATAGAAGATGACCGTTTACCAAGGCAAGATACATATGAAAATTAGACTCTGTCATCAGTAATAATGACAGAGTCTAGTCATAACTCTTAAGGAGTTAAAAAGCCATGCTGTGCAGCTGTATACAAATTCCTCCAAATGCGATTTATTGGGGCAGTCTCTGTAATAGCATCCATGCCAAGATTACGTATTAATTTATTGGCAATCTCTATACAAGCAGCGGCAATTTCTTTACTCATTTTTGTAAATTGTGTTAGTTCTTCCTCTGTCAATGATTCATCTCTTTGATGCTTTTGCCAATATTCCGACAAGGTTGTATAGAACTGCTTCTCAAATTGTTTAAAATACTTTTGCTGCTGCATGAATAAAAATTGTAAAGCTCCCATACGCTCAGCTCGATGAGCATCATGATTTCGTTGCTTTATTAAAATAAATGCTTCTTCTAAAAAATTTTCAGTTATCCCTAGACAAACGCTTAAAAATGAAGCCTCTGCAAAGGTTGTAAATGGAAAGGTATGTACAGCATTCCCATAGTTATTTCTAATCGTACCTATTTGGAAAGTAGCTTCCTCAGGTATCCTTACATTGTTCACACGAATAGTATGACTTGCTGTTGCCTTCAAGCCCATTGCGTGCCAATCATTTAAAACTTCAACATCTTGACGGTCTAAGGAGCAACTAATGATTTTTTCTGTTATCACGCCATCTTGCTCTAGTAAACAATTCATTGTAAAGGTTGTAGCATAGTCCGCACCACTACAATATTTCCATTGCCCTGTTACCACATAACCATCTTCTGCTTTTACAGCTACACCCGTTGGATAGCCACTACCTGCGATAACTGCATTTTTAGGGGTAAAGATTTTTTCGCATCTTTCTTGGCTAAATGCTGGAATAAACGCATTACCTCCAGTCCCGATTGTCACAAGCCAACCTACATTACCATCGAGGGCAGCTATTTGTTGAAACACTTTTATTCCCTCTACTAAATCTAGATTCTTACCTCCTAGTTCATTTGCAGTGAACAATTTGAACAATTTCTGTTCATACATAAACTCTAAGACATCCTGGGGTAATCTTCCTAACTGCTCAAACTCTTGGCCACGTTCTTTTATTTCCATTACGTTCATTTGATGTCACTCCCACACACTAAAAATTCAGATAATTTAATGATTGAAAAAAGGCAATCATTAAGATTGCCCTCTGTTCGTCTTATACATTAAAGCGGAATAACATAATATCGCCATCTTGAACTTCATACTCTTTACCCTCAAGACGTACCTTACCAGCTTCCTTAGCCGCTGCTTGAGAACCTGCCTCTAATAGGTCATTATAAGCAACTGTTTCAGCACGAATGAAGCCTCGTTCAAAGTCTGTATGGATGATCCCTGCACATTGTGGTGCCTTCATCCCTTTGCGGAACGTCCATGCACGAACTTCTTGTACACCGGCAGTGAAATACGTAGCTAAGCCTAATAAGTCATAAGAAGTACGGATTAGCTGATCTAAACCAGACTCTTTAATTCCTAGTTCTTCTAAGAACATAGCCTTTTCCTCATCGTCTAGCTCTGAGATTTCTTCCTCGATTTTTGCACAAATTGTAATGACTTGAGCACCTTCAGCTGATGCATATTCACGTACCTTTTTGACATATTCATTATTGTCAGCATCAGCTACTTCATCTTCTGAAACGTTAGCAACATATAGCATTGGTTTAATTGTTAACAAATGAAGACCTTTAATGACCTTTAGTTCATCATCTGAAAGCTCAGCAGCACGCGCTGGCTTACCATTCTCTAATTGCTCTTTAATTTTTAGAAGTACTGGCTCTTCAATCATGGCTTCTTTGTCTTTTTGTTTTGCCATTTTGCTAACACGTTGGATCCGTTTATCTACTGATTCTAAATCGGCTAGTGCTAGCTCTAAGTTAATAACCTCGATATCATCAATTGGATCCACCGCACCTGATACGTGTGTAATATTTTCATCTACAAAACAACGTACAACTTGGCAAATTGCATCTACTTCACGGATATGCGCTAAAAATTTATTCCCTAGACCTTCACCTTTGGAAGCACCTTTTACAATCCCTGCAATATCTGTGAATTCAAATGCTGTTGGTACTGTTTTTTTAGGTACAACTAATTCTGTTAATTTATCTAAACGTGCATCTGGTACTTCAACGATACCGACGTTCGGATCAATCGTTGCGAATGGATAGTTTGCAGCCAATGCGCCCGCTTTTGTAATTGCGTTAAATAATGTTGATTTTCCAACGTTAGGTAAACCAACGATTCCAGCTGTTAATGCCATGGATGGACACAACCTTTCTATAATCAGTTCAAATTTTCTCTCATATAACCTTTTCTATTATATTGATTCACTTACAAAAAGTCTAATACGCCTGAAGTTAGGCCTCACTAGCAGAAAGTAAAACCTTCTTCATTTTTTTCTCAAATTCTCGACGTGGAATCATTACGCTATGTTGGCAACCTTCACACTTAATTCGAACATCGGCACCCATACGAATAATCTTCCATTTGTTCGTACCACAAGGATGTTGCTTTTTCATTTCAACAATATCATTTAAACCATATTTCTTTTCTTCCACCTTACTCACTTCTCCCCTCACCTTTGTCATAGAACATCATTTTTGGATGAGCCATTGGTATACGATGCTCTTCAAACAGTTTTGTCACATCTCGGCGTATACTACGAGCAACTCCATATTGTTGCTGTGGTAATGTTTCAGCAGCAATACGGATTGTAACCTCTGTACCTTTGACATTTTGTACACCTAAAAACACCGGTGCGGCTATTAATTCTTTATGTTTTTCTGGTAAAGATTCTAAATACTGATTAATAACCGTCTCAGCTTTTTCAAAGTCAGCATCCGCGGTCATTTGTAAATCTATAAAAATTTTGGAGTTGTTAACAGAGTAATTGACGACCTCACCAATTGCACCATTAGGAATGATAAATTGCTCTCCAGTCCCCCCATTAATTTTCGTAGTACGTAGACCAATTTCTACAACGGTACCTTCTGCTCCATTAATTTTTATATAATCCCCTACACCAAACTGATCTTCAAAAATAATAAAGAAGCCAGTGATAACATCCTTCACTAAACTTTGGGCACCAAAACCAATGGCTAAACCTACAATCCCTGCCCCTGCTAAAAGACCTGCTACCTTTATATTTAAAGAAGATAAAATGGCAATGATTGCAGAGAAATAAACAACATAGGAAATTACACTTTGTAATAATCTCGAAATCGTACGTTGACGTCGTTCTGAATGATTTAATGGAGAACGCATTCGGATTAAAAATAATTTTTTAATCAATTTTTTACCCATTCTTACAGCTATCCATGATGCTAGTAAAATTAGCACAATCTCAATGGAAGTATCAATCATATTTTCCCAAAGTTTGTCAGATGTGAGCTTTTCCCAGTATCTCTCCATTAATTTCTTATTCCATTCCATCGTTTCCACCTCTTGAATAACTTGCTAAAAATTTGCGTATACTGCATAAAAATTGAGCACTTCTAAAAATAAAAAGAAAGTGAGTTTTTTTATGAATACTATACCAAATTTGTTACTGCCTTATTCCCTTCATCACGAAAGTAAAAATGCTGTTTGGCAATTAAGTACATTATTTTTAGAATATATACCGTTTCATCATGAACGACTAATTTTTTGCTGCATTGGCAGCGATCGATGTACAGGTGATACGCTTGGACCGTTAACGGGTAGCTTTTTAAATAAGTCAGTTAGCTTCCCCTATGAAATTGTCGGTTCTTTAGAAGATCCGCTACATGCTCTAAATCTAGACTCTACTATCCAACAGCTACACAATCATACTACAAAACCATTCATTATTGCGATTGATGCCTGTCTTGGTAGTGAGCAAAATGTCGGTCATATTTCCGTTCAAAGCGGTCCTATTTTTCCTGGGAAGGCTGTAAAAAAAGAATTACCCCCAATCGGTGACATTTCCATTAAAGGAATCGTCAATATTGGAGGTTTTATGGAAATGCTTGTTTTACAAAATACAAGGCTTCATATTTCTTATGCTATGGCTGAAAAGCTTTCAAGAGCATTATTACTGGCTGCCCACCGTTATTCATTGAAAAATGTAGAAGAAAGCAACCATAATACCAACAATGATGATACCTGGCAGCAAGTTAGCAGCCTTGATCTTAGTTAAACCAGCTATATTTAACCCTATTGCCATAATCATAACGCCGCCAACGGCTGTCATTTCAGTAATATACATTTGTAACGCAGCATCCGGTACAAAAGAACTAATGACCCCTGCAAAAACTGCAATTAATCCTTGATAAATAAAAACAGGTATCGCCGAAAGCAATACACCTATACCTAATGTGGATGCTAGAATAATGGACGTAAAACCATCTATTAATCCTTTTGTAATCAATACATTATGATCATTACGAAGACCGCTATCAAGTGCACCAATAACAGCCATGGAGCCAACAACAAAAATTAAAGAAGCTGTGACAAACCCTTCTGCAATGCTAATTTGATTTTGATTATTTCGTTTTGTACGAAATAATGACTCTACCCATTTGCCAAGGCGATTCATTTGCTTATCTAAATCTAACCACTCACCTACTACAGTACCCACCACTAAACTTACGATTAAGATAATAAAATTATCACTTTCAAATCCCATTTTTATCCCTAATAATGCGACTGCTAAACCAATTATGGATAGGACAGTAGACTTCATAGATTCAGGAATATTTTTGAAAATTCGCCCCACTAATGCACCCGCTATAATTAGCACAGCATTAATCAATGCCCCTAGTATTACCACCCTTTTGCCTTCCTTCTCTCTAAAAAATAGAGAGCGCCTGTTTGCTTGGCGCTCTGATTAAATTATATAAATATCATTTATTCTTCTTGTACATTTAGGATTTCTAAAATGCGCTCTAAATCATCTTCAGAGTAAAATTCTATTTCGATTTTCCCTTTATTATTGTTCTTTCTAATTTGAACATTTGTTCCAAAATAATCTCTTAATTGGGATTCTTTCGCCGCCACAAATATATCTTTTTTCTTGGGTGGAATTGTTTCACGTGAAACTTCCTCATTTAAGGATTGTACTAACATTTCAACTTGGCGGACATTTAAACCTTGTTTCATTACCTTCATTGCTACTTCAGAGATTCGTCTTTTATTTTTTAAGCCGAGTAATGCCCTGCCTTGTCCCATTGATAGTGTGCCATCATTCATAAGCTTTCGGACATCTTCTGGCAAAGCAAGGAGGCGAACATGGTTAGCTATATGTGGTCTACTTTTCCCTAAACGCTTTGATAGCTCTTCCTGTGTTAAATGCAAGTTTTCCATTAAGCTTTGATAGGCCTCTGCTTCTTCAATGACTGTTAAATCTTCGCGCTGAAGGTTCTCAAGAATAGCTAACTCCATCATTTGTGCATCTGATAATTCTTTAATAATTACAGGAATAACATCTAAACCTGCTAGTAAACATGCTCGATAACGACGTTCCCCTGCAACGATTTCAAATTTACGACCCTTTTTCCGTACAGCAATTGGTTGCAAAATGCCATGCTCATTAATCGAATCTGCTAATTCTTGCAATGCATCTTCATCAAAAATTTTACGAGGCTGAAATGGGTTCGCAACAATTAAATCTAATTGAATTTCTTCCACTTGCCCACTCTGTTCTAAAGACTCTCCTGGAAATAGTGCACCAATGCCCTTTCCTAAACCTTTAGCCATTTTTAATCACTTCCCTCGCCATCTCCAAATAAACTTCTGCACCTCTAGATCTTGCGTCATAAGTGATGATTGGTTGCCCATGGCTAGGTGCTTCACTTAAACGCACATTACGAGGAATTATCGTTTTATATACTTTATCTTGGAAATATTTTTTCACTTCATCTATAACTTGTAAGCCAAGGTTCGTTCGTGCATCTAGCATTGTTAGTAAAACACCATCAATATATAACTGTTGGTTCAAATGCTTTTGCACAAGACGAACAGTAGATAACAATTGGCTTAGACCTTCCAATGCGTAATATTCGCATTGTACAGGAATAATCAATGCATCTGAAGCTGTTAAAGCATTAATCGTTAAAAGTCCTAAAGATGGTGGACAGTCAATAATTATATAATCGAAATCTTCTTTTATATTTTGTAATGCATGTTTCAAACGCACTTCCCTTGAAATAGTCGACACCAATTCAATTTCAGCGCCTGCAAGCGAAATTGTGGCTGGCACAATTGATAAATTATCTACATTTGTTTTTTGAATGACATTTTCAACATCTTCATCATCAATGAGGACATCATAAATACAACTTTGTATGTCTCCTTTATTAATACCGAGGCCACTTGTTGTATTCCCTTGCGGATCAGTATCAATAAGTAGCACTTTCTTACCTAAATAGGCTAGGCAAGCGCTCAAATTGACTGAAGTTGTTGTTTTTCCTACGCCACCCTTTTGATTGGCGATTGCTATAATTCTACCCATTTAAAAGCACCTGCTTTCATTTATCAACGTTTACTTTGACAAATCATTTGTAAAATCAATTATTTAACCCGCTATCTAACTTTCATTCTATCAAAAAAACAGTTAGAAGTTGTATAAAATATTAAGAATATATACAAAAAAGGAGACACCTCATTCAACTTTCTGAGATATCTCCTCTTTACGGTGAAGGAAAAGTTAATAAATTATTATTCCGAGATAATTTATTATACCTTTTTCTTTTTAGGTATCTTCACCGTAATTTGATAATATTCTTCTGTATCTTCTTCTTCCGTTTTTACCGTAATACCACTTTTCGTTACCATCGTTAATGATTGCTTAATAGTATTTAAGGCTATACGCACATCCTTACTAATGGCTTTGCGCTTCGGCCTTGCTTTCTTCGGTACCGACTCATCTTGCTCGTCTGTTACCGGATGCAAGATGGCTTGAATCCGTTCCTCTAACTGGCGAACATTCCAATCATTATCAACCGTTTGTTGTAAAATTTCTAGTTGTAACGGTTGATCTTTAATAGCAATTAATGCACGTGCATGTCGTTCAGAGATCTTGCGCTGTAAAATGGCTTGTTGTACTTCATCTGGAAGCCTTAATAAACGTAATTTATTGGCTACAGTGGATTGTCCTTTTCCAAGTCTTTGGGCAAGAGCTTCTTGTGTGAGCTCATGTAACTCCAACAATTTTTGATAGGCTACCGCTTCTTCAATTGCAGTTAATTCCTCACGCTGTAAGTTCTCTATTAACGCAATAGAAGCTGTCTCCTTATCGGTTAAATTTCGTACAATAGCAGGAACCTCTGTCCATTGTAGCTTTTTCATAGCACGATAACGACGCTCACCGGCAATGATTTCATATTGATTTTCTGATGTTTTACGTACAACAATTGGCTGAATTACACCATGCGTATGAATGGTTCTTGATAATTCTTCAATTTTTTCATCATCAAAAATAGTACGTGGCTGAAAACGGTTAGGTACAATTTGATCAATAGGCAATTTTATGACTTCTTCTGCTGTTTGAACCGCCTCTGCTTGTTCTACTTCATTTTTCACAATAGGCTCTGTTTTACTTCCGCCTCCAAAAAAACGTGAAAAAGGACTTTTCATCCAAGTGGCACCACCTTTAAGTAACTATCTTGCTCTGTCTCATTCTATTATTATTTATTATATTTCCTCAAATGTATATAGTTCATAGATGACTTTTACGTGAACCATCCATAACTAGTATGTATGCTCAAAATAGAAAAAATATATTCTACTTTGAGAAAGTTTCACATGAAACACTAATTATTGAATTGGTGTTTTATTCGGTACACCTGGCTTACGCGGGTATTTTTTCGGTGTTCCTTTTATTTTATCAAATATATATAAAATGCGGTCACTTTCTTCAACAGGTAGTTTGAAAGAATATTCTTCTTTCAGTTTAACACCTAATGTTGTTAATGCTTTTTTAGCATCTTTTAATTCTTCTGCACCTGCAGCTGCTTTTAAGGCAACAAAATAGCCATCTTGTTTTGCTAATGGCACACATAGCTCCGATAAAACAGATAAACGAGCTACTGCACGTGCTGTCACCACATCATATTGTTCACGATATTTTAAATTTTGACCAAACTCTTCTGCGCGGGCATGCACAAAATTCATATTTTCTAATTGTAACTCATCACTTAAATGGTTTAAAAATGTAATTCTTTTATTTAAGGAGTCAACAATTGTGACATGTAAATGTGGGAAACAGATTTTTATTGGGATACTAGGGAAACCAGCACCTGCTCCTACATCACAAACAGTTATTACTTTTGAAAAATCAAAATAAAATGAGGCACTGATTGAGTCAAAGAAATGTTTTAAATAAACGCCTTCTAAATCTGTAATAGCAGTCAGGTTCATCTTTTCATTCCACTCGACTAGTAATTCAAAGTATTTTTTAAATTGAGTAATTTGCTTTTCGGAAAGCTCGATGCCCTTTTTTTTAAGTGCCTCAATAAATTGTTGTTCGTTCATGTAAAGTCTCCTTTATTAATCTAGCCATACTAGTACATCTTAACAATAGTATTGCTTTAAAAATAGGAAGCGGGCACAATGGATGCCCGCCCCTTATTCACTTTACTGTTCTTATTAACCGCTTATTTTCGCGATTTTACCTTGTTCAATGTAAACAAGCAGAATAGAAATATCTGCTGGGTTAACACCAGAAATACGAGAGGCTTGTGCAATGGAAAGCGGTGTAACTTGTTTTAATTTTTGACGCGCTTCTGTCGCTAAACCAGAAATAGCGTCATAATCAATGTTTTCTGGGATTTTTTTATTTTCCATTTTATGCAGCTTCTCTACTTGTAGCAATGCTTTTTCGATATAGCCTTCATATTTAAGCTGAATTTCAATTTGCTCTTTTACTTCTTCTGTAAATTCGATATCTGCCGGAATTAATGAGGAGATCATCTCATAATGCATTTCTGGGCGTTTTAGTAAATCAGCACCACGTATGCCATCTTTTAATTCACTACCACCAGCAGAACGAATAACAGCTTGTGTAGCTTCATTCGGTTTAATAATTATTTCACGAAGACGTGCAATTTCATTTTCAATCAATGCCTTTTTCTCATTAAACTTGGCATATCGTTCTTGTGGAACCATGCCGATTTTATAGGCTAACTCTAATAATCGTAAATCAGCGTTATCATGACGTAGCAATAAGCGATACTCTGCACGAGATGTTAGTAAACGATAAGGCTCGTTTGTTCCTTTTGTCACAAGATCATCGATTAGTACCCCAATATAGGCATCCGAACGACTAAGGATTAATTCCTCTTTGCCAAGTACATTAGCTGCAGCATTCATTCCTGCCATCAATCCTTGGGCAGCCGCTTCCTCATAGCCCGATGTACCATTAATTTGGCCTGCTGTATATAAACCTTTAATGCGCTTTGTTTCTAGTGTTGGCCACAATTGTGTTGGTACAATTGAATCATATTCAATGGCATAGCCAGCACGCATCATTTCTGCATTCTCTAAGCCTGGGATTGATTTTAGTAAACGTGTTTGAACATGCTCTGGTAGGCTTGTTGATAGACCTTGAACATAAACCTCACGTGTATTACGTCCTTCTGGCTCTAAGAAGATTTGATGTCTCGGCTTATCGTTGAAGCGCACTACTTTATCTTCAATCGAAGGGCAGTAGCGTGGACCTGTTCCTTTAATCATCCCAGAATACATCGGTGAAAGATGTAAATTGGCCTCAATTATTTCATGTGTTTCAGGGCTTGTATACGTTAACCAGCAAGGCAGTTGGTCCATAATGAATTCCGTTGTTTCAAAACTAAATGCACGTGGAACTTCATCTCCTGGCTGAATTTCAGTTTTATCATAATCAATTGTACGATTATTAACACGTGGTGGTGTACCTGTTTTAAATCGAACAAGGTCAAAACCAAGCTCTTTTAAATTATCGGCTAAGCGAATTGACGGTTGTTGGTTATTAGGACCACTTGAATATTTTATATCTCCAATAATAATTTCACCGCGTAAGAAGGTACCTGTTGTGACAACTACTGTTTTGGCACGATAAATAGCACCAATTTGTGTAATAACCCCTGTTACTTCTCCATCCTCAATGATAAGCTCTTCTACCATCCCTTGATGGATTGTTAAGTTTTCGGTTTCCTCTAATACGCGTTTCATCTCTTGTTGATACAAAACTTTGTCAGCTTGTGCACGCAATGCACGTACAGCTGGGCCTTTCCCTGTATTCAACATTCGCATTTGAATATGCGTTTTATCAATTACTTTCCCCATGACGCCACCTAAAGCGTCTATTTCACGTACGACGATTCCTTTGGCAGGACCACCAATGGATGGATTGCATGGCATAAATGCAATCATATCTAAGTTGATCGTTAACATCAGTGTGTTAGCACCCATTTTAGCCGCTGCATGTGCAGCTTCTGAACCTGCATGACCTGCGCCAATGACGATCACATCAAACGTGCCTGCCTCATATTTTGTTGGCATGCTCGTATCTTCCTTTCTTTCTTAAAGTTATTTTCCTAAGCAAAACTGAGAAAATAGTTGGTTGATAAGGCTTTCTTGCACAGTGTCACCTATAATCTCACCAAGTAATTCCCAAGTTCTTGTGACATCAATTTGTACCATATCAACTGGAACTCCAGCTTGAGCAGCCGCTATTGCATCCTCAACTGTCGTCTGTGCTTGATGCAATAGTGCAATATGTCTTGCATTTGAAACATATGTTAAATCGCCCGCTTCAATTTGCCCTTCAAAAAACAATGCAGCTATCGCTTCTTCTAACTCTGTAACACCCTCCTCCTGTAAGAGAGAAGTTGTTACAATGCGATGTTTACCTGCTAGCTCTTTGACACGTGCTAAATTAATTTTTTGCGGTAGATCTGTTTTATTGATAATAACGATGTAGTCCATCGCCTCAATAGTTTCGAATAAACGCTCGTCCTCAGCAGTTAACTCATCTGCATAGTTTAATACAAATAATATTAAATCTGCTCCACGAAGCGCTTCTCTCGAACGTTCTACGCCAATTCGTTCAACAATGTCTTCTGTCTCACGAATCCCCGCTGTATCCACTAAACGAAGCGGAACACCGCGTACATTGACGTACTCTTCTATAATATCACGAGTAGTACCAGCTATATCTGTCACTATGGCCTTATTTTCCTGTACTAAGCTATTTAAAAGAGAAGATTTCCCTACATTTGGACGGCCTAAAATAACAGTCGATAAACCCTCTCGTAATATTTTCCCTTGGGAAGATGTTTGGAGAAGTTTAATAATTTCATCTCGTACCCATGTACATTTTTCTACTAAAACAGGTACAGTCATCTCTTCTACATCATCATACTCTGGATAATCTATATTAACCTCTACTTGCGCTAATGTCTCTAGTAAAGCTTGGCGCAAGTCACCAATAAGTCTTGATAATTTTCCATCCATCTGACCCAAGGCAACATTCATTGCTCGGTCTGTTTTGGCTCTTATCAAATCCATTACTGCTTCAGCCTGAGATAAATCAATACGCCCATTTAAAAACGCACGTTTAGTAAACTCACCTGGTTCTGCTAATCTTGCCCCATTCGTTAATGCTAGTTGTAAAACACGATTAACTGAAACCAACCCACCGTGACAATTTATTTCAACTACATCCTCGCGTGTGAAAGTTTTTGGACCACGCATCAATGATAGCATTACTTCCTCTACTACCTCGTTTGTTTTAGGATCCACTAAATGTCCATAATGAATAGTGTGCGAATCCTTTGTCGTTAAACTTTTTCCACCTGGTGATTTAAATATTTTATCTGCAATTGACACTGCTTCGTCCCCACTTAAACGAACGATGGCTATGGCACCTTCACCCATAGGTGTGGATATCGCAGCAATTGTATCAAACTCCATTTAATGACCCCCTTAACGTTATCCACATGTGGATAATCGAAACCGACCAACACTTACTAACACCTTAGACTAACATATTTTCACCAAAATCTAAAGTAAGGATCATTTCCAAATGTGGATAACAACCATTTCTTATAGGACTGAATTTCGACAAAATTACGATTCTTTGCCTCATAAAAAAAGATCACTTTATCGCGATGGATAAAATGACCTTTAAAACTATAGTGTCTGCATGTTTTTGAAAATAATCTAATTGTTTTTGACAGGCTCAATGACTAAATAACGATTTGGTTCTGAGCCTTCTGAATACGTCTCAAGATCAAGACGATTAGCTAATTGATTATGAATTATTTTTCTTTCGTATGACGGCATTGGTTCAAATGCCACACGTTGATTTGAACGTAATGCTTTATCCGCCATTCGATCAGCAAGTAACTCTAAAGCTACTTGTCGACGTTCGCGATAGTTTTCCACATCTAATTTCACCATTAAGAACTGCTTAGCGCTTTTATTGAGCACTAGCTGCGTTAATTGCTGTAAGGAATTCAATGTTTGACCACGTTTTCCGATAAGTAGAGCCGCTTTCTCACTTTTCAGCTGAAAATAAACGTATTTCCCTTCACGTGTCGTAGTTATTTCAAGATCATGTATATCCAATTGCTCAGCAATCGTTACTAAATAAGCTTTTGCATCCTCAATTGGGTTTGCTGAATCTTCTTCCTCATTTAGTTCGTTTACAACTTTTTGTACAGCTTCGATTTCATTTGGTTGATCAGAAACTTGTGAACTTATTGTTTCAACATCATTTACTGCTAATTGTTTGTCTAATTGAGTCGTTATTTGCGATTCGGCTTCTTCACTTTCAATTACCAGAATCTGAACTTCCTTTACAGTAACACGAACTTCTGCAGAACGTGCACCAAAACCTAAAAATCCTTTTTTACCTTCTTGTAAAACTTCAACATCTACTTGTTCACGGGTTTTGCCAAGTTTCTGTAACGCCAATGAGATCGCTTCTTGTGTTGTTGCGCCTATTTGCGTAAGTTGTTTCACTTTTTAGCCCCTCCATTTTGAGCAGGTTGTGTTTTATCTTTATTCCAAGGTTTATAAATATACAGGTTTTGGAAAATCGAAATAATATTCCCGATTACCCAATAGAGTGATAATGCAGCTGGTAAGGCCATACCAAAAGCAATGATCATGAATGGCATAATATACATCATGATTTTCATTTGAGGATTATCCATTGCTGGTCCTGTACGTAATACAATAAATTGCATTAAACCTGCTGTAATTGCTAATGCAGGTGCAGGATCTGCTAGAGGGAAGATAAAGAAATTCCCTAAATCAAATGTAGATGTAGCATTCATACGGCTAATTGCATGATAGAAACCAATTAAAATTGGCATTTGAATGATTACTGGTAAACACCCTGCAAGTGGGTTTACACCTGATTCACTCATCAGCTTCATCATTTCTTGCTGATATTGTTGTTGTGTTTGAGCATCCTTAGAAGCATACTTCTTTTGCAGTTCCTTCAATTTTGGCTGAATTTCTTGCATCTTTTTAGAACTCTTTGTTTGTTTAATCATTAGTGGTAAAATTGCTAAACGAATAATAATCGTTACGGCAATGATCCCCCATGCGTACGTGCCAAGTAGATCAGCAAAATATTTTATCGCTGATACCAATGGCCAAACAATGAATTCATTCCAGAAGCCAGTGCTGTCTTTGGAAATTGGTTCATTGAATTCTGTACAACCAGATAGTAGTAGAGCTACTGATACTAGTGACAAAATTACCCAATGTTGTTTTTTCAACCTTCTTCCCCCTACAATTACTATTCACTTTTTCTAATTCTATATGCATCTTCTTTATTCACTGACTGACAGTTTCCTGCCCTAAAATCTGTGACGTCTGACAGCAGCTTTATCTAAGCTTTAACAAAGATAAAGTTATCAGCTATTTTATCATGCCTATAACGTTTCACTCTACTAAATATTCTCACAATATACACTTATTCCTGAGTTTTGTGGCGAATTTAACATATTTTTAAGTGAAATCTAACGCTAAAAATACCCCTATACGTATATTTTCCTAGGTTATGGTATGCAATTTCACTCTCATTCTTAAAGCTAATAATACAGGCGCATTTTACCACTCGGTTGCATACATTACACTTTCTTCAATACCTTTGCGATTTTTAGTACATGTTGCAAACTTTGTTTCACTTCATGAAAATCCATAGTGGCCGCCGGTTGTCTGGCGATAATAACATAATCCATATTCGTCTTTAGATCATCCTTTAAATCAAGAATACTATGTCGAATATAGCGTTTGATTTGGTTGCGTTTTACCGCATTCCCAAGCTTTTTACTAACCGATAAACCTACACGAAATTCTGTTTGTCCCTCTTTTGCTAAAAAGTAAACAACAAACTGACGATTAGCGAAAGATTTACCTTTTTTAAACACCTTTTGAAAATCATCATTCTTCTTCACTCTTTGGCGTTTTTTCATTTCTTTCACCTGCTAATAGATAATATCTTTTGATCCTCATTTCTTGGTTTACCAAAAATAAAGAAAAAAAAGACCACTGATGTGGCTCAGTGGACTTATTTTATGCTGATAAAACTTTTCTTCCTTTACGACGACGAGCAGCAAGAACTTTGCGACCGTTTTTCGTGCTCATACGTGCGCGGAAACCGTGAACTTTGCTGTGTTTACGTTTCTTTGGTTGGTAAGTACGTTTCATTTATATAGACACCTCCTGATATATGAGTTGAATTTTTCAACATACAGACTCGAATATTATATAAAGTAACTAGTTATTTTGTCAATGTATTTCACAAATTTCTTTTAGGGAGCCATTCTATGTATCTAAATGATTCTACTTTCATCTTCCTCAGCGATCATTTAAATCGTTATTTATAACTTTATCTTAAAAATATTTATCCACAGAGTACTTGTTTTTTTTGCACAGAGTTGTGTATAGTATTTTTTGCATATTTTTTTATCCACAACATTTATCTACAGCTTTTTCACATAAGCAGGGCTTGTGGACAACTGTAAAGTGCATAACTACAAGCTATGTGGATAAGTTTCACAAACTATTGAAATAGCTTTGTTTTTCTGATACGATTACTGTGCTTCACTTTGTTGAAAACTGAAATGAACATTTTAATTATCCACAACTGTTAATATGCTGTGGATAATTTTTATCACAGCCTTTGGTTAACTTTTATCCACAACTTGTGATTATGTGGACGAGTTATAAAATGAACGTATTTACCATTTCTATAAATGCAATTTTTTTTATGTATTGAACACTGTAAAGGAGATTAGTAGCTTGGAACATTTAGAAGAATTATGGAATAATGTCCTGGCTCAAGTTGAACAAAAAATTTCTAAACCAAGCTTCGAAACGTGGCTAAAGTCTACCAAATTACTGTCCTACAATGGCAGTGGTTCCACTGTGACAATTGCTGCGCCAAATTCGTTTGCTCGAGATTGGCTTGAGAATCATTATATTCATTTGATTACAGGTATATTAACGGAGCTTACAGGCGAAGACTTGCTTATTAAATTTGTTGTTCAAAAAAACCAGGATTCGGACGATTTTGATTTGCCGGCGCCGATTATCCAAGCAAAGAATAACGATCACCATGATATTTCACCGGGTATGTTAAACCCGAAGTATACTTTTGATACGTTTGTTATTGGCTCTGGTAACCGCTTTGCACATGCTGCCTCTCTAGCAGTTGCTGAAGCACCTGCAAAGGCTTATAACCCTTTCTTCATCTATGGGGGAGTTGGGCTTGGTAAGACACACTTAATGCATGCCATTGGTCATTATGTTTTAGAGCATAATCCGAATGCAAAAGTAGTCTATTTATCATCTGAGAAATTTACAAATGAATTTATTAACTCTATTCGTGATAACAAAGCACTTGATTTTCGCAATAAGTACCGCAATGTGGATGTACTGCTAATTGATGATATTCAATTCCTTGCTGGAAAAGAATCAACTCAAGAAGAATTTTTCCACACTTTTAATACTTTACATGAAGAATCCAAGCAAATTGTTATATCGAGTGACCGACCTCCAAAGGAAATTCCAACACTAGAGGATCGGCTACGTTCACGTTTTGAATGGGGATTAATAACAGATATTGCACCTCCTGATTTGGAAACACGTATTGCTATTCTTCGTAAAAAAGCAAAAGCAGATGGTTTAGAGGTACCCAATGAAGTGATGCTCTATATTGCGAACCAGATTGACTCCAATATTAGGGAGCTTGAAGGTGCGCTTATTCGCGTCGTTGCCTATTCATCACTCGTAAATAAAGATATTAATGCCACACTTGCTGCAGAGGCACTAAAGGATATCATTCCTAATTCAAAGCCACGGACTGTGACAATATTAGACATTCAAAATGCTGTTGGTGAGCATTTTAGTATACGTTTAGAAGATTTTACGGCGAAAAAGCGTACAAAGTTAATTGCTTTTCCGCGTCAAATTGCCATGTATTTATCACGCGAATTAACAGATTTTTCGCTGCCGAAAATTGGCGAAGAATTTGGGGGACGTGATCATACAACAGTGATTCATGCTCACGAAAAAATATCTTCTTTGTTGAAAAATGACGTCCAGCTTCAACAAGATGTTAAACAAATTCGTAGCATGCTAGGGAAGTAATTACTGTGGACAATCCTACTATTTAAACACAAACTTATACACAGTCTATCTACATGTGGATAGACTGATTTTATTCATAAAAAGGCACTTATCCACAAATCCACAGAGCCTATTACTATATCTTTTTTATTTTATATAAATAAATAATATAAATATGTGAGGGAAAACGAATGAAATTTGATATTTTACGTGACCGTTTATTAGAGGGTTTAAATGATGTCATGAAAGCAGTAAGTTCAAAAACAACTATTCCGATTTTAACAGGGATTAAAATTGATGTAACAGAAGAAGGTATTCGCTTAACAGGTAGTGATGCGGATATTACAATCCAAACATTTATTCCTGTTGAGGAAGATGGACAACAGATTATTCACATTGCAGAAATAGGATCAATTGTTGTACAAGCTCGTATGTTTAATGAAATTGTACGTAAATTACCAACAAATGATGTTGAAATCCAAGTAACTCCTGGTTTCCAAACTCATATTCGCTCTGGTAAATCTGAGTTCCATTTAATTGGCTCTGATGCAGCTGAATACCCATTATTACCAGAATTAACGGAAGATCAAAAATTTACTATTCCTGCTGATCTTCTAAAAACAATTATTCGTGAAACAGTGTTTGCAGTTGCCACTTCAGAAAGTAGACCGGTGTTGACAGGTGTAAACTGGCAGATTAAAAACGAAACATTAATCTGTGTTGCAACAGATAGTCACCGTTTAGCAAGACGCAAGGTGCAACTGGAAAATTTACCAGAAGTTGAGCATAGTGTGGTTATCCCAGGGAAAAGTTTAAATGAGTTAAATAAAGTACTAGAGGATTCTACAAACCTTGTCCAAATTGTTATTACGAGTCAGCAAGTTTTATTTAAAACAGGGGATGTATTATTCTTCTCTCGTTTACTAGAAGGTAATTACCCAGATACTTCTCGCTTAATTCCGGAAGAATATCAAACTAATGTAACGATTAACGGTAAATCTTTATTACAAGCTATAGACCGTGCCTCACTTGTAGCAAGAGGGGACCGTAATAATGTTGTCCGTTTTGAAATATTGGACCACCAAGCAGTTGAGGTTTCTTCTAATTCACCTGAAATCGGTAAAGTACAGGAGGAAATTCCTGTAGAGTCATTAGAAGGGGAAGGTCTGAAAATTTCTTTTAGTGCCAAATATATGATGGAGGCATTGAAGGCAATCGACGGCCAAGATGTAGTCATTCAATTTACAGGCGCAATGAGACCGTTTATTTTACGCTCGGTTCATGACGATGCAATTTTACAATTAATTTTACCTGTACGTACTTACTAAAAATTTAAGATCTGTTAGGATAGTCGCAATTTGCGGCTATCTTTTTTACTTATGGCGAAATTTTAGGTATGATAGAGAGATAGTCAGTCTGTATTTGGAGGGGAACACACTATGCAGGACATTAAAATCGATGAGGAGTTCATCACGTTAGGGCAGCTATTAAAAATATCTGATGCCATTAGTTCAGGTGGAATGGCGAAGTGGTTTTTACAGGAAAATGCTGTATATGTCAATGGAGAATTAGACGATCGTCGCGGTCGGAAATTACGTAACGGAGACGTTGTGAATATACCAGGATGTGGTCGTTTTCAGATCGTAGGACCAACTGGGCAATAAACTATGCATATTGAACAAATAAAACTTACAAATTACCGTAATTATGATGCCTTAGCTTTAAACTTCTCTCCAAAAATTAATGTTTTCATTGGTGAAAATGCTCAAGGAAAAACAAATGTTATGGAGTCTATCTACGTATTAGCAATGGCTAAATCCCATCGAACAACGAACGATAAAGAATTGATACGTTGGGATTCAGACTATGGTAAAATAGAAGGGGCCGTTCAAAAAAGACATGGTATTTTACCGATTGAGCTTACGATTACAAAGAAGGGTAAAAAGGGCAAGATAAATCATATAGAGCAAAGTCGCCTTAGTCATTATATTGGCCAAATGAACGTCGTAATGTTTGCACCAGAGGATTTAAACGTTGTAAAGGGTAGTCCGCAAATACGCCGACGTTTTATTGATATGGAGATTGGGCAAATTTCGCCTGTCTATTTACATGATTTAGTAACCTTTCAAAAAGTTTTAAAACAACGTAACCATTTCTTAAAGATGAACCAGGGCAAGTCCATGTCAAATGATGTGATGTATGAGGTTTATAATGAACAATATATTCATGCAGCTACCCAAATTATTCGTAAAAGATTTCAATTTATGGATTTATTGCAGGAATGGGCTGAACCTATACATGCAGGTATATCACAAGGGAAGGAAACGCTCGTTATAAAATATCGTACGGTAGCTGGAATAGAAAAAGAACATTCTTCTAGCAAAATTGAAAATACTTTACATCAAAAATTGATGGAAGCAAGAGAACGTGAATTTGACAGAGGTGTGACGTTAGTTGGTCCACATCGTGATGATTTGCAGTTTTTAGTAAATGGCTATGATGTGCAAACATATGGCTCGCAAGGACAGCAGCGTACAACCGCGTTGTCTTTAAAACTTGCTGAAATTGAATTAATTAAACAAGAAACAAATGAAACACCCATACTACTTTTAGATGATGTCTTGTCGGAACTCGATGATTATCGTCAATCGCATTTATTAAATACCATTCAAGGTGAAGTGCAAACCTTTGTCACAACTACAAGTGTTGAAGGAATTCATCATGAAACGATGGAGCAGGCCCAACTGTTCCACGTGAAACAAGGTGCGATTGAAAAAAGTTAGCCAGGGTAGTTTTTTAGATTACAAAAGAATGGTAATAGTCAGCTCGGTTGACTGTTCATTCATTTACACACAATGATGTTATGAAGGAGTAGATGAAAGCCGTGGCTATAGAGAACGAAGGTTTACAAAACCAAGCTTATGAGGCCGATCAGATACAGGTATTAGAAGGTTTAGAGGCAGTACGTAAAAGACCAGGGATGTATATCGGTTCAACAAGCTCAAAAGGGTTACACCACTTAGTGTGGGAAATTGTTGATAATAGTATCGATGAAGCTCTGGCAGGATTTTGTACAGATATACAAGTAACAATAGAAAAGGAAAACTGGATTCGTGTAGAAGATAACGGTCGTGGTATTCCGGTCAGCATTCAAGAAAAGATGGGTAAGCCTGCTGTTGAAGTTATCATGACGGTTTTACATGCTGGTGGTAAATTTGGCGGTGGAGGCTACAAAGTTTCAGGTGGTCTACATGGAGTAGGGGCATCTGTTGTTAATGCTCTTTCTGTTGAAACAATTGTGCAAGTTCACCGTGAAGGTCATATTCATGAAATTAAATTCCAACGTGGAAAAACGATACAAGAACTAAAGATTATTGGCGATACAGATCGTAATGGAACAACAACACGTTTTAAAGCGGACCCAGAAATTTTTAAAGAAACTACTGTTTATGAGTATGATATTTTAGCTCATCGTATTCGTGAATTGGCTTATTTAAATCGTGGTATCAAAATTACCATTGCCGATGAGCGTGAAGGTGAGGAGCGTTCAACTACATATCACTATGAAGGTGGTATTCGTTCATATGTTGAGCACCTAAATCAATCTAAAGAGCCTATTCATGATCCGATTGATGTACTTGGAGAAAAAGATGGTATCTCGGTTGAAATTGCTATGCAATATAATGCCGGATTCTCTTCAAATATTTTTTCATTTGCTAATAACATTAATACGTATGAAGGTGGTACACATGAGTCTGGTTTTAAAACAGCTCTTACACGCGTCATTAATGATTACGCACGAAAAGGTGGATTGTTAAAAGAAGCTGATGCCAATTTGACAGGTGAAGATGTACGTGAAGGCTTAACTGCTATTGTCTCTATTAAACATCCCGATCCACAATTTGAGGGGCAAACAAAAACAAAGCTAGGGAACTCAGAAGTAAGTCAAATTACTAACTCTTTATTCTCAGATGGCTTTGAACGTTTTATGTTGGAAAATCCAACTGTTGCTCGCAAAGTCGTTGAAAAAGGTTTAATGGCCGCTCGTGCACGTGTCGCAGCCAAAAAGGCACGTGAGTTTACCCGTCGTAAAAATGCACTTGAAGTGTCAAGTTTACCTGGTAAATTGGCAGATTGTTCTTCAACGAATCCAGCTGAATGTGAAATCTATATTGTTGAGGGTGATTCTGCGGGAGGATCAGCTAAATCAGGACGTGATCGTCACTTCCAAGCGATATTGCCTTTGCGTGGGAAAATTCTCAATGTTGAAAAGGCACGCTTAGATAAGATTTTATCGAACGCAGAAATCCGTGCCATGATTACAGCGTTCGGTACTGGTATTGGAGAAGAGTTCAATTTAGAAAAGGCCCGTTATCATAAAATCATTATTATGACAGATGCCGATGTTGATGGGGCGCATATTCGTACATTGCTTTTAACATTCTTCTTCCGTTTCCTTCGTCCACTTGTAGAGGCAGGCTATATTTACATTGCACAGCCACCACTTTATCAAGTAAAACAAGGTAAGCATGTTGAATATTGCTATGATGATGAAACATTAAAAGAAATTTTAGAACGACTACCAAAAATGCCAAAGCCGAATGTACAACGTTATAAAGGTCTTGGTGAAATGAATGCTGAACAACTTTGGGATACTACAATGGATCCAGAGCACCGTACATTATTACAAGTAGAATTAGATGATGCAATTAAGGCTAACCAAGCATTTGAGCGTTTAATGGGCGATGAAGTTGAACCTCGTCGTCAATTTATCGAGGAGAATGCCGTTTACGCTAATTTAGATATCTAATTTTTCTTGAGAGGAGGTCTACACTTTGTCAGAACAAGAACGCTCCGGAGTTAAAGGAATTAATATTACAGAAGAAATTGAAACATCCTTTCTTGATTATGCAATGAGTGTAATTGTTTCACGTGCATTACCTGATGTACGTGATGGATTAAAACCAGTACATCGTCGTATTTTATATGGGATGCAGGAGTTAGGAAATACAGCAGATAAACCTTACAAAAAATCAGCACGTATTGTTGGGGATGTTATGGGTAAGTACCATCCACATGGTGACTCTTCCATTTATGATGCTATGGTACGTATGGCGCAGGATTTCAGCTATCGTTATATGCTTGTTGACGGTCATGGGAACTTTGGTTCTGTTGATGGTGATGGAGCGGCAGCTATGCGTTATACAGAATCACGTATGTCTAAAATTGCGATGGAAATGCTACGTGATATCAATAAAGACACAATTGACTATACAGATAACTATGATGGCTCTGAAAAAGAACCGGTTGTTTTACCAAGTCGTTATCCAAACTTATTAGTAAACGGTGCTGCAGGGATTGCCGTTGGTATGGCTACAAATATTCCACCTCACCATTTGGGAGAAACGATTGATGCGGTTATAGCACTTTCTGAAAACCCAGCGATTACTACAGAGGAATTGATGGAAATCATCCCTGGTCCAGATTTTCCTACTGGCGGATTAATTTTAGGTCGTAGTGGTATTCGTAGAGCCTATGAATCTGGCCGTGGTTCTATTATTATTCGTGCCAAGGTGGAAATTGAGCAAAAGGCAAATGGTAAGGAAACTATCCTTGTTCATGAATTACCATACCAAGTAAATAAGGCTAAGCTGATTGAAAAAATCGCAGAGCTTGTCCGTGATAAAAAAATTGATGGTATTACGAATTTACGTGATGAGTCAGACCGTCGTGGTATGCGGGTAGTTATCGAGGTACGAAAAGATGCAAATGCAAATGTAGTTTTAAATAATCTATACAAACAAACAGCTATGCAATCAAGTTTTGGTATCAATATGCTGTCATTAGTAAATGGTCAGCCAAAGGTATTAGGCTTAAAAGAAATGCTATACCATTATTTAGAGCACCAAAAAGTTATTATTCGTCGTCGTACAGAATTCGATCTTCGAAAAGCGGAAGACCGTGCACATATTTTAGAAGGCTTACGAATTGCATTAGACCATATTGATGAAATAATTGCGATTATTCGTGGTTCACGTAGTGGTGAAGAAGCGAAGCCTCAATTAATGGAGCGCTTTAATTTATCAGAGCGACAAGCTCAAGCAATTTTAGATATGCGTTTAGTTCGTTTAAGTGGATTAGAGCGTGAAAAAATTGAAGCAGAATATCAAGAGCTTCAAGTTCTGATCGCTGAATTAAAGGCAATTTTAGCGGACGAAGCTAAAATTGTTGATATCATTCGTACTGAAATTTTAGAGCTGAAAGACCGCTATAGTGATACACGCCGTACTGAAATTACTTCTGGCGGTATTGAAATGATTGAAGATGAGGATTTAATTCCTGTTGAAAATTCAGTGGTTACTTTAACGCATAACGGCTATATTAAACGTTTAGCTGCGAATACATATCGTAGTCAGAAACGCGGAGGTCGTGGCGTTCAGGGAATGGGTACAAACGAAGATGACTTTGTAGAGCATCTTATGAATACATCTACACATGATACAATTCTATTCTTTACTTCCAAAGGTAAAGTATTTAGAGCGAAAGGTTACGAAATTCCGGAGTATGGTCGTACAGCTAAAGGGCTACCGATTGTTAACTTGCTCAATATCGATAAAGGCGAGAAAGTAACAGCTATGATTCGTGTTGGATCGTTTAATGAAGATGCGTACTTTATCTTTACAACTAAAACGGGTATTACGAAACGTACACCTGTATCACAATTTGCCAACATTCGTACAAATGGTTTAATAGCTATCAGTTTACGAGAAGATGATGACCTTATTTCTGTTCGTTTAACAGATGGGGATAAGCAAATTATCATTGGTACACGTGATGGCATGCTTGTTCGTTTCCAAGAAGATGATATTCGTTCTATGGGACGTACAGCTGGTGGTGTACGAGGTATTAAACTTCGTGATGGTGACGAAGTAGTAGGTATGGAGATTGTTGAACCAGGACAAGAAATTTTAGTAGTTACTGAAAAAGGTTATGGTAAACGTACTTCTGAAGATGATTATCGTTTACAAAGCCGTGGTGGCGTTGGTTTAAAAACAATGCAAATTACTGATAAAAATGGTCCGATGGTGGCTGTGAAAACAGTTGATGGTTCAGAGGACCTTATGCTTATTACTATTAACGGTATGCTTATTCGTATGGATGTTAATGATATTTCATTAATTGGGCGCAGCACACAGGGTGTTCGTTTAATTCGCCTAGGTGATGAAGAATTGGTTGCAACCGTGGCTAAGGTTGAAAAAGAAGAAGAGTCGCTTGAAGACGAAGAGGAAATAGAGGAATAATTTAAACCGATGACGACAGCGTACATGTCGTTCATCGGTTTTTTATTATAAATAATGAAAAATAAGTAATTATTTTGAATTACATGATAAAATAAAAGTAACCTTATTTGAAGCAAGTTAAAGTGGAGAGGTGTTCATTTCATGGAAACAATAAATGTTCCGATTTCAGAGTTAGGCGTTGGTAGAGTAATTTCTGAAGATATTTTTGCTAATACACAGTATCCTATCATCTTTAAAGATACAATGATTTCCCATGTACATTTACAAGTTTTTCAGGCATTTAATATTTTTAACGTCCCTGTTTATAAAAATCAAAACGATATTCGTACGGAAAAGAAAGAAATAGAAGTAGAAGTAGTAGTAGAGGACATTCCGACTTTTAGAAAGTCTTATAATCATTCTATTGAACAATTTAAAAAGGAATTTAAAAATTGGGAAGCGGGTGCTAAAGTAGATATCGCCAAAGCAAGAACCATTATATTGCCTTTGGTAGAAATGGTCCTGGAAGATCGAACAATTATTTTTGATTTAAATGAATTTTCTAACCCTAAAGATTATTTATATCACCATAGTGTAGCAACAGCT
Organism: Lysinibacillus sp. UBA5990; assembly: GCF_002429815.1. Classification (NCBI taxonomy): domain Bacteria; kingdom Bacillati; phylum Bacillota; class Bacilli; order Caryophanales; family Bacillaceae; genus Lysinibacillus; species Lysinibacillus sp. UBA5990. The sequence goes on from NZ_DJAY01000009.1 coordinate 224,691, forward strand.
TTGATTTCCTCTGTAGTTGCTCAAAAGTTGGGCTATGATAGAGGGACAACAATTCAAATTGCAATAGGTGGCCTATTAGCTGATTGTGGAATGGCTAAAGTACATCCCCGTATTCGAGATAAAAAGACACCTCTTACTGAGCAGGAGTATGATGAAATTTATAAACACCCAATTTATAGCTATAACATGGTGAAGGATCTCACCATTTTAAAAGAAACTATGAAAGAGGCAATATTCCAACACCATGAACGTTTAAATGGCAGCGGGTATCCGAAAGGCGAAAAGATCGCTAATATTTCTATTTTTGCGCAAATCATTGCAGTGGCAGATGTATTCCATGCTATGACATGTGAACGAGTATACAGGTCAAAGCAATCATCGTTTAAAGTAATAGAAATGATTAATGAATCTGAGTTTGGTAAGTTTGATATTAAAGTGGTACGTGCATTAATCGATATTGTTGCGGATCTCCCTATTGGTACAATTGTTGAACTTTCTAATTTAGAGCGTGGAGAAGTCATGTTTGTAAATAAGTTTGCTCCAACACGTCCACTTATTAAATTAGTTCATACAGGTGAAATTTTTGATTTAGGGAAAAATCGCAGTTTTTATATTTCTCGAATCATTACTAATTAGTAGAAAGGCAAGCCATAATTTTGGCTGCCTTTTTCATTCATATTAAGGATAATAAAGTGGAGAGGTATACTGTTAGATAAAGTAAAGCGCCTGCAGTTTCCAACTTTCTCTTCTACAAGCAATATAATATTTTTACTTAGAATCTAGTGTCTGAATCGCTAAAATATAATCTATTGAATTTTTTTAGATAATATGTTGACATAGTTGTCGAATCTTGATATTATTAATGAGTCGCCAAGAGGTGACACTGAAATAAACAACAGGAACCTTGAAAACTGAACAAGC
>NZ_DJAY01000001.1:0-180361 GCF_002429815.1 Lysinibacillus sp. UBA5990
AATTTCGATCATAGGTTCATTTCCATTTAAATATCGTTGAACTGCTTGAATTCGTTGTTCAACACTTACTTTTTCCATAAAAAAACCCCCGTAAAAGTTAGATTGATGTCTAACTTTTACGGGGCAGTTCAATTTACTCTCAATGGCTTTTGTCATTTTTTCTTTTTGAAAAATCCCTTAATTACTTTTTATCGTTATAGGCCTTTAAAAATTTTTTTACTTTTTCGCTATCGGCTTCAAGTTTTAACCCAGTGTCAATTAAAGGAGATACAGTTGATACGGCAGGTTTTTTATTGCCTTGGTAATAACTAATGAACTCGTCTTGGTTGATGGAATACAAAATCGCTTTACGTAAATCAGCTGAATCTGAAACTGCACGACCAGATGTATTTATTTGTAAGTAAGAAACGGCATTGCTATCGGCAGTATTTAATGTTAATTTATCATCTGATTTCACAATATCCAGTTTTGTTTCTGGAACTGTTTGAAGAACGTGAATTTCTCCATTACGTAATGCTGATAAAGCACTGTCAACATCAGAGATGAAACGAACATTGATTTTCGAAATTTTTGGTTCATACTCACTACCAGCACGGTAAGCAGGGTTTTTTACAAATTGTGCTTCATAATCATTTTTCTTTACTAAAATATAAGGACCACTTGCATAAAGCTGGTTGTTGAAAGTTGCAGATCCTTCAGTTATTGTAGCTTGATCACCATAGGCAATATCTTTGTCAGGATCATAGTTAGCTACATCATACGTATTTATACTCGTTACTTGTTTTTCAGATACAATACCACCAGATTGGTGTGCTAAATAGTTTAACACTTGTGGGAATGGTGTGGGTGTTGTAATTTTAACAACTTGGTATGAGCCGGAAGCATTGTTAACAGCCCCTTTGTCCTTTGCTAATTGCGCTACAGAGGCAGGGAGATTTTGTGATAATGCTTCGAGAACTGTTTGATCAGAGCCAGATACTTTTTTATTTTGTAATTCAGCTAAATCTGAAACAATCTCTACAGTTTCAATATTTTCATGAATACTATAAGTTCGATGATCTGGTACTGAATTAGCGTCTTTAGCACGGTTTAATGAGAAGACCACATCTTCAGCAGACACTAAATCACCTGTATCAACAGCTGCGCCATCTCTCACTGCTGCGAAATGAATATCATCGCGTAAAATAAAGTAATAGTCTTGATTGCCTTCTGCCATTACATGGTTATAAGATAATGAACCATCTGAAACAACGTCATCAGTGTCTGTTAAATTAACAAGACGTACATACATATTTGTATTTAATGTGTTGATGGAACCATCATTTCCTTTAATCGGATCTAGAGAAGTAAGAGAATTAATTGTTTGGTGTAAAATTAATGGTTCAGTTGCATTCTTAGCAGAATCATTATATTCGATTTTTTCCCATACTTGCGCACGAGATTTTGGTAAATGTACAGTTTTAGGATTTACTAACTCTGAGTAGATCCCTTGATACTTATTGGAAATATATAAAGGTGCAATATAAGCTTGATCGAATACTAATAATTGCTCTAAATCTTTATATTTAGCCGCTGCTTCTTCACCAGTTAATGTACTAGCCTCATCGATTAGGGCATCTAATTTTGAATCTGCAACAACACTGTAATCTCCACCAGTTTTAAATAATCCACGAACAGCATAGTCCGGGTTACCTGTTACTGTGGTCCAGCTCGAAAGGGCAAGATCGTAGTTGCCTGCTTCTTTTTGGGCAGAGAATGAACCGTAATCTGGTTGAATATTAAGCTTTACATCAAAACCGTTTTTTACTAATTGGTCTCGAACAATATTCATATCTTCTTCTGAAGAAGCCATGCCTAATACTTCAATGGCTACTTTGCCATTGCTCTTGTCACTATCTTTTGAATCTTTACTTCCTTCTACGTCAGTTTTCGTCTGTACACAGCCAGCTAAAGCTAATACTGCGACGAATAAAAATACAAGTAATTTCTTCATAGGTACCTCCAATTAATTTGTTTTTGGATCTAAAGCATCTCGTAAACCGTCTCCTAAGAAGTTAAAGGAGAGGACAAGAAGCATAATACAAAGACCTGGGAAAATCGCAACATAAGAATGAGTTTCCAGGTACGTACTACCAACCTTTAGAATATTGCCCCATTCGGGAATATGTGGCTCAATACCAAGCCCTAAAAAACTTAAACTACTTGTTGAAATAACAGCTCCACCAATCGTAAGTGTTGCTTTGACAATCATGGGTGCTAATGAATTAGGAACAATGTGCTTGAAAATAATAGCCGCATCAGATGCCCCCAAAGCTCGGGCAGATTCCACAAATTCAAAATTTGCTAGCTGCATGACATTTGCCCGCATTGTACGTGCATAGGTTGGGATTGCCCCAACACTAAGTGCAATAATGAGGTTGATCGTGTTAGCACCAAATGCAGCAATAATAGCAATGGCTAGCAGAATACCTGGAATAGCATATAAAATATCTAGGCTTCGCATGATGACATTGTCAGTTGTTTTTCCGTAATACCCGGAAAATGCCCCTAACGCGCCTCCGACTAACGCAGGAATAATCGTTGAGAAAAATCCGACGATTAATGAAATGCGTGCCCCAAATACAATACGGGAAAATAAATCTCGCCCGTAATTATCTGTGCCTAGAGGATATTCTAATGATGGTGTTTGCAGCAGGGCACCGTAGTTATTTTCTGTAGCAAAGTCATAGTCAAAAGTCCAAGTGCTTGTGACAGACAATGAAAACATAAAGATAATGAAAAATAACCCGAATACAGCCATCGTATTACGTAAAATCTTTTCCCATATTTTTTGCCACTTTTCAATAGAAGAAGGGTTTGCCTTACGAGCCTTTTGAATAAGACTATAACCTAGTAATGTAGCAAATAGGTTACCAGTGAAAGTAGCCAATAGTAATAAAACACCTGGGATAAACATCCATCTTGGAGCCGCTGTAGGTGTGACAAACTTAACGCATAAAATGGTCATCACGATATAGATAAGCGCAAGTATTAAGAAAATACCCATCGCCAGTAAAAAGGTATCTGTTACATAAGGCTTAAATAAGTTCAATGCTGCAATACCAATGATGAATAATTGTGTAATAAAGGCATAAGCAGCAAAAGTATATTCGGCAGTCTTTCTTGTGGACACAAGCATAAACGCAAATGATGTAGAAAAAATATTGCCAGAAAGAACTGTTAATAATAATGGATAGCCGAAAATACGAGTACCTTTTTGGATCTCCCCAAACTTTGCTAAATCTCTTTTTATTCGTAAATTTACAAAAGCCACATAGATCGTAGTAATGGCATAAATAACAAAGAATAGAAGTACAATTGGCCGCCAGCTATGGGTAGAAAAATTATAGCTGTAGGCTAGAAACAATAAAGAAAACAGTAAGGAAAAGACAAAGGTAAAATGAGAATTGACATATTCCTGTGTAATCTTCAAGAGTAGTTTGACATGTAAGATGTTTTTCACAGGTGATCCTCCTTTAAGACTTCTTCATTTTCGAGCGAATGCGTGGATCAAAAAAGGCATACATGATATCAATCAATAAATTGACAATGGAGATCGTAATAGCGATATAAACAACGCCTCCAAGGATTGCGGGAATATCAGGAATAAATTGTTTATCAACAATATAGCTTCCAATCCCACTAATATTGAAAACCTTTTCTGTTACAGATGCGCCTCCCAACATACCTCCAAAAAGAAGTCCAATCACCGTAATAATCGGAATCATGGCATTACGAATGGCATGTTTTGAAATTACTTTAAATTCATTCAAGCCTTTTGCCTTAGCTGTAATAATGTAATCCTCGTGGATCACCTCAAGCATACTCGACCTTGTCATCCTAGCTATGGATGCTGTAATGGATGTCCCCAAGACGATAACTGGCATGATAAGGGATAACCAATTTTGGGGGTTATAGGTTGCTGGAAACCATTGTAGCTTTAATGCGAACGTTAAAATAAAAATTAAACCTTGCCAAAAGCTTGGAATGGATAAACCAATTAAAGCAATAAACATAAATGTATAATCCAAATACGAATTTGGACGAACCGCTGAAATAATACCGACTGGAATAGCAATAGCAATAGCCATTAACAGTGATAATACGGCTATTTCAAGTGTGACAGGAAATTTATTTGTAATGCTGTGAGTAATATCTTCTTTGCCTGCAAAGGATGTGCCTAAATCAAAAGTAAAGAGGCCGGATAGTGAATGCCATAATTGAGATAAATAAGGTTGATCTAAACCATGAATGCGATTAAAGTTGGCTATTTGCTCTGCTGTCGCCTCAACACCCAGCAAGTTTCTGGCTGGATCGAAAGGTGATAGATACAAAATTGTAAACACTAACGTTGCCACTCCAACAATGACAATGAAGCTTTGTAAAATTCTTTCAATGATAAATTGCAAAAACGGGTTCGCAAATAAAATTAGCACGACATAAAATAAAACAGCTGGTAGAAAGGTAAGAGCTACAAAATATTTGTTTTTCAGTTGCTGATTAAAAAATTGAACATAAGTTAATGGTTGTATACCTTCATTTTGTAAATCTTGATCTACTTGCTGTTGAAGCCTTTTATTGGCTAATTCATTAGCAGTTTGCTGTATTTGCGATGATGATACAGCCTCTTGAAAAAATGAAGCTTTTGCTATTTCTTGCTGTTCAAATGATTGCTGCCATTGGGCAAATAAACCATTCTTCAAGTAATACTGACTACGCAATTCAAAAGCCTGATCATAAGTATTTGAACGTTTCTTTTTCCGATAGATAAAGTATGTATATGGATGAACCAAAATACTTAAAAGAAAAAGTATTATATTGTAAGGCTTTTGGTGCATTAATTTTTGATAAACCATAGAAAAGAACATAAATTCCTTAGAATTTAAATGATTTTTTGACGTAACCATGCATTTCCTCCAAGCGTTAATAAAATATTCAACACTATATTGTATAATTCCTATCAGTATTGTAAAGTATGGATTATACTTGAAAGTAAGTCAATCACAAATTTTAAAAAGGATGGGTCGAATGAGCGAAAAGCTTTTAGAAATCAATAATCTTAGTGTTTCCTTTATCACTGGGGAGACAGAGTTTGAAGCTGTAAAAGATGTAAGCTTCCATCTAAATAAAGGTGAAACACTCGGAATTGTAGGTGAATCTGGGAGCGGGAAAAGTGTAACGGCACGTTCCATTATGCGCTTATTACCATCTCCACCTTCATTTTTAAAATCTGGTAATATTACGTTTAAAGGTCAGCAGTTAACGGAATTAGCAGAAAAACAAATGGAAACAATTCGTGGAAAAGATATTAGCATGATTTTTCAGGATCCTATGACATCTACAAACCCTACCATACGAATAGGAGATCAAGTGGCTGAAAGTTTAATCAAGCATCAATCCATGTCAAAGACCGAAGCCTATACTCAAACCATTGAATTATTAAAACTTGTTGGTATTCGGGATGCAGAAGAGCGTTATCGACAATATCCACATGAATTTTCTGGTGGTATGCGACAACGTGTAATGATAGCTATGGCACTTGCATGTAATCCGTCACTGTTGATTGCGGATGAGCCAACGACAGCATTGGATGTAACCATTCAAGCCCAAATTTTGAAATTGATGCGAGATATGCAAAAGAAAATGGGCACATCTATTATTTTAATTACACATGATTTAGGCGTCGTTGCTGGTATGTGTGATCGTCTCATTGTCATGAAAGAAGGAGAAATTGTTGAACAGGGTACGACGGAAGAGATTTTTGCGAATGCGCAACATCCATATACCCAAAAATTATTGAATGCGCTACCAAAACTACATGAAAAAAAACAGCCAAAAGGAATTTCCAATATCCAACCAGGTATTGATCCAAATAAACCTTTGATCGAGGTCACACATCTGTCTAAAGAATTTTCATTAGGAAAAGGCCAAACATTAAGAGCTGTCAATGATTTATCGTTTCATATACTCCCAGGGGAAACTTTAGGCTTAGTAGGCGAATCAGGTTCAGGTAAATCTACCACTGGCCGAACAATTCTACAGCTTCATCAACCTACTAATGGAGAAGTTTTATACCAAGGGATTCCTGTAACGAGACTAACGAAAAAGCAGTTGAAGTCGATGCGTCGCCATATGCAAATTATTTTCCAAGATCCCTACTCATCATTAAATCCTCGCAAAAAAATCTTAGATATTATTGGGGAAGCACTTGATATTCATGGTCTAGTGAAATCACATAGTGAAAGACTAGGACGGGTAGAGGAACTGCTTGAGCTTGTTGGTTTGAAGAAAGAACATGCAATGCGTTATCCACATGAATTCTCTGGAGGTCAACGACAACGTATTGGGATTGCTAGAGCATTAGCGGTTGAGCCTAATTTTATAGTTTGTGATGAACCTTTGTCGGCCTTAGATGTATCCATTCAAAAACAGATTGTGGATTTACTAAAGGAATTACAACAAAAGCTTGGGTTGACGTATTTATTTATTGCACATGATTTATCGATGGTGAAGCATATTAGTGATCGGGTAGCAGTTATGTATGCGGGGAAAATTGTAGAATTAGCTGAAAGTGAGGAGCTATATGCTAATCCTCAGCATCCCTATACACGTGCATTATTACAGTCCATACCAATTCCTGATCCAGCGATTGAAAAGCAGAAATATAGTGATGCGGAAAATACAGACGACGTGAAAGTTCACTACGAGGTAGAAAATAGCAAGCTTGTAGAGGTTTTTCCAAATCATTGGGTAGCCGTTTCAACATGATGGCTGTCATATTATAGTACAATAGAGACAGTTAGCAGGTTTTTACTGTAAACGAACACCTTTAATTAAACTATATTAAAGCATAGGATGGAGTATCTATATTACATGTATATATTTATTTTGCATAAATAAAATGTAGTTGTTTATAATGGAAGTCTTTTAATACATTCAAAGAATTATAGAAAAATATATATTTGTTACAAGGGGATTATGTAGTTACTGTACATAATCTTTTTGTTTAGAATAATTTTGAATCTATATATAAAGGGCTAGGACATGTTATGATTAGTGTAAATAAATAGCTGAGGGAGATAAAAGTGAAACAATCAGATATTAAAACGCTAATAACTAGTGGAACAATTATTTTGGCTGTTGTTTTATATTTAATATTTAAATAAATATATGTATAAAAGTCTTCAGTTGTTACAATGGCTGAAGGCTTTTCATTCGTTACAGGAGCAATCTTGCAATGGGAGAAGGAAACCATTTATGAAAAAATAATTAGTTAACTGCGGAGATTTTTAGTTGTAGGCGATATAAATTAGAAAGTAGTGTGTAAATTTGAAGAAAATTATTTTTGTTTTATTCATTTCTATATTGGTTCTGAGTGCATGCACAGAAGAAACTAGTACGAATAGTATTAAGACTGAGGATATGGGAGATCTAATATCTTCAACGATAGAAAACGCAGAGAAACACGATGTAAGTAAGTTTGAAGAATATGAACTGGAAAGTGTAATTGACGGAGACACAATAAGGATAAAATATAACGGTAGCTCTGAAAAAGTTCGCTTTTTACTTGTAGATACCCCGGAAACTAATCATGAGACATTAGGAGAGCAACCGTACGGACCAGAAGCTAAAGAATTTACTAAGCAACTATTAGCTGGTCAAGATACAGTCTATTTAGAATTTGACGTTTCTTATCGTGACAAATATAAAAGACTACTTGCCTATATTTATACGAAAGAAGGTATAAGTGTTCAGGAGCAGCTATTGAAAAACGGATTAGCACGTGTGGCATATATATATGATCCAAATACGAAGCATGTAGATTGGTTTAAATCGATTCAAAAAACGGCACAACAGTCAGCTATCGGGATATGGTCAGTTGAAGACTATGTAACGAATCGTGGATACGATAAAAATGTATACTATGCTGCAAAAAAAGAAGGAAATCCGTCTAACTTAGTTGAGGATAAATCGAATACCAGTAACAATAAGGGCAGGTGCGAAATCAAAGGAAATATTAACTCCAAGGGTAATAAAATTTATCATATACCAGGGCAACGGGACTATGATAATACAAAAGCGGAGGAGATGTTTTGTACGGAAGAAGAAGCAGAAGCTGCTGGGTTTATTCCAGCTAAGCAATAAAATCACTTAAGTGAAAAGAGGAAGATGGTTTCTATGTTGAGAGAAACCATCTTCCTTTGTTTTATATTATTTGTCTAGAGAATACAATTTTATGACTCGTCTGCAGTAATGGGTTTATCAAAAGGTAAAAAAAGGCGATAAACTTCTTTGAAATTAATATCACCTCAAATTTATCAAAGTTTCGAAGGGATCAAGAATTTCCACTAGACTCAGCTCCAAGTGGTTTTTCCATCATCCGTATTTTTGTAGGTACTATCACATGTCAAAAAAATTTTTAAAAGAAAGGAGTGGTAGATTGAGCTATTGAAGAAGCGGTATATTTTCTAAATTTTAGGAGGGGTCAACTCATGTTGTTAGCATTTGGTGCATACAAGCAACCAAATCTAGGGTATTGACATACTAAGTATTGGAATTATATATTTATTCCAGTTAAATTTTTTGAATATTCATTATATATTAACTTGTACCTACAACGTGTTGACGTGTAGTCGTGTTGTTTTGGATAATTTATGTTTTTTTTGCAAGCGTTTACGAAATACAGAGGCATAAGGATGAAACGAGGGGGAAATAAAATGAAAAAAATACGAATAGGTGTTATTGGGGCTGGCTTAAGGGGGGGCTTGGCACAATACTGGCACAAACCTAATGGGGAATCAGAAATAGTGGCATTAGCCGATATTTCTCAAGAGCGTTTAGAAAAATTTCAGGAAAAATTTGATACACCATTATTTTTAACAAAGGACTATAAAGAGTTATTAACAAGAGATGACATCGATGCAATCGCAGTTTTATCGCCAGATTATTTACATGAGGAACATATTATTACTTGTTTACAAGCGGCTAAGCATGTGTATGCGGAAAAACCATTAGCCATTACGGTGGAAGGTTGCGATCGAATATTAGATGCTTGGGAAAAATCAGGAAAGCATCTAATGGTTGGCTTTAATATGCGTTATATGAGTATGTATCAAACAATGAAAGGCATAATTGATTCAGGGGCCATTGGAGAATTAAAGGCAATATGGGTGCGTCATTTTGTTGGATTCGGTGGTTATTTTTACTACCACGATTGGCATGGTAATTCAAAAAATACAACCTCTTTACTACTTCAAAAAGGCTCACATGATTTAGATGTCATTCATTGGATTTCAGGGAAATATACACAGAAGGTATCTGCGTTTGGTAGCTTAGATTATTACGGTGGAAATCAGCCTAATACATTAACATGTCCAGCTTGTGATCAGAAAAAAACTTGTCCAGAATATGTTGCCCATACATTTACGGAATGTGCGTTCCGTGAGGAAATTGATGTAGAGGATAATAATATGGTCATGATGGAGTTGGAAGGTGGCGTAAAGGCTTCATATTTACAATGTCACTTTACACCTGACTATTCGCGAAATTATACATTTATCGGTACGAAAGGGCGTATCGAAAATGATGATATCAATAATAAAATTTATTTAAAGACACGGAAATCAAATTCTTGGGAGGAATTAAGTGATGTTGTATACGAAATGAAGCCTGAGGAAGGTAGCCATGGCGGAGCTGATCCAAAGATTGCCCAAGATTTTGTAGAACTCATCCTCTACGATAAAAAACCTTTAACAACGCCATTTGCGGGACGTATGAGTGTCGCAGTGGGCTGTGCAGCAACAGAATCTATTCGTAACGGAGGTAAGGTTATTGAGATTAAGCAGGAATCTACCATTTTGCAACATTGATAAATAGGGGGTGTAGTTATGACGCTTTTAGATAAAACAACTGTTGAGGAAAAACCATCTAAAACAAAACGTTTTTTCAAAAAGCAATCCAAGGTAAAGAAAAATCACCTGGTAGAGTGGAAAAAATCTATCAAAAAAAATTGGGAGCTCTATTTATTACTAGCCCCTGTTATACTTTACTTTTTGGTTTTCCATTATTACCCACTATATGGATTGCAAATTGCCTTTAAAGATTTTATTGCTACAAAGGGAATTATGGGGAGTCCGTGGGTAGGATTAAAGCATTTTGAACGTTTTTTTGATAGTTATTATTTTTGGCGTTTAATCAAAAATACAATTGGGATTGGCGTATTCACGTTACTTATTTCTTTTCCAATACCAATCATTATTGCATTGCTATTAAATGAAGTGAAAAGTCTTCGCTTTAAGAAATTTGTACAGACAGTCATTTATGCTCCACATTTTTTATCAACAGTAGTAGTAGTTGGGATGCTATTACTATTCTTAAAATCAGACGGGATGATTAACCAAATCATTATGTTGTTTGGGGGTACACCCATTGATTTTATTTCAGAGCCTGCATGGTTTAAATCCATATATGTACTGTCTGATGTCTGGCAAACGATGGGATGGAGTTCCATCATATATATTGCAGCTTTGGCTGCCGTAGATCCAGCACAGCATGAGGCGGCAATGATAGATGGGGCATCAAAATTTCAAAGGATTATTCATATTAATATTCCTGCGATTATGCCGACGATTATCATTTTATTCATCTTAAATGTTGGATCTGTCATGGCCATTGGATTTGAGAAAGTATTTTTAATGCAAAATGACTTAAATATGTCGGCATCAGATGTTATATCCACTTTCGTTTATCGTAGCGGAATTTTAGAAGCACAGTATAGCTTTTCAGCAGCAGTTGGCTTATTCAACTCTATCATTAATTTTATCCTCCTTATTATGGTTAATAGAATAGCCAAAAAAGTGAGTGATACAAGTTTATGGTAAAGGAGAGATTGACATGAAAGAATCAAAGGGCGATCGTGCATTTACTATCTTTAATTATATTTTTTTAGCAATCGTAGCAGTTGTTGTTTTGTATCCACTTATTTTTGTTTTAAGTGCTTCTCTTAGTAATCCGGAGTACGTCATTTCAGGGGATTTATGGTTATGGCCAAAGGAATTTACAGTGGAGGCTTATGAAAAAGTATTCCAAAATCCAGATATTATTAATGGATTTATCAACACTTTAAAATACACATTCTTTGGAACATTACTAAATATCGTGATGACCATTTGTGCAGCTTATCCTCTTTCACGTAGAAACTTAAAAGGGAAGGGCTTTATTATGGCATTTATGGTATTCACCATGTTTTTCAGTGGGGGACTAATTCCTACATATCTATTAATCCGTGATTTGGGAATGATAAATACATTTTGGGTCATGATTATTCCGAATGCGGTAGCTGTCTGGAACATCATTATTATGCGGACATTTTTCCAATCCATTCCTTATGAGTTAGAGGAATCAGCCATGATCGATGGTGCAGGGAACTTCCGTATTTTATGGAGTATCGTTCTACCACTGTCATTACCCGTTATGGCAGTCATGGTTTTATTTTACGCAGTAGGGCATTGGAACTCTTATTTCCAGGCATTGATCTACTTGCAAGACCAAGATAAGTTTCCACTACAACTTATTCTAAGGCAAATATTAATTCAAGGACAAGCTGACGATATGATTAAAGCGACGTCAGAAAGCTTTTTAGCTCAAAAACTTAGCGTTGAAGGGTTAAAATACGCAGTTTTAATCGTTGCTAACCTACCAATGTTAATGCTTTATCCATTCTTACAAAGATATTTTGTAAAAGGTGTCATGATTGGTTCATTAAAAGGTTAAAGAATAGGGGCGATTTTAAGTGAAAATGAAAAAAAAGCGTGTTTATGGTTTTGTAACAAGCCTAATGTTAGCTACAAGTTTGCTAGGAGCATGTTCGGGTGATAAAGAAACTGGTGGAGTGAAAAGTGATAATATCGAAAATTTGAATGCGACCGAGATGCCGATTGCAAAGGAGAAAATTGAAGTAGATGGTTTTGCAGCAAAGTTTTTTGCATCTCAGGATTGGAATCATCTAATGTTATGGGAAGAATACGAGAAATTGTCAAACATCCATATGAATTGGACAACTGTTCAAACGGAAGTATTAGCGGACAAAAAGAACTTACTTTTAGCTTCAGGAAATTATCCAGAAATATTTTTTGCATCAGCATTTTCAAAAACAGATTTAATCAAATACGGTCAACAAGGTGTATTTCTACCGTTGAATGATTACATCGATCAATATGCACCCAATTTTAAAAAGCTATTAGAAGAATACCCATCTGTCAAGCAAGGTGTGACGATGGCAGATGGGAATATTTATGGCTTCCCAACAATTTATGATCCGAAATTTTCATCACTTCGCGTGGGAGCGCCATGGATTAACCAAGAATGGCTTGATCATCTAGGCTTGCCATCACCAGAAACAACAGATGATTTGTACAAAGTACTAAAAGCATTTAAAGAAAATGACCCAAATGGTAATGGTTTACAAGATGAACAAGGCTGGGGAACAGGTTATGGTATTGAACAAATCATCTCTTACTTAAGAGGATCGTTTGGCTTGAATAAACAAGGGACGATGAATCTGAATTTAGATTTTAAAGAAGGTACTGAGGAATTCCGATTCGTGCCAACGACCGACGAATATAAACAATTACTTGAGTATTTAAATAAGCTTTATAAAGAAGGTTTAATTAATAAGGATGTATTTACGACAGAGCCTCAAAAATTTGCAGCAGAAGCAGCTAAAGGAACGTTTGGCATGCTTAGTGAAGTAGATCCTAAAGAGTTATTTAAACTAGATGGTTATACAGGTGCACAAGTATTAGAAGGACCAAAAGGGGATCGACAATATACTGCGATGTCTAATGGTCTTGGAAATCTAGGAATGTTTGTAGTAACAGATAAAGCAAAAAATCCTGAAGCAATGGTTCGCTGGATTGACCATTTATATGGTGATGAAGGGGCTAAAATGTTCTTTATGGGCTTTGAAGGTGTCACTTACGAAGAAAATGAGGATGGGACTATTCAATATATCGACAATATTACAAATAATCCAGATGGCAAAAACTTAGATCAAGCAATAAGTGATTATTTAACATGGCCTGGTGGTTATTACCCTGGGATTGTAACGCAAAAGTATTTCCAAGGGGCAGAGGCTAAGGAAAATTCTCTTAACAATGCTAAGCAAGTCATGCCGTATGCTTTGAAAGATGATGACATTATTCCAGGGTTGAATTACACAGTGGAAGAAAATGATCGTGTGTCCGCTGTTTTAACAGATATTCAAACATATGTAAATGAAATGACAGCAAGCTTTATTACAGGAAAAGAAAATTTCGATAAATGGAATGACTATAAGAAAACCATCGAGAAAATGGGCTTGCAAGACTATATGGAAGTAGCGCAGGGGGCATATGACCGTTCCAAATAAGGAGGTTCAATTTCTTCAAACTTAACAAGTAGAAGGTCACATAAGCTGAAAGATTACCATTCAACTTGGCTTATGTGACGCATGCTTGGGTGTAGCGAGTGTAAATGAAAAAATGTATAGATAGTAATATGTGAATCGTAGGGAGGGAATGGGCATGGAATTGGAAGGGTGGAAAGGTAAATTATACTGGTTTGTAGAATGGATCACATTATTAGCAGTATTACAGTTACTATGGACAGGTTTAACTTTACTTGGACTTTTGCTATTTGGAGTAGCCCCAGCGACTGTTGCCATGTTTACTACTTTACGGAAAAGATTACAAGGAGAAGATGGCTTAAAACGATTAGTCAAAATCTATTGGAATACATATAAAGTTGAATTTATTCCATCAAATAAAATAGGTATGATCTTACTGAGTGTTGGCTACTTTTTAACAATTAATTTTCAAATAGTTTCATCGTTACATGGCTTACTAGGCTTACTATTACTCACAGTGTTTATTTCTATTAGTATACTGTTCGGTATGATTGTCGTGAATATATTTCAGCTATACGCTCATTATGATTTACCAACATTGCGCTACTTTGCTGCTTCCATCATATTTAGTATTGCGTATCCATTACAAATGATTAGCAATATTGTTGGTCTTATAATTCTTTATAAACTATATAGCTGGTTTCCAGGCTTAATACCGTTTTTCGGTGTTAGTTTAGCTGCTTTATTTTTAACGTGGATGTCATCCCATATATTTAAGAAAGATAGAGAAGCTGAGGAACATACTAATCTACCATATTACTCTGCTGGGAGAGGGATCACCTCGTGAATAAAAAATGGATTATTAATGCGAATATCGTAATGGAAAATCAAATTATTACTAACGGATTTCTAGAAATGTCGGATGGAAAAATTATAGTAATTGATCAAATGGCAAATTGCCCTTCATTCCTTGTAAGAGAGAATGTAATAGACTGTCAGCAAAAAGGCTATATCATCCCTGGGATGATCGATATCCATATACATGGTGCTGTAGGTCATGATTTTATGGATGCGAACCATATTTATTATTCGAAAATAGCCCAATACTTAGCAAGTGAGGGTGTAACTGCTTTTTTGGCTACAACGATGACAGGCCCAATGTCGGAGATCAAAGCTGCTGTTGAGGCACTTGCCTATTATTATAAAAATCAACCAACAGCAGTACCAGAGATGTTAGGAATTCATTTAGAAGGTCCATTTATTAGTCAAGCTAAAAAAGGGGCCCAATCCGAAGCGTTTATTTTAAAACCAAATGTTCAACAATTTAATGATTTGTATGATACGTCTCATCATTCAATTCGTCTTGTCACATTTGCACCAGAGGAAGATAGTGATTTTGAATTACTACGCGAATTAACTAGCAAAGGGGTTATTGCATCTATTGGTCACTCTGATGCTGACTATCAAACAACACAACATGCAATAAAAGCTGGTATTACCCATGTAACACACCTATTTAATGGCATGAGTGGACTCCATCATCGTGATCCAGGTGTTGTGGGAGCAGTACTTTTAGCCGAAGATGTGTATGTGGAAATAATTCCAGATAATATCCATTTTCATAAAGATTTACTACCAATGGTTTACAAGATGACAGGCTTAAATCGTTTGCTCGTCATAACAGATGGTATGCGTGCCAAGGGGATGCCAGATGGTTTGTATCATTTAGGTGGTAATGAAGTAGAAGTATTGAATAAACAATGTGTTCAACGTAAAACAGGATCCTTAGCAGGAAGTGTGTTAAATATGAATACGGCAAGGAAAAACATAGAAGAGTGGCTTACACTTTCACTTGTTGAGCAAATACGTGTTGTTTCTTTAAATCAAGCAGAGCATTTAGGCATAGACAATCGTAAAGGGTCTATAGCACTAGGAAAAGACGCAGATATCGTTTGGTTGAATGAAGAAGGAGAAGTAGAGAAAACTTTTTGCCTAGGAAATCTTGCCTTTGAAAAGGATTGATATATCAATAGGCATCCTATTATATAGATGGTATATTGATTACAAAACCTAGAGAAGGAAGGAAAAAAGATGCATTTATTAGATCAATCTAGTGTAATCCCATTATATCATCAATTGAAACAAATTTTATTTGGAAAAATTCAATCAGGTGAATGGAAACCAGGAGATAAAATTGACTCGGAAAATCAATTGATGGAGATGTTCCACGTTAGTCGAAATACAGTAAAAAAGGCAATCGAGGAATTAGTAAAGGAAGATAAATTATATCGTATTCAAGGAAAAGGAACCTTTGTTTCCAAGCCAAGACTTGAACAATCTCTTGGTGGATTTTATAGCTTTAGTCGCATGATTCAAGAAAAAGGATTTAATCAAAAAGATGAAGTACTAGAAATACAGAAGGTGTATCCATCAACTAAGGTTAGATCCAATTTAGCATTAGAGGAAAATGAACAAGTTGTAGAAATGAAGCGTTTACGATTTGCCGATAATGAGCCGATTATTTTGGAATCATCTTTTTTACCTTTAAGCCTTATTAAGGATATTGAAATATTACGAGAAGTAACATCTTCATCTTTATACAGTTTATTAGCCGAACGTTTTAACATTATTGTTGTAAGGGCGAGAGAAGCCTTCGAACCTGTCCTTATTAATAAAGACGAAGCACCTTTATTGAAAACAGATGCTGGAAAACCAGCTTTGTTGCTAGAACGGACTGCGTTTGATACTTCAGGAAAACCAGTGGAATTCTGTATTTCGATTGTAAGAGGAGATCGTTGCCGTTTTTATACGGAATTAAATTAAAATCTAATAATTTGCTGCATTTATTTTTGTTATATATTATACCAACAACCCATTGAGGGAGGAATTCTATTATGCCATTAGTGACAACTAAAGATATGTTAGAAGACGCTTATAAAAATAATTATGCAATCGGTGCTTTTGGGGCACATAATTTAGAAGTGATTAAAGCTGTAATTGCTGGGGCAGAAAAAGTGGGTGCACCTGTAATTTTGCAAACAACTTCAAGCACTTATAAATATGTAGAGATGCCTTATCTAATTGCACTGGCAAAAACAGCAGCGGAACAGGCAAAAGTACCGGTGGCATTACATTTGGATCATGGCGAATCTTATCATACTGTAATGGAATGTTTACGAGCAGGCTACACCTCTGTGATGATTGATGGATCTTCCTTACCTTATGAGGAAAATATTTTATTAGTAAAAAAAGTAGTAGAAGCTGCAAGTGCGGTAAATGTGCCTGTTGAAGCGGAGCTCGGGACAATTGGTGGTGTCGAGGATAGTGTAAGCGTAAAGGAAGAGAATGCATTCTTTACTGACCCAAAGCAAGCTGAGCATTTTGTGAAGGTTACAGGAATTCAATCGTTTGCCCCTGCTTTCGGTACCGCACACGGTAAATATCAGCAAAAGCCAAAATTGCTATTTGAGCTTTTACAAGAAATCCATAGCTCTACTAATATTCCATTAGTCATGCATGGAGCATCTGGGGTGCCGGAAGAGGATGTACGTGAATCTTTGAAGTACGGAATTGCAAAAGTGAATTTTTCTACTGAGCTTAAAGACTTATTTGCTGAGGAATTAAGAGCTTATTTTAATGATCATCCAACAGAAAATGATCCAAGAAAGTATTTCCTTCCTGCACGTGAATCTTTAATTAAATTAGTAGAGCAAAAGATTGTGATGTTACAAAAATGATTACTACATTAACCTTAAACGCAGCCATTGACCAAGTATATGAGCTGGACTCTTTAATGATTGGTCAGACGAATCGTATATTACAGAAGTCACAACAAGGTGGTGGAAAAGGGGTTAACGTAGCTCGTGTTATTGCATCACTTGGTGGTGAAGTGAATATTGGCGGTTTCGTTGGTGGATTAAATGGCAGTAAAATAGTCGAGCTTTTACAGGAAGAAAATCTCCAAACAGAGTTCATACAAATAAAGGAAGAAAACCGCGTTTGTTTAACGATTATTAATCAGCAAACGAAGGAAATGAGCGAGCTGTTAGAGGCTGGGCCAACCATACATGAGCAAGAATGGATAAACATGTTAAAGTGGATTGAAACTAAAGCAGAACATGCTAGCTATTTTGTATTGTCAGGAAGCCTTCCTCAAGGCATACAAAAAACGGCATATGCAACGATTATCCATTTATTAAAGGAAAAAGGTATTAAAGTCGCACTTGATACAAGTGGCGATGCTTTGAAAAAAGGTATTACAGCAATACCTTTCATTATTAAGCCAAATGAGGATGAAATTACTCAATTAATCGGTAGGCCTGCTTTAACTCATGAAGACTTAGTTCAGGCTGGTATCAAATTTCAAAAATTAGGCATTGAGCATGTATGCTTTTCATTGGGCGAGCAAGGCGCTCTATTTGTTCATCCGTCAGGGGTTTACAAAGTGAATGCACCACGGATAAATGTGGTCAATACAGTAGGAAGTGGTGATGCCTTTTTAGGAGGACTTATTTATAAGCTCTCACATGGTGCAGACCATACAGAGGCATATAAATGGGCTGTTGCATGTGGCTCAGCGAATGCAGCACATAAAGAGATTGCCAAAGTCCAAAGAAATACAGTGGAAAAACTCTTAGATGAGATACAAATAACTAAAATAAAAGAGAAGTAGGGATTTGTTTATGTACACTTACAATGAAATTATGGCACAGGGACAAAAGTTAGAAAGAACAAAAGACATTGTGCAATTAATGACTTTCAATGAAGAAGCTGTTGATATAGTGCTTTTCACAGGATGTGGAACATCCTATTATTTAGCGATTGCAGCAGCGCGTTATTATCAAACTGTTACTGGAGCGTTTGCCATTGCTGTACCCGCATCTGAGTTATTTTTACACACAGACACATTTATTTTAACGCATAAAAAGTATCTGATTATTGGAATTTCACGGTCGGGGACAACTTCGGAAATCATTATGTCCTTAGAGCATTTGACTGGTGCGAAAAATATACGTACTATGGCAGTAACATGTAATGGTGACACACCTATGGCTAGATTATCAAATGAATTGATCGCTTTAAATGATATATCAGAAAAAAGTGTGGTCATGACACAATCATTTTCTAATATGCTATACGCCTTGCAATTATATGCTGCGAAAATTAGTGGATGCGTGGATATACTGGGACAGTTAGAGAAAATCCCCGCTCTTGTTCAATCGGCATTAGGCAATGGACAACAATTAACGCAGGTGACGGAAGATGCTTCAAAAAAGCGCTTTATCTTTTTAGGGTCCGGTGCTTATAATGGGTTGGCTAAAGAAGCAACATTAAAGCTAAAAGAAATGACCCAAACGGAATGTGAAAGTTACTCAAATTTAGAATTCCGACATGGACCAATTTCTATTGTTGATAAAGAAACGGTTGTTATTATATTTACACAAAATGAAACGAAGGAATATGATCAGGCATTAGTGAAGGATATACAAAAGCTTGGTGGCTTCGTTATTATTATTGGTATAGCTTCAGAGGAATTAGAAGCGGATTTAATTTTTAAGCTATCAGCAGAAGTAGATGATTTAAATCGCCTTGTTGAAGCGGTCCCTTACTTTCAACTTTTAGCATATCAACATGCAATATTTAAAGGGCGTAACCCCGATAAACCACGTAATTTAACACAAGTCGTTAAACTTTCATAATAAAAACCTATTCAAGAAGTAATAGATATTATTCCACTTATTACTTTCTGATAATTTTGAATTTAAGTAAATCCTGTGGGGAGAACTGGTGATGTAAAGATGAGTCATATTTTAGTAGCAGATGTTGGTGGAACAAAATTAGCCACGGCTTTATTCAACCAATATCAGCAGATTTTAATTAAAAGAGAGGTACCAAGTGATATTTCCACAAGAGAAGCTTTATTCCATTGTTTAATTGATAGCTTTGAAATACTCTGTACGGAAAAGAAGCTCTCTTTTAATGAAGTTTCTAAGGTATGTATTGGTGTACCTGGGATTGTTGATGTTCAAAAGGGTCTAGCCGTCTACCAAAATAATATACCGTGGAGTAACTTTCCAATTTGTGAACGATTAACTGAATTTTTTCCCCATGCACAGATTATGATGGATAACGATGTGCATATGGCTACTTGGGGAGAGTATAATGCTAGAGGATTTCGGAAGGAAACGATGGTATATATAACATTAAGTACAGGGATATCCTGTTGTACCATTGTCAATGGTGAGTTTTTACGAGGAACAGGATTAGCTGGTGAAATAGGTTTTAATATTGTCGGTCAAGCTGGTGAAACTTTAGAAGAAAGTGTCGCTGGGCCAGCTCTAGAAAAGCTTGGAAGAACATTATTGGGAAATTCAAATATCCGATTAAAAGACATGATGGAGCTCTATTACAAGGGTGACCCTATTATGGAGAAAGTATTGCAGCAAATCATTTATTGCATGGAAAAACAGTTACGTCAAATGATTTTAATGCTTGATCCACACTGCATAGTATTAGGCGGAGGCTTTTTTAATCATCAGCCGAAAATCATTGAACTGATTAAAAACGTAATTCAGCAGCGCCTGTTGAATACTCCTTTTGAAGGAAAAGAGCAAATTATAGAGAGTAGTATTCATAAAGGTGAGACGGGACTGTATGGTGCAGCATTGAAGTAATCAAAAACAGTGGCATGATGAGGAAAATGGAAAATTACATCAATAAAAATTTCATACAAAGACCCAACTTCTTTATATAGCTTATATTGAGAAATTGGGTTTTTTTCGTCAACATTTTGATTGACGTAAGGTAGAGGAGGATGGCGAACTGTTAGGAAGATAAATGTGGTTGTTCCAATGGGGAAACACTAATCGCCCTCTAAAATGGAATCAAAATAGCTAAAAAACCAATGTTGAACTGTAAAAGGGAAACTGACTTGTTATCTGAATCCCTTTCAATAAAGCTTTTACTCTACCGAATACGCTGTTCTGATTCTAAGTCAAAGAAATGAGCGCGTGACATATCAAATAGTAGGTTTGCTACCTGACCCTGAGTTATTCGAGTATCAGAGTTTACACGTGCAATATAGGGCTGACCATTTAACTGTGAATGTAACATCAGCTCAGCCCCTGTTAATTCGGATACATCGATATCTGCCTCAATAGCTGAGAAGAACGGCTCTGAATGGACAGAAGAATTTTCATAAATATGTTCAGGACGAATGCCCAAGATCAGCTCTTTTTGTAAATAACCTTTTTCTACTAATAATTTGGATTTTTCTGCAGGAAGGGTTAATGAAATAGACCCTATTTGAAACCCTTTTTCATGGAAAATCCCTTTAAAAAAGTTCATCGATGGTGAGCCTATAAAACCACCAACGAATTTATTTTCAGGTAAACCGTATACTTCTTCAGGTGTACCGACTTGTTGAACAATACCGTCTTTCATGACGACAAGACGTGTTGCCATTGTCATGGCTTCAGTTTGGTCATGTGTTACGTAGATTGTCGTTGTTTTTAAACGTCGATGGAGCTTAGTAATTTCTGCACGCATTTGCACGCGTAGTTTTGCATCTAAATTGGACAATGGTTCGTCCATTAAGAAAATATTTGCATCTCGGACGATTGCTCGACCAAGGGCAACTCGTTGTCTTTGACCACCTGATAAAGCTTTAGGCTTACGATCTAAATACTTTTCTAAATCAAGTATGGCTGCTGCATTGTGGACACGTTCTTGAATTTGTAGTTTTGAAAACTTACGGAGCTTTAAGCCAAATGCCATGTTGTCATATACCGTCATATGTGGATAGAGAGCATAGTTTTGAAAGACCATCGCAATATCACGTTCCTTAGATGGCACATCATTCATTTTCTTGTTGTCAATTAAAAAATCGCCTTCCGAAATTTCCTCTAATCCAGCGATCATACGTAATGTTGTTGATTTGCCACAACCTGAAGGACCAACAAGTACAATAAACTCTTGATCCTGAACAGTTAAATTAAAATCAGATACAGCATTTACACCGCCATCATATATTTTATAAATATGATTAAGTACAATTTTCTCCATGTTTAATCCCCCTTGTTCTTTTATTCAGTGTAAATAAAGTAATGAAGAAAACCTATGTTTAATGTGCATAATTTTCAGTTAATTATTTTTGTGCATTTTGTAAAAATGACCAAAGATAACTAGCAAAGTAAACAAGAATAACACCATCTAGATTTTTGATATGAATATTGGTGATTTCTTGGAACTTGGATAATCGATAGGTAAGCGTATTACGATGCATATGTAATTTTTTTGATGTCATAGAAATATTGAAACCACATTCACAAAAGGTTTTAACCGTTTCCAGTAATTCCTTGTCAGATCTTAAAGGTATAATAATTTGCTCCTCGATAAATTTAAGAATAGAAGTGGGCAATTGTTCTGTTAGTAAAATAGGAAATATCGTTTGAAATGAATAATAAGGTTCAGCAAATCTTAAATGTAAGCATTCCTTGAACCATTGTGCTTCCCTTTGGAATTTAACGGAAAAATCCTGATTGATTGCATAAAATTCTCCCAAATATAAATGGATGCGAACATAAAAATCGGCTTCAATCGTACGGATAAGGGCAATAAAATCTTCCTTCTCACGTATTGAATGTTTTTCAGGTTCAATAAGTAAAAATTGATTTTTAGCAACTTGAAGGAATACCGTATCCTCCTGAAAAAAATTATAAAGCGCTTCTTTTAAAGCTTCTAAAGGAGGATTTTCGTTAATAAACGTTATTTGAATAACCCGTGCTTTGTTAAACGTTAACTTGGATGGTATGTCACCATTTGAATAAATAAATTCATACCATAAATCTGATGCCTGAACTAGCGAAGAGGTAACTTCAGTATAAAAAACCGTCAACCATTCGTAGTCCCGCTGTGAAACCTCATGCTTGGAAATAGAAAACCATTCCTTAGTTTCGTGATGATAAAAAATATGAGAATCATGTGATAGTTGAGTTGGCTTTGAACGAAAATAACGATAGGAAGGAAACAATGCTTTGAGATTTAAGTTCATGAAAGACTCCTTTTCTTTCGATTTATAGTAAAAAATTTAACTGAAAGGGCATTCGGGAAATAATTTCATAAAAGATGTATGATCAAACGTGCTTAAGTTTTTCTATCATTATTAGTAATAATAAATGTTGGGGTTAAAAAAGTTAAGATGTATAAATAAATTCATAGATATGAAGATAATATATTGTGGAGGCCAATAAGAGTAAAAAGAAAGTTTTTATTCATTAAAGCATAGGGTCCAAAATTAGAAACTAGTCTCAAGATGATCATTTCTAAAAGGGGGATTCCAGTTAGAAGTAGTTAATGAAAAAGATCCATTTACTAATAATCAGTAAATGGATCTTTTTCATTTATGGTGTTTTTACATCTTTTGTCCATTCGGCTACTTTATCTTGATTATTGTTAATCCATTTTTTTGCAGCGTCTGTGGCACTCATACCTTCCATAATATCAAACATCACACTTTCAATATCTTCGGCAGTCCAATGGAAACGATTTAGGACATCATATGCCTCGGAAGCATCTTTCTTTAATCCTTTACGAGCAAATGTACCAATATATTCTTCCGTACCATATAAACCTTTTGGATCTTCTAAATATTTTAAATCGTAGGCATTAAAGATCCAGTGGGGTGACCAACCTGTAATGATGATTTCTTCATGATTCGAAATGGCTTGACTAAGGGCTGCGGTCATGGCACCAGCAGAAGAGGTTAGTACATTCCAGCCTTTTAGATTGTCATATTCCTTATAGGCATTTTCTGTTGTGGCCATCATATTAGCTCCTGGTTCAATACCTGTAATTGTTTTATTGGCTTGATTTGTTAAGTCTTTAATGGAATTAACGTCCATATAACTTGGAACGACTAAGCCAATTTTAGCACCAGTAAGGTTTTCACCTAGATTCTCAATTTTATCTTTGTATTTCTCTACTTGTGGAGCGTGTGTTTGGGGTAACCAGGCAGATACCATACCGTCAACCTCACCGTTCGCAAGTGCCTCCCACATAATGCCATTGTCTAATGGTGTGAGCGTCACATCATATCCTAAATTCTCCAATACTTGTCCTATTACATGGGTAGAAGCAACCTCTGTATCCCATTCAACATATGCCAAGTTAATTTCTTTTTTATCTTTTGTACCCGCATCAGCAGAACCACATGCAGCTAATACTAGTAGGCATGATAAAGCAAATCCTATCTTCCATACTTTTAAATATCTCATCAAATTCCCCTTTCAATAATTACTTACATCCTAGTGAAAATTAATAAATATTAACAAGTAACAACTTAATTTTATATAGAAGTTGTTACTTTTGTCAAATTGACGATTCATGTAACTCATGCAATAAAATGGAGGATTCATTACGGAAAAGGTTCTGAACAGGGTTCTAAAATGCCCATAGATTTTTAACACGATTACATATGATAGGTGAAAATGGAGACTGGGTTTTGAGGAGGCTTAGTGTGCACTGGATTACTATTATTCTAATAGGAATTGCTGCGAATCTAGATAATTTGGGGATTGGCCTAGCCTATGGTGTCAAGCAAGTTAAAATTCCTATTTTATCGAATGCAGTGATCGCTGGCATGTCAATGATTGTCACATATGTAGCAGTAACAGCTGGCAGCACTGTTGTTGAATATATTTCACCGCATACTGCCAATTTATTAGGAAGTTTACTATTATGTGTTATTGGCATATGGACCTTGATGTCCAATAACTTTTCTAATCAACGAATAGCGGGTAACCCTGAACTATTTGATGAAGATAAAAATTTAGTCATCTCAACTCGAGAGGCAATGGCACTCGGATTTATATTGTCAGCCAATTGCTTAGCAGGAGGTATTGCCATTGGAGCAAATGGCATTTCTGCAATATGGACAGTAATTTCCATTGGTGTCTTTTCATTTGTTACGGTGGGAGTAGGCAGTCAATGTGGCGCATTGCTCTCCAAAACGTTTATTGGCAGGCATTCAACAGCCATTTCAGGATGGCTATTATTGTTGATCGGTATTTTAGAGATTTTTGCTAAATAAAATAAGAGCGAGAATATCACCAAATTTTGGTGATATTCTTTTTATTAGGAGGAAAATTTGACATATTGAGGACGAATTTGGATTAACGGTTGACAGTGACTGGCAGTAACGATTATTCTTGGGAGTAGAATCGTAATTGAGAATTATTTTCGTTTACATGAAAGTGCTTTCGTGGAAGGGAATCTATCAATTAGGATGTTTTATTATGACTAAGGGAGGCGTGCAACACATGAAGAAAATGCTCATGTTGATCATGCTTGTTAGTATTTTTGTCGTTAACTTCGGGTTAACTCAAGCATCTGCTCAACTGGCTGATGGCACTCATTCGATAAAATATCAGGTCAATAAACCTGAGAGTAATTCCGCATCAATTGCTAATGATTATTTTGTAAAACCCGCGAAGGTTACGGTGAAAAATGGCACTGCAGTAGTACAAATTACATTAAAAAACAGTGCATGGATTACGAAATTTCAACCACCAGGTGGAGCAACTGTAGTAAATGAAGATCAAGCAGCGGATACACGAACTGTACAATTCACCGTTAAAGACCTAACAAAACCTGTAGTAACAGCGATGAAAATTGATATTGATGACATCAATTATCATCATGAATACAGTGTATCACTTGTATTTGATGCTACATCAATTGCAAGCTCAGCAACTGCTTCTACTCAACAGACAGAATCCAGTAAATCACAACCAACTTCTTCAGCAACTACAACTGAAAGTCAAGTGCCCAATCCACAAACAGGTGATACAACACCTTATCTTTTAATCGTTGCATTAGTGGGGTCAGCATTTTTACTTTATAGAAAAAAACTACAAACAAAAACGGAGGGTCAATAAAATGGCAAAAAAACGTCAATCACGCGCAACTAAAATCGTACTAGCTTCATTGTTAGCAGCATCTCTAACAGTTCCTTCCTTTGCATCTGCGGCAGAATTAGTCACAACAAATACAGAAGTGAAAGCAGAAACAACGAAAGCTGCTAAAACAGATTCAGCTATTAATTTCCAAATTTTTAAAACAGGTACGACAGAAGCACAGCCTGCAATTAGTTCTCATTTAGTACCACAAGGAACAATCGTTGAAAAAGACGGTAAATTTGAAGCTCAATTAACAATTACAGCTAAATCAGCACCAATGATTGCAGGTCTACAAACAAAACAAGGCGATACTTTTGTAGATGCTAAAGAAGTAAAAAATAGCGATGGTACAATTACATACAGTTTCCCTGTTGTTGTTGATGAAGTTAAATCAGCAAAAATTCATGTAGTCGTTCCGTCCGCAAATATGGATAAATGGTATGACTTTGATTTAAAAGCAGTGAAAGAAGTAAAAGAAGAAGTGAAAGTGAATGTGAATGAAGTAGCTGTCACTGTTTACAAAGATGGTACAACAGAAGAATCAATGATGAAACAATATATCGCACCAAAAGTAGGGGTTACTGTAAAAGAAGGTAAAAATGTTGTGACAATGACATTCCCTCAAGGTCAATATGTAAAAGGTTTCACTGTAGAGGGGAAAGAAGCTACTTTAGTGAAACAAGATGATGCAACAAATTCACGCACATATTCATTTGAAGTTGCAGATTTGAAGAAACTGGTAAATGCTCAATTACACATCGTTGTAAATGAGCCAGCACAAGGTGTGAAGTATGATTCGAATCATACAGTACAATTTAGCTTTGCTGTGGAAGGTGCAGTGAAGCCAGTTATTAATCCATTTAAGGACATTAGTAAAGATGCGAATAAAGATGCTATTCTATCACTTTACAGCTTAGGAATTGTGAAGGCACAAGACAATTTTAGACCAAATGACAACATTACACGTTCTCAATTTGCTTTAATGGTAGCACGTTCATTGAACGTATCTTCTACAAAAGATGCTGGATTTAAAGATACAGGGAAGCTTAGTGCGGAAGCTGTTCAAGCAATTAATGCATTAGCTGAAGCTGGGATTGTTAAAAAAGCTACAAACTTCAATCCAAATGATACACTTACTCGTCAACAAGCAGCTGTAATGATTTATCGCACTGTAACACATGTAGCAGGAAAAGAAATGAGCTTTGGTGATACAAGTCTTTCTTACTATGCTGATGGAGCAAAAGTGAAAGATGAAGAAGCAAAAAAAGCCTTTGCACTTCTATATGCAGGTAAAGTAATGACTGGTTCTCCAACTGCTGATGGTAAAACAGTTATTGATGCAAATAGCCCATTAAAACGTTCACATATGGCGAAAATTTTAAATGGCTCTTTGCAATATATGAATAAATAATAAGAATTTTTACAGCAACTTCCTTTCTCATATTTTATGGGGGAGGAAGTTCCTATGTGTTTAAAATGGGAGGAGACTATGCAATGACAATCATAAAAAAGCACATTTGTATTTTGGCTGTTTTGGCAGTTTTATTGCTTGCTTTTCCTCCATCCATTTTTATGCAAGCAAAAGCTGAAAATCTTGGCATAATAGATGGTAGTTATCAAGTTGAACTAAGTTTTTCTCCTATTGAGGGATTTGAAGAAAACCTTTTTAAACATAAAGCAACTCTCACCGTAAAGGATGGACAGTATCAATTAGCTTTGGTACTAGAACAGCCATATTCTGTACGTGACATACATATCGAACAGCTTGGTAATGAAATTTCTTGGACTCAAGATATAGAAAATTTAGTTCAGTTTGATGTTTTGGCATTACAAGATCCGATTGTTATAAAGGGTCATGTAGAGCTTGCACCTGAAGAACCATATATTTCGTTCACTCAAGAGATACAAATAGAAATGGCGGGACTTACACCGACAGTTCCTCAGGAAGAAAACAAGACGGATGATGCTGAAAACTTAGTTGTTGAAGAAACAAAGGGACTAGAATGGGCAGTGGATTATGTATTATTAGCGGATGGTAAAAATGAACCTTCTATTATGAATAACTATGTGAATCCAATCGCAAAGGTTATTGAAAAGGATGGTAGATACTATGTGCAAATGACCATTTTACAATCAGCTTGGGTGACAGGTCTACAGGTAGATGATAAGGGAAATCAGATTGAACCTAAGCAAGTTTCACTTTTAGATAATGTACGCATTGTGGAATTTGAGGTTGAGGACTTAACACAGCCGTTAAGAATGTGGGTGAAGATCGATATTCCTGACATTTCTTATCATCATCAATACTTTGTTCAGCTAGCATTCAATCAAAAACAGATCGCATCACTTTTACACAAACCCTTCAACGACGAAGAATCTACTAAGCAAGTTGTACAAGATAAGCTGGTGGATACGGTTAAGGAGCAGGTACAAAAGCCACAAGTACAAATAAGTAAAGCAAGTTTATCTAGCAAAGCCACACAGACATTACCAGCTATTCAATCACCATTGCTTATACCAAAGGAAGAAAAATTAACATTTGATCGTACACTTGATGAACCAACTGATAAAGCTTTAGAAGAATCAGAGGATAGTAAAACAAAAGAGGAAACTACGGACAAAATTGTAGTGAAAAAAACGGTTGCAGAACAACCAATTGAACCGTTAAACATCGTAAAAATTATTGGTCTGATCGTTATATGTCTAGTGTCAGGCTGGTTACTTATTAAGCGTATTAGAAAAACCAAAAATGAGATGACTGAGCAGGGTGGAGGATGACACAATGAAAAAAGATTGGAAACTGAAGTTACTGTTGTTGACATTACTATCACTAATTCTCGCTGCATGTAGTAGCAGTGATCAAACAGAAAAGAAAGAGACAGTTACTGATAAAGAACAGGTAACAGAAGATAGTGAGCAACGTATCATTGCGGGGACGGTAGTAATAGCAGATATCCTTGATAAGCTGGAGCTTGATGCAATTGCTGTACCAGAAACTGAAAAGCAATTAGCAAAGCGTTTTGATGGTTTACCAACAATCGGTAATGCGATGGAGCCAGATATGGAAATTGTTAAGTCATTAAATCCGACAGAAGTATTATCCGTTTCAACTTTAGAATACGATTTACAGGATAAATTTAAACAACTTAATATTCCTGTTGATTTTCTTAATTTCCAAAGCGTTGATGCCATGCTAAAGGAAATAACATCTCTAGGAGAACGCTATGATCGTGAAGCCCAAGCGGATACATTAGTAAAAGATCTACAGAAAAACATCGAGGCAGCCCAAAGTGTAGCTGCGAATAAAGAAGGTCCTCGGGTATTAATATTACTAGGTATACCAGGGAGTTATTTAGTAGCAACAGAAAATTCGTATGCTGGGGATCTTGTGAAACGAGCAGGAGGTATCAATGTAATGGAAGGACAGGATGCAGAATATCTATCTTCTAATACGGAATACCTCCATAATAGCAATCCGGATATTATTTTGCGCTTATCACATGGCATGCCCGATGAAGTTGTGAAAATGTTTGATGAAGAATTTAAAACAAATGATATTTGGAAACATTTCGAAGCAGTGAAAAACGATAAAGTCTATGATTTAGAGGAAGAATTATTCGGGACGACATCCTCCTTGCAGGTACCACAGGCTTTAGGGCAGCTGATGGAAATTTTCTATCGTAAATAGTAACTTGAATGTCGCTCGTATGATCAGTATTTTACTCGTCATAGAGCGTTTTTCTTATCCTATACGGAATAAAAAAGAAAAAGGAAGTCCGATATGACAAAAAGAATCGTCAGTTTTTTACTTGTAATTTTTCTATTACTTGTGACAGTTATTTATTCAGCCACAACAGGTAGCATTAAAATGGGCTTTTTTGAGTTTATAGGGGCATTATTTGAGGAGGGGAACAGTCAAATGGATGCGATCCGTGATTTACGCTTCCCACGTATCATCGTCGCATTATTTGCAGGTGCCGCACTTTCAGTTTCTGGGGTGCTTTTACAATCGGTGATGCGTAATCCATTGGCAGATGCAGGGATCATCGGAATATCTTCGGGTGCAGCATTTGTTCAATTGTTTATTGTTGCCTTTTTCCCCACATTATTTTTTATGACACCCGTTTTAGCATTTATGGGCGGAGCCTTAGCCTGTACGCTTGTCTTTGCACTATCTTGGAAATCTGGGCTAAGCCCTCTCAAATTGATTTTAGTAGGGATAGCGATTAACGCTATGTTTACGGGCTTAACCGAGGCTATGATTAGCTTAGGTGGCTCCTTAAATATGTCCGCATCTAGTGTGATTGGTTCTAATTTAACAATGCGAACATGGAAAGATGTTTCCACAATTGTGACATATGGTTCAATTGGATTAATAGGTGCTCTTGCTTTACATAGTTGGTGTAATTTACTCGTATTACAAGACAAAACTGTTAAAAGTTTAGGATTTCAAGTTGCGCGAGCACGGTTATTAATTGCAGCCGTGGCTGTTTTACTAGCAGCTGTTTCAGTTGTTGTTGCAGGTGTTATTTCATTTGTGGGACTATTAGTACCTCATATTGCTCGCAGATTGGTTGGTCATGATCATGCTGTGCTTATTCCGTTTACAGCACTGGCAGGAGCATTATTAATTTTAGCAGCAGATACAATTGGACGTACAATTGTTGCACCACTTGAAATTCCAGCGTCCACAATTATGGCAATTATCGGTGGACCCTTCCTCATATTCTTATTACGAAAAGAGTGACAAATATGGATATACAAGACATCATTGTATCGCATGATCATACACGTAACCATCTAAATGGCGTTTCAACATCCATTACAAAGGGCAAAATTACAACAATTATTGGCCCGAATGGCTGTGGAAAATCAACTTTATTAAGTGTTATCTCTCGTCTTCATTTACCTAAATCAGGGAATGTCCTGTTAGAAAATAAAGACCTACTAAACTATAAGCCTAAGGAATTCGCTAAAAAACTAGCGATAGTGTATCAGCAAAACGATATACCGAAAGATTTAACAATTGAAAAATTAGTCGGCTTTGGTCGTCTTCCCCATCAAACATTGCTGAAAAAAGACAATGAAGGAGATGCAAAAGCCATTGAATGGGCACTGGCTTGTACAAATTTACAACAAAAGAGTACAACAAATTTAGAGGCGTTATCAGGTGGGGAGCGCCAACGTGTCTGGATTGCTATGGCTTTGGCACAACAATCTGAAATACTATGCTTGGACGAGCCGACAACCTATTTGGATATTTATTATCAACTAGAATTATTAGAGCTTGTCAAAACATTAAACGAGCAGCACGGCTTAACGATTATCATGGTGCTTCATGATATTAATCAAGCTATTCGCTATAGTGACCATATTATTTTAATGAAGGATGGTCAACTATTCGCAGAAGGTGCTCCACATGATGTGATCACGAAAGATGTTATTAAAGAGGTTTATGGGGTGGACGCGGTATTTAATGAAGATAAACAACTTGGCTATTATATGATGCCAATAGGGATATGATTGGTGATAGGATGAAAAAGAAGGCGTCGAAGTTAGTCACATTTCTATATGTAGCGATATTTTTATTTTCTGCATTTTCCCTGGCAAAGTATTTATATACGTACTATGAGACATCAAAATCACTGAAGGAAGTGCAGGATATATATCAAGCTACATTAAGCACTACTGAGGATCGGCCAGTAAATCAAGAAGAAGAAACTCAAGCTCCTTCAACGATAAGACCTCAATTCCAAGATTTATTAGCAATGAACCGTCAAATTGTGGGATGGATTTCAGTGGATGGAACAAAGTTAAATAATCCAGTACTACAAGCTGACAATAATGAGTTTTATTTAAATCATAATTTTAGAGACGAGGAAAGTCGTGCAGGAAGTGTCTTTATGGATTATCGGAATAATATTCTTTCTATGAATCGAAATACAATTTTATATGGTCATGCTATGAAAAATAATACGATGTTTGGTAGTCTAAAAAATTATTTAAAGCAAGATTATGCGGATGACCATCCAATTATTTATTTAGATACCTTATATGAAGGGTATGATATCGAGGTATTTGCTGCATATGAGACAACTATTGATTTCTACTATATTGAAACGGGCTTTACAAGTGACGGAGCTTATCAGCAATTTCTAGAGGACATTCAGAAGCGCTCATCCATACAAATGAATGTCGCTATAAGTCCCAGTGATAAAATACTGACATTGTCTACTTGTAAGGATTCGGTGATGAGTGACGATCATCGCTTTGTTGTGCAGGGTAAATTAGTAAAACGTGGAGAATAAGCATAGTAGGGAAGTACGAAAAATTCGACACCCTTTTATGGAGGAGAACCATTATTGTCAAGGTTCTCCATTTTTTTTTTTTTAGCCATAATGTCTACTCTCCATAAGCAGTTGTCTACGTTTAAATGCTACATTATTTCAGTTTCTTTTTATTTGATTTTCTCTCCCAGCTCTAAAATAATTCCCTCTGGACCACGAACGTAACATAATTTATAACTATCTTCATATTGCTGTATCTCACTAAAAATTTCTGTACCCCTTTTTTTCAATTTAGCTATAATACCTTCAATATCTTCAACATTAAAGCAAATATGTCGGATTCCTAGTGTATTGGCAAGAGGTTGCTGAATATCTTTGTCATCTGATGGCGAGTAAAATTTCACTAGCTCTATCCATGTCTGACCGTCAGGCATCCCCAATCCTACACATGCCGTTTTAGCATGATTAAGCCCAACTATTCGGCTTAACTGTTCTCCTTCCAATTCCCATTCTGCTTTTACTTCAAGTCCTAACTCAAGAAAAAATGCTTTAGCCTCTGGAAGATCATTTACGTTTATACTCACATGATCCATTTTATTGATTTTCATATCTTATACCTCCTTGAAATCAAGTTCTTTTCGCAGAATTATACAACTACCTTGATTTTCACAAACTATTTTAAGTATCTGTACAAACGAAGATTCTAAAAAATCTCTTTACCGTCATGCTTTATTTTTTGCTACTACGGCTTTGGATAAACGCATGCACGTTCAGTGGAATAGGAAATTTCAGTTTTCAATATGAACTTTTAATAAAAAAATTATTTAATTACTTGACGTAATTTAATTATTAATATATAGTTAGTTACATAAAGTAATCAATTACTTTTTATAACTAAAGTAGTAAAAAAAGATAAGTAACTACAAATGTTTATCCTAAATAATGTTGGGTAACATAATTACTGTAGTTGCTTCATATTTTAAAATATATCTCGAAATCGAGATAAAATCAACTTATTGGAGGAATTTTAAAATGGCAAAATGGAATATTGATTTAGGGCACTCAGCAATTAACTTTCAAGTAAAACACATGATGGTATCAAAAGTGAAAGGTGTATTTGACAAATACACAGCGGACATTGAAGCGGCAGATCTTGCAGACTTAACTACTGCAAACATCAGCTTTACAATTGATCCAGCAAGCATTAATACACGTAGTGAGGATCGCGATAACCATTTAAAAGCAGCAGATTTCTTTGATGCTGAACAATATCCAACAATTACGTTTAAATCAACAGATATTACAAAAAAATCTAGCGATGAATATTCAGTAACAGGTGACTTAACAATTAAAGGTGTAACAAAATCAATAACATTTGATACAGAATTTAACGGCAAAGGTACAAATCCATGGGGTCAAGAAGTATATGGTTTTGAAGCTGAAACAACTATTAATCGAGAAGACTTTGGTTTAACTTGGAATGCTGCCTTAGAAACTGGTGGAGTTCTTGTAGGTAAAGATATTAAAGTATCTGTTGAGTTAGAAATTAACCCGGCTTAATAAAGTGATTTTTCATGCATGCTTGAAGTAATATTCGAGCATGCTTTTTATATGTCCAAAAATAGGCATGGGCTTATGATATATTCTAGTAATGATATTTTGTAAAAAAATCCCACTAAGTATGTTTCTTGCATATTTTTAGCAAATACTGCATATAAATCATCATATTGTTTTTGGGGGCGATAGGATGAATGTATTAGTGACAGGTGGCTATGGTTTTATTGGTAGTGCAGTAGGTAGGCGTTTTTTTGAAGAAGGAGCATCGGTTTATATTATTGATAATTTAAGTACGGGTCACTTACGGAATGTTGACTTTGAGCATAAATCTTATCTTTTAAATGTGGAGGATGAGGTTTGCGAGCATCTTTTTAAAGAGACACATTTCGATGTGGTGATTCATTGTGCAGCACAAACGAGTGTTCAACAATCCTTACAGGAGCCAGTAAAGGATATTTTGACGAATATTGTTGGGCTAAGTCAAATGCTCTTTTTATCATCTAAATATAAGGTAAAGCATTTCGTTTTTGCCTCCTCAGCTGCAGTGTATGGAAATAGTCACTATCCTCCACTAGAAGAAACAGATGTCTGTGAACCGATATCTATGTATGGATTAAACAAGAGCATTGGAGAAACCTATTGTGAGAAATGGCAAAAGGATTATCGGTTACCTATCCTTATTTACAGATTCGCCAATGTTTTCGGTCCAAGGCAACAAATGCAAGGTGAAGCTGCTGTCATCCCAAGTATGTTAAAAAGTAGTATGGAGGGAAAACCCTTTACAATTTATGGTGATGGTGAACAGACACGTGACTTTATTTACGTGGATGATATTGCAGATGCCATTTATGCCGGTGTCCATGCACGATTGCAAGGGATCTACAATGTGTCCACAAATGAAGCGTGGTCACTTCATCAAGTTATTTTACTGCTTCAGCATTTAAATCATCCACTTGAAATTCAATATGCACCCGTACGAGAAGGAGATATTGAACATTCATTTTTAAATAATGATAAATTAGCCAATGCAATTGGTTGGAGACCCAAAATTTCTTTTGCAGAGGGAATTGAACGTACGCTGAATGCTTTACAAGTTGATAAATTAGCGGAAATTTAACGATAGAGGATTTGGCATATTACACTGTGTAATATGTCTTTTTCTTTGTCTATAGTATAATAATTCATTAAAGAAATGGATGTGGATGGAGGCTTACATATGCTTGTAGATTTTAGAGTAAACAATTGTTTAAGCTATAAAGAGGATACATTATTTTCAATGGTAGCAGGAAGTCGTCTGCGAAAGTGGAAGGATACCCATACCATGCAATTGGATGATTCACTTCGTGTAGTGAAAAGTGCATTTATTTTTGGGCCAAATGGAAGTGGTAAATCTAATCTATTTACCACAATTAAAGTTTTGCGGTCCTTACTTTTTAACTTTGAGAATTTAAACAATGTTAAACAATTACGTCTGCCTTATCAACCATTTAAGCTAGGAAGTCAACAGGGCAAACCAACAGAATTTATGATTTCGCTATTTTTGGACGGAGCTTTGTATGATTATGAAATTCAGTACAATGCTTCCTTAGTTTTATATGAGCGTCTTCACAAGACAACTAATAATTTGAAGGAAGAGCTTTTTGTCCGACGATGGGATGGTGTGGACTATTCGTATGAAACAGCTCATTCGACGGCACAGGAATTAACAAAATATACACGTAATAATACAGCCTTTTTATCAGTGCTCCATGTTTTTAATGATTCAGATGCGTTAAAGGTATTCGATTGGTTTTTACATAAAATCCTGTTTCTAGATGAAGCGAATCGGTTATCAAGTCATCCCCTTATTCGTAAACTTGAAGAAGAGCCTTTTAAAAAAGAGGTCATCAAACTGCTGAAAATTGCCGATTTTTCGATTCGAGATGTCACAGTAAGACGTGTGGAACGCAGAGAAAAAAATACAGTTAACTACGAGTTTGACACCCCTGAGATTATTCAAGAAGTTGATATCGATCTGCATTATTTATCATTTGATGAAGAGGGTGCCCCTATCGGGACAGAGACGATCAATTGGACGATGGATTCTAAAGGTACAGTACGCATGTTGCATTTAGCCTGTGTGATGGTAGATGCTTATAATAAGGGAAAAACTATTTTTATTGATGAATTTGATACAGCTTTTCATGTGTCTATTTGTGAATTTCTAATGGCAATCATGAATAGTAAACGCAATACGAGTAATCAATTTGTCGTGACGAGTCATGAAATAGAATTATTGGATCAGCCATTGCGGTCCGATCAAATTTGGTTTGTTAATAAAACCTTTAAAAATGAATCTGAGCTTTATTCTTTATTTGATTTTGCAGACTTGCAAAAAAAGCGTGGCGACCTTTCATATGCAAAACGTTATTTAAAAGGAGAATTTGGCGCAACGCCCGTTATTAATGAATATTTATCTGAACAATATTTAGAAGAAGCGGAGGTATCTGAGCAGTGAGAGTACGTCAACAAGGAAACCGAACACTGCGGAAAACTATTTTAATTTATTGTGAAGGTGAAACGGAACGTATTTATTTTGAGCAGCTACGTATTTTGAAGCGCTCTAAAATGGTGAGTGTTAAAATAAAAAACGTTAAACGTTCTGCAATTAAGCTTGCTCAACATGCTTATAGGGATTCTAGTTATCAATATTTTGATGAGGTCTGGATTGTTTTTGATAAGGATGATTTAACAGAAAAGCAATTGGAGGAAGTAAATCAATTTTGTGAGGAAAAAGGGATTCAAATTGCCTATTCAAATGAAGCTTTTGAATTGTGGTTACTTTTGCATTTTGAGGAAGTAGATAGCTCGGAGAAATACCCCCGAGCAGTCTTAAATGACAAAATGGAACAACACCTTGGCGTGAATCGATATTTCCGTCATAAGGCTGATGAGTCTATTATTGCCCCCATTGCATTACGACATGAGGTAGCGATTAAAAATTGTACAGACATGATGGCTCTTCGTCATACAGAGAGCCGTGACAATCCTTACTGTAACATACATGAAATGATACGATACATATTTTAAAATTGGTAGGTTCTTTATGTTAAATAGGCCTACTTTTTACTTTAACAGAGATAGATTGTCAAATAAATGCATGTTTATTCCAAACAAACATATAGTGTCTATTGAGCGAAATCAGTAATAGTATGAAAGGGGATTGCGTGGATAAGCCAAATTCGAATCAACGCAAAAATATAGAGGATAATGCCAAGGATCAGCAACTAGAGCCATTTCGTGTTGATAATGAAGGCACAAAAATGACTACGAATCAGGGCCTTAGAGTGTCTAACGATGAGGATTCCTTAAAAGCAGGAGTCCGTGGTCCGACAATTATGGAGGATTTTCACCTTCGAGAAAAAATTACACATTTTGACCATGAACGAATTCCAGAAAGAGTCGTGCATGCTAGAGGTTTTGCAGCGCATGGTGAATTCGAATTATATGAGTCAATGAGAGAGTATACGAAGGCGAAATTTTTGCAAGACCCGAAAAAGAAAACGCCAGTGTTTGTTAGATTTTCGACAGTGGTAGGTAGTTTAGGCTCGATGGACACAGCTCGTGATGTACGAGGGTTTGCAACGAAATTTTACACGGATGAAGGAAATTATGATTTAGTAGGCAATAATATTCCAGTCTTTTTTATTCAGGATGCCATTAAGTTTCCAGATTTAATTCATGCTGTAAAGCCAGAGCCGCATAATGAGATGCCGCAAGCAGCCTCTGCCCATGATACGTTTTGGGATTTCGTTGCGAACAATCAGGAGATAGCACATATGATTATGTGGCATATGTCTGATCGAACAATACCTAGAAGCTTCCGTATGATGGAAGGTTTCGGGGTGCATACATTCCGTTTTGTTAATGACAGAGGACGATCGAGATTTGTGAAGTTTCATTGGAAGCCTGTACTAGGTGTGCATTCACTAGTTTGGGATGAAGCACAGATAATTGCAGGGAAAGACACTGATTTTCAGCGACGGGATTTATGGGAGGCCATCGAAATTGGAGATTATCCAGAGTTTGAGTTAGGGGTGCAAATACTTGAACCAGAAGATGAATTTAAATTTGATTTCGATATTTTAGATGCAACAAAGCTTTGGCCAGAAGAACTGATACCAGTAAAGAAAATTGGAAAAATGACCTTAAATCGCAATGTGGATAATGTATTTGCTGAAACGGAGCAAGTTGCCTTCCACCCAGGAAATGTAGTACCAGGCATTGATTTTACCAATGATCCACTGTTACAAGGTCGACTCTTCTCCTATTTAGATACACAGTTAATTCGTCTAGGGGGTCCAAACTTTGCGGAAATCCCTATTAATCGTCCTCTTTGTCCAGTGCATAATAATCAACGGAATGGTTTTAGTCGACAGGCAATTAATTTAGGGAGAGTAAGCTACCATAAAAATTCATTAGCCAATAATACGCCTGCAACATCTACTGCAAGGGAGGGAGGATACGTTCATTATGAGGAGAAGGTTGAAGGGCGAATCACAAGAGCACGGAGTAAATCCTTTGACGATCACTTTTCGCAAGCTAGGCTCTTCTGGAACAGTATGTCCCCGCCTGAAAAACAGCATATTATAGATGCTTTTAGCTTTGAGGTTGGAAAAGTAAAAAGTAAATCGGTGCGACAACAAGTTGTGGATATGTTTGTTCGTGTAGATAAAGCAATGGCTACAACTGTTGCTGAAAATGTTGGTGTTAACCCTCCTAGTGGGGAACAGTCCAAGGTAACGGCCACTTCACCCGCACTTAGTCAAGCCAATACCATTAAATTGCCTTATACGCTTAAGGTAGGCGTTTTAATTGGTGATGGATTCGATGCCAATGAGGTAGGCGAAGTATTGAAATATTTAACAAGGCAAGGTGTGCGCTACAGCATTATTTCTGATCGACTAGGTGTTGTGACAGGGAATAATGGCGTTCAATTAACGGCAAGTGACACATTTATTACAACCGATGCCGTTTTATTTGACTCGCTATATGTGGTGGGGGTAAAGGCAAGTAATCAAGCTAAATTTAATACACATATCGTGAACTATATTAATGAGGCATATCGCCATTATAAACCTATTGGGTTTGCTGTTACAGGCACAACGTTTTTCAATATGTCAAATGCGAATGTAGGGCCAGGCATTGTTTTAGCAACTGGTAATAAGGATTTTGCAAAAAAATTTGTAGGCGCGATCGCACAACAAAGATTTTGGCAACGAAATATTTATTAAGCATAGGAAAAATATAAATGTAAGAGGCTCAGACTTTGGACAAAAGCTATCGAGAAGTTCTTCTCTCGGTGGCTTTTGTTATTTTTCATTTTTTAAGCTTTGGAATTGTAAAAAAGAAGTTGTCTACTTGTTGGGCATTTCTTTAAATGAGCCTTTTCTTTTTCTAAAGGAACACTTTCAAAGACATCCCTGATAATATTGCATTCAATTTTTCCAAATGATAAGGTGATACATGAGGTGAGAAATATGGGAAATTTTGATATAGCGATTATTGGCGCAGGGCCAGGAGGTTATGTAGCGGCCATTCATGCGGCGAAAAATGGCAAAAGGGTTGCATTGATTGAACGGGATAAATTAGGAGGAGCCTGCTATAATGTCGGCTGCATTCCATCTAAAATTTTATTGGAGCATAGTAAACTAGTACAGGCAATCAATCAAGGAAATAACTGGGGAATCGAATCTGACAATGTGCGAATAAATTTTCCTCGATTGATGCAACGAAAAGATACAATTATTCAAGAGCTACTAACAAATATTGAGCACTATATCATCAACAACGATATAACTTTATATCGTGGTGAAGCCACATTAACTAAAGACCTGCTTATAACTGTTGGAAATGAAAATTTGACAGCGAAGGATATTATATTGGCAACAGGAAGTAAACCATTTGTCCCCCCATTTGAAGGGTTAGAGACTGCTACCTACTTTACAACAGATACATTTTTCAATCTTAAAGAGCTACCAGCACAGTTAACGATCATTGGCGGTGGTGTGATTGCAGTAGAAATGGCCTTTAGTTTAGCACCCTTAGGAACGAAAATTACAATGCTTAATCATAGTGAGGATATTTTACAAACGGAAGAATCAGAGGCAAGACCCCTTATTCGAGAAAAGATGATGAAGCTCGGTATTGAGCTTGTAACAGATTTTCAATTTGAAAAATTTGAAGGCGATACCATTCATACAACAAAAGGTACATATACATATGAAAATCTTCTGTTTGCGACAGGGCGTCGTCCTAATACAGAAATCGCTCAGCATTTAGAGTTAGCATTTGAAGGACGTTTAATTGCAGTCAATGAGCATTTACAGACGAGTCAGCCCCATCTTTATGCAATTGGTGATTTGGTCAGTGGTTATCAGCTAGCACATTCAGCAAGTGCAGAAGGAATCTATGCTGTGGATTATATTGTGGGTAATCAACCAACATCAATTGACCAAGCATCTATCCCACGTTGTGTCTATACACATCCTGAGATTGCCACATTTGGTTTACTAGAAGAACAGGTAAAAGTGCCTTACACGATGACAAAAATGCCTTTAAAGACAAATCCAAAGGGTTTAATGGAAGGGAATACAGAAGGATTTGTGAAGCTAATTACAGAAGAGGGGAGCGGTCAAATTCTAGGTGCTTGTGTTGTAGGGGATGGTGCAACAGAAATGCTGAATGCGATATTGGCGGCAAAAAATGCAGGTGGTACAGCTCTTTCATTAGCACAAATGATTTTTCCACATCCGACTGTATCTGAGCATATTGGAGATGCAGCCAAAGCCGTTTTTGGAAAAGGCATTCACCAATAATGAAAAGCTATTGACTTTAAAAAAATATATGTTAGATTAAATTTATAAGAATACTTGGTTTTGAAGTTGACTAGGCATCTAGAGGCTTCT
This sequence comes from Lysinibacillus sp. UBA5990, assembly GCF_002429815.1. Classification (NCBI taxonomy): domain Bacteria; kingdom Bacillati; phylum Bacillota; class Bacilli; order Caryophanales; family Bacillaceae; genus Lysinibacillus; species Lysinibacillus sp. UBA5990. Next base: position 40,172 of record NZ_DJAY01000001.1, read on the forward strand.
ATTTTACAAGGCGGTTTCCGTTTGATTGTAAAATAGGAGTTTTTTTTATGGCTTAAAAAATAAAAGGAGTGGGGAAATGACAAAAGCAGTAATCATTAATGGAAGTAACTCGAAAAGCTCTAGAGTTACGGCAATTCATGAAAAGGTTGTAAATCATCTAATGGCACTAGGAGTAGAAGTCCATTCCAATTATGTTCATGAGCTACCAGCAAAAGATTTAATGACAGCCAATTTTGCAAGTGAAAGTATCCAGTTAGAGAATAAATGGGTCGAGGAAGCACAAATAGTCGTAATTTTAACCCCAATATACAAAGCATCCTTTACAGGGATATTGAAGACTTATTTAGATTTACTACCCCAGAAAGCTCTGCATGAGAAGGTCATACTACCTATCGCTGTCGGAGGTTCTGTTGGTCATTTATTAGCATTAGAGTATGCTTTAAAGCCAGTTTTAGCTGTGCTAGGGGCAACCACAATATCACACTCAGTTTATATTGTGGATAAACAAATTATTCTTCTGGATGAAGGAGGCTTTGTCATAGAAGAAGAAGCGATCAATAGATTGGAAGCAGAGTTAAAGCAGTTACGAGGTGTATTAATTTCTAATTAAATATGATAAAAGCGCATTATAGGGATATCCTATAATGCGCTTTCTTTTAATTTACTTCAAGATCTTCTTCTGTTTCTACCGGTGCTGTAGAAAGATATAAGAAAGCCTCATCTTGCAAAAGCAATAATTTTTCTTCACAAATCCCATGTGATAATGGTCCTGAAAAAATTGACTCCCACCATGTCGTTGTTGTCATTCATCTACGCCCCCGTTTCGATTAATATGTAGTTGTATATTTCCCAAGATAAAAAATCTAAAACATTTTACATACTCAAATTTCATCCTCCTTGATGTAGAAAGAGGATTTTTCCCTCCTGATGTTGTATCGTATAGACAATGATAGTTTGTTTCGAAATGAAAAAACTATGTATGCCATTTTTGAAAAAGGGGTGCTTTATTGATGAATTTTACGTCTCAAGATGTGGAAAATATGATAACAGAGCAGCGTCAATTTTATTTTTCTCGTGCCACTAAAAGTGTCAAATTTCGAAAAGAGCAATTAAAAAAATTAAAGAAATCCATTTTGAAATATGAAAAGGAAATACTGAACGCCCTATACTTAGACCTTCGGAAAAGTGAGTTTGAAGCTTATGCAACTGAAATTGGCATTGTCTTAGATAGTATTTCTTATATGGTGAAGCATGTGGAAGAATGGATGGAGCCAGAAGCTGTCAAAACACCTATTCAATATCAGATGGGGAAGAGCTTTATTGTTCGTGAACCGTATGGTGTAACATTAATAATTGGACCGTTTAATTACCCTTTTCAGTTGGTCATGGAACCATTGATAGGTGCTATTGTTGGTGGTAATACAGCTATCGTCAAACCGTCAGAAACATCTGTACACACTGCAGCCATCGTAAAAAAGGTAATTGAAGAAACATTTCACCCATCCTATGTACGTGTAGTGGAAGGGGAAAAAGATGAGGTGACTGCCTTAATCCATGCTTCCTTTGACTATATCTTTTTTACAGGAAGTGTTGCAGTCGGCAAAGTGGTAGCTAAGGCAGCAGCAGAACGATTAACTCCTATTGCTTTAGAACTTGGAGGGAAAAGTCCAGCTATTGTCGATCAAACAGCGAACCTAGAAGTAGCAGCGAAGAGGATAGTATGGGGTAAATTTACAAATACTGGGCAGACATGTGTGGCACCAGATTATTTACTTGTTCACAAAGATGTTTATGATCGCTTTATGAAAATTTTAAAAGAAACGATACGTTCTTTTTATGGGAAGAACCCATTAAAAAGCCCTGATTATGGACGCATCGTGAATCTTAGACAGTTTGATCGTTTACAGCAAATTATTAAGGAAGAGCGAGATGCTATAACATTTGGCGGGCGGATAGATCGAGATGATTTATATATTGAACCAACAATCATCGAATATGTAAAGTGGACAAGTCCATCGATGCAGGAAGAGCTTTTTGGTCCTATCCTACCTGTTATGATGTATAACGATTTACCACTAGCTATCCATCAAATTCGCCAATTGCCGAAACCACTAGCGGCATATTTCTTCTCAGAGCACGAAAAAGCGACTCAATACTTTTTGGAGGAATTGCCATTCGGTGGAGGATGTATTAATGATACTATTACTCATGTTGGTAACTTACATTTACCATTTGGAGGTGTTGGTCCTTCAGGTGTGAAAGCCTATCATGGTAAAGCGAGCTTTGAAAACTTTACACATTCAAAATCCATTTTAAAGAAATCTTCTAAGCTTGAGACTAATGTACTTTTTCCACCCTATAATCAAAAGGTGAAAATTGTACGCTCTATTATGAAATAGTAAAATGGGGGTATCTTTTTTCAAATGAAGATACCCTCATTCAAAAAACCCCTCCTTTGTATAGAAAAATGTTCCCAAAAATCCCATCCTAGTCGTGTCGAAAAATGCCGATTCGTGATTATTTATGAAAATTTCGAAGAAAACGTGTTTTTTGTTCAAATGTAAGCGTTTTCGTTGAAAAAACAGCACAGAGACATTTTATTTATCACGAAATAAGTAGTAAAATAAGTTCAATAGATCGTGGGGGGATTCATATTGTCGTTTTTTGTCGAATGTTCAAAAATGATGACGTGAGTGTAGAGATTGATTGGAGGACTATGAAATGTATGCAGAGGAATTGTTAAGTGCATTACCTTTGAAAAAAATAATTGGCATGCTGCCAGACCAAGTAACTGATATCGTAGTAGATTCAAGAAGTGTACAGCCAAATAGTATGTTTGTTTGTATTAAAGGATATACAGTGGATGGACATGACTATGCTCAAAAGGCTGTAGATGGTGGGGCTACAATTGTTGTAACGGAGCGAGAATTACCGCTAGGTGAGACTATTGCTCAAGTGATTGTGAAAGACACAGACCGTGCAGTAGGCTTATTAGCCGCTAAGTTTTTTGATTATCCTTCCAAAGATATAGCGATGATCGGGGTAACGGGAACGAATGGTAAAACATCTGTGACGGGTATTATTCAAAATATCATGCATGGTATGGGTGAAAAATCTGCCCTATCTGGCACAATTGGCTTTAATTTAAATGGAATTCTATATGAATCCGCTAATACAACGAGTGATGCATTATCCACTCAACAAATGATTTTTAGAGCAAAGATGGAAGGCTGTCGTTTAATGACGATGGAGGTTTCATCCCATGGCTTAGCACTTGGACGTTTAGCAGGTGTTGACTATGATGTTGCTATATTTACAAATCTAACGCACGATCATCTTGATTTCCATGGTACGATGGAGGAATATGGCCATGCTAAAGGTTTATTATTCTCCCAGCTTGGACAAGATTTAGAAAAAAATAAATTTGTTGTGCTAAATGCCGATGATGCATGGTCAGAGCGATACGCAGCTATGACACCATTTCCAGTATGGACATATGGTTTGAAAAATGAAACAGCAGATTTCCGTGCCATTAACTGTGAATATCATGATTATATGACATCCTTTGATGTGGAGATGTCAGAAGGAATTTATCGTGTGAAAATGAATTTATTAGGTGAATTTAACATTTATAATGTGCTAGCAGCAATGGTAGCATTTTATGGTCGTGGGTATTCTATGGAAGCTATTATTGAGCAAATCGAGCAACTCCCGCCAGTTAAAGGTCGTATGGAAAAAGTTTGCTCTGACCTACCTGTTCAAATGTTTGTTGATTATGCACATACACCTGATGCCATTGAAAAAGCGATTGAAGCAGCACAACCATATAAAAAGGGCAAACTTATTTTCTTAGTTGGGACAGGTGGTAACCGCGATAAATCAAAACGTCCTGCAATGGCTGAGAAGGCGTCCGCAGCAGAGTATGTCATTCTGACAACAGATGATCCACGCTATGAGGACTATAATAGTATTACAGGTGATTTGGCCAAAGGGATGTTACATGACAATTTTGCTTGCATCGGGGATCGTGCAGAGGCAGTCCGACATGCCATAGAGGTTGCTGAACCAGGTGATATGATAATTTTTGCTGGTAAAGGCCATGAGGATTATCAAATTATTGAAAATACAAAATTTCCACATAGTGATGCAGAAATAGCAATAGAAGCTGGCCGATTGAAATTTGTTTGATGAAATATAAAATCTTAGGAAACCCTTTTAGAAAGTACTAAAGGGTTTTCTTTTTGGCGATTTCATGTAAAAAGGTTGTACGAAAGGCAAGTCTTCTTTTATTATTATTAAGTATGAAAAAAGGAGAATGACGAGATGAATTCAAATTTAGAAAAAGATATACAATCGCGTCGTACTTTTGCCATTATCAGTCACCCTGATGCTGGGAAAACGACGATTACAGAAAAGCTTTTACTTTTTGGTGGCGCCATTCGTGACGCAGGAACAGTAAAAGGGAAAAAAACAGGTAAGTTTGCAACATCTGACTGGATGGAGATCGAAAAACAACGTGGTATCTCTGTTACTTCTTCCGTGATGCAATTTGACTATAATGGCTCACGTGTAAACATCTTGGATACCCCTGGGCACCAAGACTTCTCAGAAGATACGTATCGTACACTAATGGCAGTAGATAGTGCTGTCATGGTAGTGGATGCCGCTAAAGGGATAGAGGCACAAACGTTAAAGCTATTTAAAGTTTGTAAAATGCGCGGTATTCCGATTTTCACTTTTATTAATAAATTAGACCGCCAAGGGAAAGAGCCGCTTGAGCTAATTGAAGAGCTTGAGGAAGTACTAGGAATTAATGCGTATCCAATGAACTGGCCGATTGGTATGGGGAAAGAGTTTCTTGGTATTTATGATCGTTACAATAAGCGTATTGAGCAGTTCCGTACGGATGAGACAGAGCGCTTTCTACCAATAGATGAAAATGGTGAACTTGCTGTAGAACATCCAATGAAAGTCACTTCTTATTATTCTCAAGCAATGGACGATATTTTACTACTGGACGAGGCTGGTAATGAATATTCGGAGGAAAAAATTCGTCGTGGCGAATTAACACCAGTGTTCTTTGGTTCAGCTTTAACAAACTTTGGGGTACAAACATTCCTAGAAACTTACTTACAATTTGCACCAATACCACAGCCTAGAATTACGGAAGATGAGCAGTTTATAGATCCACTTGAACAAGAAGAATTTTCAGGATTCATATTCAAAATTCAAGCAAATATGAATCCTGCGCACCGTGATCGCATTGCCTTTGTACGTATTGTTTCGGGTAAATTTGAGCGTGGCATGAATATGACATTGTCTCGTACAGGCAAATCCTTTAAAGTTACGCAATCTACACAATTCCTAGCTGATGATCGTGAGACTGTAGATGAAGCTGTTGCTGGAGATATTATCGGGTTATATGATACGGGGACTTATCAAATTGGAGACACTGTTGTCGGTGGTAAGAAAACATTCCAATTTGAAAAATTACCCCAGTTTACACCAGAATTATTTGTCCGTGTAACGGCTAAAAATGTAATGAAATCGAAGCAATTCCATAAAGGTATTTTACAATTAGTACAGGAAGGTGCTATTCAATATTATAAAACACTGCACACAGAAGAAGTTATTCTTGGAGCAGTGGGTCAACTGCAATTTGAAGTATTCGAACATCGTATGAAAAATGAATACAATGTGGAAGTAAGAATGGAGCCAATTGGTTCAAAAATTGCACGTTGGATTGAAAATGAAGAGGATGTTAAAGAGTCCATGTCCTCTGGTCGTTCAATGCTGGTGAAAGACCGTTTTGACAACCTTGTGTTCTTATTCGAAAATGAGTTTGCCATGCGTTGGTTTAACGATAAAAATGAGAACATTAAACTTTATAGCCTTCTTTAATAGTCAAACACGAATCGACAATTTTGCGATTCGTGTTTTTTTGCAAGGAAATTTGACACTGTCTGTAGAATATATACAGTATTAGGAAATTTAAGATTGCCATCACTAGATGGTAGAAAATTAGCCTATTTATAAAATAATCCCCTTTTCGGCTATCATAGAAAGGAAGAGGTAGAAAAAGGAGTTTATCATATGAACATTAGTAATTTTTCAATTAAAAGACCGGTCTTTACAATTGTAACGATGCTTTTTGTCATTTTATTAGGCGGTGTATCGTTATTAAAAATACCAATTACTTTAATTCCGGAGTTAAATCCTCCGATAGGTGTAGTAGTCACCTCCTATCCTGGAGCAAGCCCAACAGAGGTGAATGAGAGAGTAACGAAGCCTTTAGAGGCAACACTAGCCACCTTACCAGGCATTAAGAAACTACAGTCAACCTCGCAAGAAGGAAGCAATCTAATCGTCCTTGAGTTCAATTGGTCCACCAACCTAGAAGATGTCCAACTTGATATTTTACAAAGAATTGATATGACGCCTCTTCCCAATGATGCGGGCAAGCCAAGCTTTTTAAAGTTTGATCCATCTCAATTTCCAATTATTCAGCTATCATTGCGCGCAGAAAATGAAAATGTTGATGTGCGCTTATTAGCAGAGGATTTAGAAAAAGAGCTTCGACGGACAGAGGGTGTCGCAAGTGTGAATGTTTCGGGGAAGCTTATAGAGGAAATACAAATTACATTAGATGAGGAAAAGCTAGTCGAAAAAGGCTTAACACAGGCAGATATTATTCAAATCGTTCAAGCGAACAATGTATCACTTCCTGGTGATCCTGTTTTAACTGATGATGGAAAAATGTTAACAACACGTATTGTTAGTACATTAACTTCACCTGAAGATATAGCCAATTTAATCGTTTCTGTGAATCCTTTAACAGGTGAAGCGTTAACAGTTGGCAATCTCGCCTCTGTTAAAAGGGCAGAGCAGCCATCTTTAACGACAACTCGCGCCAATGAGCATGCAGCAGTTCTTATGTCTGTCATACAGGAGTCGGGTGCGAATACTGCAGAAGTGTCAAAGGAGTTTCAACAAACCTTAAATGAATTGCTAGAGAAAGAGCAATACAGTGGAATAACAGCAGACATATTAGTAGATCAAGGCAACTACGTGGATGTTGCTATTAGTAATATCGGCTCTTCCTTAATTTTAGGAGGATTGTTTGCCATGTTCGTCCTTTTTGTGTTCTTACGCAGTGTAAAGAGCCCTATCATCATTGGTATCGCTATCCCCTATTCAGTTATAGTGACATTTGTATTGATGTTTTTTGCTGATTTTTCACTCAATATTATGACTTTAGGTGCTCTAGCTTTGGGTATTGGCATGCTAGTGGATAATGCAATCGTTGTTATTGAAAATATTGAAAGACACTTAGGGCTAGGAAAAGATCCTATTACAGCAGCACAGGAAGGGACAAGGGAAGTTGCTCTTGCTATCACAGCTTCAACACTAACAACAATAGCTGTCTTTATTCCTGTTATGTTCATCGAAGGATTGATTGGACAAATTTTCACAGAATTTGCTCTCACAATTTCATTTAGTTTAATTGCCTCTTTAGTAGTTGCCCTTACAGTAGTGCCGATGCTAGCGAGTCGTCTTTTAAAAATGAAAAGTATTAACTTTTACGAGCAGCGTAGTAAATCTCAATTTTATATGCGATACAAGTCGTCTATTGTTTGGGTTCTGAAGCATCGTATGCTCATACTAATTTTCACAGTAGTTTGCTTTGGTCTATCATTATTCGGATTGACTAGAATTGGTACTGAATTTTTACCACCTACCGATGAAGGATTCACAACCATTAGCGTCAATCTTGAAAAGGGTGTAGCTGTATCTGAAACTGAAAAGGTTGTCAGGAAGATCGAGGAACGTTTAAAGCAGGAAAAAGATGTAGATGTTTATGTTAGTCTAATTGGTGGCACACAACAATCTCAATCACGTGGACAAACTAGCCCAAACCAAGCAGAAATATATGTAAAGCTAGTGCCTTTAGCGGATAGAGAACGTTCAATTTTTGAATTTGTCGAAGAGTTAGAGCAAAAATTACAGGGAGAGTTAGAAGATAAGACTGAACTGACATTTAACGTATCGACAGCAACTGGCTCATCACCACATACTTTAACGTTTAGATTAACTGACTCTGATGAAGGAAGGCTCCAACAGGCTGTTAATAAAGTACAACAAGAGCTACAAGCGATTGAAGAAGTGACGAAAGTCTCCACAGATTTAGATAATACGGTTCAAGAAATTCAAATTGAAGTCAATCGAGAGAATGCAAAAGATTATGGTTTTGTACCGGCCCAAATTGCACAGTCTGTCAATCAAATGACAAGAGGGCAATTAACGTCCCAATTAATAGCAGAGGATGGTGCTGTGTTACCTGTCTACACAGGTTTCGGACAGACCTTCAACGATAGTGTGAATTCACTAAAAGCAATGCAACTTCGTTCACCTGCGGGCTTGTTTGTGAAATTAGAGGATGTTGCTACAGTTTCTATAGAAGAGGGTCCCGTCTCTATTCGACGTTCTGATCAGGCTGCAGCAGTGGCATTTTTTGTTGAATATGAAACGAAGGAATCTTTAGGCGGAATATCAGCAAAGGTAGATAAAGCAATAGAGAGTGCTCATTTATCACCTACTACGCAAATTGTATTTAGCGGTGATCGAGAGCTTTATGATAGTGCAATCGATGATATGCTACTGGCCGTTATTCTGGCAATTATATTAGTTTATATTGTGATGGCTGCCCAATTTGAATCATTCAAATATCCATTTGTCATTATGTTTACGGTGCCATTAATGATCATAGGGGTAGCGGTTGCCATGTTTGCCACAAATACATTAATTGGTGTGACATCTGTAATTGGAATTTTAGTGCTTGTAGGGATTGTAGTAAATAACGGTATTGTGTTAGTTGATTATATTAACCAGCAAAAAGCGAATGGTATGTCAGCATATGAATCCATTTTACTGGCTACTCAGGATCGTCTCCGTCCAATCTTAATGACCGCGTTAACGACTATTTTAGGATTGCTTCCACTTGCACTTGGCATTGGGGAAGGAACAGAGATGAATCAACCGATGGGAATTGCAGTGATTGGAGGACTTGTGACGTCCACTTTACTAACACTATATATTGTACCGATTGTTTATAGTTTAGTGGATAAGGAAACAAGAAAGATGCGTTAGAATCGAGGGGGAATGGGAAATGAAAGTTCATTTTTTTACTGGTTTTCCTGGTTTCATTTCAAGTCAATTAATTAGGACATTGTTCCAAAAAAAACAAACACAACAGGTTATAGCAATCGTATTAGCTGGCGAAACCATTAAAGCTCATCAAGAGAAAAATAAAATATTAAAGGAGTTTCCTAATGGATCGATTCGTATTGTTGAGGGTGATATTACCTTGCCGAACCTCGGTTTAGATAATCAAGTAATTGAAGAAATCGTACCTCAAATTGAAGTGTTCTGGCATTTGGCAGCTATATACGATTTAGCTGTACCCCGTGATATTGCTTGGAAAGTGAATGTACATGGGACAACAATGGTGAATGAATTTGTGCGCACTTTACCCCATTTAGAACGCTATATGTACTTTAGTACGGCATATGTGGCTGGTACACGTGAGGGGGTACTGCGTGAAAATGAACTGATTCGACCATTCACATTTAAAAATTATTATGAAGAGACAAAATATGAGGCTGAGCTCCGAGTAGAAGATTTAAAATCCGAAATTCCATTAACAATTATTAGACCTGGCATTGTGAGGGGACATTCGGAAACGGGTGAAACAATTAAGTTTGATGGCCCCTATTTCTTTTTAAATTTAGTAGAACGTTTAAAATGTTTACCTATAATTCCGTATATTGGACAATCTACATCTACAATTAATGTAGTACCAGTCGATTATATATTAAATGCCTCAACTTTTTTGGCATCAGAACAAGAGGCTGAAGGCAAGACCTTTCATTTAACAGATCCGAATCCTCACCCTGTACAGGAAGTATATCGTACTATGGTGAAACTAGTGACGAATGCTTATCCGAAGGGACGTTTACCGTTTGCATGGGCAAAGCTATCCTTGCAAATTCCTTTTATTCGGAGAAAGCTAGGGGTGGAACAGGAGACATTAGATTATTTAACATGGAATGCCACATTCGACACGGCTGAAGCCCAGCAAATTTTGCAAAAGGGTGGAATTACATGCCCTGATTTTATTCAGACGATGCCGAGAATGATTGATTTTTATTTAGCACATAAAGAAGATAAGAGCTACCAGATACAAATTAAGTAATGAAAAAACAATATAGATATTTTTGTCAGCTGTAAATGATAGTGCTATAATGTTTGAAAGAAGATACCTTCGACACTTTGTCAAAGGGGAGTAGCTAACAGGTTTTGCAATTTTACCTGGTTTCACATTCGTCAAGACATGGTATTACCATCGGATGTGATAGTGAATAGCTCTATGCGTAAAAAGATGACTGATGACGTGTAGATTGATGTACCAATAAGGTACTAATTTACTTAGCGAGACCTTTGCCTACTTAAGGCAGGGGTTTTTTTCTTTTGTACTTTAGTGGAACTAGTCTTTGGGGTATTTAGAGCTTAGAGGAGGCACTAGCATAAATGGAAGCAATAATATTACAATACGGCTGGGTTTTAATTGTCCTAGTTGTATTAGAGGGATTACTAGCAGCTGATAATGCAGTAGTAATGGCTGTAATGGTCAAACATTTACCGCAAGAACAACAAAAAAAGGCGCTATTTTATGGACTATTTGGCGCACTGATTTTTCGATTCGCTGCTCTTTTTGTCATTACAGTTTTAGTAAACTATTGGCAAATACAAGCAGTAGGTGCGGCTTATCTGCTATTTATGTCGGCGAAAAATATTTATGATTTACGTAAACATAAAGATGATGAGGAAGAAGAGACGAGTGAAAAGGCTGGGAAAAAGGGTTCTGGATTCTGGTTAACGGTACTCAAAGTAGAAGCTGCAGACATTGCATTTGCTATTGATTCAATGTTGGCAGCAGTGGCAATCGCTGTCACGTTGCCTCATTTGGGGAATTTTGATATCGGTGGCATTAATGGTGGACAATTTATCGTCATGCTCCTTGGTGGCTTTATCGGGGTTATAATGATGCGTTTTGCTGCCCAATGGTTTGTCAAAGTATTAAATGATTATCCTTCACTTGAAACAGCTGCATTTTTAATTGTAGGCTGGGTAGGTGTGAAGCTCGTTGTCTTAACATTAGCCCACGAAAAAGTAGGGATTTTGCCTGCAGAATTCCCACATTCTACTGTATGGGAGTTAACATTCTGGATTGTCTTACTCGGCATAGCATTTGTAGGTTATCTAGTAGGTGTTCGAAATAAAAAATAGCTTAGATTGATTATTCAGCTGTAGTCAAAAGCCATCGAAAGTATACTCTCGATGGCTTTCTATCCCTAAAATGCAAAAAAGTAACACCCCCCAATTAGTAGCAATACTAATAATCCTCCGATTGTAAAAATAATGATACTCCAAGCCTTTAACCACTTATTTAAAACTTCACCTCCAAAATAAAAAAGCGTTTTTTTAGATATCGTTTCATTTCCAAAAGTATAGTATTAACTATTCCTCTTTCTTTTTTCTTGTATTTTTTCTATACTATAATCTATCTAGTTGGGCATCATATGTAGGAGGGGTTGTTAAAGTGCCTTGGAAAAAAACTTCCAATAGACTTGTCACACCATTTCAGGTACTTGTTTCTTATTATTTTATAGCAATAGCGATTTCCTTCCTGTTATTACGGCTTCCAGGCGTTCATCAAGAAGGAGTAAAGGTTTCCTTTTTAGATAGTCTATTTACGGCAGTAAGTGCAGTAAGTGTAACTGGTTTAACTACCATTAATATTTCTGAAACCTATACGAAATTTGGACTTGTGATGATTCTTGTTATTTTACAGTTAGGCGCAATTGGTATTATGTCATTGGGTACCTTTGTGTGGCTCTTAGTTGGGAAAAAAATAGGGATGCGAGAGCGTCAGTTAATTATGATTGACCACAACCAGTACAATTTGTCTGGTGTTGTGAAATTAATACGTGAAATCTTAAAAATCTTAATTGGTATTGAGGTAGCAGGTACGTTTATTTTAACGCTACATTTTACCAATTATTTTGATACATTAGAAGAAGCATTCTTACACGGAATATTTGCTTCAATTTCTGCTACAACCAATGGGGGATTTGATATTACGGGAATGAGCTTATTGCCATTCCATGATGATTATTTTGTTCAGCTGGTAACAATGGTACTTATTGTGTTAGGGGCAATCGGTTTCCCTGTCTTAATTGAACTAAAAACGTTCTTACTCAAACGTCATGCGAATTTTCGATTTAGCTTGTTTACAAAAATCACTACGTCTACTTATGCCATTTTATTTGTTGTTGGCGCTCTGGTCATTTTACTTCTCGAATCTTTCCATTCTTTCAAGGAAATGTCCTGGCATGAAGCGCTTTTTTCAGCGATGTTTCATTCTGTATCGACAAGATCTGCTGGGCTTACAACATACGATGTGACGACATTTAGTGAGGCGACAGATATTTTTATGAGCTTTCTCATGTTCATAGGTTCTTCTCCAAGTTCAGTGGGGGGAGGAATTCGAACAACTACTTTTGCCATAGCAATTTTATTTTTAATTACATTTGCAAGAGGTAGAGAGGATATCCAAGTATTTGGGCGAGAAATTCATTTAATTGATGTTTTCCGATCCTTCGTTGTAATCTTATTAGCCTTTTTCATGGTTTTAATTGCAACGATTATTTTGCTTATTACAGAGCCACATGCCTCCCTTATTCAAATTATTTTTGAAATCACCTCTGCGTTCGGTACTTGTGGTATGTCATTAGGGATAACTTCAGATTTATCAGTTATTGGCAAAATTATTATTATTATTTTAATGTTCATTGGTCGAGTTGGTTTAATATCCTTCCTGTATACACTAGGTGGCGGTGGTCGAGGAAAGAAATCGAAATTCCATTATCCAAAGGAACGCGTAATAATTGGGTAACACTCACAGAACTTTGATATATAAGGAATTATTGAGGGGTAATCATGAGATTGCCCCTTTTTTCTGTAAAAATGTTTAAAAAGATCTTCTTTTCGATAACCAGAAATAGCATGAAAGAGTTATTGACTTTCTTCTATTATATAGGGGTAAAAAGAGATAAAATTGTCGAAAGTTGTCATTACAGCTGTATATACATTAAAAAACAACTATACTAATTCTATACATTTTTTTAGAAAATGAAAATTATCTATTGAAATTGAATAGGTATTTCCAATACAATAAAAAATACATAAAAACACCACGCAAATAAACGTAAAAATTATGAAGAGAATAAGATGTTTGATATAGGATAAGAGGACTCCATTTGATACCAAAACGCCTAAACGTGTCAGTTGTCACAAAATTTTCTAAAAATTTAAAAATTTATTTCCCGAGTGTGAAAATATTAAGTGGGTATATTTTCAACGTATAGATTGTCAGTCTTTAAGAAATTTGCCCTAAACTTTTTTAGAATTGCTATGATTACTTGACTAATAAATTCAGCATGCAGAAATGCTTTAAATAGCTCAACCCTTTTTAGGGCATTTTTAAGAATTGTTTAAGACATTAAAAAAAGCTAGTCCTGATCGTTCATTACAGGACTAGCGTTTCTTATTAAAGTGTGGGGATTGTTGCAAAGTAAGGAGCTTGACCATGACGGAAATAAGTTAAAAGATAGCCATCTTTTTGTACAATTTTGCCATTCAGGAAATCATCATAATTGAGAGCATGTGGGATTACCAAAGTATGCTTAAACAGCTCTTTCTCAGTAAGTTTAAAGTCTGCAAATGCCTCACCAGCGATAGCCGGATTTTCACGTAATGTCTGGTAGATTATTTTTTGTTGCTCTACTGTTGGACGTTCCTTCCACCATAGTTTACGTGGCTGGAATTGCTGAACCGTTAGATAATCTAGTTGCATTAAGCTCTGAATAATGTTTAAATTCGCCCCTTCCACAGTTTCTAAGAACATTAGTAAACGGCGGAATAAATCTTCTAATTGATGGCCAATACGGGACCATCCCTTAGTTTCCCAATACGTACCAAAGCTTTGGAAAAAGTCAAATGGTGTATCGAAGACCTCGGTTACTAAATATTCGATTGTATGATCCATACGATGATCATTCCAGTATTTCTCTAGAACATCCTCTGCGTGTTTAATGCTAACAATATCATCAAATGTAAGGACATTATTAGAAAAGATTTCATAAGGCGCTAAATCGACGTAAGTATAACCAAACTTCTCAGCCTCCACTCGAAGCCCTGTACCACGTAAAAGCTTTAAAAAGCCAAGTTGAAGTTCTTCTGGTCGCATGGCAAAAACATCATTAAAGGTTTGACGGAAGCTTGCGTAATCCTCTTCAGGTAAACCTGCTATCAAGTCTAAATGTTGATCGATTTTTCCACCATCTTTAACCATTGTCACTGTTCGTTTTAGTTTTTCAAAGTTTTGGCGACGCTGTACAAGTGTATTGGTTAAATCGTTAGTGGACTGAACACCAATTTCGAAGCGGAACAAACCTCTCGGTGCATGGTCATTTAAAAATTGGATAACTTCCGGACGCATAATATCGGCAGTAATCTCAAACTGGAATACAACACCTGGTTTATGTTCATCAATTAAAAACTGGAACATTTCCATAGCGTAGCTACGGCTTATATTAAACGTTCGATCCACAAATTTTATAGTTCTAGCGCCATTATTCATTAAGAAACGAATATCTTCTTTAATTTTTTCGCGGTTAAAGTATCGAACACCAACCTCTATAGAAGATAAACAGAATTGGCAGCTAAACGGACAGCCTCTACTTGTTTCAATGTACTGAATACGTTTGCCAAGGTGGGGAAGATCCTCTTCGAAGCGAAACGGACTCGCTAATTCGCGCAAATCTATCTTAGGTGGTTGAGCGTGAATCTTAACTTTTCCGTCCTCCAAATAGCAAATTCCAGGGACATCCTCCAGTAATATTTCACCGTGTAAATAACGTAACAATTGCTTAAAAGAAGTTTCTCCTTCACCCATCACTATGAAATCTACTTCGGGTATACGGCGTAGCCAATGGTGAGAATCATAAGAAACCTCAGGTCCTCCAAGCAAAATTTTAACATCTGGACAGACCGTTTTTAACATTTTAATAACATGAATTGTTTCTTCAATATTCCAAATATAACAGCTAAATCCAACTATATCAGGTTTTTTTTGGAACAAATCTGATACAATATTAAAAGCAGGGTCTTTAATTGTATATTCTGCTATAATTGGATTGAATTCGGGTGCAGCCGCACCTTTTAAATAGCGCAATGCTAGGTTCGTGTGTATATACTTTGCATTTAAAGTAGTTAAAATAGTATTCATACAATAATCTTCCTTTCAATATCTAATTGTATCAGTCAAGTATTTGACATACAATATAATTCTTTTTACCTATTTATTTTGTGAACAGTTCGTGAAATAATTTAAAATACTTAAATTTACTAAATTTTGTAATAATAGAATCGTGCTGTCATAATGTATAGTAAAGGCTCAAAATTCGATTTAGAGGTTTTTTACTCTTTTGAAAGGTTCGGTGAGAAAGTTGAAGCAAAATGATATTAATCAATGTTTTGGAAATCTTATGAAAAGTACTTCGTCACCAACACTTATACTCAATAAAGCAGGGAAAATTTTGAACGTTAATGAGGCTGCTATCCAACTATTTAATCTTAATTTAACGTATATTGGCAATTTGGCTATGGACGAGCCATCTAAATTTAAATGGGCGAAGTTCGTCCAACAATTACAAAAGGATTTACGATCGGAAGAAATTTTCAACATTCGCACAATAGGAAATGAGTATGAAATGTTATCTTTTAAATGTTTCTACGACCCAAATGCGGAAGAAATTGTTGCGCAAATTTCCACACTACATGATGATGTTACCCATAAATTATACGTTAGTCAGGAGCATGAAAGATCCCAATCTTTTAATGCGTATGATTACTTACCGTATGCTGTTATAGTAAGTGACTCTAGCGGTATAATTCTTGGGCTTAATAAGTATGCAGAAATGTTTCTCAAAGTAGAAAGCTCACAGCTACTCTATAAAGCTCATCAGCATATATTTGATCTATTTACATTGAAAAAAGGGCAAATTACATCCTACCTTTCTAAATTAATGGGTGAAAAACATGCATGTCTTCACGTTGTCGATGAAACACAAGTAAGTAGAACTTGCTACTATGAAATTTCCAGTATCTTTGATGAATACAATAATATTATTGTCACAGTTATTAATGATGAAACAGAGAAGAAGCAACTTCAACATAAAGTTGAGCATCAACAGGCTTTAAATGTTGTTGGACAAATGGCAGCGAGTATTGCGCATGAAATTCGTAATCCATTAACTTCTTTAAAGGGTTTTACTGATTTATTGAAGATAAATGCTGACGATGAATCACGCATGTATCTCTCTGTCATTGATAGCGAGCTTCAACGAATGGAACAAATTTTATCAGAGCTTTTAGTTTTGTCCAAGCCATCAACTATGAAAGTAGAGTTATTGGAACTAGATCATATTGTGAAACAAGTTATTGAGTTTATGTTACCAGATGCACTCATGAAAAATATTATGATTCAGTACATTTCAATTCCAAATCAAGTTTATATTGGTGGAAATGAAAATCGATTAAAGCAAGTGTTAATGAATCTCATCAAAAACGCGATGGAGTCCATGAATAATGGTGGTACGATTACTGTAGAAATGACAACAAATGACTGCGCGATTGTTGAACTTACAATTAAAGACGAAGGCGTTGGAATGGATAGCACAACCCTTCAAAACCTATTCCAGCCTTTTTACACGACAAAATCAACAGGGACAGGACTGGGCCTTGCTTTCGTGAAAAAAGTTATAGAAGAGCACGATGGAGTTATAGGTGTTAATAGTGAATTACAGAAGGGGACATGCTTCCATCTGCAGTTCCCAATCTATACATTTAACCAAGTGGATACAATGGAAGTATCCACAAAAGATTCTGCCTATTTGGTAACATAAAGAGAGTAAAAAATGATTGGATAACAACAATATAACCTTCTAAATCAGATAATGCTTTTGACAATGCTTTTCTAATATCGCTATAATGTCAAGTATAAAGAGCGAAGTGAGAGGAAAAGAATATGACGTCAGAAGACTTAAAACAATCTTTAAAATTATATATTGTATTGTCACGGGCACTTAAAGCTATCAATGAGACAACACATCAATTATTCCAGGATAATGGTTTAAACCCAACTGAATTTGCTGTTCTCGAGCTTCTTTATCATAAAGGAAGACAGCCATTACAGCAAATTGGCAATAAAATTTTACTTGCCAGTGGGTCTATTACGTATGTCATTGATAAGCTTGAAAAAAGAGGCTATTTATTGCGTGTATCCTGTCCTTCAGATCGTCGTGTGACATATGCAGAAATCACGGATGAAGGCGAAGCATTTATGGGAGAACTATTCCCAAAACACGAGCAGCATTTGCATGAAATAATGAGCGTATTATCTTCAGAAGAAAAAGAGCAAGCTATTACGTTATTAAAGAAAATGGGCCTTTCTATTAAAGATTTATCTTATTAAAAAAGTTGTCTCATTCATTTGAGACAACTTTTTTAGTGTAAATGGATCTCAAACATACATAAAAAGGACGATAGACAATGCCTTGTCTATCGTCCTTCTTGTATTACGAATTATTATTTTTTAGAAATAGTTGCTGCCATGTTCATCATAGCATTCGTTAAATCTAGCTTATCATTATCGTGAATAGTTAATTTTGTAATGAGACCATCATTTTCAAAAACAACCCCAATTACTTTCTCTGTGTCAAAGTCTACAACATAACCTTCAATATTTTGTACATCCTTGAATACAGCTAATTCATCAGTAGTTAAAGCTACTGTATCACCTACAGCATTCATATAATCTTGCATAGCTGTTTTTACTTCAGTAAAGCTTGATTGTGATGTCTCAATTGTTTCAATACGCATAAACACTTCGTCATCATCATTAGATACTAGCATATCCTTACCTGGCTCTTCTTGCGTTAATGTGAATCCTGGAAGTTGTTGTAGTTTATAGCTTTGGTCAACACTTTTAGATTCAGTTGCCTTTTCTGTTTTATCTACACCATTTTGTTTGTAAGTCACATCATGCTGTGGCTGTTTAGAAGCATCCTCAGTATTTGTTTCATTTGATGCAGGCGTATCTGTACTTTCTTCCTCTTGTGCTTCACCTGCTGTTTCTTCGCCAGATGGTTTTTGATCGGCAGCAGTATTGGACGGCTCATTTTGCTGAGCATCTGAATCCTCTGTTTTTTCAGAGGTATTACAACCTACAACTAGTACTGCTGTTAATAATAATGCAAGAATTGAAAATAATTTTTTTTGCATAAAAAACCCTCCTTTTCTAAATTAAACGTTAGTAAAGCTAAAATGTTTCCAAATAATAATGTTATGATGTTAAAGGTAACACTAAAAATAATAATAGTACAAAAACTACATGAGCTACAATAACAAGTGGCATACTTTTCCGCCATTCATACAAGAAGCCCCAAATAATACTTGTCACAAGTGCAGCAACCACGCCTAAAATAAAACCACTTAGGGCAATGGAGATTGCGCATAAAACGGCCGTCACTAGGATAGCCAAAGTTGGACGCATAAAGCGTTTTAATTGTTGCTGAACATAACCACGCCAAAATAATTCTTCGCCGATGGCAACAATAAAAACAAGTAATGCATAGTGCCAAATATTTTGTGGTCCATAGTTTGTTAAAAATTTATGAACAGATTGTACTAAGTTATTATTAATAAATGGAGCAAGCCAATAACCGAAGCGAATAATACCATAAGTGATGGTACCGTATCCAATCCCAAAGAGTAAAAATTGCCATGTGGGTAGTTGATCTTCAATAGAACCAGCTAATATGGCGATGGCAATACATACTAGTAAAGTAAATGCATACATGTACCAAAATACTGCTTGGTTAGCAAAGGTAAAGGCAAGCATGCCATAAACGAATAATAGAGAAAGGAGTAATAGTATTGTTTGTTTTGAATTTGTTAGCATATACGACCTCCATGCTTTAATTTTATCAAAAAAAAAGCCCCATATCATCTATAAAGACAAATAGGGACTATTCAGACTATTAAGCTTCATTCGTATATAAAATTTTGTAACGTTTATGATTGACAACCGTTTTCTCTTCAATTTCAAGGGAATCAAAATTCTCCATATATGTTAAGTTAACAATCACCGAATTTTCATTTACCTTTTCGACAATACCTTGGAGACCATTTTTAAACTCGATAATATTCCCAACTTCAGCTATTTTCACAGACAGTCAGCTCCTTCATCGACTAATAATATACAGTTTGCACGAAAAAATGGTAAACGTAAAGCTTTTTTTAAATAATTCATAATTTATTACACAAAAGAAGAAAAGAAAGGAATAAAACTAATGGAAAAATACGAAAATATGCTTAAACAATTACAAAATGGGGAAATAGGAAGTATTGAAATTCAAAAGGAAGATTTTTACGAATTTCGAGAAATTCTTGTAGGGCATCCTTTATTTAAACATTTCAGAGGTGAGGCCAAGCAAAATGGACGAATTATCTATACTTATAACGAAATACCTAGGAGTTAATTTGTCGAACATTGTCGTAAGTTAATGCTGTAAGAAATGAAATATAAATGTATAATAATGGTATGATTATTTGTGTGTGGAGGGTTGTATGAATGGTCAATCTACTCTTGAAACAAATGGAACAAACTCGTGAGTTGATGATTCGCTCTGGTGTTGAAAACGGGTTACAAAATGCAAAAACCATTCAACTGAGTCGCAGATTAGACCAGTTAATGAATACCTATTATAGACAGACAGCATTTGATGAAGAAAAAGACCAAGACGAATAAAAAGATTGTTCCAGTATTCAGAGTAATAACATTTTAAAAATAGATGTTTAAAATGCATTTTAATGGGGAATAACTTACTATGAACACAGCAACATTCTCATTTCCCCCTTTAGAGCAGTGATCCCCCAATCACTTGCTCTCTTTTTTTTGCTTATTCGGTATATATGCAAGTTATCTATATATTAGTACAAGTTATAGGAAGAGTTTGAATTATTTTATTTATTCGCCTAAACTGAAAACATCAAGTCACTTAGGCGAAAGAAGCCTAACTATATGACAAAGGAGTATGTACATATGAAAAAGCAACGTATTGCATTTATCGGAACTGGCGTAATGGGGACAAGTATTATTAAACACTTATTGAAAAATGACCATGAGGTAACGGTGTATACTCGTACTAAAGAAAAAGCAGAGCCACTAGTAGCTTTAGGAGCATCATGGGCTAGTTCGCCAGCAGAAGCATTTAAACATCAAGACATTGCATTTACAATGGTTGGCTACCCCTCAGATGTTGAAGAGGTTTATTTTGGAGAAAATGGTCTTTTCAAAACAGCTGAACCCGGCAACCTTGTCATTGATATGACGACTTCAGAGCCATCTTTAGCCAAGAAAATATATGAGCATGCACAAACTATTGGTGTAGAGTCTTTAGATGCGCCTGTTTCAGGTGGTGATATCGGTGCACAAAATGGTACATTGTCTATTATGATCGGTGGCGATTTAACAACTTACGATAATGTTTTACCGCTGATGAAGCATTTTGGAGAAAATATTGTTTATCAAGGTAAGGCAGGGGCAGGCCAGCATGCAAAGATGTGCAATCAAATTGCCATAGCTTCAGGCATGATTGGCGTATGCGAATCACTTGCTTATGGACTCAAGGCAGGGTTAGATTTACCAACCGTATTGCAGTCCATTGCATCAGGTGCGGCAGGTTCTTGGTCTCTAAGTAATTTGGCACCACGCATGATCAAAGAAGACTTTGCACCAGGTTTTTATATCAAACATTTTGTGAAGGATATGAAAATAGCTTTGGATGAATCCGAGAAAATGGGAATTACTTTGCCAGGATTGGCGTTAGCCTATGAAATGTATGAAAAATTGATCGAAGAGGGCTATGGTGATAATGGGACACAGGCTCTTCTTCAGCGTTACAAATAATAAAAATCTTATATGGATAAAAAAGAACCTGAAGTTTCTTCATTTTGGAGAGACTTCAGGTTTTTTTGTTACTCTTTCCCAAAAAGTTGGGCGTCTAGTGAAAAGCTAGAAGCACCGGCTAGCGTGAAGTAAAGAGCAATTGCACCCAAGGCTAAATCTAATTCGTATCCGGCTAAACCATCAGCCCCGATAAAGCCAATGCTTAGCTTAGCTGTGAAAATGGCCACAATCATAGTCATCGTTAGTAATGCGCCAAAAATTCTTGTTGCTAAACCTAAAATAAGGGCAATACCTCCTACTAACTCAATAATTGCAACGATATACGCCATAAATCCTGGTATACCTAAACTTTCAAAGAAGTCTGCCGTGTAGCTAATTCCTCCTTGAAATTTTTGAAAACCATGCACGGCAAAAATAGTACCGAGAACGACACGTAAAATAGTTGAACCAATGTTTTGCATTATAAAGTATCTCCTTTTCATTTAACTTACAATTCGTAACTTAGTTTATTTTTAAAAACAACTTTTGTCAAGTAACTAAATGTGTTTTAAGAACTGAATGTTGGAAGAAGTGTTATACTGTTGTATATGAACTACTAACAATGGAGGCTTGTAACGTGGATCAAAAAAAAATTTGTCCTCGATTTGAAAAGGCGCTAAAAGTATTAAATCATCGCTGGAATACTTTACTTATTTTCCAATTATTAGATGGCCCTCAGCGGTATTCAGTCATTAAAAATCAGTTAAATATAAGCAGCCGCGTATTAACTGAGCGATTAAAGGAGCTAGAGATTGAGGAAATTGTAATACGCACTGTCATTCCTTCTACCCCAGTCATCATTGAGTATGAACTTACGGAAAAGGGATACGCACTTGCACCGGTGCTAAAAGCAATCGAACAATGGTCTTCTGAATGGGTAGCAATAACCGAAGAATAATAAAAAAGATATTCAAGCGAGGGGGCTTGAATATCTTTTTTTTTACATAGAAAAAGATTTAGAAAGTCTTTATTTATCGAACTTTTAGCAGTTATGTTTCAATGAGTTTACTGTTATATTGTAAATAATATTAATTTTCTTTAAAAAAAGGAATTTTTTATTACGGGAAGAAATTAATTGATTATTATAGAGAATGTAAGGGAGGGTTTTATGAAAAAGAGTTCAGCAATAGATGTCCAGCATCGAAGTCAGTTAGCGATTTACTTATCATTGCCAATACTTTCATGGGCTTTCTATGATTTTGCTAATACAATTTTTTCTTCAAATATTAATACGATTTTTTTCCCGTTTTATATGGATGAGGTATTAGGAACAAATGAAGTCATGCAACAAGTAGCTAGTACATTTATTTCGTATGCGAATGCCATTGCAAGCTTATTACTTGTAGTATTTTCTCCACTTTTCGGAGTGTGGATTGATAATACTGGCTATAAAAAGAGATTTATTGTCTGGTTTGCTTCTATTTCCATTCTTTTTACTTTTATGATGGGGATATTTGCGGATCTACAGACAACCATTCATTACTCAGGCGTACCACTTAGTTTATTTTTAGTCGTGGCAAGTTTTGTCATTGCAAAGTTCTTCTTTAATTCGAGTCTAGTATTCTATGATTCCATGATGGGAGATTTAGGAACGAAAGAAGAAATGCCACTTATATCTGGCTATGGCGTTGCAATTGGGTATTTGGGTACACTTTTTGGTCTTCTCGTTTATTTGTATGTTGGCAACAGTGGTTTTCATCGCGCATTTATTCCTACGGCCATTTTGTATTTATTATTTTCACTGCCTTTATTTTTGATCAATAAAGATACTCCGATCCCAAAAGCACAGAGAAAGTCTTTAAAATTTATAGATGGCTATAAAGAAATTATTCAAACCTTCAAGGATATGAAGCAATATAAAGCGATTTTTACTTTTATGATCGCTTATTTCTTTTTGAATGATGCTATCGCTACTACGATTGCAATGATGGCAGTTTACGCGACGGCTATTGTCGGGTTTAGTTCGGGTCAATTTATCATTCTTTATTTAGTCTCTACTGTATCCACGATAATTGGGTCTTTGGCATTTGGTTATATTACAAAATCAGTAGGAGCTAAACGTGCTATTACTATGGTAGCCCTAATTATGATTGTCGCTTTAGTGTTTGCTGTATTTGCCACAGCACAATGGATGTTTTGGCTTGCAGGTAGTCTTTTTGGTATATCACTTGGCTCTATGTGGGTAACGTCTAGGACCTATATTATTGAATTGTCACCAGATGAGAAACGTGGGCAGTTCTTTGGCTTGTTTGCTTTCTCTGGGAAAGTATCATCCATTATTGGGCCAGCCGTATATGGAACAGTTACATTATGGATGAAGGATTACGGTACATTAGCTAGCCGTGTCGCACTATCGACGCTAATCGTAATGACAGTCATCGGCCTATTGGTACATCTAAAAGTTAATGATAAAAATGGAAATAGCAAGTAGGAGAAATGTATTGCCTATGATACAATTGAATTATAAATTGAAGTAGAGAAAGGAGCGGGGTTGCATTGGAACATAAAGGAATATTATTAGAAAGTGGCACAAATGAGCTAGAAATCGTTGAATTTGAAGTGGCTAACAATAAGTTTGGTATCAATGTAATTAAAGTAAAAGAAATCATTCAACCGATTCCAGTAACATTTATTCCACACGCGCACCCGCATGTAGAAGGAATTATTCAATTACGAGGTGAAGTATTACCAGTTGTGGATATGCTACGGGTACTAGGAATTCAGAGTACTGAGCGTAACCCGCAACAAAAATATATTGTTGCTGAATTTAATAAGCAACGTGTTGTGTTCCATGTGGATAACGTGACACAAATTCACCGTATATCATGGAATCAAATTGAGAAGCCTTCAGATATGTATCAGGGCGGAACATCACAAGTTATAGGTGTTATTAAACAAAACGAGCAAATGATTCTACTACTCGATTTCGAAAGAATTATGGTGGATATTAATCCAGAATCGGGCATAAGTGTGGAATCTGTTAAAAAGCTGGGCAAACGTGAACGTACTGGAAAACGTATTTTAATTGCAGAGGATTCACCACTATTACGGAAGTTATTATTTGATACGATGAATGAAGCGGGCTATGATAATGTAGAGTTCTTTGAAAATGGCCGAGATGCTTATGAATACTTAGAAGGAATTGCCAAGAGCGGTAGTGATATCGCAGAACATATTCAATTAGTCGTAACAGATATTGAAATGCCACAAATGGATGGGCATCATTTGACAAGAAAAATCAAAGAGCATCCTGATCTTCAAAAACTTCCAGTTATCATATTCTCAAGTCTAATTACAGATGACCTTCGTCATAAAGGTGATCAGGTAGGAGCAGAAGATCAAATTAGTAAGCCAGAAATTGCAGAGCTCATCCTACGCGTAGACCAATTAATTCTGTAATAATTGTGCCTTACATGATACTTCACAATTTTAATAATGGGTATCCTGAAAGTATAAATAAATGAAAGTAAAGTCGGATGCCTTTAAAGGATCCGACTTTTTTGTATAGGTCTACATATTGTGAACAAAATAAACTGAAGATGCTTGAAGGATGTGATTATTTGAATGAACTTAAAACAGCTATTATTGATATCGGCTCCAATACTATTCGCTTAGTGTTATATCAGTACAACAATGAAGAGGGGCTACATGAGCTAGGAAATATTAAAACGGTAGCACGTTTACGTACATATATACAACCCTCTGGTGAGATGTCTGAAGAAGGTATCCATGTGTTAGCCGAGACATTACAAACATTTAAAGCGATGTTAGAAGATTTTGAAGTGACAGATGTGAAAGCTGCGGCAACTGCTGCTATCCGCCAGGCTACTAACCGCGACCAAATAATTGCAGAAATGAAAGCACGAACGGGCATCCAAATTGAGCTTTTATCAGAAGAAGAAGAAGCTTATTTTGGCTTTGTAGCTGTTGCTTATTCCAGTGGAACAAAATCGGGAGTTACGATTGATATTGGTGGTGGTAGTACCGAAATTACGCTATTTAAAAATAAAGAAATTCAACAATCACATAGTTTTCCATTCGGGACAGTTTCTTTAAAGCAACGTTTTGTGAAGGGGGACCTCATTAATAGCGGTGAAAAGAAGGAGCTTATTGCTTTTATAAAAGAGCAATTTCAAACATTATCATGGATTCAAAATAGTAGTTTACCAATTATTGCAATTGGGGGGAGTGCACGTAATATTGCACAAATTCATCAACAAAAACATGATTATCCTATTGCCAGTGTCCATGGATACGAAATGACAAAAGAAGATTTAGATGAATTAAGCTTATTTTTAGGTCAATTAAGCTTCCAAGAATTGAAGCAGCTGGATGGCCTGTCATCAGACCGTGCTGATATTATTTTACCTGCCTTAGAAGTATTTAAAGTGTTAATGGAGACTGTAGGAAGCAAGTCATTTCAGCTTACGAAGAAGGGATTACGTGAGGGACTGATTATTAAAAAGATCTTGCAAACAGATAGCAATGCCTTTGATAAATATAATGTGTTTGAAGGAAATGCCAGAAGGCTTGCAAGACAGTATGGTCGAACTGAAAAAGAGGTTGATTATTTGATGCATTTAGCTGATCAATTGTATCGCGAATGTTGTCATTTAGTTTATTTACCATATAATGCAGAAGATTTGCAGTTAATAAGAAAAGCAGCAAAGGTTTTTAATATCGGTGAATATATCGAATTAAGCTCTGCAAGCCAACACACCTTTTATTTGATTGCAAATCAATCTATTGATGGTCTAAATCACCTAGAAAGAGTCAAACTAGCCCTTCTAGCTTCTTATAAAAACAAAGATTATTTTGAACGATTTGCTGCCCCGTTCTCCACTTGGATGAATCGTGAGGAGTATCGAAAAATACGAGATTTTGGAGCGTTATTAAAATTTGTCTATGCTTTAAATGTCTCAAAGCGAAATGTTGTACATGCAATTGAGATGCATCCAGAGGAAGATTATGTACAGCTCAATATTTATGTAAAGAATAATGCAGCAGCTGAAAAGTATCAAGCTAATCGACATAAAAAACATTTAGAGCGAGCATTAAAAATCCCAATGACAATCAATTTTATTGAAGAAGGATGGAATACGGATGACAACTGAAATAACAAATAATGAGCTAAATGAGGAAGAGTTTTTAAAAAAACATAGTCGATTATTAGAGGAGATTGCGAAGCCTCAGTACTATAATAATCGAGAGTTAAGTTGGCTTGCTTTTAATGAGCGTGTATTAGAGGAAGCGGAGGATGTGAATAATCCTCTGCTCGAGCGTTTGAAATTTTTAGCTATATTTAGCTCAAATCTCGATGAGTTTTTTATGGTACGTGTCGCAGGCTTACAAGATCAAGTTCGAGCAGGATTCCATAAAGCTGAGAATAAATCTGGGTTAACACCAAAGGAACAATTAGCTAAAATTGCAGAACGTACACAGGCTTTAGTGCGTCGACAAACTGAAGTATACCGCCATTTAATCTATGATTTATTACCACAGCATAATGTACATATTGCAGACATGAAAGATTTAAATAGCACACAAAAAGCTTTTATTAATGAAATGTTTGCAGAAACCATATTCCCAGTTCTAACACCTGTAGCAGTAGATGCTTATCGACCATTCCCTACATTGCTTGGGAAAACACTCAATTTACTAGTCCTTTTAGAGCAGGATGAATCGGATCATGAAAGTCGTGAAAAAGTCGCAATCGTTCAGGTACCATCTGTTTTAGATCGTTATATCAAAGTGCCTACTGAAGAAGGTAAAACGGTCGTTGTATTATTGGAGGATGTCATTGTAGCGCATATTGAAAAATTATTTTATGGCTATAGTGTAAAATCAGCGCAAGCCTTCCGTTTAACAAGGAATGCCGATTTAACGATCCATGAAGAGGGCGCAAGGGATCTTCTCGTTGAAATTGAAAAAGAGTTGAAAAAACGTAAATGGGGAGTAGGAAGCCGTCTAGAAGTTCGAGTTGGTGAAATGAATGAAGAAGTGCTTCTCTACTTATTAGATGAATTTGAAATTGAAGAAAATGATGTTTTTCATATTGATGGACCTTTAGATTTAACCTTTATGTTCTCTTTTGTTAAAGGTATAGCTGTTGGTCGTGAACATTTGGAATATGAAAGCTTTATTCCACAGCCACCTCTAGATTTACAATCCGATGAAAATATTTTTGAAAAAGCATTAACACAAGATATCTTTTTCCATCATCCATATGAATCATTTGCGCCAATCGTTGATTTTATCTCGGAGGCAGCCACAAATCCGAATGTTTTAGCAATCAAACAAACATTATATCGAGTAAGTGGTAATTCACCGATTATTCAAGCACTGAAGCTGGCCGCAGAAAATGGTAAACAAGTAACAGTTTTAGTTGAACTAAAGGCCAGATTCGATGAAGAAAATAATGTGCATTGGGCAAAACAGCTAGAACAAGCAGGATGTCTTGTTATTTATGGGATGAACAATTTAAAGACACACTCCAAAATCACATTAGTCGTTAGTCGCCGAAATGGCAAAATTGAACGCTTTGTTCATCTTGGCACAGGAAATTATAATGATGCCACTGCAAAAATTTACACGGATATGGGCATAATAACGACAGATAAAGAATTTGGGATTGATGCGACAAACTTCTTTAACTATTTAAGTGGCTATACAGAAAAAC
Source organism: Lysinibacillus sp. UBA5990 (assembly GCF_002429815.1). Lineage (NCBI taxonomy): Bacteria > Bacillati > Bacillota > Bacilli > Caryophanales > Bacillaceae > Lysinibacillus > Lysinibacillus sp. UBA5990. The sequence goes on from NZ_DJAY01000001.1 coordinate 68,044, forward strand.
CTACATTTAATCACTTAGTCGTAGCACCTTTTGATATTCGAGATGAATTTATTCGATTAATGGATGAAGAAATTGCTTGTCATAAAAAATACGGGAATGGTTTTATTCGAGCTAAAATGAATTCATTGACAGACAAGGATCTTATGATGAAGTTATATGAGGCTTCGATTGCTGGGGTAAAGGTAGAGCTTATAATACGTGGTATTTGCTGTATTAGACCTGGTATCCCTGGCATTAGTGAAAACATTACAGTAACAAGTATTGTAGGTCGTTTCCTTGAACACTCTCGAATTTATTGGTTCCACCATAATGGGGAGAATAGAGTATATTTATCTTCAGCTGACATGATGACACGCAATATGATTAAACGTGTAGAAATTTTATTCCCTGTATATGCAAATGAAGCAAAAACTCGTATTATTGACATAATGAATACACAATTAATGGATACTGCTAAGGCTCGTATTCAAGATTCCAATGGTAAGTATCATTATAAAGATTTTGATCGTAGTGAAGATCCATTGAATAGCCAGGAGATTTTCTTACAAGATGCATTAAAGCCTACGCTAGACGAAGAATAAAGCAAACACGATACTTAGTGAGGGATAGAATGAAAAATTATAGAGAGAGTGTAGCGCCATTTGCAGATTATCAACAACTCATTCAAATGAATCCGTTTGATGCAGTCGTTTGTTTGATAAAAGTTGATGAAAAGGTGTTCGAAGTCGTTGATTTTAATGATAAGCTATTATCATTTATGGAGCTGCAAGATAAAGCAGCGACGAACGCTGAACGTTTTTTTACCAAGCAATGCTGGCTGCAGTTGTCGAATTTTCTAAACGAAGAAGACCATACACAGCATGTCCTGAAATTAGGTACCGGTTATTATGAACGAGCATTTGCTATTCATGTACAACACTTTTCTAAATCCATGGTTGCGGTTATTTTGAGAGAAACACAGTTAGAAGAAAAACCTTATTTACAATACGTGGAACAACATGTAAGTCCTGTACTAACACTAGATTTACAAGGCCGAATTATTCATCAAAACATGGCTGTTACGTCAGCACTCTCTAGACAGCAGCAGTGCCTAATAGGACGAGATATTTTTTCATTATTGGAAAGTAAATATATAAAAGAATTTAAATTATTATTTGCCAAAACAATTGAAGGTTCAGCTTTTGGTATGCCGAAATGCTTATTTAAGGACCAATTGCTAAGTAAAGAGACTTTTTACTTAAGAACGCACCCAACCTATTATAATGGTGAGGTTATAGGTGTCCATTTATTTGTAAAAGATGCAAATTCATTTATGAATGACCATGAGGCATTTTATTACTTAGCGCTAATGGATGAATTAACAGGCATTTGGAATCGTAAGGCATTCAAGGAACATTGGCTACATCATCTAAACGACAAAAAACAAGAGCATAAGCAAGCAGCCCTTATTTTAGTGGATATTGATCGTTTTAAAAAATTTAATGAATCCCTAGGTGAAAGTAAGGGAGATGAGCTTATGCGCATGTTTAGTCAAAGACTTAATGAACTGTGCTATTCAAAATGTACACTTTTTCGCTATAACAGTGATGAGTTTATCTTTGTGCTAAAAGATGCGACTATTCAAAAAATTGAACATACTGCTAATGCCATTTTGGATGTTTTAAAACAACCATTTATGATAGACGGGCAGGAATACTTTATTAGCGTTTCAATCGGTATCTCCCTAAGTCCAGCAGATGGCAAGGATTTAGAGACACTTGTAAGGAAAGCCGATAAAGCATTATTTTCTGTTAAAGAGCATGGACGATCTCACTATCGTTATTATCGTGAAGATATGACGGCAATTTTCCCAAATGAAGCTTTAATGGAGGCTCATTTACGACGTGCTATTGAATTTAATGAACTTAGTCTGCATCTCCAGCCACAGATGGACTTAACAAATAATAGCATCAATAGCTTTGAAGCTTTATTGCGATGGAATAACCGTAAATTTGGTTTTGTGTCACCTGCACAATTTATACCTATTGCGGAGGCTTCAGGATTAATTATTGAAATTGGTGATTGGATTATTGACGAGGTTTGTCGTCATCAAAAAGAATGGCAATCGAAAGGTTATCGTCCTGTACGCGTAGCTGTCAATATATCACCAAAACAGTTTAGAAAAGAAAATTTCGCGCGAAAAATAAAGGCAGCATTAAAGAAATATGAGGTGCCTCCAGAACTTCTGGAGGTAGAGATTACAGAAAGCTCTATGACGAATGTACATGAGACATTTTCGATTCTTACGGAACTGAAGCAATTAGGGGTTTATGTGTCAGTAGATGACTTTGGAACAGGCTATTCTTCATTAAGCTATCTAAAACGTTATCCAATCGATATTATAAAAATCGATCAATCGTTTATTCGAGATATCGCTAAAGATGATAAAAATGAGGCCATCATTAAAGCCATCATTTCGATGTCTCATAACCTAGGGCTAGAGGTAATTGCCGAAGGAATCGAAGAGCCCACACAAGTCGATTTTCTTAAACGCCATCGTTGTCAAAAGGGACAAGGTTATTTGTATAATAAACCTTTACCAGTTGAAACAATTGTACAGAAATATTTCGTCAGCTAGTTAAAAAGCAGCACTCATCATCATGGATGGAGTGCTACTTTTTTTTATTTGACTTTTTTGAGGCCGTTTAACACAATAGCTGTAAATTGATTCATCTCTGCGGCCAAGTTAAAGTCCTCACCGTGGATTAACCAATCATAAACATTGGCACGCATACAACGTTGTATGATGGCTTGCACTTCATTAGCTGATAGATCATGGCTTAGTTCACCTTGTTGTAGCCCTTCCTCAATATATGTATTCATTATTTGAAAAATCTTGCGTTCTGGATTAATTAAATAATGATCCTGTTTTACTTGATTTGTCATTGCAGCAGTATACACAGTGCGTAACAGGTCCTTTCCTACAACATTCGTTAAGTATTTCATTTGTTCTTGATACACTATTAAAATTTTTTCACTTGCTGGTAATGTACGGTCGATATTTTTTTCTACAGTGCTATAAAAATGATCCAGTTCTTTAAATTTTTCTAAAATAATATCATATTTGGATGGGAAATGTGTATAAAAAGTACCCTTTGAGACATGACAAGCCTTTGTAATTTGTTCGACAGTAACATGTTCAAATCCGAATTTGTTGAAAAGATCTAATGATGTTTTTAATAATTTATCACGAGTTTCTAATGCCTTTTTTTGCCTGCTTGTTAGAGATTCCATAGTGGTAAATTACCTCCGATATTAAGTATTGTAAAATATTTTCTAGAGTGAAAATTCTGAAAATATAAAATTTTTAATTGACGAGATGGATTTATATTGATTATGATTTAGTTGACCGTAGTCACTGACCAAGGTCAGTGAAGATATCTCGTTATTAATGTTACGCTAAAAAACTGTAGTTGGCTAGTGACCATCCAGCACTATTGGCGAATTCTCAAGGATTGGGGGATATTCAAATGAATAGAAAATTAGGATTTATCGGGTTAGGAAATATGGGATTACCAATGTCTATTAACTTATTAAAGGCAAACTATGAGGTGTATGGCTTTGATACAAATGCAAAGGCAGTGGAGCTATTTACAGAAGCTGGCGGTATAGGTCTTGAATCAGCAAAGGATGTTGCAAAGCAATGTGATGTGGTAATGACTAGCTTACCAACACCTCAAATTGTAGAAATGGTGTATTTATCAGAGGAGGGCATTATACATCATGCTAAGAAAGGTGCCTTACTTATTGACTTTAGTACGGTCAATCCCGACTTAAATGATTCGTTACATAAAGAAGCAAGTACGTTGGGATTACGATATTTAGGTGCACCTGTAAGTGGAGGGGTTATAGGAGCTGTAAATGCTACCCTAACGATAATGGTCGGTGGTGACAAGGACGATTATGATAGTGCAAGTAAAATTTTCGGAATAGTTGGAAAGAAAATCTATCATCTAGGTTTATCCTCAAGTGTAGGTACACGTCTTAAATTATTAAATAATCTAATGATTGGGTTTTACACAGAGGCTGTAGCTGAAACGATTGTGCTTGGTGAAAAAATGGGGATTGATGCGGATACGCTGTATGAAGTATTAAGTAATAGCTACGGTCAAAGTCGGATTTATGAGCGTAACTATGAGGAATATATAAAAAATAATAATTATACACCTGGTTTTTCAACGAATCTATTATTGAAAGATTTGAAGTTAGCAAAGGGCATGGCTGATGAAGCGGGTGTATCTCTTCGAATTGGCGAAAAATTGGTGGAACTTTATAGTGAGATTGCTCAGCAGGGCTATGGTGAAAATGATATGTCTGCAGCTTATTTAAGCTTAAAGGATACATGTAAAATAAAACAATTATAAGAGGAGGAAATGATGATGACGACAGCTCAAGAGGTTAAAACATTAACGCATTTTATTGGTGGACAGTTAGTTGAAGGGAAAAGTGGCAGATTTGGCTCTGTATACAATCCAACTACGGGTGATGTCATTGCTAAAGTGCCACTTGCAACAGTAGAGGAGACAAAAGAAGCAATCGAGCAGGCTCAAGCAGCCTTTCCATTATGGCGTGATACATCTGTGGCTAAACGTGCAGAAATCGTCTTAAAGTTCCGCAATCTTATAACAGAAAATATGGAGGAGCTACTACAAATTATTTGTAAGGAAAGCGGAAAAACGTTGGAAGATGCCAAAGGAGAAATTACACGAGGTCTTGAATCTGTAGATTTAGCCATCGGTGCCCCACATCTCATGAAAGGGGAATACTCCGTTAATGTTGGAGGTCAAATAAACGCTTATTCAGCAAAATATCCACTAGGTGTGGTAGCGGCTATTTCACCCTTTAACTTCCCAATCATGGTGCCTTTAGCTCAAACGAGTATGGCCATTGCGGTAGGAAATGCTGTGATTTTAAAAGCATCTGAACGTGTACCAATGACTGCTTTATATGTTAGTGAGCTATGGAAAAAAGCGGGCTTACCAGATGGAATTTGGACAGTGGTGAATGGTGATAAAGATGCAGTCAATGAACTTTTAGAGAACCCAACTGTGCAAGCGATTTCATTTGTGGGCTCAACACCAGTGGCCAAGTATATTTATGAAACCGGTTCTAAGCATGGAAAACGTGTAACGGCACTTGGCGGTGGAAAAAACAATATGGTTGTCATGCCAGATGCAGATCTTGAACAAGTTGCAAACGCCTTTATAGGGGCAGCCTATGGGGCAGCATCTCAGCGTTGTATGGCGATATCCACAATTATGCCTGTAGGCAAAAATACTGCTGATCGTCTAGTGTCGATTTTAAAAGAGAAAATTACTAATCTAAAGGTAGGTCCATATACAAATCCAGATTCAGATTTTGGTCCAGTTATTTCTCAACAATCAAAAGAAGCAATACTCGCTGCCATTAATCGTGGAGAATCTGAGGGAGCGTCCATTATTTGTGATGGTCGTGAGTTGGATATTGTTAAAGAGTCAAAAGGTTTCTATGTAGGTCCTACCCTATTAGATCATGTAAAGCCAGGTATGGAAATTTATGAGCAAGAAGTATTTGGACCTGCTCGTAATGTTGTACGCGTAGATTCTCTGGAGGAGGCTATTGAACTAATTAATAAGCATGAGCTAGGAAATGGTGTCACTATCTTTACAAATGATGGATTAGCGGCTCGTAAATTCACAACAGAAATAGACGTCGGGATGGTAGGAGTGAATGTACCAATTCCTATTCCAGTAGGCTACCATAATTTTGCTGGTTTTAAAGGGTCTCGTTTTGGTGAAGGGCATATGTTTGGTCCAGATCAGGCGCGATTTTTTACAAAAACAAAGACCGTTTCGGAACGCTGGATGGTAAGTGATACATCCACTGCATCAACATTTGCATTCCCAAGCAATAACGATTAGTACCAACAAAGAGCTGTAGCGATATACAGCTCTTTTTCCAAAAAAAATGGGTATGGGTGGGGTGTACATGTTGGCGTACATTGGTCTTTTTGGTAGTTTAGCATTATTAGTGTATTTAACAATGAGAGGCGTTAATTTACTTATTTCAGCACCGTTAACTGCACTGTTAGCTGCTTTAACTAATGGTCTTGCGTTTTTTCCACAAACTGCTAATGAAAATCAAGCTAATTTTCTAACGAGCTATATGGATGGATTTACTGGTTTCGTTGGTTCTTGGTATTTAATGTTTATGGCAGGTGCTATTTTCGGGAAAGTTATGGAGGATACAGGAGCAGCTGATAGTGTTTCTAAATGGATTGTTGAAAAAATCGGGGTGAAATATGCAACATATGCGGTTGTATTAGCCGCAGCGGTCCTCACATATGGGGGTGTTTCTGTTTTTATCGTTGCATTTTCTGTTTATCCGATGGCCATCAGTTTATTCAAACAAGCGAATTTTCCACGACGCTTTATCCCCGCTGCACTTGGTCTAGGCTCGGTCACTTTTACGATGACGTCAGCTGGCTCACCTGAAATTCAAAATTGGATTCCAATTCAATACCTTGGAACGACACCCTATGCAGGTTGGCAAGTAAGTATTGTTGTCGCTATTTTTATGGCTGTTGGTGGTTCACTTTGGCTGAATATGATGATTAAACGAGCTGTGAACAATGGGGAAATATTTATTGAACGCTTAACAGATCCAGTAATTGATGAAACGCGGAAGCTTCCTAGCCCACTTCTTAGTCTAATACCATTACTAGTCGTTTTAGTGATTTCTTTTGCTTTCCATAATTCGCTTGGAACTTCTGCTTTAATTGTCGCTTTGACAAGTGGTTGTATTGTCGCCTATTTAGTGAGTTACAAGTATGCCAAATCCGTTGGAACGACATTAGCAGCGGGAGCAATGGGTGCCATTATTGCCATTGCTAATACAGCGGCTGTAGTAGGGTTTGGTGGTGTCGTAAAAGCAACGCCATCCTTTTTAGCTACGGTAGATGTCATGACAAATATTCCTGGCAGTCCATTAATTGGGGGAGCTCTAGCAATTGCTGTCATAGCAGGTTTAACAGGTTCAGCATCAGGTGGTCAAACAATTGCGATGCCTTTGCTTGCACCTCACTATATTGACATGGGGGTAGATACAGAGGCACTGCATCGGACAATTGCCATTGCATCAGGATCACTTGATTCTTTGCCACATGGTGGTTATGTTGTCACTACCATTAATTCAGTCTGTAATGAAAAGCATAAGGACGCCTATATGCCATTTGGAGCGTTGACGGTTATTATTCCAACCATCGGTACAATAATTGCCATTATATTATTTTCAATAGGGATGTAGGAGGAATGTTGTATGCAAGGAAAAACAGTGTTCATTACAGGAGCAGCCCGTGGTATTGGTCTTTCCATGGCACAAGCATTTACCGAGCAAGGAGCCAATGTCGTAATTACTGATAAAAATGAACAGCTTTTAAAAGAGGCTGTTGAAAACAATCCTTCCTTAATGGCTTATACATGTGATGTGACAGATGAAGAAGCCATACGAGAGGCAATTGAATGGACAATCGATCGCTTTACAACGTTAGATATTTTAATTAATAATGCAGGATTTCAACATGTCTCCCTTATTGAAGACTTTAAGACGGAAATTTTTGAAGACATGCAAAAAGTAATGGTCGTTGCACCATTTATTGCGATGAAATATGTATTACCTCATATGAAGAAAAATCAATTTGGTCGTATTATCAATATGGCCTCCATTAATGGTGTGATTGGATTTGCAGGAAAGGCAGGTTACAATGCGGCAAAGCATGGAGTCATTGGTTTAACGAAGGTAGCTGCGCTGGAAGTAGCAAAGGATGGAATTACGGTAAATGCGATTTGTCCAGGATATGTTGATACCGAACTAGTGCGCCATCAATTTAAAGATTTAGCGAAAACTAGAGGAATTCAAGTAGAAGAAGTACTTGAAGAGGTGCTCTATCCACTTGTACCTCAAAAACGCTTACTGGATGTATCGGAAGTTACAGGGCTTGCATTATATTTGGCGAGTGATATAGCAAAAGGATTAACAGGTCAAGCTATTCTTTTAGATGGTGGCTATACAGCTCAATAGTGTAGGAGGGAAAAAGATGATTCAAACAAAAACAAACTTTACCGTTCATTCACCTGGAACGATTGTGTATGGGCGTGATTCCTTTGAAGAGGTGGGCGAGTATGCGAAAAAACTCGGCACTAAAGCTCTTATTATTAGCGATCCAATTATGGACAGCTTAGGCTTTGTGAAGCAATGTAAAAGCTTGTTAAACACATATGGAATAGAAGCGGTTCAATACTTGGGAGTAGTAACTGAACCGGATGACACGTATGTGGAGGAAGGGCTACATCTTCTTCAGCAGGAAGGTTGTGATGTTATCATTTCTGTTGGAGGTGGAAGCTGTATTGACACAGCAAAGGCAATTGCAGTGGTGGCTACGAACGGTGGCTACATAGGAGATTATATGAAAATGGCAAAAATGGCAGAGCAAGTGCCAATTCCGCATATTGCTATTCCAACGACAGCTGGAACAGGTTCAGAGGCAACAGATGCCACTGTTATTACCAATACAAAGAGTGAAGTCAAAATGATGATTAAGCAGCCTGCCTTTATGCCAACGGTTGCCGTTGTTGATCCTATTTTAACGATTACATCACCACCTGCGATTACTGCAGCTACAGGGATTGATGCCTTAAGCCATGCCATTGAAAGTTATTTGTCCCGTTTAGCCCATCCATATTCAAATGTACTTGCTCTTTCTGCCATGGATTTAATCGTCCATAATATTTTGAGAGTTTATGAGCAAGGGGATGATGTAGAGGCGAGAGAAGCTATGTCATTAGGTTCCATGCAGGCAGGTCTATCTTTTTCTAATGCCTCGGTTGCATTAGTACATGGAATGTCTCGTCCAATAGGTGCGTTATTCCACGTACCCCATGGTATTTCCAATGCGATGCTTTTACCAGCGGTTTTAGAATTTTCTAAAGAAGCTTGTATAGATCGGTTAGCAGTTTTAGGCCAGTTCTTTCATGAAAAGAATGGAACACTATCACAAGAGGACCTTGCTCAGTTAGCGATTTCTTCCATTAAGGAAATGTGTAAACGAATGAATATTGGAAATTTAAAACAGTGGGGGATAGAGGAAGGAGCGTATTATAAGGCCATCCCTAAAATGGCTGAAGACGCAATTGCAAGTGGTAGTCCTAGCAATAATCCAAAGATACCAACAAAAGAGGAACTAATGGAGTTATATCATACAGCTTATACTTATGAATTCTAAAAAAAATTTACGAGCTATTCATTCATGTGGATAGCCCTTTTATGTTTTTATAGAAAATAAAAAAAGCAATTACCAGAATTAATATGACATATTCGAGAAAATATAGTAAAATTTTAATGAATAACGATTCATTTTTAACAAAGGGGGAAATGGAATGTTGCAGGGGAAGACAATTATAATTACAGGTGGATCAAGTGGGATGGGTCTTTATATGGCGAAGCAATTTGTTGCTGAAGGTGCAAATGTTGTCATAACAGGGCGCAACGAAGAACGTTTAGCAGAGGCAAAAAAGTTTATTGCAGAGGCTGGTTCAACGATTGAAACTTTCCAAATGGATGTACGGGTACCAGAACATGCCGAGGCGATGCTAGCATTTGCTGTTGAAAAATTTGGACAGGTTGATGGTCTTGTTAATAATGCGGCTGGTAATTTCATAGTACATGCTGAGGATTTAACACCTAATGGCTGGAAGGCAGTAGTAGATATCGTGTTAAATGGTACGTTCTTCTGTTCTTCAGTTGTAGGTAAATATTGGATTAAACATAATATTAAGGGCTCTATTTTGAATATGGTTGCTACTTATGCTTGGAATGCAGGAGCTGGGGTGGTCCATTCAGCTGCAGCAAAAGCGGGAGTATTATCATTGACGAGAACATTAGCAGTAGAATGGGGGAAGCAGTATGGTATTCGCGTCAATGCAATAGCACCAGGGCCAATTGAACGAACAGGTGGTGCTGATAAGCTTTGGGAATCTGAAGCAGCTGCTGCGCGTACATTGGATTCTGTTCCACTTGGACGTACGGGTACTCCTGAGGAAATAGCTGATTTAGCTACATTTATGATGTCTAATAAGGCAAGCTATATGAATGGAGAATGTGTGACACTGGATGGTGGTCAGTGGCTCAATCAATATCCATTCTAAAAATGTTTGCATAATGAAGAGCTGGATTGACGCATACTAAGGGTAAAGAAAGGAGTTTTGACAATGGGTATGTGGTTAATACCAGCTCTAATTGCCATCGTAATTATTTCTGTTATTTCGTTTGTATCCACGTTGAAAATTGCAAAGATGACTTCTGAACGGGAGTCTGAAAAGGATACGCCGATTTCAGAAACGGTCGAAGAGTATGCAACGATGCTCAATCCGATCGTATGGGTATACGGAATATTTTTACTTTTTTTAGGGATTATGATTTTTTATTACTGGAGTAAGGTTGGCTATTAGAAATGACTCATCCTCAATCAGTGAAATACTGAACTGATTGAGGGTGTACTTAGTTTTTGTTGAATGGCTCAAAAAAATTCGTTATTCCTGAAAAACTCTTCCCGTCCTGATCATGGTCAGACATAGAAAAGTTGTGATATGATGAAAGGGAAGGACTGTTCTGCACAGCCAGGACAGAAAAGGAGAAGAAGTTCATGATTTCAACTAACAGCAAAGACTTATTAGCAATGCCAATTAGTGATTTTATCATTTCCTCTGAAAAAGTTGCGCATGTACAAAGTGGCAATAGTGCTGAACACGCACTACTTGTACTAACGCGAACAGGATATTCATCCATACCTGTATTAGATTTGAAATATCGACTTCAAGGTTTACTGAGCATGAAAATGATAACGGAATCGATTCTAGGACTCGAGCATATTGAGTATGAAAAGCTTCCTGATATTAAAGTTGACTCTATTATGGAAAAAGAGATCGCTGTATTAAAGTTGTCAGATACATTTCAGCGTGCTTTGGATTTAGTCATTAACCACGCATTTTTATGTGTAGTGGACGAAGATGGTACTTTTGCAGGGATATTAACAAGACGTGTTATTTTAAAGCAATTGAAAAAATATATTTATCAAAAAGAGTAGTAGTTTAAGAGGGAGCTCATATGAAAGTCATGAGGCCCTCTTTGCTTGTAATTGGAGGTTTACAGATTGATGGCAACAGAGGCAGAGATTTTAAAAATTTTAGCTGAGGAACGCAATATGCGAAAAGCAGCTGAACGTTTATTTCTATCCCAACCAGCCCTTTCTCAACGTTTACAAACCATTGAAAAGGACTGGGGTGCACAATTATTTATTCGTTCACAAAAAGGTTTAACAGCAACACCTGCTGGTGAACAGGTTATTGCTTATGCAAAGGAAATGCTAGCCAAAAAGGAAGAAATATTTGAAACGATTCAATCCTTAACAACAAAGGTAAATGGTACCTTGAAAATTGCCTGTGCGTCCATTGTGGGTCAAAACTGGTTGCCTAAAATCCTGAAGGAATTTGTATCTAAATATCCCGATGCAAAAATATCGCTTATGACGGGCTGGAGTTCTGAAATTGTGAAAGCACTTTATGAGGGCGAGGCACATATTGGAATTGTACGAGGTCAGGTAGATTGGAAAGGGGAAAAGATTCACCTTTTCAGAGACACCCTTTATTTGGTGGATAAAGAGGTAAAGACAATTGAAGATGTGCTGACGACAGATCGTCCATTTATTCAATACAAAAGTGACTCGAACTATTATCAGGAAATTCAACAATGGTGGCAGCAGCACTTTGCCTCCAATCCAAGAAAACAAATTTTAGTCGATCAGATAGAAATTTGTAAACAGATGGCTTTAAATGGAATAGGGTATGCTATACTACCGTCCATTACATTAAATGACCATGATGAAATTCATAAAATACCTTTAACAAACGATGAAAAGGAATTTGGGATTACACGCGATACATGGCTCATTGGCTATGAATCATCTTTTGAATTGCGACAGGTAGAAGCATTTGTAGAAGTAGTGCAAGACCATGCTCGGTGTTTGTTTGACTATACAAAATAAAAAATAAGGCAATTCCAGTCTATTAGGGGATTGCCTTTTCGTTTTGGCTCAGTGATTTCTTAAGAGTTTATGAATATTGATGAAGATATCATAAGAAATGGAACAAAATGCAATTTAAATCGTATAATTATGTAACCATCTACTTACATAAAAAGGGGTTGAGCTTTTGAAAAAGACAAAAATTACGGCACTGACCTTATTGGTTATGCTGATGATGAGCTTTCTGCTGCCTTCCACACTGGCGCAAGCAGCTGCATCATTAGAGGTCAAAGCAACAGCTGGTATTTCAGGGAAAGCTAAATATCAATCAGTTGTGCCATTACAAGTGACAGTGAAAAATAACGGTCCAGATTTTTCTGGAGATATGGCAATAAATTCTTCCAATTCTTATGAAGCAGCATCCGCACTTGTCGTTCCAATTGATATTGCAGCAGGAGAAGAGAAGACATTTACCTTCTATCTAGATGGTTTAGCTGACAATGGATATTCGGACGCAGATTTATTTGCCTTTTATGAAGGGAATATTGAAAAGGGGAAAAAGATTGCCTATAAGGGGACTAAGCGCCTACAATCTAATTTTTTAGATCCTACATCAACATTTGTCTATACATTAACAGATAAAAGTGATCGACTATCAGCACTATTACGTTTATCATCATTTGTTCCTCAAAACAATGTGGAGATATTTAACATTAATCAATTAAAGGATTATACATTCCCAGAGGATGAACAAGGACTTGCCATGGCAAACGTCATCGTCGTAGATGAAATAGCAATAGCCGATTTAGCACAAAAACAACAAGAGGCATTGCTGAAATGGGTACAAGATGGGGGTACATTACTTTTAGGGGCTTCTGATCAAGTAGACGCCACAGCAGGGATTTTTAAAGATTATTTACCAATGTCATTATCACAAGAGATGACATCTATCTCTGCAGAAACATTAACAAAATTATCGGGCGGTGGCATTTTTACACAGCCAATTTCGATTCATACAGCTACTAATCATGAAGGAAGCTTACCGGTATTAACGGAGAATAATATAGTCCTAGCCTCGAAGAAAAAAATTGGCAGTGGCGAAATTATTCAAACAGCCTTTTCTTTAGGGGATCAGCCGCTCGCTTCAATGGATGGCTATGCAGCCCTTCTAGCAAAACTGATTGATATTCAAAGTATTTCACAGCAAGGAATGATGAGTCAGGGACAATCCCCACTCGATCAAATCTCTTATGAGCTTCGTAACATAAATGAATTATTCCCGTCCTTTGAAGTTTCCGTAAGCTATATGCTTATCGTCATTATTCTTTATATTATCATCATTGGTCCAGTTCTTTATTTTGTCCTGAAAAAGATAGACAAGCGGGAGCATGCATGGTGGATTATTCCGGTATTCTCAATCGTTCTTTCGATTGGTCTTTTCATTGTTGGTGCAAAAGATAGAGTTGTTCAGCCACAAGTACAACAATCCGCATTTTATAAGGTCAATGAGGATAGTAGTTTAAATGGGTATTATGTTGAATCAATCTTAACGAATCGTAGCGGGGATTTTATCGTGAATACGGATAAAAACACAACAGCTGTTGCGATGAGAAATTATAATAATTTCACGGGTACAGTGGGTGATTTACATGAATCTTCTTATATTAAGGAAAATGCCAACGGTTCAACGTTAACATTACGTGATTTAAATTATTGGTCTGTTCAATCATTTGGAGGGAAAACATCTGCTCAAAATATTGGCAAAATGGATGTTGATATAACGTTGAAAAATGAGAAGCTAACTGGAACAATAAAAAATAATTTTCCATTTGAATTAAAAGACGTCACTTTAATCTCTGGCGTGAAAGAAGTAAAACTGGGTGATATTAAAGCAAACGGCACCTTACAAGTAGACAAGGAAATGAAGACAACAGTACTGCAAAAGCCATCTGTTTTTAATAGTTATAATTATAGTTACCCATCTCAGAAGGATGAGGTAGATCCAATGCGTGTTGAACGAATGAAAACATTAGCATTGCCACTTGTAGAGAATGATAGACAGCCAATACTGACAGCATGGACAGATCAAGCGATTGTAGGGGCTGAACTTGAAACAAGTGCAAATATGTCTCCAATTACAATGCTTGTTCAACCGTTTAAAGGGAAAGTGGAACTATCAGGACCATTTACAATGAAACGTAATAATTTCACGTACTCATTAAACTCACTATCGGCGAGTGGATACTTCGATAAAATTGATGAGGAATTAAATAACTGGTATCTATCTGATGGTTTATACGAATTAACAATGGCAATGCCTGATCAATTTATGGACGCTGTGGAATCACTTAATGAACTAACTATTTCTAATAAGGATGTTAAGCGTATGCAGTTGTCGATATGGAATAATGCGACGAATATGTATGAGCCATTAGTGGATACAAAGCAAGTGTTTACAGATAATATCAAAAATTATATTAATCAAGATAGTGAAGTTCGACTTGAAATTAAATATGGTCCAGATCCAACTGGCGAACAAACGAAATTACCTGAAATAGAGCTGAAGGGAGTGGCAAAATAATGATTGAGATTCGTGACTTAACGAAAAGATATGGCTCCTTTACGGCACTGGATCATTTGAATTTATCCTTAGAAGAAGGCATCGTGTTTGGCTTTGTTGGCGCTAATGGAGCAGGTAAATCAACAACATTTTCTATTTTAGCGACATTATTGTCACCGACATCAGGTGATGCGTTAATAAACGGTAAAAGTGTCGTCAAGGAACCGAAAGAAGTACGCAAGCAAATCGGTTATATGCCTGATTTCTTTGGTGTCTATGATCAGCTAAAAGTAGATGAATATTTAGATTTTTATGGAGCTAGCTACGGTATACAACTGGCAGAACGCCAAGTGCTCATTCCACAGCTTTTAGAACTTGTCAATTTAACGAGTAAACGTTATGAATACGTAGATTTATTATCGCGTGGGATGAAGCAACGTTTATGTCTTGCCCGTGCACTTATTCATGATCCTAAAGTATTGATTTTAGATGAACCAGCATCAGGATTAGACCCTCGCGCCCGTGTGGAAATGCGAGATATTTTACGAAATTTAAAGTCTATGGGTAAAACCATTTTAATCTCTTCGCATATTTTGCCGGAGCTAGCTGAAATGTGTGATGAAATTGGCGTCATTGATAATGGCAAATTAATTGCACATGGAAATGTTGCTGCCATTCAGGCACAGCTACAAGGAGAAAAGCGTATTGTAATGAAAGTAACAGATCGTATAAACGAAGTACGTGCATATTTAGAAGAAGATCCCCATATTTCGTCTATTGATGTCCTTGAGCATCGTTTAGAAATAGCCTTTAATTATCGTGGAACAGATGCAGAGCAGGTGGCATTACTGAAAAAGGCCATCCTTGCCGATTTACCAATTTACGCGTTAAGTGAGGAAGAAAAAGATTTAGAGGATGTCTTTATGGCGATTACGAAGGGAGCGGACAGTCAATGATGGAAAGATTTTATAATCCAGTATTTGTGAAAGAGTTAAAGTTACGATTCCGTTCTTTTAAAAGCTTCTCAGGATTAATGTTTTATTTAGCGGTACTTTGTATTTTCATTGCAGGTTTTTTATTGCTTACGACTGAATTCACTGGCAAAGGATTCTTTAGACCAGAAACAAGTTTTATGATGTTTGCTGTATTAACGATTTTACAAATGGCATTAGTTCTATTCATTACACCAAGCTTAACAGCAGGAGCTATCAGTAGTGAGCGTGAAAAACAAACCTTAAATATTTTGCTAACAACGACACAAAGCTCCACACAAATTGTCATTGGAAAATTATTATCGTCCGTGTCGTTTCTAGTTTTAATGCTCGTAGCAGGATTACCATTATATAGTTTAGTGTTCCTATTTGGTGGGGTTTCACCTTCCCAGCTTGTTTCTATATTTTTATTTTATTTAGTTACTGTTGTAGCAATAGGTAGTATTGGCGTCATGTTTTCAACGATTACGAAAAAAACAATAGTTGCCATGATTGCCACATATGGATCTATTATCTTTTTAGGCGGGATTACAGCATTCTTCTTCTTTTTAACAATGGCTTTCCATCAAATGGGTAATGCCGTTGGTGCAAGTACCTCCTTTATGACTTATTTTTGGGCTTCAATTAATCCAGGTGCCCTAATGCTGACGCTGATTTCACCGGATATGGGCAATGCGTTAGCTGAGCTTTCAGGAGTAGAACTACCCGTATGGATTACTTATTTAATTGCTTATGTATTGATTATTGTACTTTGTTTAACGATTGCGATAAAAAAATTACGTGCCAACATGAAAAGTAACCGATGAGGAGGAATTATTATGGAGCGTCGTAAGCAATTACGAAAATATATTCAGCGTGCAAAGTCGAGTTTAACATTTGAAAAAAGCATCCCTATTGCACAATACGGTCTGTTTTTGGCATTGTTTTCGAGTGCTTCTCTCGTTCTTATTTCAAGATTATTTGTCTGGCCCTATTATCGCCAAATTGCGTTGGCTGTCTTTGTTACGCTTCTGATTGCAACGATAGTTTATATCTGGTGGAGACGTGTCAAAGAGAAAGAAGCTATGCATACATTGGATCATTATTTTTCACATAATGAGTTGGTTACAGCTTTATCATTGAAAAACGATCAGGACCCACTTGTTCAAGCATTATTATTAAAGGCGATACAAAATGTTGAACAGGCTTTCATAAGCTTTAAGGCTCGGAAGAAAAATTTGTTTCGACCAAAAGCGTTTATTGGACTATTTGGCACTGCTGTCGTCCTAGCAATCCTTTATATGTTCCCAGCGGCGACTCAAATTGAAGCGATAGAAGTTGAAAAAGAGCAAGCTGTAATCGACGATATGAAGAAGGAAGTTGCAGAGCTAGAGAAAAAAGCACAGACAAAAGAAGTGAAAGAGCAATTGCAAGAGCTTCAGAACACGCTTAAGGAAGCAGAAACAGCTGAAGCAGCACTGCGCGAAGTGGTGAAGAAGCAAAAAGAGCTTGCTCTTAAGGAGCAGCAACTAAAGGATAAGCAAACGGCAAGTCAAGACGGTGCTACCGACGAACAAGGCTTATCGAAAGCAGAAGTTGAACAATTGAAGGAACTTGCTCAAATGCAGCAAAATCTCACACAAAATGCAAATGCCACACAAACAGCTATGAGTAAACTTGGTAAACCAGCAAGTAATTCCTTACAAAATGCGATTGCTAGTGCTAATAATGCTGGCACTAACAATCAAAATAATAACCAACAACAAGGTAGTCAGCAGTCATCCGGGAATTCCCGGCCAAGCAATCAGCAAGGGCAGGCGAGCCAGTCTGGTCAAAATAATGCTCAAAGTGGTTCCCAACAACAAAATGGTAATACTCAAGGCCAAGGACAGGGTCAAGGCCAAGGACAGGGCCAAGGACAGGGTCAAGGCCAAGGTCAAGGTCAAGGTCAAGGTCAAGGCCAGGGTCAAGGTCAAGGCCAGGGTCAAGGCGCAGGCAGAGGTCAAGGTGGTCGTGATTTATTGACGACACCGAATCGGCTTGGTGGGGCAAACGAGACATCCGTGGATGGGGGCGCATTGGGAGATGGTTCCAATGTCTCTGAGCAACAGGGGAATGGTCCGATAACAAAGGGCACCATTCGACCGTATGAAGAAGTAATTGGCTCCTATAAAGAAAGCTATTTAGAAAGCTCAGAGCGTTTACAATTACCGAAGGATTTACAAAATGTCGTGCAATCTTATTTCACGTCAATTGAGTCGCAGTAGGAGGAAATGAAATGACATTTACAGAGCAACAGTATGTAGAAATGAGTACAAAATTACAACAAGTAAAAGATGAAATCCATCGCTTTATCGTTGGGCAAGAGGATGCGATTGATTATACTTTATATGCTGTACTAGCAGATGGTCATGCATTATTAGAAGGTTTACCAGGTTTAGGGAAGACGATGTTAATCCGTACAATTTCTGAAGTTCTTGACTTATCGTTTTCACGTATACAATTTACACCAGATCTTATGCCAGCTGATATAACTGGGACAAGTATGATTGAACGTACCCCAGATGGTAAGCAACAATTTACGTTTCAGCCTGGTCCGATCTTTAGTCAGATGGTGTTAGCAGATGAGATAAATCGTGCTACACCGAAGACTCAAAGTGCTTTGTTAGAGGCAATGGGAGAAAAAACGGTAACGATTTTGGGAGATACAAAAAAAATGGCGAGACCATTTTTCGTGTTAGCAACGCAAAATCCTATTGAAATGGAAGGGACATATCCGTTACCGGAAGCACAGATGGACCGTTTCCTTTGTAAAATTCTTGTCCCCTATCCGGAAAAAAATGAACTAATGGAAATTATGAAACGAACAACAGGCGCTCAGGAAATTGGCTTACAAAAATTGATGAATACTGAGGCTCTAATAGAAGCACAGCAAATGGTGAAAGAAGTGCTGGTTGCCGATGAAATGCTGGAATTTGCCACTGATTTAGTGGTGGCAACGCACCCAGAAAGAGCCGATGCTCTGGACGAGGTCAAGCAATATGCAATGTATGGCAGTGGACCTCGTGGTTTGCAAAGTCTAATAAAATTGGCTAAAGCTAGAGCGTTGATGAATGGTCGGTTCCACGTTTCAGTAGCGGATATTAAATCTGTTGCTAAGCCTGTATTACGTCATCGGATGCTGTTGAACTATGAAGGGGAGGCTTCAGGAAAGACAGCAGATGATGTCATTGATGTTATTTTAGAAAAAGTTCAGCAAGGTGTTAGCAAGTGACAGCCAACTACTTATTGCCCGAAGACTGGTTAGCGAAAATCAGTCGTTTTCAAATAGCGACTGCCTCCAAACTACGCGGGCAGCATAAAGGCTCGCATCGTTCACAGCGCTTTGGGGCTTCCCTCGATTTTTCGGATTTTCGAGAATATCATTTAGGTGATGATGTACGACAAGTGGATTGGAACGTCTTTGCCAGAACGGATAAATACTTTATTAAAAGATTTTTAGATGAACAAGAAATGCGCGTACACATTCTACTCGATACCACAAAATCTATGGGAACAGATGCAAAGTGGATTTTTGCTCGTCAAATTGTGGCATCCCTTGGTTTAATGGTCCTTGGACGAGACGATCGTTTATCTTTTTCATTTTTACAGGATGAAGCAAAGCCACCGTTTCGTCGGAAGGGCGCCATGTATCGCCGAGCATTTTTACAAATAGTGACAGATATAGAGGAAGCGAGTTATTCGAATCCTTTTGCACAGGGTGCCTTAAAAGCTTTACCAAAGGATAGTACAGTGTTATTTATTGTGACAGATGGACTGGAGTCAATCGAGGAATGGGAGCAACTTTTAAAAAGGCTACCACGCTATGCTGGTGATGTCCGTATTTTACAAATTGTGACGCAGGAAGAGCTATCACCAAACTATTCGGGGGATGTTCGTCTTCTTGATCGTGAAACAGGTAATGAAGTCAATGTGACAATGTCCACTAAAGTTCTAGAAACCTATCATGCAAGACGTTTATTACATGAAGAAGAGTTTGAAGCCATTTGCCGTCGTTTCGGCATTCGGAAATTGCAATTGAAGGTGGAAGATGGTTTGCAACAGGCAATCTTTCAGCAATTATTAAAAGCACATTGGATTAGGTGAGGTGAGCCGTATTGGGCTTTAGTCAAATTATATTTAGCTGGACGGCCATCATCCCGGTCATTGTCCTACTCTATTATTTCTTTCGAAAAAAATATACAGATCAGATGGTTTCTTCAACACTTTTCTGGTCTGAGATTATGCAGGAAACACGAGTATCTCCTTATTTAAAGCATTTGCAAAAGAACGCCCTACTTTATTTACAGTTACTAGCATTACTTTTCCTTGTGCTGGCACTCATGAATCCCTATATGAAAAAATCAACGATTGTTGGTGAGCAAACTATATTTATTGTTGATACTTCTGCAACAATGTTAGCTGGTAAAGGGCAATCTACCTTTGATACACATATACAGGAAATGCTGACGCTTATAGATGAATTAAATGGGAGACCGGTCACGTTAATTACGACTGGTTCAGCACCAAAAGCGATTTTACAGCAAGAGACAAATGTTAAAGATATCGAAAAAGGTATTAAAGACTTACAAATAACCTATGAAACGGCAGAAATGGATAAGGCGCTTGATGTGGCTCAAGCATTTGTTGGAGATACACTGACTTCAATCTATGTATTTACAGATACACTAGATAAAAAACAACTACCTATGAACAAGGACTCCGTTAAATGGCTAGTAAGAGGTGCTGCGAAAGACTTAACAAATATTGCTATTACTAGATTTGCTGCAACAACAGATGGACAGGCAACAATGGCGCTTGTGCAGCTTCATAATGATACAGACATTGAGCAAAAGGTCACACTAGCATTACAAAATGCAAAGGGTAAAGAGTTGGTAGCTGAGAATATCGCTGTGCCTCCAAAGGAAGCAATAACGAAAACTTTCAAGGAATTACCTTTAGAAAAATCAATGACAGCGATTATTGATGCGCAAGATGATTATTCAGTAGATAATCAACAAACCGTCTTACTACAAACAGCTACTTCAAAAATTGTGGTTGATCAGGGCATGCATCAATTGATTCAAAAAGGGTTTCAATCTGTAAGTACTGGTGTGAAAATAGTTCCGCCTTTACAAGTAGTAGACAATCAGGAGGCCACGGTGATCACTAATCAAGCTGAATTGCTGGAAAAGATGGATAAACCTCTTGTGTTATTTGGCCGTGATGATGCCGAAAAAGTAGAGGTAAGTGGCATAGTAAGTACTAAAAGTGATGCTTTATTCGCTTTTAGCGAGCTAAAGGATGTTTATGTTAGCGCCTTGTATCCTGGATTTGCAAATTATCAAACTATCGCTACTGTTGGAGAACAGCCGTTTATACAGCGCTCTCCTAAAGGTGATATCGTCGTTTTAGCAGATATTGCTGATACGGATTGGCCACTACATCCATCCTTCCCGTTATTCTTATGGAGTACTGAACAGCAGTTATCAGAATCCAGTGGTTCACTCGGTATTTTCACACCAAATGAACAAAGAGTAGTAGCTTTAGCGCAGGAAGACTGGAGTGTATATTCACAAGAAGATGAATTTCTATCATTGGTTACGGATGGTATGCTAACTGCGCCAAAAAAACCAGGCATCTATTTTGTGCGTTCTAATAATGAAGAAAAACACTTTATTGTACAATTACAGGCACAAGAACGTGTCATTGAACAAGGAACAAGCTATACATTAGGGGATATTTCTGATAACGGAAAGGCTGAGATTTCGAAAGCTTCTTTTGTTCCTTGGCTAATTCTTATTATTTTAGTTTTACTTGTTTCAGAGTGGGAGGTGCAACGACGTCGTGGATTTACGAATTGATATGCCATTAGTATTGTTGCTATTACTTCCATTGCTCATCTATTTTGGTTGGACCTATTGGCGAGAACGACAGCGACTAAAAAAGAGTCATGCTATCGTACTTATAATTCGCATGATAGCGGTAGGCTGTTTAGTTTTTGCATTGGCAGGGCCGTATCTTTTATTACCTATAAAAGAAGAACAAATTGTGTATCTAGTTGACCGCTCAGCTTCCATGAATGGGACTGAAGATGAGATGGTACGTTTTATACAGGAAAGTTTACAATCGAAAAAAGACGAACAGCTTGCAGGGCTGTATTCTTTCTCATCAACATTACAAACAGAAGCCATTATGACTAAAACATTAAAGGAAGTACCAAAGTTTACGGAAATAAAGGCTACTGATCAAACGAATATAGAACAAAGTCTGCAACTTGCCACAGGTATTATAGATCCGAAAAAAGCAACACGCTTAGTGCTCTTAACAGACGGCAATGAGACAAAGGGCAATGCTTTAGATTTCGCCACGAAGTTTAAAGGCTCCAATATTAGTGTGGATGTTGTGCCCTTTAGTCAGCCTGTTGTGAATGATGTTTCATTAAAAAGCTTTGTGTCCCCACAAGTTGCCTATGTGGGTGAGCAACAACAACTGGTAACAGAAGTGCATGCAACTTCAGCTGGACAGGGCGAGCTATTATTATATGAAAATGATGAACTGATTCATCGTGAGGCAGTCGAGCTAGCCGAAGGAACGAATATGTTTACCTATAAACATGCAGCGACTGGTGAAGGGCTGGTGAAATATGAAGCCGTTGTTCAAGTAGGACAAGACGCAATATTCGAAAACAATAAATTAACAAGTGTCACAATGGTACAAAGCGAACCACATTTACTCATTGTGAATGGCTATGAAACAGCTTCACCAATAGCGGAGGCACTTGGTCAGCAATCAATAGCCTATGATGTAAAATCACCTGAAAGCTTACCAAATGAACTCTCCAGTTATTTGCAATATAATGCCATTATTTTCGATAATGTGCCAGGACATTTAGTCGGTGAGGCGAAAATGAGTGTGATCGAGCAAGCAGTCAAAAACTTTGGTGTTGGTTTTGCAATGGTTGGTGGAGAAAATAGCTTTGGTTTAGGTGGTTATTTTAAAACGCCAATTGAAACATTATTACCTGTTGAAATGGAAATTAAGGGGAAAGAACAATTACCTTCATTAGGACTTGTCATTGTACTAGATCGCTCTGGTAGTATGTCAGGGTCCAAGCTAGAGCTTGCGAAGGAAGCAGCAGCACGTTCAGTGGAAATGCTACGTGATGAAGATACATTAGGATTTATAGCATTTGATGATCGGCCTTGGGAAATTATAGAGACTGGTCCTCTGAACAA
Source organism: Lysinibacillus sp. UBA5990 (assembly GCF_002429815.1). Taxonomy (NCBI): domain Bacteria; kingdom Bacillati; phylum Bacillota; class Bacilli; order Caryophanales; family Bacillaceae; genus Lysinibacillus; species Lysinibacillus sp. UBA5990. Next base: position 90,946 of record NZ_DJAY01000001.1, read on the forward strand.
TAAAGAAGAGGCAGTGGATACCATTTTATCTGTTACACCAGGAGGCGGGACAGAAATCTATGGTTCACTTGCAAAAGCATATGAAAACCTAGCAGATATAAAACTGCAACGTAAGCATATTATACTTTTAACAGATGGACAATCACAGCCAGGAAATTATGAAGATTTAATTGAACAAGGAAAAGATAACGGAATAACTTTATCGACAGTGGCTATTGGTCAAGATGCCGATGCAAACTTATTGGAAGCTCTGAGTGAGATGGGAAGCGGACGTTTCTACAATGTTATCGATGAGCAAACTATTCCTTCCATTTTATCTCGTGAAACAGCTATGATTTCCCGTACGTACATTGAGGATAATCCATTCTATCCAATACTCTATAATGCTGGGGGATGGAATACGCTATTTGCCAATGGCGTCCCACAAATGAATGCTTATATCGGAACAACTGCAAAGCAGGGTGCTACCGTCGTGGCTGAAAGCGAAAAGGAAGATCCGGTGTTAGCACAATGGCAATATGGTCTTGGCAAAACATTTGCGTTTACTTCTGATTCAACAGGAAAGTGGGCAGGCGACTGGGCAAGATGGCAGGACTGGGGAACATTTTGGCAAACGCTTATTTCACAAATGCTCCCAAGCTATAATGATGTTGCCTATGATGTAAGAGTAGAATCAGATGGATCATTTATGATTACAGATCCTACAAATGAAGCAGCATTTTTAGATATTGTTGCGGTTAATGAAGCGGGTGAAGAGCTAGACACACAGCTTGAAACTATATCAGCTTCTCAGGTGCGAGCTGTAGTACAAGCTGAGCCGGGATTAATCTTCTTCCGTATCGCTGATGAAAAGGAAACGATTTATCAGGCAGGATTAAGTGTTCCCTATAGTGCTGAGTATGAACTTCTTCCTGCTAATGATAAATTAATAGAAGAATTAACCGAACAAACTGGTGGTGCTGTTTTAAAAGAACCACAAGAAGTGTTCCGTGACTTTACAAAGCGAGGGGCGGATCGTCAAAACATTGCGACATGGCTTCTCCTTGCAGGTATGCTCTTATTCTTTATTGATATTACAATAAGACGCTTTGGCTGGAATTTCCTAACGAAGCCGAAGAAAAAGGAGCAACTTGTAGAAAATCCCCCCGTACAAGCAGAAGATACGAATGTAGCACAATTATTAAAGGGTATGAAAAAACGCCAATAATTTAGTTAGATGAAAGCAGTGTGAATTATTTCGCACTGCTTTTTGTATATATGCAGGGAGAGAAATCCTCTAAGTTATATCAACGACGTTCTTTAATAAAGAGAGCGGGAATTAAAATATTTTACTAGCACCGTTTTACGCAAACTGCTAGCTACTACAATACCTAAGATTGCTCCAATTGAACTTGATATTAAAAAGGCAGGCATGAAAAATAAGGCCGCTACGGATGTGCCCATAAGTATCTTTGCATAGGGTACTGCTACAAGTGATGCGAGAAGACCAGTGCCGATCACTTCGCCCATACCGGCTAACCACATTTTACAGCTATATTTATAGGCAAGCCCTGCGCATAATGCACCAATAATACTACCAGGAATGGCTAACAGTGAGCCTGTTCCTGTAAGGATACGAATGATAGCCGTCACAAAGGCTACTACAACTGTAGGTAAGGGTCCAAGTATAATGGCTCCTATTACGTTAATAGCGTGCTGTATAGGGTAGGCACGAGCAATCCCAGTTGGAATGGAGATGAACGTAGAGCCTGCAACGGCAATCGCTACTAATAAAGCCATAATTGTTAATTTTCGAATAGACATGATAGGTGCGCTCCTTTTCGTTTTAGCCACTAGGAAAATGAAAAAAGCCGCTTCCTTCAAACGACAGGAAGCGGCCTTGCTTATACAATGAAAATAGCAAGAAGCGCCACTTCCCTCCGCTAGCATGAACTAGATCAGGTTCGAAGGGTCCGTATATAACCATATACGTCTCAGCCTTTAAAAGACTCCCCTAGTGGTAAAAATTTTTCTATTTTTTAGAAGTGTAACATACTTGAATCAATAGTCAATAAGCTTTGATGATTAGTGTGAATCTGGATGCATAAGTTGTGGTGCCTTTTTCAATGTCCAAATTAGGGCAAGGAAGAAGCAGGCTAATAAGATAATGGCACCAAATATATAAGGACTATTCATATTCCAGTCAAATAAGAAACCAGCTAAAGCGGGTCCAATCATATTTCCAAGACTCATATAGGCATTGTTCAAGCCGGCTGCAAACCCTTGCTCTGTTTCAGCAAGTTTTGAGATGAGTGTATTAACAGCTGGACGAATTAACGTTGTTGCCGTTGAGAAGATGGTTGCTACAACTAATATTAGTGCAAAACCTGAAACAAATAATATTAAGAAAATAGCAACGGAGGCAATAAATAAATTGACCAAAACTACTTTCATTTCACCAAAGCGTTTAAAGAGTGGCGTTATGATAAACATCTGTACAATTACCCCAAATGCTCCACCAACAACTAGAATGGTAGCAATATCGCCAGGTGAGTAATTAAATTTTTCTGTCACAAATAGGGATAAGGTTGTTTGGAAGTTAGCAATCCCAAATGAGAATACCATCATAATAATTAACATAACAAAATAAGGCATATGTACAGAGCGAGCCATCTGTTTCACCAGATTATCTTGCTTTTGTCTATTTTGCGCAGTATTTGGCTTTGTAGATGGTAATAAAAAGTACGATAAAATAGATGCTAAGATGGCGGCAGCTCCCGCCATGAAAAATGGAAAATGTAAGCTAACCTTTGCGAGGAAACCACCAATTCCAGGGCCAATCATAAAGCCGAACGACATTGCAGCTCCTAACATACTCATTCCTTTTCCGCGTTCTTCATAAGTTGTCACGTCTGCTACAAAAGCCATAATAGGAGGTGCAACAAATGCAGAGCCAAGGCCACCTAAAAAGCGTGCCAAAAAGAGCATCCAAACATCTGTAGAAAGGCCAAAACCGATTTGTGCAAGTCCTGTTAGTATAAGACCGAAAATAATTAAATTTTTCCGCCCATACAGGTCAGAAAGATTCCCAGCAATTGGAGAAAATACGAATTGTGCCAAGGCGAACGTTGCAATAAGCATACCTAGAACTTGTCCTGCTGCTCCAAATATTCTTAAGTATTCCGGCATTACAGGAATAATAATTCCAATACTCCCCATTGCGATAAACATATTAAACATTAATATATACAAAGCCGCCTTATTGGACTTCTGCTGGGTCATCGAAAAACCCCCTTTATGTAATCAAATATAGTACAGTCTATCATAAAGAATTATAGCTGGCTAATAGTTGAGATTGCTGTAACTGGTTCGATCGTTAGAATGGTTTTTCAGAAAAGCTTTTTTCTTGGGAGGCTTCAGATCATTGTGTAATAAAAAAGAATAGTTAGGGGTGTAGAGTGAGGACGAATTGCTTTTTGCTAGAAACAACTATATTGAAATGAAATAGCGCGGGTAAGTGTGAATAATGTTACCAAAGGCTACTAGTAGAAATGCTCTTTAAATATAGTAATACAAATGAATGCTTACATAAAAAGAGCGAATTGGTTTTAGACCAAATCGCTCTTATAAATTATCGAATATTCATTTTAAATTCTAAAAACAGTTCATTATATTTACCTAAGTAATCTGGGCCTAAGTTTTTGTAGACCTCTAATGTATCACGTTGCTCTTCAGAAGGGTAATAGCGTTCATCAGAAACTACTTCTGGGTCCATTAAGTCCATGGCAGCGATATTAGGCGTCGAATAGCCAACATAATCGGCATTTTGAGCACCAGATTCAGCGCTTAGCATAAAATTGATAAAGGCATGTGCACCTTCAATATTTTTCGATGTTTTTGGAATAACCATATTATCAAACCATAAATTGGAGCCTTCTTCAGGAACAGCAAAGTCCAATTCTTCATTTTCAGACATCATGTCCGCTGCCTGACCAGACCAAGTGAGAGCCACTGTTGCTTCATTATTGATCATTAATGGCGTAATTTCATCCCCAATGATCGCTTTTATGTTAGGCGCAAGTGTGATCAACTTGTCAGTTGCTTCACGCAGTTCATCGTTATCCAATGAATTCAAGGAGTGTCCAAGACTATTTAAACCCATTCCAATCACTTCACGAGCACCGTCTACTAAAAATACTTTTCTTTTTAATGAAGGGTCCCATAAATCGTCCCAAGAGGAGAAATCTAAGTTCCCAACTAGCTTTGGATTATAAACAATTCCTACTGTTCCCCAGAAGTAAGGAACTGAATATTGATTGTTATCATCGAATGGTAAATCTAAAAAGTATGGATCTATATTTTTAAAATTCGGGATTTTCGCTTTGTCTAAAGGAATCAATAAATTATCTTCCTTCATTTTTTCAATCATATACTCAGAAGGGACAGCAATATCGTACGCTGTACCACCTTGCTGTATTTTAGTCATCATAGCTTCATTGGAGTCGAATGTTTCGTAAATGACATGAATACCTGTTTCTTTTTCAAACTCTTTCAATAGATCAGGATCAATATATTCTCCCCAGTTAAAGATGGTTAAAGTATCTTTTCCACTTTTACCTCCGCCAGCACTTAAGGCATCAGCAGCATAAAATAAAAGGGCAGAAACAACAAGTATAGCGATGGTCGCTTGAATTAATGACTTCATTGTTGTCCCTCCGTTCTTTTGCTTGTGCGACTTGTAATGAAGTAATAGCCAATCACAACGATAACTGTTACAAAGAATACTAAACCAGAAATAGCGTTAACTGTTAGAGATATTCCCGCGCGAGCCATCGAGTAGATTTCTACCGATAATGTACTGAAGCCATTGCCGGTTACGAAAAATGTCACAGCAAAATCATCTAATGAATACGTAAGAGCTAGGAAGAAACCTGCAAAAATACCTGGCTGAATATACGGTAAAATGACACGCAACATAACATCCTTTTTGGTTGCACCTAAATCTAATGCTGCATCAATTAGTGATTTATTCATTTCTAACAATTTAGGTAAAACCATTAACACTACAATTGGTACACTAAACGCTACGTGTGCTAATAATACTGAAGCAAAGCCTAATTTAATGCCCACCAATGTAAATAAGATTAAAAAGCTTGCACCAATGATGACATCTGGACTGACAATTAAAACATTGTTTAAGGACAATAATGTATTACGCATTTTTGAATCCTTGACTGTTACAATACCGATTGCTCCTAACGTTCCAATAATAGTAGAAATTAGAGCTGAAAGTAATGCTACGATAACGGTATTAATTAAAATAACAAGTAGTCTTGAATCTTCAAAAACAGCCTGATAATGCTCTAAAGTAAAGGACTCAAAGTTATTCATGGAGCCACCACTATTGAACGAGTAAAAGATTAAATAGAGAATGGGTGCATACAGAACGATAAAAACAATCGTTAAATAGACTTTGGCTGATGCAGAAAGTTTGTTCATCGTACGCGACCTCCTTTATCTTTTTGTCCCGTAATAAGCATAATGATTACCATAAATAAAATTAAGAACACGGCAATAGTTGAACCCATTCCCCAATTTTGTGTCACAAGGAATTGCTGCTCAATCGCTGTACCAAGGGTGATAACACGATTTCCTGCAATTAAGCGAGTAATCATGAAAAGTGATAGAGCAGGGATAAAGACAACCTGAATACCTGATTTAACACCATCCATTGTCAATGGTAAAACAACGCGACGGAATGTTGTAAAAGCAGATGCGCCTAAATCACGAGACGCATAAATAAGTGTTGGATTTAAACGATCTAAAGAGTTAAAGATCGGCAAAATCATAAACGGAATAAAAATATACACGGATACAAAAACAAAGCTAATATCTGTAAAGAGCATTTGCTTTGGGTCAAAGCCAAACACTTCGATAAATGCATTGATCGGCCCGTATAAACCAAAGATACCGATAAAGGCATATGTTTTTAACAATAAATTAATCCATGAAGGAATAATAATAAGCAATAACCAAAGCTGCTTGTGTTTCGTTTTTGTTAAAAAGTAAGCAGTTGGATATGAAATTAATAATGTAAAGAATGTAATTAAAAATGCATACCAGAACGAGCTTAATGTCATTTTTAAGTAAACAGAAGTGAAGAACGCTTTATAATTATCGAGCGTGAAATTGCCATGTAAATCGAGTAGGGAATAATAAACAACAAGTGCAATCGGCGCGATAACAAAAAGGGCAATCCATAAAACATATGGAAATAACGCTGATTTTGATGTCTTAGCTTGCATTTTCGTCGTCTCCGTACGATTCTAATCGTTTATCGAACTCTTCCTCTGTTTCATTTAAGCGCATTACATGAATCGCCTCTGGATCAAAGTCTAAGCCAATTTCTGTCCCTACTTCAGCTTTTTTCAACGAATGGACTAGCCATTCATTGCCATCTTTATCATACGTAGATAGCTCATAATGGACGCCACGGAATAATTGTGTATCTACTTTAACCACAAGTTTACCTTTATCAATAGTCGTCATTTCTAAATCCTCAGGGCGTATAACAATATCAATTTTCTCATTGGGTTTCATACCTTGGTCAACACATTCGAAAATCTTACCAGCAAATTCAACCTTGAAATCTTCAATCATGACACCGGGCACTATATTGGATTCACCGATGAAATCTGCTACGAAGCGATTAATAGGTTCATCATAAATATCTACTGGTGTACCAGATTGTTGAATTTGTCCCTCACTTAACACAAAAATTTCATCACTCATAGCAAGTGCTTCTTCCTGATCATGCGTAACGAAAACAAAAGTTTTGCCAAGACGTTGCTGTAATTCTCGCAATTCGTATTGCATTTCTGTACGTAATTTTAAGTCTAATGCTGAAAGTGGTTCATCCAGTAAAATTACTTCAGGGTCGTTAACAATAGCACGTGCAATCGCTACACGCTGACGTTGACCACCAGACATTTCGGAGATTTCACGATTGCCATAGCCTGCTAAATTGACAAATTTTAATGCCTCCGCAACTCGTTCTTTAATTTCCTTTTCAGGTAACTTCTTAATACGCAGTCCGAATGCGACATTTTCAAATACATTTAAATGAGGGAACAGCGCATAATCTTGAAAAACAGTATTCACCTGACGTTCATTGGCAGGAACGGAATTTATTTTTTTATCATGGAAAAACACATCTCCTGTTGTAGGTTCTGTGAAACCAGCAATAATTCGTAAAATAGTTGTTTTTCCACAACCAGATGGGCCAAGGAGAGTATAAAATTTGCCCTTTTCAAGCTCCAAGTTAATATTCTTTAAGACAACTGTTCCGTCACTATAAGACTTGGATACATTTTCAAAACGGATAATGGAATTCATTGTCATTGATGTGCCTCCTTAAGCTATAAATATGAATCCGTTGCAACGAGTAAAATTTTCGTTTCAGCAGCATGTGCATTAAAAATTTGATGATGGTCTGTCGCGTCAAAATAAAGAGCATTGCCTTCACTCGCGATATATTGTTCATTCCCTAAAACGAGACGAATACGCCCTTTCACTACATAAATAAATGTTTCCGAAAGTGATGGCTCAAATTGCTTGAATTCGCCATTGGCTTCAAATGTTAAGAAAATAGGCTCCATTTCTTTTTCGTTGGATGTAGGGATGAGCCATTGAATTTCGTATTTTTTTTCTTCATCCGTAAAGACGGACTGATCTTCCTCTGTATAAACAACCTTTTGTTCAGGTGATTCATCATCAAAAAATTCCTTAGGTGTTGATCCTAACACTTCTAATATTGAAAAAAGTGTTTCAATAGAAGGTGAATTTAAATCACGTTCTAATTGGGAAATATAGCCCTTACTTAAATCTGTACGTTCTCCAAGTTCCTCTTGGGTAAGACCTTTTTTTAAACGAAGCGCTTTAATTTTTGCCCCTATTTGCATCTTTTCCCTCCTAGAAGAAGTTTAGCAATCATAAACTTTTGAAATATGAAGTTTACTTTAACGAAACTTTTAGTTTACTAAAACCATTACAATTATACATAATAAATAAAAATTTGCAATCGTTTTTTATGAAAAAAATCGCTGTAAAATGTTAAAAAAAGGGTCATAAATGCAGTGGAGAAAAAAATCGTATAAAGGAGAATATAGTTGTCAAAAGTAGCTAATAAATAGGATGTAGCAGAAAGTCCGATTTTGGATTTGACGATTTTTTGTCGACTCACTTCAATTGGATAATTGGGCGGAGCTTACTTGTTTGAAAAACTACGTTTACTCTGCTATCGTAGAAGACGAGTTCGCTTGTGCGAATGGAATATATAAACTACATATTTATTCGGAGGGATTTATTATGGCAGAACGCATGGTAGGTAAACAAGCACCTGACTTTACAATGGAAGCAGTACTTTCAGACAAATCATTTGGTAAAGTATCATTAGAAGATATTAAAGCACAAGATAAATGGACAGTACTTTTCTTCTATCCAATGGACTTCACATTTGTATGTCCAACAGAAATCACTGCAATGAGCGATCGTTATGACGAGTTCGAAGACTTAGATGCAGAAGTAATTGGTGTTTCTACTGATACAATCCACACTCACTTAGCGTGGATTAATACAGACCGCACTCAAAATGGCCTTGGTGAATTAAAATATCCATTAGCTGCGGATACAAACCACCAAGTATCTAAAGATTATGGTGTGTTAATTGAAGAAGAAGGTATCGCGCTACGTGGTTTATTCATCATTAATCCAGAAGGTGAATTAAAATACCAAACAGTATTCGATAATAACATCGGCCGTGATGTGGATGAAACGTTACGTGTACTTCAAGCATTACAAACTGGCGGTCTTTGCCCAGCAAACTGGCGTCCAGGTCAAGCAACTCTATAATAAAATAGAGTTGCGTCATGATGTAACAAATAAAGAGTCCCCACGACATGCTTGTGGGGACTTTTAAGTAAGTGGCGAGTGCTAATTTACTTTATCTTAGATGGCAATATATTTTGGGAGGAGTTTTACCCAACATTTAATGCCTCTAAAGAACAACGATTTAATAGAGGAGGATTTTTCATGAAACTTCGTGAACAAATGCCAGAACTAGTCGGCGCAACAACTTGGTTAAATGGTGAAGTAACAAAAGCAGAACTAGTTGGCAAAAAACCAACATTAATCCATTTCTGGTCAGTGAGCTGTCATTTATGTAAAGAAGCTATGCCAGATGTTAATAATTTCCGTGATCAATATAAAGATGAGCTAAATGTTGTAGCAGTACATATGCCACGTTCTGAAGCAGATACTGATTTAGAGACGATTAAGGCAGTAGCGGCTGAGCATGACATTGCGCAACCAATCTTTGTTGATAGCGAAATGAAGTTAACAGATGCTTTTGAAAACCAGTATGTACCTGCTTATTTTGTGTTCGATAAAGATGGTCAGCTGCGTCATATGCAAGCTGGTGGTAGCGGTATGAAAATGTTAGAAAAACGTGTAAATCGCGTACTAGACGAAATGCGTAACGCTGAATAATTATAGTAAGTGATGACGGGGATTTAGGTCCTCGTCTTTTTTATGTTTGCAGCGTTGTCCAACAATGAAGAATAGCGTCTTGTTTTGACAATACATATCAATAAGAATACGCTACAATGATGGTATAGTAGTTTTCGGAGGGATTTTTTATGATGAAAAAAGAGTTTGCGGTCATTGGGCTAGGACGTTTTGGGGGAAGTATTGTTCGTGAATTAATGAGTCAGGGTGCTCAAGTGATGGCAATAGACCATTCCTCAGAGCGTGTAGACGAATTTGCTTCTATTGCTACACAAGCCGTCATTGCAGATTCAACAGATGAATCGGTTCTAAATTCATTAGGTATTCGTAATTTTGAACATGTGATTGTAGCAATTGGGGAAGATATTCAAGCAAGTATTTTAACAACCATTATTTTAAAAGAAATTGGTGTTGAGCAAATTACAGTAAAGGCTCAAAATGATTACCATGAAAAGGTATTGCGGAAAATTGGTGCCGACTTTGTAGTCCATCCTGAAAGAGATATGGGTATTCGTATTGCCAATAATATGCTATCGAATACAGTACTAGATTATTTAGAGCTTTCAGATGAACACTCTATTATGGAATTAAAGGCGAATGATGCTATTGCTGGATATTCGATTATGGATTTAGATATTCGAGCTAAATATGGAATTAACATCGTAGGGATTAAGCGTGGTGCTGATATTATCGTATCACCTCAAGCAAGTGATAAGATTTTATTGGGAGATATTATGCTTGTAATTGGTGCTGATGTTGATATAAATCGTTTCGTAAAAAAGGCATTAAATGGGTAATTGGCAATGACAAAACGAAGATGGAGACTAATTATATTTGCAGCTATTTTTCTGATCGGAATTTTTGTTATGCAATCTCGTGAAAAAAATGAGAAGGAAGCGATTTCTTTTATTTTAGATGAAGCTACAAATATTGATTCAATCGAATTATTCCAAGGGGAGCAAACGGTATTTCGAGGGTCTGACGGCGAGGCGAAGAACTTTATTGAAAAATACCCTTTAAGTCATGTAAAGAAGCTTTCTAAAAAAGAACGAGCAATTTTTGAAGAAGAGCCCTCCTATCATATTGTTTATAAAATAAAGGACAAACCGATTTATGAAGTGGACATCTTAAAGGTAGCGATTAGCTCTGAGCTAAGCGAAGAATTGCAACAAATGGTTTTTCCAATCGGTGACGATCAATATATGATTTATTGGGCTCAAGAGAAAAAAGTTTTAGAACAATCAACCAATACTCAACGTTTACTTGAGCAATATCAACATTAATGAAGGTAGTGACACAGCACGTATGGCTGGTCACTATTTTTTTAGTTTATAGGAAAGTAATATTTGGGAAAAATGTTTGATTTCAGTATGGCAGTTCGATTAAACTTTGACATAAAGAAGGAGGTAAATACATGAAGTTTATGTCTAATCGATGTGTGATCGAACGTATACAACCAGAACATTACATGGATATTCAAGGGCTCTACACAAATGAAAGCGTCAGAGAGTATCTTGGAGGAATTCCACAAAAAAATTATATCGAAGCTTCCTTTAGAGGTATGCTAGAGGCACCATTTCCTAATACATATTTTTATATCTCATTAAAGAAAACGGGGGAATTTATAGGCCTTGTATCCATCGATGAGTATCATGAGCAAGAGCTATATGAACTTTCCTATCAATTTTTACCCGAGTATTGGGGGCGAGGGTTAGCATTTGAAGTTCTAACGCAAGTGGTTGAGGAGGGTTTGACGTATTTAAATATCTCCTCTATCGTGGCAGAGACACAAACTGCTAATCGTGCATCTTGTAGACTACTCGAAAAGCTAGGGATGAAAAAAGTACAGGTACTTGAAAGATTTGGTCGGGAGCAAGCGGTCTATGAATTAAAAAATACGAGTGCTGTCACTAGACAAATCGTTGCCATATCAGGCGGAGGATTTTCTCAGCAAATCCCTTCATTTATTGACCATTATATTTTGAGTCAAATTAAGACAACTGAACGCATCAAAATTTGTTTTATTCCAACAGCAAGTAATGATGCACAGGGGTATATCGATAAATTTTATTCAGCTTTTACACATTGTGACGCTACTCATATTTTGTACGAGGACATGAATGACATACAAATTCGAGAAAAAATATTGGCACAGGATATTATTTATGTAGGCGGAGGGAATACCAAGCTTCTTTTAGATAAATGGCATGCCTATCAATTCGGGGAGCTATTGAAGGAAGCTTATAAAAGCGGTGTTATTTTAGCTGGCATGAGTGCTGGGGCAATGTGTTGGTTTGACAAATGCTTTAGTGAAAATCAATACAATCATTATGAGGAATACAACGGGCTAGGGCTATTATCAGGAACATTTTGCCCACATTATGATGATCCTGAACGAAGCATGCTATTTAATAGCTGGCTAAAAAATAATGCAACATTGCAGGCATATACGCTGAATGATGCAGAGACACTTCATTTTAACAATGAAAAATTAGTTGCTAAAATCCAATGCTATTAAAAGGGAAGAAAATTATGCGTAAGGTCAAACATGCTAAAGCATTAAAAGCAGAGATAGGTGGGTTTTAGATAAATATTCATTTATTTTCTAATGGATAAAATAGATAAGGCAAGAGATAAAAAATAGGAAGTGAGGTACTTTACATGTTAATACGAGAAGCAACAAGAGATGATAGTGTTCAAATTATAGCTGTTATGACAAATGCGGAGGCATCCAATCTGATGTTATTTGGTCCTGGCGAGCGAAAAATGGAGCCCGAGACATTTGCAAATTATTTAGAAAAGCTTTATCATAGCCGTCATTCAGCATTATTCGTAGCAGAAATAGATGATAAGGTGGTGGCTTATTTAATTGCACAAGGGAATGAAGCAACAAGAATTGCTCATCGTGCTTATCTTGTCATTGGCATCAATAGTCATTATAGAGGCAGAAAAATTGGAACAGCCTTATTTAATCATGTAGAACAATGGGCTAAAGATTATAGTATCCATCGGCTCGAGTTAACGGTTATGGAAAATAATGAGGCTGGAGTTGCTTTATATAAGAAAATGGGCTTTGAAATAGAGGGAACGAAACGGGATTCCTTGTATGTAGATGGACAATACATCAATGAATACTACATGTCAAAACTTGTATAAGAAAAGGAGTAAAAGATGACGACTATCGGTATTTTTTCACCCTCCTCTCCAGCGACGGTTTCTGCGTCGAAACGTTTTGAGCGTGCAAAAGCATTTCTAGAAGAGAAGAATTTTCATATTGTAGAAGGTTCCCTTACTGGCAAATCTGATTATTATCGATCAGGCTCACCACAAAAACGAGCAGAGGAATTAAATGAATTACTCCGCAATCCTAGTGTGGATATTATTATGTCTACGATTGGAGGTACCAATTCCAATAGTATGCTGCCTTATATAGATTATGAGGCTTTCCAACGAAACCCTAAAATCATTATAGGTTACTCTGATGCATCAGCCATTCTACTGGCACTTTATGCGAAGACTGGTATTTCAACATTTTATGGTCCAGCGCTCGTGCCATCCTTTGGCGAGTTTGAGCCATTAGTCAACGATACATACAAATTTTTTGAGGAGTATTTCTTGCAGCCTCAAACACTCCCTTATGAAATACAGAAGCCTCCTTATTGGTCAGATGAGCCAGTCAATTGGCTGGAGAAAACAGTAGAGAAAAAGGTAATCAAGAATGAATGGAAAACCGTTCGAGAGGGAGTTATAGAGGGAAGGCTAATGGGGGGGAATGTTAATGCCATGTATGGTTTTATTGGGACACCTTATTTCCCTGCCATTGCTGAAGGTGACATTTTATTAATGGAAGATTGTATGAAAAATGCAGCCATCGTGGAAAAGAATTTTGCGATGCTCAAATTGCACGGAATTTTTGACAAAATAAGTGGAATTATTTTGGGTAAGCATGAATGTTACGATGATCTAGGAACCGGACGCAAGCCATCTGATATTTTATTAGAACAATTGGACGGTATACACATACCTATTTTGGCGGAAGTGGATATTTGTCACACACAGCCTATGCATCCGATAGCAATCGGTAAACGAGTGAGGCTAGATGCTACAGCTAAAAAGATATACTGTATCGAACAATGGTTATAAGTACAAAGCCTTGCTAATGTGGCAAGGCTTTATTTATGATAGGTTCCTTGCATCATCATCAGTTATAGCGTACATTTTGACATTTTTATATTGTCCTTTAATGAACATACTTTTGCGTAACAGCCCTTCAAACTGCATTCCGGACTTCTCCATCACTCTTTGAGAACCAATGTTTTCTTCAAAGCATCTCGCTTGAATACGTACGAGTTTCAATTCTTTAAATCCAAAGTCAATCAGCTTTTTTGTGGCCTCCGTTGTTAATCCTTTATTCCAATAATCTTCTGAAAGAACATAACCGATTTCCCCCAATTTATGTATGTGATCAATCGTTACAAAGTCGATTGTTCCAATTAGAGTCCCAGAATATTCAATACCCCAAAGTAGATGATTGCCTTGTTCGTACCCACTTAATATGAGCATCAAAAAAGTTTTAGTATCCTCTATACTTGTATGGGCATGCCATGTAACATAACGGGCTACGTTTTCTTGAGAAGTATAAACAAACATAGCCTCTATATCCTGCTGGGTAATAGGTCTTAAAAGTAGCCTTTCCGTTTTCAAAATGGGTATAGTATATTGCATATGTTTTCCTCCTTTAACATTAGTGTATACAAAAAAGCTGACCTCAGAATGAACTGCCCCGTAAAAGTTTCAATATTGGGTCTAAAAATAGGTTGATTTTCCACAAATATCAACAATTACTTTTCTGGTCAACTCCTAAGCTTTTGGATTCAGGTATGCAGCTGATAGTAGACATCGTAAATCATACCGAATATGGAAAGAGAGCGTTAACCTATATATTAGTAAGTTCGGTCAAACAATGATAAAGAATCCCACGAAAAAGCAAATTTGTCTGTTTTTCGTGGGATTCTGAGTTGTACGACTTATTTTTTATAAACAGTTTTTTAATGTAAGTACCATTTGGTTTATAAGCATGTCCGAAATTACATGTAGGACTAGTATCTACAGCATACTGAACTTTGTGGTGAGTTGTGAAAAGTTCGAAGTAGACGCTTTCGTTTGATGCGACTGGTGTGTTACTTGTGAAATTAACAGTGTAATCTTGCTCCAACTTAAATCCGATGTTAGCTTCGAGACCAGCTTTAGAGGCACCAAAAGTTCCGTCAAAAGTTGATTTAAAACTTTAAGTTTCTGATATTTTAAAGGTATCCGGACCATCTATCATGAAGGTTTTATATGTAATTTTCGTTATACCAGCCAGACCCTAGTCATTCACATAGCATATGTCGCCCTTCGCATACGGAGTAACTACTTGGTCTGATTTACTAAAATCTGTTTCTGAAGGTATATATCCATATTCAATTCTAACAGGAACTTCTTCTAAACCTTGTTCTACTGCTATTTTTTCCAATTCTGACTTATCTGTAATAGTTACAGATGCACCTTCAGGGGATTGTAATTGCGTTTGCATCTCTAGGCTAGAGGGTCTTTAGAAGTCATAGTATCTTCACTTTCAATCTTCATACCATCTAACTTACAATCGGATGAAGAGGTACTCGCAAAAGATGTTGGGACGATTGAAAAACAAAAAATTGACGTTAAAAATAAGGAGCCATCCTTTTTGTATTTCACTCACATTATAATACATATATTTATACTTTTGTAGTAATATGTGTAAATAATACATTTATTAGGGAGGGTTTGGTGTTGATGAAAAAAATTCTACTCTCTGTCTATTTCGTAATAATTTTCTGCATTGGCATATTGTTCATACCTGTATCATTAAAGTGGGGCCCTCAACTTGAATTTTATGATAAAAGGTATGTTCCTTTATGGCAATTACAATCTAAGGAACTCCAAGTTGATGAGTATTATCTAATTCATGAGCTTGATATTGTGAGAATAGTATATGAAATTGGCATAGTAACTTTATTACTGTTTATAATATATTTAATATCAAAGGAAGTTTTTAAATCTAAGTAGATTGTGTACCAAAATTAAATCGAGTAAAATAAAATGTTTATAAAAACAGCCTGATTTTGAACTGCCCCGTAAAAGTTAGACATCAATCTAACTTTTACGGGGGTTTTTTTGGGGGAAAAGTAAGTGTTGAACAACGTATTCAAGCAGTTAAACGATATTTAAATGGATATGAAACCATGTTTGAAATTGCGGAAGATATCGGTGTGACAGATCAGGTTGTCAGTGAATGGGTTCGCCGTTATCAAAAAAATGGTGTAGAGACTTTCTTAAAGCCCTATATAAAATATAAGTGATCAAGTTATTCTTCATTCAGATCAAGGTTGGCATTATCAAATGAAAAAGTATCAACAAACATTAAAGTAACATGGTATTACGCAGAGTATGTCCCTTAAGGGTAATTATTTGGACAACGTAGTCATCGAAAATTTCTTTGGCTTATTAAAATCTGAACTCCTGTATCTACAAGAATCTGATCCATGGCACATTTTGAACAGGAACTCAAAGATTATATTCACTACTACAATCACAAACGAATGAAAGAAAAATTAAAAGACCTAAGCCCGGTGGAGTACCGAACTCAGGTCTTAGCAGTTGCTTAACTAAATATGTCTAACTTTTTTTGGCAGATCAACAGGCAGATGAGGGAATATTTATCATCCGTGGCACATCCTCTAGGCAAAATTTCTCTTTACGGATAGCGCTTATCGGTTGCAGAGGAGTCCTTTGTTTTCGTTTTATGCTGTTCATCTTTGACTTTTTCATTTAGTTCTTCGACAGGTATAGGATCAACGGTTTTCATATCCTCATGTTTATCAAAAATACTTTCCTTCCCTGTATCCAACACATCGGGATTGTTTGTATAGCGCGTTTTGGATTGTTTTTTATTAGTCATTTATGATCACCTCTTACTATACACTTTCACCATTTTACTAGAGTTTAAACATAATTGTTTTTCATAGTCTACCCATGGATAAAAAACATAATAAAGGCAGTGAAACAGCCATGGCTGTCATCACTACCCTTTTTCTTAGGATACTATAGTGGCCTTCCCTTGAAGAGCACGTTCTTCCATTGTTACATCAAATTCTTTTTCGGATTTTGATACTACAACACATGCTACACCATTACCAATTAAATTGGTAACAGCACGAGCCTCAGACATAAAACGATCGACACCAATTAATAGTGCTATTCCCTCCACTGGTATCATTGGGAAGGCGGCTAAAGTTGCTGCTAATGTAATAAATCCTGACCCTGTTACACCTGCTGCACCTTTAGAAGTAATCATTAAAATTCCGAGTAGTGTAATGATTTGAATCCAAGTTAGGTCCATTCCGTATGCTTGTGCAATAAATAAGGCAGCCATTGATAGATAAATGGAAGTCCCATCTAGATTGAAGGAGTACCCAGTAGGAACGACTAAACCTACAACCTGCTTCGAGCAACCATAATTCTCAAGTTTTCGCATCATAGATGGTAGAGCTGATTCAGAAGAGGAAGTCCCAATTACTAAGAAAATCTCATCTTTAATGTAAGCAATAAATTTAAAGATATTAAATCCAAAGAACTTTGCAATGCCACCTAAAATAAAGACAACAAATAAAAACATTGTAATATATACAGCAGCCATTAATAGACCTAGATTACCTAAAGATTTTAATCCAAAATTCCCAATTGTATAGGCCATTGCACCAAAAGCTCCGATTGGTGATATTTTCATAACCATACTGACAATTTTGAAGAATATTTCTGCTACTTGCTCAAAGAATGTGATGACTGGTTTTGCAGGTGCACCGATTGAGGCAGCTGCTAAGCCAAATAAAATAGCAGAAAATAGAACGGGTAATAGTTGACCAGTCGCCAATGCGCCAACTACATTTTCGGGAATAATACTAGAGATAAATGCACCCAAGCCCTGCTCAGATTCAGCTGCAGCAGTTGTATATTTGGAAATATCAGCATCAGATGCACCTGATGTATCTAAACCTGTACCAGGACTTACAATTAAAGCAACAGCAATGCCGATTGCTAAGGCAATTGTAGAAACGATTTCGAAGTAAAGTAATGCTTTACCTCCGATTTTCCCAACCTTTTTCATGTCTCCCATACTGCCAATTCCAATAACGACTGTAAGGAAGATAATTGGGGCAATTAACATTTTAATTAATTTAATGAATAGGTCTGCTAGGATTTTTAAACTAGCACCGAACTCAGGGAAAATGGCTCCGACAATAATACCAAGGATGATAGCCACTATAACCTGAACAGTCAAATTTTTCAGTAATTTCATTCTATGCTACCTCTTTTCTAAATTTTCTCTTTGATATCGCTTTCACTAGAATCATCATAGCGAATACTTCTAAAAAAAAGAGATTTAGAAAATAAGAAACATAACGTTCATTAAGTACATTTCCTTACATTCCCATATAAATATAGTAATATCAATAACTATCTCTGTTATGGTACGCTATAGTTAATATATTATTGTTATAATACAAAAACATAGATTTATAAAAAAGTTCATTTTATTTAATCAATTTATAATATTGTTCATTAAATTCAGTATTTTCTGCTATTTATATAGGCTAAAGGTGTTGTCAAAAGAATTTTTTGCAGATAATCTTAAAACCATATCGTAAAAATGTATGCCACTACTAATGAGAATGCGAATTGGAAAGGAAGGAACTATTGAATGATGAAAATGCCTGTGAACGGCAAAATACTGTTAGTGACATTTTTAATCATTGCACTCTCTTTTTTACTAGGTGGTATTTTTGTACTCGGTAACTTATTATCTGAACAAGAAAAAGATTACGGTCAGCGGGCAATGCTTGTTGCACGAACTGTATCGAATGTACCAGAGTTAAGTGTACATTTGAACAATAACAATATAAAAGAATCCTCAAAAAATATTAATAAAATTGTAGATGGCATTAGGGTGATTAATAAGGCAGAGTATATTGTTGTGATGAATATGGAACGTATTAAACTATCCCATCCAGTAAGTAAGGAATTAGGAGAGCGCAGTGAGTCTCAGGATTTAAATGCAGCATTTAGTGAGCATTATTACGTATCGAAGGCTCGTGGAGAATCAGGTGTTATGATACGCGCTTTTGTGCCCATTATAAATGACAAAAGGCAACAAGTGGGTATTGTAGTAGTTGGCTATTCATTACCAACTTTGCTAGAAATGCTACAAAGCTATGAGCGAGAAATAATGATAACCATTGTTATCTCGCTGATTTTCAGTATTCTTGGTGCATATACACTAGGACGGCATATAAAAAAACAAATGTTTGGGCTTGAACCACATGAAATTGCAAAGATGTATGTGGAAAGAACAGAAACCTTTAATGCCATGCATGAAGGAATTATAGCCGTTGATAAGGAAATGAATATAACGATTTTTAATGAGAAAGCGGCTGTTTTTCTAGGCGTTACTAGGAAAATAGAGGACTGTATTGGACAAAAAATCTATGATGTTTTGCCCGATACCCGTCTGCCTGAAATTGTTGAAACAGCAACCCCTGTTTATAATCAAGAGCTGTACATTAATCATCATAGTATCTTAAGTAATCGTGTACCCATAATTGTGAATGGCGAGTTAGTAGGTGCAGTTGCTATGTTTAAGGATTTAACAACCGTGAAAAAGCTTGCGGAGGAAGTAACAGGTGTAAAAGCCTTTGTTCAAGCATTACGTGTGCAAACCCATGAGCATAAAAATAAGATTCATACAATTGCTGGACTATTGCAATTGGGACATACAAAGCAAGCACTTGAATATGTTACAGTCACTACTGAAAATGAAGCATCCTTGACGAAATTTTTAAACGAACGCTTTCATAATGAAAATATTTCAGGTTTATTATTAAGTAAAGTAAGCTATGGAAAAGAGCTTGGTATCGAGGTTGAGATTGATCGAAAAAGTCATTTTAAACGCTTTCCTCCTCTATTAGATCACCATGATTTTGTTGTGTTACTCGGCAATTTAATCGAAAATGCTTTTGAGGCATTAAATGTCCTTTCGAAGGAAGATAAGTATGTAGCCATTTCTGTAGATGAGCATGATGGCGTCTTAGCGATAGCAGTTTCCGATAATGGAATTGGCATGTCCAAAGAGGTACAGGATCGTATGTTTGAAAATGGATTTTCGTCAAAGGCCAATGAAAATCGGGGCATTGGCTTGCATTTAGTCTATGAAATTGTAAGAAAAGGCAATGGAGATATTGAAGTAGTGAGTGAATTTATGAAAGGAACAAGTTTCTTAATTTTATTTGAGTTAGGAGAAGTATAGATGGATGTAATAAATGTCTTATTAATTGAAGATGATCCAATGGTACGTGAAGTGAACAGGCAATTTATTGAGCAAATCGAAGGTTTTTCATTAGTCGGCTATGCTAGCAATGGTATTGAGGGAATTCAAAAAATTAAGCAATTAACCCCTGAGCTTGTCTTTATGGACATTTTTATGCCAGAGCAAGATGGCATTATTACGTTAGGGAAAATCAGAGAGGAACATCTTCCTGTCGATGTTATCGCTGTAACTGCCGCGAACGATATGCCCACTGTGCAACGTATTTTACACTTAGGTGTATATGATTATATTATGAAGCCTTTTACATTTGAACGGATTGAGCAAACTTTAAAAAATTATCAAAGCTACAGGAAAAAAATAAGCGGTATGCAGGATTTAACCCAACATGATGTAGATCATCTCATGCAGCAACGTCTTCCAGAGCAAGTCGTCGTTACAACTACAGGAACAGAAGCAATGATTATAGCGGAGCTACCAAAAGGGTTTAATCGAGCTACCTTAGATAAGGTACTTGCCTATATACAATCAAGTGAAGGGGCAGTGTCTGCCGAGGAGGTATCTACTTATATAGGTACAGCACGTGTTACAGCTAGACGCTATCTTGATTTTTTAGAAAAGCAAAATCTATTAAAAGTAGATATCCAATATGGAAGTGTAGGACGTCCTATTCATCGTTATTATATTTAATCATTAGTTATCTAGATTTATAGGTGGAAAAGTAATTCTCTTAACATGTATGTGACTCTGAAAAAATTAGAGCCCATATAGTCATTTTTATTTCTCTACTATATAGAGGGATGAAAATGGCCTTTTTGATGTTGGCAAATTAGGAGCGTAACGTTGTGCATTAGTTTATTTATTAGTATGAATAGTAGTACCTTACTTTGACAATACATATAGCAAAGAAATACGTTACAATATGGAAATGGTCCGTTACCTTAAAAAGTTAAAATGATTTAGATAATAAAAAATTTTTAAGTTAGCTTATGGGAAGTAGGTTAGGCATATGTTTAACGTTCGAAAAGAGGCACTGTTGAAATTTTTGAAAATTTTATTTCCAGTAATACTTTTGTCGATAGCTATTTATGAAATTCAACAAACAGTGAGTGGGATAGATGTTCATTTACTACAAAAAGAAGTGAATGAGCTCCAGCTATGGGAGCTTTTATTGATTTTTCTAATCACCTTTGTCGCGATTACTCCAATGATATTTTACGATGTTATTTTAGTAAATATATTAGGTATCAATATCAATAAACGCAATTTGCTCAATCATTCATTTATTGTAAATACCTTTTCAAATCTTATTGGCTTTGGCGGGTTAGTAGGTATATTCTTACGTGATTACTTTTATTCTAAATATAAAGAAGATAAGGAAGGCATGATAAAAAGTATTGCTTCGGTAACACTGTTTTATTTAACAGGAATTTCTTTGTTAACGTGGGTTATGTATATATTCTTTTGGGATTTTCCGTTGCTCAAAGAAGAACGATGGTTATCGATAGCTGTTATTATTGTCAGCCTATATGTACTAGCTTTTTGGGCGACGTATCTAATTCGCTATAAAAAGGAAAGTTCTTTAAAACCAAAAATATCACTTCAATTGATGATTACTTCAGTAGCAGAGTGGCTAGCTGTATTTTTCGTGATCTGGGCTTTAACACTTATTTTGAAGATTCCAATTGAATTATCAGCTTTAATACCCATATTTTTAATTGCTTCTAGTGCAGGAATAGTCAGTATGATACCTGGCGGTGTTGGCTCCTTTGATCTCGTTTTTTTATGGGGAACACAAAGTATAGGAATTGCTGATGAAAAAGTGCTGTTTCTATTAATTTTGTACCGTGTAGGCTACTTTGTTCTACCATTTTTGGTTTCCGCACTCTTATTTATTAAAGAATATTGGATGCGTTGGAATGAATCTTGGGATGACCTACCTACTATTATTTTTCAGAAACTAAGCCATACGCTATTAACCATATTGGTGTTTATAGCTGGCATTATTTTATTACTATCTGCAGCTTTGCCAGGGGTGCTAAGTCGTCTAAAAATTGCTCAGGAATTTTTATCCTCACCCATTATGAATGTATCCCATCAATTGACCGTGGCAGCGGGCTTTATACTGTTAGGATTATGTAGGGGAATCAAATACAAAGTAAAAAGGGCATACCAGCTAGCTATTGTTGTGCTAAGTAGTTCAGCGCTATTTTCAATTTTTAAAGGTTTTGATTATGAGGAAGCCATTTTTTTAGTCATTGTCGCAGTGTTATTAATGGTGTCCAAAAAGCAGTTTTATCGAGAAAGTTATGTTTTGACGTGGGGGATTATCATAATTGATCTTGCTGTAGTAACAATTATTACAGCTATGTATGTGGTAATTGGCTATGTCAATTTACCCTCTGCTAAAATTCATTTTCCTAGTGCTCTACAAGACTATATGATAACTGATTATCAGGACCTCTTTAATAGTGCGATTATCGGTATTCTGATCGCCATCGTTATTTTTTATATAGGCTATTTTATACGTACACCTAAGAAAATGGTAAAGCTTTTATCTAAAGAGCAGGAGGAAGCTATTAAAGATCATTTGAAGTCCTATGAAGGAACGGAGTATTCACATTTGATTTTTTTGCATGATAAATTTGTACATTGGAATGAAAAAGGAACTGTTTTATTCTCTTATCAAATTTATGCAGATAAGATTATCGTTCTTGGAGATCCAGTTGGTAATGAATCTGATTTTTTATCTGCTATCCAGGAATTTTTGGAACTGGCTGATCGACATGGCTACACTCCTGTCTTTTATGAAATTAACAATAAAATTTTTTCTGCATTACACGAGTATGGATATAGTTTCTTTAAGCTTGGCGAGGAAGCCTTTGTAGATTTAGAGAAATTTACATTCACGGGTAAAGAAATGAAGGGCAGTCGAGCGATAAGGAATAAGTTTGAACGAGAAAATTATAAAGTGGAAATAATGAGTCCTCCTTATTCTAAGGAAGTCATGAAGGAATTGAAAGAGGTCTCAACAAAATGGTTGCAGGGAAGGGCAGAAAAAGGTTTTTCACTTGGTTTTTTTGATGAACACTATTTAAGCACTTCCAATATTGCTGTTTTACGTGGCACGCAAGGAACGTTCGGCTTTGCTAGTATTATGCCTATGTATGATCAAGGAGAAAGAATTTCAGTAGATCTGATGCGTTTTAAGCCAGGATCACCATCTGGAACAATGGATTTCATTTTCCTATCACTATTTGAATGGGCAAAATCAGAAGGCTATCGTGTCTTTAATATGGGGATGTCGCCTTTATCCAATGTCGGACAGTCTAGATATTCCTTTTTAAGTGAAAAAATAGCCGCACAAATCTTTCTACACGGACAGCATTTTTATCATTTTAAAGGGTTAAAAAACTTCAAGTTAAAATATGCAGATATTTGGGTACCCAAATATGTAGCCTATCGTAAAAAATCTTCATTACCATTCACGATGGCACAAATCACGTTATTAATCGGGCAAAAGAGGAAAAAGTAAGTCATGTAAACTTTATAATTTTTTAGCGCGGTATTGAAGCAAGTAAAGCACAAAAGAATTATTCTCTAGAAATGGATAGAGACGAAAAAGCCCTGCATAAAGCAGGGCTTTTTAGCGTCTAAAAAATAAAAGCTAAGTTTTAATTATTTTTTATCAACAGCAATCATCTCTTATACGAAGTCTTCACTTTTTTTCTAGCGTTTCAACATCCATAGGCTCAGCAGTAGGTTTGCCAGCTTTTAATAAGACTTTACTGCCCAAAAGGAAAAATCCTTGGATAAATAAGAGGATTCCTGTACCGATAAGTAGCCACTCGATAGCAATAATATCTGCAATTGGACCGAAAATTAGCATACCTAAAGGCATCATAGAGGTAGATATCATACTAAGAATGCCAAATACTCTTCCCATATAATCACTATCCACTTTTTCTTGTAATAACACCGTTGCGGGTGTGTTAAAGATTGGCATAGCTATTCCAGTAACGGTCATGATCATGAGATACAGCCAAAAAACAGGTATGACTCCTAGAGCCATTGTACAAAGACCAAATAATAAAGCAGATAATGTCATCGTATGCACTTTATTTTTAAAGCCACCCCATGTTGCGATTGCAATACCACCAATTAACATCCCAATGGCAAAGGCCATCTCAATGGCAGTCAAACGCCAGACATCATTACCAAAGCTACGAGTAACCTGTAAAGGTGTTAAAAATGCAGCAGGTGCAGCGAGAAGCATGAAAAAGGCAAAGAACAAGAACAAATGTTTTAAGAAAGCATGCTCTTTAATGTAGATAAAGCCTTGTTTCATATCACTAAAATAGCTTGTTGTTTGTGGCTGATTAGCTTTCGCATGTGCAGGAATGTGAAGAAATATTAAGAAGATAGCGATGGCAATAGCAGCCGTCGTAACATCAATAAAGAAAATAGACTCGATTGAAGCCATCGTTAATAATGCTCCACTTGCCATAGGTGCAAGAATCATGATAAAAGCTTGAATACTACTATTTGCACCATTAACTTTCATTAAATGCTCCTCAGGCACAAACTGCGGTAAAATAGCGCCAACAGCAGGTGTTTGAATACCTGCACCAACTGCGCGTACCGCTGATATGACAAATAGTAGCCAGAGCTCATCATAGCCGATTAAAAATAAAATAGCTAAAATGAGCGTGGATAAGGCGATCATGCCATCTGCCAAGATAATAAGCCATTTTCGGTTATAGCGATCTGCCCAGACACCAGCAATAGGTGCTAAGAAGAAGGTTGGTAAAAAGCCACAAATAATCGAAATGGTCATCATGCTACCTGATTGCGTTGTAAGCGTGATATACCATGTAATGGCATATTGCACAAGAGCAGAGCCAAAAAGCGAGATCGTTTGACTACTTAAAAAAAGTATTGTATTACGTTTCCAATGTTCCAAATTCGTCATCCCTTTCTAACAGTAGTGCCTGTGTGGAAAGTAAAAAGACAACAAAAAAAGAAGGGAGTAGAAGTCCCCTCTTTTCTAGTATTCCTAAAACAGACTAGACCTAATTCCATTTTCCTTGCACAGCAGGCAAAGTGTACACATATTTAATTAGTAATGTGAAATCGTAGTCTAATCGAAGCTGTCATTTGGAATACCCTCCGTTCATTATAAGCTGTGTTGATTGTAGCATACAGTTCATGACTGGGTAAAGAAAGAATCAAACAAAAATTAGGTTGAATTTAAAAATAAGGAAAATGTAACAACAAACTAATAGAATTGGAATAATAATGTATATAGGCCCTCTATGTTTTTTGAGGGGATTAAAATTATACATATTTTAGGATTATCTAGTTCGTTTATTAAACGAGTATCATGGAAAAGAATTATTTTGTTTCATGCTTCCTGTAAATCAGTGGGAGTAATTAAGATTACATGACTACTAGAACTATTTAGTGAAGAAGTTGCTTCGGGGACGTGCATATAGAGAGAACTTATCATATACTAAAATAGAAAAATAGCAAATGGAGGAAATATGAGAAAGAAAAATAGTAAATGGAAACTTATTGCTTTAGTCGCTATGATTTTGGTGTTAGGCCTATCGACAATCCCTGCTAATACAGTGAAGGCAAGCACGACACAGCCGAAAAGAGAAATGCGGGCTGTCTGGATTTCAACGGTTCTCAATCTTGATATGAAAGCAGGTATGAATAAAGAGCAGTACACGGCTTGGGCACGCCAAACATTGGATCAATTAAAAGCCAATAAATTCAATACTGTTATTTATCAAGTAAGACCAACAAATGATGCCATGTATGCGTCTGAGCTATCCCCATGGTCGTCCTACATAACAGGGAAAAAGCAAGGTACAAATCCCGGTTACGATCCTCTTGAGATAATAATAGAGGAATCACATAAACGAGGGATGGAATTGCATGCTTGGATGAATCCTTATCGTGTAACAATGACTGGGCAAAAGCTAACTGATCTTGCTGCCGATAACGTAGCTATAACACATCCAAACTGGGTTGTTAAATATGGCAAACAATATTATTTAAATCCTGGCTTACCGGAGGTCCAAGACTATTTAGTTCAAATAGTAAGTGAGCTAGTAGCCAATTATGATGTTGATGCCGTTCATATGGATGATTATTTTTATCCATATAAAATTGCTAATGAAGTTTTCCCGGATCAAGCAGCTTACAAAAAATATGGTGCTTCCTTTAAAAAAGTAGAGGATTGGCGAAGAGATAATGTGAACAAGCTTGTAGAAAATCTTTATACAGCCATTAAAGAAACAAAGCCATATGTACAATTTGGTATTTCACCATTTGGAGTATGGCGTAATAAATCATTGGATAACACAGGGAGTGACACACGTGCTGGTGTCAATAATTACGATGATTTATATGCAGACGTCAGAACATGGATTCAAAATGGCACGATTGATTACATTACCCCACAAATTTATTGGTCCAGAACATTATCTGTTGCGAAATATGGGACATTGCTAAATTGGTGGAGCCACGAAGTACAAACATATGCAAAAACGCACCCTGTTCATCTATACATTGGACTGGCTGATTACAAAGTTGGCAATGACAGTGATGCTGCATGGAAAAATAAAATGGAATTGCCAAGTCAGATACTAGAAAACCGTTCAGAAAAGGTAGCAGCCGATGGGCAAATGCACTTCTCGTTAAGAAGTTTTCAAAATAATAAATTAGGCTATGCATCAATTGTTAGTCAACAACTATATAATTATACGGCATTGACACCAGAAACAACTTGGAATGGTGACACAGTACCGAATAAGCCGACTTATGTAGAAGTGACAAAGGAAGCGGCAGGTCGTAAGATTGAAATTATTGACGATAATGAAACTCAGCCACGTAAGTATGTTATTTATCGTTTTAAAGGGAACAAAGAAGGTTCTTACCATGACCCTCAACATATAGTTGATGTTGTTTATAATAAGGATGGCATCACTCAATTTGTGGACAAGTCAGCTCTTGCTAAGCAAAACTATACATACGGCATTACGGCTGTATCTGCTACAGGTGTGGAAAGCAAGGAAGCTTTTGTAGTGAAAGAAGATCAATAAATAACAAAACAGCTACTCAAGCGATTGAACCGCATGAGTAGCTGTTTTTAATTAATTTTCTTCCGTATCTTTACGGTTTTTCTTTAACATTTTTGAAAGCATTTCATACACAATTGGTACAACAACCAATGTTAATAGAGTGGAAGATAATAAACCACCAATTACAGTAATGGCTAAGTCTTTTGATATTAATCCACTACCACCTGAACCAAGTGCCATAGGAACCATCGCACCAATTGTTGCAATTGCTGTCATAAGAATTGGACGTAAACGTGTAGCACCAGCTTCTAGAATAGCTTCACGCATGACAAGACCATCATGTTCCATATGAATAATACGGTCAACTAATACGATGGCGTTCGTCACGACGATACCGATTAACATCAGTAGACCCATCATAACAGAAACAGAAATCGTTTGACCTGTTACGAATAAACCAACAAATGCACCGATTACGGCGAATGGAAGTGAGAATAGGATAGCGAACGGAGCTAAACCTTCACCGAACGTAACAACTAAAATGAAGTATACAATCGCTATTGCCGCTAGCATAGCAACACCCAACTTCGTGAATGTTTCTTGCATATCTGCAGCAACACCAGCAACACCTGTTGTTACACCTTTTGGTAAATCTAATTTATCAATTTTTTTATCGGCAGCAGAGGTTGCTTTTGAAATATCATCGCCGATAATCGTACCGGATACAGTTGCGAAATATTCACCCTTTGAACGAGATAGTGAGTTAAGAGTCGTACCTTCTTCAACGTCTACTAGCTCACCAATAGTCATCGTTGTGCCTAATGCTGTTTTAATTTCAGTTGCTAAAACATCATCAAGCGAAGTCGCAGCTGCTTTGGCATCACGTTGAACAATGACATCAATATCTTTTCCATCATTTTTCACCGTTGTTAAAACTTCTTGTGATGTATTTGCATTTAAAGCCATCACGATTTGAGCAGTTGTTAAACCATATTGAAGGACATTTTTCTGTTCTACTTTTAGTACATTTTCTACATATGGATCTTCATTATCAGATTTAATATCTTCTAGACCATCCACATCTTTTAAAGCACCTTCAACTTGATTTACAGCATCTCGTAGTTTATCTAAGTCATCACTGTATAGTGTGTAGCTTACTTCGTTTGAAGACATAGACATCGAAGAGAAATTCTGAGATTTCCATTCTCCTGATTGACCGATATTAAATACATAGTCTTCCACTTCTTCACGAGCTTTAGGGAAGTCTTTCATATCTGGATCAAAGATCAGGTACATTAAAGCACCGCCAGCGCCTCCGCCCATCATCATTGCCGATGGATCGACATTGTTCGCATCTGTAATGGAAACTTGTAAAATATCAACATCTTTACGTTTCATTAATTCTTTTTCTACTTTTTCAACATTAGCCGCAGTTTCATCTGCAAGCTCACCAGTTGAAGGGGTATATGTTAGGTACATAACTTTTTCTTCCTGTGATCCCATAAAGCTAAATCCTATTAAAGGAGTTAACGCTAGTGAACCGACAAGTAAGAAAATAGCAATTAGAGACGTAATAATTTTATGATTTAAAGCTTTTTCTAACACACCTTTGTACCATGTTGCTAGTTTACCAACTTCTTTATGCTGGCTTTCTTTTTTCTCACCGTATAATTTCTTACGGAATAAGAAATGAGATAATGCAGGTACAATTGTAATTGCTACTAATAATGATGCACCTAATGCAAACGTCATTGTCAGTGCAAATGGCATGAATAATTCACCAACCATACCACCTACAAAAATAAGTGGAGCAAATACAGCCACTGTCACTAATGTTGACGAAAGAATCGGTTTAAACATTTCAATTGTTGCTTCACGAATTAATGCTCGACCAGTTAATTTTTCTTGTTTTAAATGGATACGGCGATATATATTTTCAACAACTACAATCGAGTCGTCGATAACACGTCCGATGGCAACGGTAATCGCACCAAGGGTCATAATGTTTAATGTAATATCCATCCAGTTTAGCAGTAGTAATGCCATGAAAACTGAAACTGGAATCGAAACAATTGAAATAATTGTTGATTTGAAATCTCGTAAGAATAACAAGATGATTAATACAGCAATTGCACCACCAAATACTGCTTTTTCAATCATAGTAAAGACAGAATCTTCAATTGGGGCACCTTGGTCAAGAGAGATATCTACGTTTAGGCCATCTAAACGTTTTTCTTCATCTTTCATAAGGTCTTTAACTGCATTGACAACAGTTACAGTGTTAGCATCTTGACCCTTAACGATTTGAATTGCAATAGCATCTTGACCGTTTGTACGGGACACAGATTGTACTTTACCTTCTACTTCAATCTTTGCAATATCACCTAGACGAACGAATGGTGAAGGATTTGTTGCTGAAGGTGTGACTGGAATTAATAAATCTTTTAATTCATCTACGGACTTTACTTTACCGTCTACGGAAACAGCTTGTTCGCCAACAGCAAATTGATATAAACCAAGTGACAATGACATATCACTTGCTTGAATCATTTGCTTGACTGATTCCTCTGTTAAACCTAATGCGGCCATTTTTTCTTCATCATATTTAAATGATACTTGTTCAATATGCTGACCTGTGATGGTTGCAGAGGCAACACCATCAATTTTTTCAATTTTAGGAAGTAAAACATCTTCTACTGTGGAAGTAAGATCGACAATGTCTTCCTTAGAACTACTTACGGATAAAGCTACTACTGGCATCATATTCATGCTGATGGCCATAATAGTTGGCTCCTGAGCACCTTCAGGTAATTTTAAATTATCTAAAGCTGCTTCTAACTGACGCTTTTTTTCATCCATATCAATGCCATAGTCGTATTCAACTTGCACTTGTGCTACGTTGGAAGAGGATGTTGAGTAAACTGCCTTCACATCTTCTAAACTTTCTATAGATTTCTCGAATGGGATGGAAAGCTCATTCATGACTTGTTCAGGCGTTGCACCAGGATATACGCCCATGACAATTAAGTATGGGATCGAGATATCAGGTATAGATTCCATTTTCATTCTTGTACCGGAATAAATACCAGAGACAGTGATGATAATTGTTAATAACCACACTGCCAATTTGTTTTTCAATACGAAATTAACTAAACCTTTCACCTTCACACCTACCCTTTATTGACTAACTAAATTCAATTATTTATACTAATGACTAATCGGTCATTTGTCAACGAAATGCATTAGGAGAGAGTTAAAAATATGTTAAAAAAGCAATTAATTATGGAGAAAGCATTAGAATTATTTTCTGAACAAGGTTTTGAGGCTACATCAGTACAGCAAATAACAGAACGTTGTGGGATTTCTAAGGGTGCGTTTTACTTATCCTTCAAAACAAAAGATGAGCTTGTTATCTCAATGGTTGACTACTATTTACAACACTTCATTACAGATGTTGACCGTGTAGTCAGAGGGACGTATAACAAAGAAACGATGTTGGTTGAATTTTATAAAAGTATCTTCAAGGCATTCAAAGAACATTCTGCGTCTGCTAGGGTATTTTTTAACGAAAAGGTCTTTCTAACAAAAAAAGAGCTTTTTTATAAAATAACAGCGTATGAAGCAGAGATGTCTAAATCTATCATTTATATGCTGGAGCAACTGTATCAGGATAAATTACAAAAAACAAAATACGATGTTATGTATTGTATAAAAGGTTTTATGAAGAGCTATGCGGAACTGTTTATCTTTTCAGATATGCCTCTTGATTTAGAACAACTTGCGAAATCTTTAGCAGAGAAAACAGATATTATTGCACGTCATACGACGATACCATTTATTACAGAGGAACTTGTTACTTTTATTGCGAAGCCTTGCGAACAAGACATTTCACAGGAAATGTTACTGCAATTAATTGAACAAAATATTAATAATATAGAGGTTTCTATAGAAAAAGAATCATTGGAGCTGTTAAAACTCGAAATAGAAAAGCCAACATACAGTAAAGCCATCGTAAAGGGACTAATAGAAAATTTACGACTTAACCCAGCGTATCATTGGATTGCTTATGTATGTGCAAAATACTTAAATATTTAAAGT
This sequence comes from Lysinibacillus sp. UBA5990, assembly GCF_002429815.1. Lineage (NCBI taxonomy): Bacteria > Bacillati > Bacillota > Bacilli > Caryophanales > Bacillaceae > Lysinibacillus > Lysinibacillus sp. UBA5990. Next base: position 122,077 of record NZ_DJAY01000001.1, read on the forward strand.
AAGATAGAATTGTTCACTTTAGAGTGGTGAACAATTCTATTTTTTATTTTTCTTTCGAATGCATGGAAGATGTTAGTAAATGGGGCATTGATCGCCACGCATCTAATGCACTACTAAAAGGGTCTTGAATCCATAATAATCGTTCGAGAAAATCCTTCGTTTCAATTGGTAAATTCAATTCTTGTTGCCAAGCGTCCTCTTTCTTTTTACTTGGTTTGAAGTCTGAATAAAGTAAGAACAATAGGAAATGGCCAACGAAATATAGATCGCTAATATGATTTTCAGCTCGCTTCGGGTTTTGTATGGAAGAAACATCGACTGCCTTTTGTAATGTTGTTGCGAGTCCAAAATCAATAATGTGTAATTGTTGATCGACTAATAAGATATTAGGTATACGCAAATCCCGATGGACAATTCCATGATTGTGTAGCAGGATAATTTGTTCTAAAAGCTGTTTTGTTATTTCAAGTGACTGAGCGACGGTAAATTTAATACCTTCTTGAAAAATAAGCTGTTCAAAGGTTTGACCGTTTATATAGTCCATTATAAAATAAGGCACATCTTGAATAGTTCCAGTCGAATGGATTTTAGGTATATTCGGCAATGATAATTGTTGTAGAATTTGAATTTCCTGCCTGAATTTATGTATCGTTTTTTGGTGATGACGATGCTTAGGACGTAGGCATTTTAAGACGAACAGACCTTTTGATGAGCAATTTTCAATTAAGTACGCACGACCATATGAGCCAAAGCCCAGAAATTTTTTAAACGTGAAATCGGGATGCTCAGCTATGAAAAGCTCTACGGCATGATCAAAGTTGTTTTCTGAAAGTCGTTTCCACCACATTAGCTACTGAAAAAACTTAAAGAGCTGAAAAAACTACGTGAGCTTTTACGAGAACTACGTTTATAATGCTTATGACCATAATAGTTATGGCGTTTAGAATATTTGCGACGACTGCTTGATGAAGAATAATGACGTTTGGATTTACCATTGAGTAAGGAATGAAGAATTTTATCTAGCATAAAAACGCTCCTTTTTGATGTTGTTATTACTATATACGCAAAAATAAAAAAAGAGGTTTCAAAAAAAGATGAAAAATAAGTAAATTTACAATTCACCTTTTTATGTCCAGCAAAAAGAAAGAAGCTATGTACATAGTACATAGCTTCTTTCCATGAGGCTAAACCTCCATAATAATCGGTAGAATCATTGGACGACGTTTTGTTTTTTCGAAGAGGTAAGGACCTAAAACGTCTGTAATTTCGTTTTTAAGCTCTGTCCATTGAGGAGTTTTGCCTTGAATGGTTTCATTCAGATGACGATTAAGCATTTTTTGTGCTTCATTGATCATCGTACCTGACTCGCGCATGTAGACAAAGCCACGGGAAATGATATCAGGACCTGAAACAATTTTTTGATTTTCCATATCGACACTTACGACTACGATAACTAGGCCTTCTTCAGAAAGAATGCGACGATCACGTAACACAATATTGCCGATATCTCCAATACCATTACCATCGATATAAACATCACCAGAAGGGATGCGACCAGCCACATGTGCCTCATTGGCACTTAATGCTAATACATCACCATTTTCCATAACAAATGTATTTTCAAGTGGTACATCGCAATCTTCCGCTAAGTGCGTATGCATTTTTAACATACGGTATTCGCCATGGATAGGCATAAAAAATTTAGGTTTCATTAAACGTAGCATCAATTTTTGTTCTTCTTGTGAGCCGTGACCAGAAGTATGGATATTGTTTAAAGCACCATGAATAACTTCTGCACCTGCACGGAACAATAAATTGATGATTTTATTGACACTCACAGTATTACCTGGAACCGGTGAAGAAGAGAAAATAACTGTATCACCAGGTTGTATTTGGATTTGACGATGCGTACCATTGGCAATACGTGATAATGCAGCCATTGGTTCACCCTGTGAGCCTGTACATAAAATCATTACTTCATTTGCTGGAAGTCGATTAATGCTTTGAGCATCAATAAATGTATCTTTTGGCGCGTTAATATAACCAAGCTCACGCCCAATTGTAATCGCATTATCCATTGAGCGACCAAAGACAGCAATTTTTCTTCCATATTTTATAGCAGCGTCTGTTGCTTGTTGTAAACGGTGAATATTTGACGCAAAAGTAGCAAAAATAATTCGGCTATCCACTTTACGGAAAATTTCATCGATACTTTTGCCGACTGTTCGCTCTGACATTGTAAAATTAGGCTTTTCAGCGTTTGTGCTATCTGATAGTAAGCAAAGTACGCCATCTCGTCCAATTTCGGCCATCTTTGTTAGATTGGCCGGTTCGCCAACAGGTGTAAAGTCGAATTTAAAGTCACCTGTGTGAACGATATTACCAGGTGGTGTTTTAACAACAATTCCATAAGCATCAGGGATACTATGAGTTGTTCTAAAGAAGCTAACAGAAGTTTTTCTAAATTTAACTACATCATCTTCTTTAATTTCGATGAGTTTAGTTGTACGTAGCAAGCCATGTTCTTCTAATTTATTACGTAATAAGCCAAGTGCGAGCTTACCACCATAGACTGGGACATTCACTTGACGTAAAAGGTAAGGAATACCGCCAATATGGTCCTCATGTCCATGTGTAATAAATAGTCCTTTGATTTTATCGACGTTACGTACTAAATACGTATAGTCAGGAATAACATAGTCAATGCCGAGTAAGTCATCTTCTGGAAATTTAATGCCAGCGTCAATTAAAATAATTTCATCTTGAAATTGAACGCCATAAGTATTTTTGCCGATTTCGCCCAGTCCGCCGAGCGCGAAAACAGCTGCTTGGTCATTTTTAACAAACTTCATGTTTGTTAAATTTCCTCCAAGATGAAGTTCGGGCTTGCTTGTTCGTACTCTAAATAGTTACCTTCAAGCAGCTGAACGAACTCGATATTGTAGTTACGGTCTTTTAACTTTTGACGTACTTCTCGTTCTGAAGCAGCTTCAAGGTATAGACTTTTAGTATTTTCGCGAACTGGAATCTCATTTGCTTTTTCTTGATAATAAACTTTGTAAATCATAGTTTGCTCTCCTTTAATTGCGTACAATTTTATTGCACCTTTGACTACTACCACACACGTGCTACAAGAAAACAACGAATTTCTTATAAGAAGAAATGTACGTTTGTAGTCCTTGTATCTCAATACGTCGGTTGTGCACTATGTTATAAAATGAATAGGAAGTAGTGAGACAGTGGTTGCGTATAGCCAAATAAATGCATTTCCTTTATATTATCACGCAGTTCCTCTAAAATAAAGAAAAGCCCTTCAAATAATGAAGGGCAAATGTTAGGCAATTGATTTTTTTCCGAGTACGCCACGAAGTTGCTTCAACAATTTTCGTTTTAGTTTCTTCAGCATGGCACATCACTCCTTAGGATCATTATAATAAAAATTATTGTCTATGTAAAGTCATTCACCTTGATGGGTAATATTTATAGAAAGGGATTATAAAATGAATAAAATATTGTTTTTTGATGTTGATGGCACTCTCTATAACAGCGAAAAAAAATTACCTGAATCTGCAAAAAGTGCTCTTTTGGAAGCACGCAGTAATGGCTATGAATTGGCGATTGCTACAGGTCGTGCGCCTTTTATGATTGAATCATTACTAGAAGAACTTGATATTAATACGTATGTGTCTTTCAATGGGCAGTATGTTGTTTACAAGGGTGAGGTTGTCTATACGAATGGTATTGAAAAAGAAGAATTAGCTAAAATTATTGCTTTTGGTGACGCACGTAATGAACCAGTAGTGTTTTTAGATGACAAACGGATGATTGCATCTGTCAGTGATCATATGATGGTAGCAGAAAGCTTGGATACACTTAGATATCCTTATCCAGAATTGGATTCATCCTATTATATGCAGAACGATGTATATCAAACACTTATATTTATGGAAGAAAAAGATGAACCTTTATATTGTGAAATGTTTCCGAATGTCCAATTTGTCCGTTGGCATCCGTATTCTTGCGATATTTTGCCAAAGGGCGGCTCGAAGGCGGTAGGAATTGAAAAAGTATTGGATAAAATGGGGATCACATTAAAGGATGCAATTGCTTTTGGAGATGGCATTAATGATATAGAAATGCTGCAAGCGGTTGGGACAGGTGTTGCGATGGGAAATGGTCATGAACGAGTGAAGGCTATTGCACATCATATTGCCGATCATGTAGACGAAGATGGTCTCGCTAAAATAATGCGCAAGCTTGCCATCATATAATAAAGAAACAACTAGTTGTCAAACTTAGCAACTAGTTGTTTTTTTTGCTAAATTACTGGTGTTCTTCAGAAGCGTTCACTAGTTTTATTTCAATACCTTTATCTGAAAAATGTTGAATCGTTTTTTTAGACAGTGCGTTGTCTGTAATAATGACATCTACTTCTTCAAGGGGGCATACTTGAATGGCTACATCCTTGTTAAATTTTGAGGAATCAGTAGCAACATAGACCGTTTGAGAGATGGAAATAATTTTTTTTCTAGTAATAGCTTCTTCTAGATTAAAGTCAGAAATCCCCTTTTCAAGAGATACCCCACTAGCGCAAATAAAAGCCTTATTAATATTTAGGTGTTCGAAGTGGAATAGGAATTCATTCGATGTCACCGATTTTTCGGAGTGACGCACTTTTCCACCGAGCAGTATAACTTCAATATTAGAGCCGATTAGATCGAAAGCTACAGGCAATGAGTTTGTCACGACTGTTAATTTTTTCTTGTCCAATAAAAATGGTGTCATTTGATATGTAGTTGTTCCACTATCGATAAAAATACATTCTCCATCTTGAATAAGAGAAGCACTTGCTTTGGCGATTGCGATTTTTTCTGTTAGCTGTTCATGTAGTCGTTGATCAATTAGTCCCTCTACAGGTTCAATATATTTAATTCCCCCATAAAACTTCTCAATTTTCTTGTCTTGCATTAGCTGTTGAATATCGCGACGAATTGTTTCCATCGAGACATTGAATTCTTTTGTTAGTGTTACTAATTTTACAACCTTATGCTGTCTTACAAATTGTAATATTTGCTGTTGTCTTTCTATCATATACATTTCATCACCTCTATTAGATATTTACTCAAAGTATGCATGACTTTGTCAACAGTTGGTCATAATTTACTCAACATTTACACAAAAACGCATTTTCCTTTACAAATGGTCACTATACTAAAGCTAAGAACTGAGAGAGGTGACCAATTTGTTAGAACTAAAAAATATCTCAAAAAGCTATAAAAATAAGCAAGTTTTAGTAGATATCAATGTAACCATCGAATCAGGTGAAATCATATCTTTATTAGGGCCGAGTGGTTGCGGCAAAACTACTTTGCTTAATATCATCTTAGGTCTTGCAGAGCAAACGGGTGGTCAGCTGATCTACAATGGGCAAGATATATCGAAGCAATCCATGCAAGAAAGAGGCTTCAATATTGTTTTTCAGGATTTTGCGCTATTCCCTCATTTAAATGCCTACGACAACATTGTATATGGGTTGAAAAATAAAAATAGTCAAATGTCAAAAGAAGAGGTACAGGAATATATAGATTTTTTAGAACTGACTCCCCATCTGCATAAAAAGATTCACGAATTATCAGGCGGCCAAAAGCAACGTGTATCTATTGCTAGAACGCTTGTTATGCAGCCCAAAATACTTTTGCTAGATGAGCCGTTAAGTGCACTTGATGGAGTCATTAAGGAATCTATCAAGGAACGTATTAAGTCAATTGCTCATGAATTTAATTTGACGACGATTATTGTGACACATGATCCAGAAGAAGCGCTAACCTTATCGGATAAAGTTTTGATCATAAATGAAGGAACGGTCGCTCAATTCGGCACACCACATGAAATCGTAGAGGCACCAAAAAATTCATTTATTGAGGACTTTATTTTAAGACAGCTTCATATAAAGCGACACAATATCTATCAATTGTTTGGAGAAACATATGCTTAAAACGAATAACATGATGAAATTAATCTTTCTGCCAATTCTATTATTTCTCCTATTCTTTTTAATTGTGCCATTGATTTATATGTTTTGGCAGTCCTTTAAAGTAGGAAATGACATTTCCATTCAACATTATATAGATGCTTTAAAAAATGTAGAAATCCGTGATGCTTTCTTCAATAGCTTTAAAGTATCTTTTGTGGCATCGGTCATTACGACTATTTTAGCTTTTTTATTGGCCTACGCTATTCATTTTACAACGATGCATCGCCATACAAAAAAGCTAGTACAGATAGGTATTACGTTGCCTATGCTATTGCCAACTATCACCTATGGCTTCGTGTTGATTTATACATTTGGTAATCAAGGAATCCTAACAAGATTAGCTGGACAACCACTTTTCACGATTTATGGATATAACGGATTGGTGATAGGCTACATCTTATACACATTGCCAGTCGCTTTTATTCTCATGCAAAACTCTATGCAATATATCGATAAACGATTTTTGCTCGTGTCTATGTTAATGCATGATCGTCCGCTCCGTCGTTTTTATCATACGGTATTCCGTCCGATGCTTGGGACGATTGGTGGTGCATTTATTTTAACATTTATTTTAAGCTTTACAGATTTCGGAATCCCCGCATCAGTGGGCGGAAATTATAGGGTGATTGCCACTGAACTTTATCAAGCTATGCTAGGTTCTATCGTGCATTTTGAGCGTGGTGCAGTTATTTCAGTGTTAATGCTTGTCCCAGCTATACTGGGCGTCGTCATGTTAACGATCTTAGAACGCTTTAATTTTCATTATAAACAGGTGGGGAAAAGTGAACTTGTTAAACATCGTTTTCGTGACGCACTGTTTACGGCCTATTCAATTGCCTCTGTTGCAGTCGTATTGATCATTTTTTCAACCATGTTTATCGTTCCATTTACGAAGGGTTATCCCTATGATTTCAGCTTTACATTTGAACATGTTCAAAATGTGTTAGCGGAGAAAGATTTAACAAAGGTTTATGTTAATTCACTTATCGTGGCAGTTTTAACAGCTGTTTTAGGTGTAATCATCACATTTATGTCTGCCCTTCTTAATGCCAGAACGCCATTGAAAGGAAGAAAAAGCTTAGATCTTGCCTCAATGATCACTAACACAGTTCCAGGAATGGTGCTTGGTCTATCGTATTTGTTTTTCTTTAATGGAAGTTCATTAAAGGGTACATTTCTCATCATTATCGCTTGTAATATTGTGCATTTCTTTACAACTCCTTATTTAATGGCCAAAAATTCATTACAAAAGATGGACCCAACCTGGGAAGTGACAGCGGAGCTATTAAAGGATTCTTGGTTAAAAACAGTCATACGTATCATCTTGCCGAATATTAGACCAACCATTTATCAAATGTTTAGCTACTATTTTTTAAATGCAATGGTCACGGTCAGTGGCGTTATTTTCCTTGTCAGCACAAAGACTATGCTTGTATCGACAAGAATAAAAGAGCTTCAGCATTTCGCAAAATATACCGATATTTTCATACTATCGATATTCATTTTATGTACAAACCTCATTGTGAAATTAGGTTGTGATTATATAACAGCATATAAAGAAAAAGTGGAGGAGATCTCAAAATGAAAAAATCAAAGGTCATGATGTTAGGGACAGTTAGTGTGGCAGCAATAATTTTAACTGCATGTGGAGGGGTAGAAGCAGATTCGAAAGATGAAGTAATTATTTATTCTAATGCAGATGATGAGGCAATTGAAGTAATGGAATCTACATTAGATGAAAAAGGCTATAAAGGAAAATATTTAATTCAATCATTCGGTACTTCAGAGTTGGGTGGAAAAATGATGGCTGAAGGAACAGATATTGAAGCGGATATCGTAACGATGGCTTCTTATTTTATAGAAAGCGCACAAACTTCGAAATCCATGTTTGCGGATATTACTTCGGATTTAAAACCTCTTGAGGGCAATGTTACATATGCATTGCCGATTTTAGGAAATGTAGGATCCATTTTTATTAATACGGATGTTTTGCAACAAAAGGGCTTGCCTGTTCCAAAAACGATAAAAGATTTGACAGACCCTGCCTTTAAGGATTTAGTTTCATTCCCAAATATAATGGATTCCTCAACCGGTTGGCTATTAGTACAAGCAATCATTAAAGAATATGGTGAGCAAGAGGGGCAAAGGGTTTTGGCAGATTTAATTAAAAATGCTGGACCTCATATTGAAAGCTCTGGGTCAGGTCCAATAAAAAAAGTGAAGACTGGTGAAGTAGCAGCTGGATTTGGTTTACGTATTCAAGCTATTGATGCCAAGAAAGAAGGATTACCAATAGAATATATTGACCCAAAAGAGGGGAACTTTACGCTAACAGAATCAGTAGCTGTTGTAGATAAAGAAGGAGATGAAACATTAGCCAAAGAAATGGCAAAGGTAATTGCAACAGAGGCTCGAAATGATTTATTAGAGCAATATCCGGTAGCACTTTATGAAGGAGAGCAGGTTAAGGCTGAGCATGTGCCAGCACACATTAAAAAGTGGGATACTACATTGACAGTGGACTTATTAGAAAAACATCAAGCTTTCTTTAAAGAAGCGCAAAAATAAGGAGCTATAGAAGATGAGCGACTATAAATTACTAACACCAGGACCATTAACAACTACTAAGACAGTCAAACAGGAAATGTTAAAAGATCGCTGTACATGGGATGACGACTATAAAAATGTGACACAAGTGATTCGGAGACAACTCTTAAATTTAGCGCAAGTCGATGAGTCTAATTTCACAGCAGTACTAATGCAAGGTAGTGGCAGTTTTGTTGTAGAGTCGGTGTTGACAACAGCTATTGGGGAAGATGATAAATTGCTAATTATAACGAATGGCGCTTATGGTGAAAGAATCGTAGAAATGGCTAAAGTGTTGAGGTTGGCACATGTCGTTTATAGTGTCCCTTATAATGAACAGCCATCATCATTAGAAGTTCGAGATTTACTTGAAAAAGATGCAAGCATTACACATGTGGCGGTTGTGCACTGTGAAACAACTACTGGTATTTTAAATCCAATTAAAGAAATTGGAGAAGTTGTTCATTCTTTCAACAAAACATTTATTGTGGATGCTATGAGTAGCTTTGGTGGTGTACCAATGGATGTATCCGACTTGCATATTGATTTTTGTATTAGTAGTGCGAATAAATGCATTCAAGGCGTTCCTGGGTTTGGGTTCGTCATTGCTAAAACAAGGGTATTAGAAAAATGCAAAGGACAAGCTCGCAGTGTAGCATTAGATTTATATAGTCAATGGGAAGTAATGAAAAAGGATGGGAAGTGGCGTTTTACTTCGCCGACACATGTAGTAGCGGCCTTTGCAAAGGCGCTAGAAGAGTTAGTGGAAGAAGGCGGAGTTAACGCACGTTACCAACGATATGCGGATAATAATCAATTACTGCGTTCTCGTTTATTAGTATTAGGGTTCGAAGCCTATATTTCTCAAGAGCTACAATCACCGATTATTACAACTTATTTGTTCCCACATCAAGAGTTTTCTTTTGAACATTTTTATCTTGAAATGAAGAAGGAAGGATTTGTCATATATCCTGGTAAGCTGACAGATGTAGATACATTCCGTATTGGTAATATTGGTGATATATATGAAAAAGATATGCAGGCCTTATGTGAAGTCATTGAAAATTACATGGTGGTGAAAAATAATGAAAATTGAAACAGTAATTTTGGATTGGGCAGGTACGGCCGTTGATTTTGGTTGCTTTGCCCCTGTAAATGTATTTTTAACGATTTTTGAAGATGCTGGTGTAACAGTAACCCTTGAAGAAGCTCGTAAACCTATGGGCATGCTGAAAATTGATCATATTCGTACGATGCTTGAAATGCCAAGGATTAATGAAGAATGGAAACGAGTTCATCATCAGCATTTTACGGAGGAAGATGTACATGTTCTATACAATCAATTTGAGTCGAAGTTAATGGAATCTTTGGCGACCTACACAAATCCTATTCAGCATGTGACAGCGACTGTACAGCAATTAAGAGAATCCGGTATTCGATTTGGTTCTACTACAGGCTACACAGATTCCATGATGGAAGTCGTAACAAAACATGCTGCTACGAAGGGCTATCAACCAGATTTTTTAGTAACTCCGACACAGGTGAGTGATAAGGGGCGACCATACCCATATATGATTTTCAGAAATATGGAGGCATTAGGAGCGAAATCAACCAAGCAAGTTGTAAAGGTCGGCGATACAACGTCAGATATAAAAGAAGCGTTGAATGCAGGTGTTTGGGCTGTGGGTGTTATTATTGGAAGTTCGGAAATGGGACTGGCTGAAGAAGAGTTCCTAGCTTTAACTGCTGAACAACAACAACAAGTCATTGAAAAAACAAAACGTATTTTTGAGAAGACTGGTGCACACTATACCATTGAAACGATGAAAGACCTACCTATATTAATTAATAAGATAAATGAAGAGCTAGCAAATGAATCGAACGAATAAAAATTGAGAGCATAGAAAAAACAAACCTCTGCATAAATGCTGAGGTTTGTTTTATTGATTTGCTTTTAGTCACGCTCATAAGGAATTGACTCTGGAATATCAGCAAATGGATTTTTCTCATTAATACGGTCATAAAACATGACACCGTTCAAATGATCTAATTCATGCTGAAAGGCGATGGCAGGCAATCCTTTAAGGCGCATTTTCTTCTCTTCGCCATCTATGGTTTTAAATTTTACTGTAATGCGTGCATGACGTGGGACGTATCCAGGGACATTACGATCAACTGAAAGACAACCTTCACCAGCAGAAAGGTATGTGTTTTCAACTGAATGGCTGACAATTTTGGGGTTTATGGCTACAAAGCTTAATTGTTCACCAGCATCATCTTGCAAATGAAGTGCAAACATACGCTGTAGACTATTCACTTGATTGGCAGCTAAGCCGATGCCGCTACGCAAATTATATTTTTCTGCCATTTCAGGATCTTGGCTGTTAATTAAGTACTGAAGCATATCCTCAGCAAGCTGTCTTGTTTCGTCAGATAAAGGGAATTTAACTTCCTCAGCTTTCGTGCGTAAAGTCGGATGACCTTCGCGGATAATATCATCCATTAAAATCATATAGTAATCTTCCTTTCATCTTTGTAGTGCTCTATTTACAAGTATACATCACGTCTAAAAACAATCACATGAAAAAAGACCTTATTTGAATATACTCAAAAAATTTTTCGAATGCTATTAGATTTTCTAGAATGGGGTATTCTACTATTGGAAAACCTGTTGGAAAACTTAACAATTACAAGGTGTAAATATGGTGTTCTAATACAGATTTTTGATATCGGTAATACAGTATAGGACAGGGATGATTAAATGTTATTTTAGAAAAAATCTTTGTTTATAGCCGTAATATATGATTGACCGACAGTATTTTATTCAGTATACTGAGTGTCAAGAATAAGTTGTACTAGTCAAAAAGGTGATTTATTTTAATACAGCTGAAAGGGAGATGTGACAAATGAGCAAGAAAAACAATAATATTTTTGATGCTAAACAAACGCTAACTGAAATCGAAGATAAGTTTGAAATGTTTCAAATTTTGAATGAAGAAGGCGAAATTATAAATAATGAGGCAGATCCTAAATTATCCGATGAAGAATTAGTTGAACTAATGACACGTATGGTTTATACACGTATTTTAGACCAACGTTCAATCTCACTGAACCGTCAAGGCCGTTTAGGTTTCTATGCACCAACGGCTGGTCAGGAAGCTTCTCAGCTTGCTTCACACTTTGCATTAGAACAAGAGGATTGGATTTTACCAGGGTATCGTGATGTTCCACAAATCGTGTGGCATGGCTTACCTTTAGATAAAGCGTTTTTATTCTCTCGTGGACATTTTATGGGGAACCAAGTTCCTGAGGGTGTAAATGTTCTAGCTCCTCAAATTATTATCGGTGCTCAATATATTCAAGCAGCAGGTGTTGCACTAGGTATTCAAAAGCGTGGGAAAAAAGCTGTTGCTGTAACATATACAGGTGATGGTGGTTCATCACAAGGGGACTTCTATGAAGGTATTAACTTTGCAGGTGCATTTAAATCTCCAGCGATCTTCATTGTACAAAATAACCAATATGCAATTTCTACACCGCGTGAACTACAAACTGCTGCAAAAACAATTGCTCAAAAAGGTGTGGCAGCAGGTTTACCAAGTATTTTAGTAGATGGAATGGATGCGCTTGCAGTTTACGTAGCAACTCGTGATGCACGTGAACGCGCTATTAATGGTGAAGGTCCAACGTTAATTGAAACAATGTGTTACCGTTATGGCCCACATACAATGGCTGGGGATGACCCAACGCGTTACCGTACTTCTGATACAGATAATGAATGGGCTCAAAAAGACCCACTTGTACGCTTCCGTAAATACCTAGAAGCAAAAGGATTATGGGATGAGAAGAAAGAAGAAGCAGTAATTGAGCGTGCGAAAGAAGAAATTAAAGAAGCCATCAAAAAAGCTGATGCTGCTCCAAAACAAAAAGTAACAGAGCTGATGGAAAACATGTATAAAGGCGAAATGCCATCTAATTTAAAAGAACAGTATGAAATCTATAAAGAGAAGGAGTCGAAATAACCTATGGCACAAATGACGATGATTCAAGCAATTACAGATGCACTTCGCACAGAATTAAAGAATGATGAAAACGTTCTTGTATTCGGGGAAGATGTAGGTGTCAACGGTGGGGTATTCCGCGCGACAGAAGGCCTACAAAAAGAATTCGGAGTTGACCGCGTTTTTGATACGCCGTTAGCAGAATCAGGTATTGGTGGCTTAGCTGTCGGTCTTTCTCTACAAGGATTCCGTCCAGTTCCTGAAATTCAATTCTTCGGCTTCGTTTACGAAGTAATGGATTCAATTAGTGGTCAATTAGCACGTATGAGCTACCGTAGTGGCGGCGTATATAACGCACCAGTAACAATTCGTTCACCATTCGGTGGTGGTGTGCATACTCCTGAGATGCACTCAGATAGCTTAGAAAGCTTAATGACTGCACAACCAGGTTTAACGGTAGTTGTACCATCAACACCTTACGATGCAAAAGGTTTACTTATTTCATCTATTCGCAACGACAACCCAGTTATTTTCTTAGAACATTTAAAACTTTACCGTTCATTCCGTGAAGAAGTACCAGAAGAAGCATACGAAATTCCACTAGGAAAAGCGGATGTAAAACGTGAAGGTAAAGATTTAACAATTGTTGCTTACGGTTTAATGGTTCATGAAAGCTTAAAGGCTGCAGAAGAACTTGAAAAAGAAGGCCATTCTGTTGAAGTAATTGATTTACGTACAATTCAACCAATTGATATCGAAACAATTATTGCATCTGTAGAAAAAACAGGTCGTGCAATCGTTGTACAGGAAGCACAAAAACAAGCAGGTATCGCGGCAAATGTAGTAGCAGAAATTACTGAGCGCGCAATTTTAAGCTTAGAAGCGCCTGTTCTGCGTGTGGCTGCACCAGATACTGTGTACCCATTCCCACAAGCTGAAGGTGTTTGGTTACCAAACTACAAAGATGTAATGGAAACAGCGAAAAAAGTTTTAACATTCTAATGAAGCTTCTAAACTTGAACATCAGTAAATAGAAAGGATGGGTACACATGGCATTTGAATTCAGATTACCGGATATTGGCGAGGGAATTCACGAAGGCGAAATCGTGAAATGGTTCGTCAAGGCTGGAGATACAGTAAAAGAAGACGATATTCTTTGTGAAGTACAAAATGATAAAGCAGTAGTAGAAATACCTTCACCAGTTGAAGGAACAGTAGAGGAAGTTTTAGTAGGAGAAGGAACAGTTGCCGTTGTAGGCGATGTTTTAATCCGATTGGATGCACCTGGCTATGAAGACTTAAAGCTAAAAGGTGATAGTCACGCTGAAGAGAAAACTGAAGCACAAGTTCAAGCAACTGCTGAATCTGGTCAGAACGTAGAGAAAGCTCCTGCTAAAGAGGAAAAAGCACCAGAGAAAGCACCTGAAAAAACTGAAACAGTTGTTGATGAAACAAAACGTGTTATTGCGATGCCTTCTGTCCGCAAATTTGCACGCGATAACGACGTAAACATCCGTGAAGTAAAAGGTTCAGGCAAAAATGGTCGTATTTTGAAAGAAGATATTACAAACTTCTTAAATGGTGAAGGTACTGTTGAGACAGAATCAGCAACTGGAGTGACAGTTGAGGAAGCGGTTCAACAAGAAACTACTTCAGCAGCACCAGTTGTTCTTGAAGGGGAATTCCCAGAAACTCGTGAGAAAATGTCTGGTATTCGAAAAGCGATTGCGAAAGCAATGGTACACTCGAAACAAACAGCTCCACATGTTACACTAATGGATGAAGTCGATGTAACAGCTCTTGTAGCGCATCGTAAAAAATTCAAAGATATCGCAGCTGAAAAAGGTGTTAAATTAACATACTTACCTTATGTGGTGAAAGCACTTATCTCAACATTACGCGAATTCCCAGAATTTAATCGCTCATTAGATGATGCAACACAAGAAATTATCCAAAAGCATTACTACAATATTGGTATTGCAGCGGATACTGAAAAAGGTTTACTTGTCCCAGTTATCAAGCATGCAGATCGCAAGTCTGTATTTGCAGTGTCAAATGAAATCAATGAGTTAGCGACTAAAGCCCGTGAAAGTAAACTTGCGCCACATGAAATGAAAGGTGCATCTATGTCTATTACGAATATTGGTTCTGCAGGAGGTCAATGGTTTACGCCAGTAATTAACCATCCTGAAGTAGCAATTCTAGGTATTGGTCGAATTTCAGAAAAACCTGTAATAAAAAATGGTGAAATTGTAGCCGCACCTGTGTTAGCATTATCATTGAGCTTTGATCATCGTATGATCGATGGAGCCACTGCGCAAAATGCTTTAAATCACTTGAAGCGTTTGTTAAGTGAGCCAGAATTATTATTAATGGAGGCGTAACAAAAATGGTAGTAGGAGATTTCCCAATCGAAACAGATACTCTTGTCATTGGTTCAGGTCCTGGAGGATATGTAGCAGCAATTCGTGCAGCTCAAACTGGCCAAAAAGTAACAATCGTTGAAAAAAATGTACTTGGTGGTGTGTGCTTAAACGTAGGTTGTATTCCATCAAAAGCATTAATTTCAGTAGGTCACCGTTTTGAGCAAGCCAAACATTCAGATGACATGGGAATCATCGCTTCTGATGTGAAATTAGACTTCTCAAAAGCACAAGCATTTAAAGACAGCGTTGTTAAAAAATTAACTGGCGGTGTTGAAGGCTTACTTAAAGGGAACAAAGTTGAAATTGTACAAGGTGAAGCTTATTTCGTTGACGCTCATTCAGTGCGTATCATCAATGGTGAATCTGCTCAAACTTACACATTTAACAATGTCATTATTGCAACAGGTTCTCGTCCAGTTGAAATTCCTACATTCAAATTCTCTGAGCGCGTACTAAATTCTACTGGTGCACTTTCTTTACAAGAAGTACCTGGTAAATTAGTAGTAATTGGTGGAGGTTACATTGGTACAGAGTTAGGATCTGCTTATGCAAACCTTGGCTCACAAGTAACAATTATTGAAGGCGGAAAAGATATTTTAGCTGGCTTCGAAAAACAAATGACTCAAATCGTGAAAAAAGGCCTTAAAAAGAAAGGCGTTGAAATCGAAGTAAACGCATCTGCAAAAGGCGTTGAAGAAACTGAAAACGGCGTAGTTGTAACTTATGAAGTTGGCGGAGAAGAGAAAAAAGTTGAAGCTGATTACGTATTAGTAACTGTAGGTCGTCGTCCAAATACTGATGAAATGGGCCTTGCTGAAATCGGTGTTGAATTCGGTGAACGCGGTCTAATCAATGTTGATAAACAATGTCGTACAAATATTTCAAATATCTATGCAATCGGTGATATTGTTGCTGGTCCTCAGCTTGCACATAAAGCTTCTTACGAAGGTAAAGTTGCTGCGGAAGCAATTGCTGGTGAAAAATCAGTTGTTGATTATCTTGCTGTACCTGCTGTATGTTTCACAGATCCAGAAATGGCGACAGTTGGTTACAACGAAGAACAAGCAAAAGCAGAAGGTATCGAATACACTGCAGCGAAATTCCCATTTGCAGCAAATGGTCGTGCTCTTGCATTAAACCAATCAGAAGGTTTCGTGAAGCTTGTTGCTCGTAAAGAAGATGGCTTATTAATCGGTGCTCAAATCGTAGGTGCTGGTGCATCTGATATGATCGCTGAAATGGGCTTAGCAATTGAAGGCGGAATGACTGCTGAAGATATCGCATTAACAATTCATGCTCACCCAACATTAGGGGAAATTACAATGGAAGCTGCTGAAGTATTACTTGGCAACCCAATTCACATTGTAGCAAAAAAATAATGTAAAACCGTTTAAACGGCTATAAAGCAAATGCTTTGTAGCCGTTTTTTGTATATTATCTATAATTTTGTTAAAGTAAATATATTGTTACGAATATTCGAAAATATTTGGGGTGATCATAATGGAACTAGGCTTAAAGGGGAAAGTAGCAATTATAACAGGATCGAGTAAAGGTATTGGCTATTATACGGCCATGCAACTCGTTAAAGAGGGTGCACAGGTTGTACTTTGTGCACGTGGAGAAAAACAGTTACAGGTGGCCGCTGGATGTATTAAAAATGAAACAGGTGTAGATGTTTTAATCGTTCCAACAGATATTACTAAGGAAAAAGATTGTAAGAATCTAATTGAGCGTACGGTCGAACATTTTGGACACGTTGATATTCTCATTAATAATGCAGGGACGGCTTCTGCAAATCCTTTTGAATCGGTAAGTAGTGAGCTTTGGCAAGCAGATTTAGATTTAAAAGTATTTGGGGCTATACATTGCTCAAAATTTGCTGCACCATATATGCGTAAGGCTGGTGGCGGTGCAATCGTTAATGTGACTGCGGTGATGGCTAAAACGCCTCCTGCAAGCTCGCTTCCTACGACTGTCAGCCGTGCTGCGGGCCTTGCCTTGACAAAGGCGATGAGCAAGGATTTAGGAAAAGATAATATCCGCGTCAATTCCGTATGTATTGGGCTTATTCGAAGTGATCAAATCGAAAAGAAATGGAAAAAGGAAGATCCTAGTTTATCGTGGGAAGACTATTCTCGTAAAGTAGGGCAAGCTATTCCACTTGGCCGTGTAGGTGATACGCAAGAAGCAGCCAACGTCATAACATTTTTAGTATCTGATGCAGCAAGTTATGTTACGGGGTCTTCATTGAATATTGATGGTGGCTCGGGTCACGCATTATAGAGATAAAATCCACTATACTTCCATTGATAGAATGTGTAGTGGATTTTATTGATTATCCTTCTTCATTAATTAGAACATTTTTACCACGCATTTTCATGAACAGCGGTATAAGTAACCAAGAAATAGCAGCTACTAAAAATAGTAATGATAATGGCTTTGCTACAAAAATAGAAAAATCGCCATTAGAAATGGTTAATGCACGGCGCATATTATTTTCAATCATCGGCCCTAGTACAAGTGCAAGTACTAAAGGTGCTACTGGATAGTCATTTTTAGCAAATAGATAACCAAGCACACCACAAGCTAATAATAAAAATAAATCAAAAGTGGCGAATTGTACTGCATACACACCAAAAATTGAAATCGCAACAATAATGGGCAATAAATATTTTTTCGGTGTTTCTATGATTTTTGCAAAAATACGAACAAGAGGCATGTTTAAGGCTAATAACATAAAGTTTCCTATAAACATACTCGCAATTAATCCCCAAGCGACTTGAGGATGCTCATCAAATAATAATGGACCTGGCTGAATATTATACATAATAAGTGCACCCATTAAAATAGCAGTTGTACCTGAACCGGGAATACCTAATGTTAGCAATGGAATCATTGCGCCTCCTGATGCAGCATTGTTCGCTGATTCAGGTCCAGCAACACCAGCAATATGGCCTTTTCCAAACTTCTCAGGTGTCTTACTGAATTTCTTTTCGGTAATATAAGAAAAGAATGAGGCAAGTGTTGCGCCTGCACCAGGTAAAACGCCAATGAAAAATCCTAGTAGTGAACCGCGAGCAATAGGGATAGCGCTTTCTTTTAAATCCTGCTTTGTTGGTAATACACGATTAATTTTTGCTAATTGACCATCTTCTTCATCTCTTTCAAGAATCGTTTTAAATACTTCCCCTAACGCGAATAAACCAACGGCAATTGTTAAAAATTCAATACCTGAGAACAGCATAGGTTGACCAAATGTAAAGCGTTCGATTCCGGATACAGCATCAATACCAACTGTACCGAGCATCAGCCCTAAGGCAGTCATAATTAAAGCTTTTGTAATAGAGCGGCCTGCAAGTCCACTTACTGCAGCAAGCCCTAGTAACATTAATGAAAAGTATTCTGCTGGTCCAAATTTAAGTGCTAATTTTGATAATGGATTCGCTAATAGTATTAGACCAAGTAATGCTATAACACCAGCACAAAATGAACCAATGGCTGCAATAGAAAGAGCACTTCCAGCACGTCCTTGCTTAGCCATTTGGTAGCCATCCAATGTTGTAACAACTGATGAGGATTCACCAGGTGTATTTAATAGAATCGAAGTTGTTGAACCACCATACATGGCTCCATAATAAACGCCTGCAAGTAAGATAATTGAGCTTGTAGCGGCGGCTTCCGTAGGTAATCCCGCTGTAATGGTTGCTGTTACTGGGATTAATAAAGCAACGCCGCTCATCGGACCTATGCCAGGAAGGACACCAACTGCTGTTCCAATTATGACACCAACAAGAGCGAATAAAAGATTTTGCCATTGAAGGGCAATAGCAAATCCATCAGCTAAAAATTGCAATGTCGACATATGTTCACTCCTTTACATTAAAAAGTTGGGAAACTAGGCAATGAACCACCTAGTAAACTTGTAAATAAATAATAGACACCAAATGAAAATCCAGCGGCAATAATAATTGAATAAATAAGCTTAGCTCGTTCCATCGTTTGGAAGCTAATACATAAAAATAAAAATGTTGTGATCACATAGCCTATTTTTTCTAGGAAGAATACATAGGCAATCGCACTACCAAAAATGAGTAAAAATTTCTTGAGCTCAGTAGATGAGGTTTTAGAAGGTGCAGTTGGTCCTCCTGTAATTCTCTCCCTTACAGCATTTTTCCATGATTCATAAAATAGTTGAAGACTTAATAAACCTAAAATAATACCTAAACCTAGTGGAAATATTTTAGGACCGACTGTAGATCCATAAGCACTATCAGAAATTTGCGTTGCTTGAAAGATAAATAAAATGCTAACAGCTAAGAGGATAATGCTAAATGTTTTATCAAATGTGTAATTCAATCGTTATACACCTCCGTTGATAATAATTTAAGGTTGCACAAGTAAATCTTATTGGATGGAAATACTTGTGCTCTTTTTCGACACAGGCTATTCTTTACTTTTGCATACCAAGAGCTGTCAATAGTTCTACGATGATTTTATTCTGATTGTCTAGGTAAGTTGTAAAATCCTCAGCATTGCGGTATTCAGCTTGCCAGCCATTACGTGACACCTCAGCTTGCCATTCTTCTGATTCAGCCATTGTTTGTAATTTTTCAGACCAGTAGGTAACCGCATCTTCACTCATATTTTTCGGACCAAAAATACCACGCCAAATAGTAAATTCTTCATCAATACCAGCCTCTTTAAATGTAGGAACTTCTGCTAGCTCACCTTCTAATCGTTCAGAGGAACTTACGGCTAATACACGTACATCTCCTGATTTAACATAAGTAGCAATAGTCGAAGCATCTGTTGCAATGACATCAGCGTTGCCGCCTAGTAACGCGGTTACAGCTTCACCACCACCATCGTAAGAAACGTATTTAATTGTTTTTAAGTCTATGCCAGTTTTATAGGCAGGAATAATTCCTACTAGATGATCCATAGAGCCCGGTGCAGAGCCACCTGCTAAAGTAACATCTTTTGGCGAATCTTTTATAGCATTTAATACATCTTCAAGCGTTTGGAATGGCGAATCCTTCTTAACAACAATTGCACCATAGTCACGCGTTAATTGTGCTAAAGGTGTAGTGTCCTTGTAGCCAAATTTGCTATTTCCTTCAGCTTTTTCATGATTAATAAGAATTGGCGGTGATTTAACCATTAACATATAATCATTGCTTGCTTCCTTTGTAGCAAATGTTGCCATGAAGGCAGCACCACCGCCACCTGGCTTGTTTTCAACTTGAATTGATTTATTAATTAAACCTGTATCATTCATTGTTTTTGCTACTGCACGAGCTGTTAAATCCCAACCACCCCCAGCCCCTGATGGAGCAACAATGGTAATATTACTTTTCGGATAATTATTTGCTTTTTTTCCTTCTGCTGTTTCTCCATTTGATGATGAACAACCAACTAAACTAGTAAATAGTAAGCCAGCTATCATAACTTTTGAAATCTTCCTCCACATAAAAATCCCCCTTAAAAATAAAATGATAGCGCTATCATTCGAGCGCTATCATAACTATAACTTATATCAGAATTGTTAAAATATTATGGTGATATTGTGGATTAACGTCATTTTGTTCATAAAGTTTATGAGAAAATAAAGTATCGCCGTTCAGGACGACCAACTGTGCCATAAGTTAGTTCGATATAGGCCTGCTTTTGTGTGACTAAAAATTCTAAATAGCGGCGAGCGGTGGAACGACTAACACCAATATTTTTTCCTAACAGTTCAGCTGTACTACCTCCTTTCATTGTACTTAAATAGTTGATGACATGATTCATCGTTGTTAAATCAATGCCTTTTGGTAATAGTAGCTGTGGATCTTCAGGGATGGATGAAGCAGCTTTTGGCCAAAGGTATTGGATTTTTTCTTGTGTAAATTTCTCATTATTTTGGAGTAGTAGATGCTTGAAACGGAATTTTTCTATACTTTCTTTTAGTTGATCAAATGTAAATGGCTTTAAAATGTAGTCTGTAATATTTTTTCGATACGCTTTTTGGACAATGTGAGCCTCTGTGGCTGCGGTAATCAAAATAATGTTACTGGTTGGGCTAAGTGTATTGATTTTATCAATTAAATCCACGCCCAGTATATCTGGTAAAAATACATCGAGTAATATTAGCTGTGGTGAAAATGATTGAAGCCAATCTAAAGCTTCTTCTCCAGTGTTTGCACACGCAATTACTGTAAATCCTTCAATTTTCTCTAAAAAACGACGATGTACGTCCGCTACACGTACATCGTCTTCAATTATTAGTACTTCAATATTAGTCATTGTTAATAATCCCCCTTTTACTAATAGATACGATAAATAGGGCACCTCCTAAATCGCCTTCCCCAAGAGCGAGTGTGCCATTTAAATCTTGGATGCTGGAAATTACTTTTCTTAACCCATAGCCTCGATGCTTCCTATCTTTGGTTGAAATATTTTCTGAAAATAATACATCTAATTTTTCTTGTGCTATGCCATTGCCAGAATCCTCGACCTCAAAAATGATTTCTTCTCCATTATCAAATATAAAAAGCCTTACAATAGGCCGTAGCTCTTTATTTCTTTCGACCTCTTCAAAAGCATTGGTTAGTAAATTACCCATAATAGAAATAATAAGACCTTTTTCGATATTTTCAGGAAAGATATCTAAATAACTATCTTCATCAAATATTAGCTGAATCTTTAATTCACGCGCACGATTAAAAAATCCGATAATTAAACCATTTAAGAATGGGTCTTTTACACGGTTTGTAATAAATTGGGTTAAAGAGGAATGTCCTTGTACCTCTTTATGAATAATTGTTAAAGCCTCATCGGATGCATTTAATTGAATAAGGCCAGAAATTGTATAAAGAATATTATTAAATTCATGTGTTTGTGCACGTAAAGCTTCTGTATATTGTTTTACTTGTGTTAATTCTATCGCCATCTGCTCAATTTCTGATTGTAGACGGAAACTTGCTACAGCACCAACAATTTTACCTTTTACCTTCATAGGAACACGGTTTACAATAATTTCATCACCGTTAACAATCATCAATTTATCAAGCTGTTTCTCACCATTCATTAATACATTAAGTAGATGTGTATTTGGAATATGTTGCTTAATATTATCACCAATAATAGAAGCAGAATCTGGTAAATTTAAGATATTGGCGGCCGCGTTGTTTAGCGTTGTAATTTCGCCTTTATCGTTGACCGTAATAATAGCTTCACGCACTGATTCTATTAAAGTATTTTTTTCTGTTAATAGATTGGCAATTTCATTGGGCTCCAAATTGAAAATTTGCTTTTTAATATTCCGGGATAAAATAATAGAGCCGATAATTCCGATGGTGAGCGCAATAATGATCGTATAAAAAATATTATCCAAGTATAAAAAATATAAGTTATCTAATTCACTCGTTAAATAGCCAATGGACACAACGCCTAAGATGGAACCATTCGTATCAAAGATAGGCGCTTTCCCACGAATAGATTGCCCCATTGAACCATCGGCAATAGAAATATAAGATTCACCGTTGATCAATGCTTTGTCATTATCATCACCAACCATGGATTTGCCAATACGGTCGGCGAGAGGGTGGGTGTAGCGAATGCCATTTTTATCACCGATTACAACATACGTAGCTTTTGCAGCATCCATAATATCATCGCTAATTTTTTGCAGACTTTCTGATGGGTTGTCAGTGTGAAAGGCTTCTATAACGTCGCCTCTACTTGCAGTTGTTTCCGCCAAGTAAAGTGCTCGGTTACCAATTTGTGTTTGCAATGCATCAGAAATCGTTACGTAAAAGAGTAAACCAGCCAAAGTGACAATAAGAAAAATTAAAAAGCTACTGTAATAAGCAAAACGAGTTTGGAGTTTCAATGTTTTAAGGATAATAGAAGATCCCACCTTATTGTGCATTATAAAAATTATTGTATTGTTTGAAAAATGAGTATCTTTTGTAATTTTTGATTATATATAAAATTTCCGAAATTTGCTAGCGAGTGATGAAATTTAAATAGATAGTGGATATTCGAAATAGGCAAAGACCGCTATTTGAATAGTCCGAGTGACAAATTACCCTAAATATCGATGAAAAAACTATATATGTATAAATGTGATTTTTGAGAAAATGGAACTTAGTTCTTTCTGATAATGATTATTATTTTTCTAAAATTACAATAGACAGAAAATTCATACAGATGTAGAATGAACGATATAGGGGGTGAAAAGTAGCGAAATGTTCAACGAAAATTCTACTGCGCTGTTGTTGCGAGTTGTTCGGATCATTGTTCAAATTGGCATACTGACCATTTTTTATTATATGGGGGTAGGAATTGTTACTTATTTACACATACCGCTTCCAGGGAGTGTCATTGGATTACTGTTATTAGTACTTTCACTCATTTTTAAAATCATTAAGGTTGAATATATTCAAGATGGTGCAAGTTTTTTAATTGGCGTTTTAACGTTGTTTTTCATACCAGCAACGGTGGGCGTTATTGATTACCCAGAACTCTTGTCGATCACTGGCTTGCTTATAATTCTAGCCGTTATTGCTAGTACATTAATCTCTATTTATGTCACAGGTTTACTGACGCAAATAATTGAGAAGAAAGAATTAAAGAAAAAAGAAGAAACGCAGTCTATTGTTGAAGAAGGAAAGGGTGAGTTAACGGTTGATTGAAGCAATTGTTGTCCTGAGCACCATCATTATGTTCATATTATTTACGAAGCTTTATCAGCGATTTCCACATCCTATTATGATTCCTTTAGTCACGACTACTGTTGTTAGTGCAGTGATTTTACTAGTATTTAATATTCCATATTCTACATATATGGTGGGTGGAGAATGGCTTCAGAAAATGCTTGGGCCAGCTGTAGTCGCACTTGCCTATCCTCTTTATAATCAACGAGCTATTATTATCAAATATAAGTATTCTATTTTATCAGGACTCTTCATCGGCATGGTGACAGGATTAGTGACCATTTTCGTGCTGTTAAAATGGATTGGTGTAAAATCTAGCTGGATGCTGACAGCCTTGCCGAAATCCTTAACAACGCCAGTTGGGATGCAGGTCAGCGAAACGATTGGAGGTATTCCGCCACTAACAGCTGTTTTTGTCATGATAGCAGGGTTTGTAGGGGCTATTATAGGCCCATTAGTTATTAAATATGGCAAAATCGACTCGGCCGTTAGTAGAGGAGTGTCAGTGGGGAGTGCCTCTCATGGTGTAGGACTTGTGAAATTAAGAGAATATGGAGAACAGGAATTATCAGTTGGTTCATTATCGATGGGCCTAACAGCTATTATTGGGGCATTTTTCTGTCCATTATTTGTGTATTTATTTTTATGAAAAATTTTCACTTTAGGAGTTGTCTCAAATGCTTTGAGACAACTCATTTATTTTTTCTCAATAATGAATTGAATGGTATGGGCTAGTCCATTGTGTAACGTTCCTTCATAGCGTATTTGTTCACCTGTAAAAAAACGGATAATTTTATGAGGCTGACACCACTGCAGGACATCTTTTGGGTCATATAAAAAATCAAGCTGCTGTGGACCACCGGACGCGTAGGGGAGCTGATAAATGGAATATAACTCCATCATAATCCGTCCGCCTTGCTTCACTGAATCGATAATCTTTTGGATGACGGCCTGCTGTTGTTGCAATGGAAAATGACCAAAAATCATAATAGCCGCATCATAATTATCCACAGGAAGCTCATCTAGTAGTAAATCGGTTAGCCTAGTTTGAACTGACACATGATGTTTCTGTGCTAATTGTTCCGTTTTCACAAGACCACTTTGTGCATAATCATAGGCAGTGACAGTATGGCCCTTTGAGGCTAAAAAAACAGCATTGCGTCCTTCCCCCTCTGCATAGGCTGCGATATTAGGGCATTCTTTCAAAGAAGATACATAATCTTTAATAAAGGCATTTGGTTGTTCACCATAAACATATTCAGATCCTAGAAAACGTTGATTCCATGTATTCATAAGTCCATTCCTCCTTTTCTCTATTGTAGATAATGTGTTTTTGTTATTCTAACTTTTAGCTTATAAAAGCAAATAATAAATTCTCGTTTCATATTTAATTGCGATCTATTATGTTATTAATAATAATAATTGGGAGGTAAATAGTATGGATGATTTAGAAAACCGTTTAAAGAAATTAAGGGAACAGCATCACTTTACTCAGGACGAAGTGGCAGAGTATTTACATATTTCACGGCAGGCTGTGTCAAAATGGGAATTAGGAAAAGGTTATCCTGATATAGATAATTTCATTAAGTTAGGTGAACTGTATCAAATTTCCTTAGATGAACTTATTACAGGGAAAGAGAAATTTTCTAAAGTAGCTACGGTTTCCGTTCCATCTAATCATAAAACAGTTGGAGATTTTTTATGGCATTATTGGTGGTTAGCTTTTCCGATTTTAGCGATACTAACCTCTGCTTTTTATAAATAATGAATAAGCTAGCTCTTCGAGGAGAGCTAGCTTTTAAGATTAAATAATAGGTTTTCGTTCTTTTATAACACGAATCGTTTTTAATGTTGTATCCTCTGGTCCTTGAACTGGTAAACCCGCCTCAATATTCATTTGAATATAATGAATATTTTCTTGAGTAATTATTTCCCCGGGAATAAAAATTGGAATTCCAGGAGGATATACCATAATAAATTCTGCACAAATGCAGTTATCTGCTTCAGCAAGTGGAACTACCTCAGTATCAGCATAAAATGCATCACGGGGTGACATAGCTAGCGCTGGAATATCTGGGACATTCACGACAGCTTCTGTGATAGCCGCTTCCGAATCAAATGCTTTTGACATACGAGTTAATGCATTTACTAAAAGATTAATTTCTTTTTTCGTATCTCCTAATGTCACTAAACATAAAATATTATAAAGGTCAGACAATTCCACTTCGATATTGGCATTATAACGTAACCATTCCTCAGCTCTATGCCCAGAAATACCCAAATCCTTAACGCTAATAAGAAGTTTTAAAGGGTCCATATCATAAGTAGCAGATGAATGTAGTTTTTCCTTGCCTGCACATTTTAAATGTGGGATTTGGTTAATTCGTTTACGTGCATCCTTTGCTAAACGTAGTGCATCGTCAATTAAATCATATCCGTGAATCGCTAATTGACGTCGAGCTGTGTCAAGGGAAGCGAGCAATGGATAAGATGTGGATGTCGTTGTTAGCATAGAAAAAACAGCTTGTACACGTTTTGCCGAAACAAGTCCTTCTCGAACATTTAAAATGGACGTTTGTGTCATAGAACCACCAAGCTTATGAACACTTGTAGCAGCCATGTCGGCACCTGCCTCCATTGCTGAATAGGGAAGATCATCATGGAATTTAATGTGTACACCATGTGCTTCATCTACTACTACAGGAATATCACGGCTATGAGTGATTTCGACAATGCGTTTTAAATCTGCTGTGAAGCCATAATAAGTTGGATTAATAACTAGCACAGCTTTTGTATCAGGATAAGCATTTAAAGCTTTTTCGACAGCCTCAGGGGATATGCCATGAGAAATCCCGTATTCACTATCGACTTCAGGATGAATAAAAATTGGAATTGCACCAGCGAAAACTATCGCCGACATAATAGATTTATGGACATTCCGCGGCACTAGAATCTTATCACCTGGACCAACGACGGTCAGAATCATCGTCATGATGGCGCCACTAGTACCTTGAACGGAAAAGAATGTATGATCAGCACCAAAAGCTTCTGCTGCAAGATTTTGCGCTTCTTTAATAGCACCCTTTGGTGAATGTAAATCGTCTAGTGGAGCAATATTAATTAAATCAATTGATAAAACGTTGTCGCCGACGAATTCTCGGAAAGCAGGGTCCATCCCTTGCCCTTTCTTATGGCCTGGAATATGGAACTGAATAGGATGTCTGTTCCGATGTTTAAGTAATACGTCGAACAATGGAGTCTCTAGTTGTGACAACGCAGGTACCACCTCACTTTAAATTATCTAAGAAAACAAATGAATTATAGCACCTAACGCCACGAAAAAATAGACTTTTCATAAAAAATAAAAGGATTTTTTAAGGATATCGAGAAATTAATACCGAATGAAAGGGGAGGTATTATGAGTTGGAATACACGGGTGACAGAGCTTTTACAAGTGAAATACCCAATTATTCAAGGTGGTTTAGCGTATTTAGCCTATGCTGATTTAGCGGCGGCTGTGTCGAATGCTGGAGGGTTAGGTCAAATCACAGCTATGAGTTTACGAAACCCTGACTTATTGCGAGCAGAGATTCATAAAGTACGAACATTAACAGATAAGCCTTTTGGCGTAAACTTTGCTATTGGTATGCATGGTACAGGATTTGAGGAAATGGTTCGCGTTGCAGTGGAAGAAGAAGTACCTGTTGTAACGATGACTGGAGGTAACCCTGCACCCATTTTTGATTTATTAGCAGGCACAGATATTAAAAAATTGGTACTTGTAGCTGCACGTAGACAAGCGCAAAAAGCTGAACAGCTTGGTGCGGATGCTGTAATGGTTGTTGGGCAAGAGGGTGGCGGACATCTTGGAAGAGATGATGTAGGTACGATGGTGCTCGTCCCACAGGTTGTTGATAGTGTAAAAATCCCAGTGATTGCTTCAGGGGGAATTGGCGATGGCCGAGGCTGGATGGCTGCCCATGCACTCGGAGCTGAAGGCATTGAAATGGGTACTCGTTTTATTGCAACAAAGGAATGTGTGGATGCTTCTGCTGCTTATAAAGAGGCACTACTAGCAAGCACCGAGGCTGATACGACGATCATAAAACGTTCTATCGGTGCACCTGCTCGTGCTTTACGTAATGAGTTTACGGCAAAAATTTTAGAGATTGAGGAAAAAGAGCCAACCTATGAAGCGTTAAAGGAATATATAAGTGGATCAGCGAATAAACGTTTTATTTATGATGGTGAACAAGAACACGGCTTTGGTTGGGCTGGACAAGTGACAGGGATGATTCATGATGTTCCAACCGTTGAGGAATTAATCAATCGAATGGTTGCAGAAGCGGAAAGTATCCGGGTAAAATGGGGGCAATAATGTAAAGGTGGTTTTGTCGAATGGAATATTCTTATCCGTTTTCAACAGATTGGTCTACAGAGGAAATTGTGGATGTTGTTCAATTCTTTGAAGGGATTGAACAAGCTCATGAAAAGGGCATCAAGCGTGAGGTCATGATGGCTAAATATCGTCGCTTTAAGGAAATTGTTCCTTCACAAGCGGAGGAAAAAACAATATTTCGTGAATTTGAAGAAGCGAGTGGCTATATTAGCTATCCTGTTGTTAAACAAACAAAAGAAGCCGCAGATGGTACAATGATAAAAATAGTCCCTAAAAAAAGTCGATAAAAAAAGTGGATGTGAGAACAACTCACATCCGCTTTTTATTTTTTTGTGTTAAAAAACGACATTTGGCATACACTACTTCAACAAATAACATGAGGTTAAAGCTTATTTTAGGTCCTTACCAACGATGACGTTGTAAAAAAGTAGTAAGCTGTTGAATGTTTGTTCCGTTAACTGGTGGAATTCACTGGCTGATAATTTGGTTGCTTGGTCTTTTGGAATATGACGACCAATTAAAAACTCACCTTTTTTTACATCTCGCAGGCGTAAAAGTAGTGCCTCAAGCTTGTTTTCTTTCGCTTCTTCAAGTGAAATGGCCTCAGGAGACATATGGTCACCTGACACAATAAAGTCACCAGGTAGCTGCTCAAATAAGGATTGGTGAGCAAGTAAACGTTCAGCCATTACATTTTTTTGAGGAGCTTCATAAATAATAGCTAAGACGATGAATAAATGTGAGTGCCATAGACCAATCTGAAAGTGAGGCAATGATTTATAACCTCTTTTATAGGGGGCGAAGGCAACCCAACTATCTTTTGGAGGGTTGACAGTTCTTCTAGCATGTTTGGCAACATGAGGGAAGAATTCTTCACCTAGCTGGCTTGAGAAATAGGCAGCAAAATCATCACCAAGCTGATGGAATTTTGGGCGTACATGATCGTTTAATGCATCCATTCTTTGTTCTAAACCGTCTATTTTAAAAACATTAAAATCTTTGTTTGTCCACTTTATTTTCGGCAATTTAATTTTGCTCCTTTCGTTTTATAAGGTTTATTTTACGCTGATTTTGGGAAAAAATCTTATAACAAGAACTTTATCGAATTTGAAAAGTTTTTGTAAAAAAATTTAAAAAAGGAAGTGTTTTTATGAAACCAATCGTAAAAATTATACGTAAAGTTGACATTGAAAAGCAATATGAACACATTTTACAATTAGAATTAGATTATGAATTAGCCTCGCTTTTTGCAGCGATGAATGAAAAAAACGATATAGAAATTGAAAAAAGTAAAAAACGTCTTGGAGAAATCCAGATGGAACTTGAAAGCTTCCACGCCTATGCGTAATCAAAATCTTATACCCATTTAAAAAATCACTTGCTGAATATTCCGACAGCAGGTGATTTTTATTGTGACAAAGGGTAAAATAGATACTATATCATAGCGTAATGAATTTCAGTATTTCTTGAAGTTCATGTTGTATATCGCAATAAAGACAATGGACAAGGTAAAATTAATAAAGAGTGAGAAAGTAAAGTCTTTTTCTTATATTCGAAGGGTGGGTTTTAATTGGATTTACAACAAATGGATGAATTTGCGAAAAGTATAATCTTTGAAGCTGGAAGACGTATTCGAAAAGCCTTTTCGTATAATTTAGTGATCGAGACAAAATCAGGTGCAAATGACCTGGTAACAAATATTGACCGAGAAACAGAGTTATTTTTTATCGACCAAATTAAAGCTTTTAATCCAGCCCACAAAATTTTAGGCGAAGAAGGCATGGGGGAAAAGGTAGAGTCATTAGATGGTGTAGTTTGGATTATTGATCCTATAGATGGCACGATGAATTTTGTCAAACAACATCGTCACTTTATGATTTCTATTGGTATTTTTATTAATGGAGTAGGTAAGTTAGGGTACATATTTGATGTCATGCGTGAGGATTTATTTTATGCGATTGAAGGCCAAGGCGCGTGGTATAACGATTCTCCTCTGCGGAAACTTCAATCTGTTACGATGGAGGAATCAGTCATTGGTATCAATGCACATTGGGTAGCTCCTAATCGACATATTCATCACGAAAAGGTCATTGAAATGGTCCGCAAAGTTCGGGGCACACGTTCCTATGGCTCAGCTTGCATGGAAATCGCATTTGTTGTTAGTGGGAAGTTGGATGCTTATGTTTCCATGCGTTTATCACCGTGGGATATAGCAGGTGGTACCATTATTGCTCAAGAAGTTGGGGCCATCGCCACAAACTTGCACGGAGAAGGCTTTGACTTCATACATCAAGATACTTTTATAATCGCCAATCCTTCCATTCATAAAGAATTATTGGAAAAATATATAGTACCTTATGAATAAAAAGGAGCCGTCTAACTACTAGACAGCTCCTTTTTTAACTACAGTAACCCTTGCATACGTAGTTTACGCTTCATTTTAAAGGCTGTCATGAAAATGACACAAGTAGCCACAATACCTGCTATTGCACCAAATACACTACTAGCCGCCACTGAATAGCCAATTGAACACATTGCTAAAACAGCTGCTAATGCATAAATAGCCATTACGAATTTTGCACGATTCATAGCCTAGCCTCCTATATAAAAAATTTATCAATCAAATATATTTTTTAGAATGATGGAAATTCTAATAAGGACATTTCTATCCTTCTTGTGCTATAATATCACAGTTAAACATTCGAAAAAAGAATATGGAGTGGAATAATGACAAACTTACGTCAAGATCTTCGCAATATCGCAATAATCGCCCACGTTGACCATGGTAAAACTACCTTAGTCGACCAATTACTAAAACAATCAGGTACATTCCGTTCAAACGAACGTGTTGAAGAACGTGCAATGGACTCTAATGATATTGAACGCGAACGTGGTATTACGATTTTAGCTAAAAATACAGCAGTAAACTATGAAGGAACACGTATCAACATCCTTGATACGCCTGGACACGCTGACTTCGGTGGTGAGGTAGAACGTATTTTAAAAATGGTAGACGGCGTTTTACTAGTTGTCGATGCGTATGAAGGTTGTATGCCTCAAACACGTTTCGTATTGAAAAAAGCTTTAGAACAACGTCTAACACCAATCGTAGTTGTAAATAAAGTAGACAAAGATTCAGCTCGTCCACTAGAAGTAGTAGATGAAGTACTTGAATTATTTATCGAGTTAGGAGCAGATGACGATCAATTAGACTTCCCTGTTGTCTATGCTTCAGGTGTAAATGGTACAGCTTCTTTGGACGCTGATCCATCTAAACAAGAAGAAAATATGAAATGTCTATTTGAAAAAGTTATTGAATCTATCCCAGCACCAGTTGATAACTCAGAAGACCCATTACAATTCCAAGTAGCTTTACTTGACTATAATGACTTCGTTGGTCGTATCGGAATAGGTCGCGTATTCCGTGGAACAATTTCTGTAGGTCAACAAGTTGCACTGATGAAGTTAGATGGTACAGTGAAAAACTTCCGTGTGACGAAAATCTTTGGTTTCTTCGGTTTAAAACGTGAAGAAGTAGAGACAGCAAAAGCTGGTGATTTAATCGCCGTTTCAGGCATGGAAGATATCAACGTAGGTGAAACAGTTTGTCCTGTTGAGCACCAAGAAGCACTTACACCATTACGTATCGATGAGCCAACTTTACAAATGACATTCTTAGTAAACAACTCTCCATTCGCTGGTCGTGAAGGGAAATGGGTTACTTCTCGTAAAGTAGAAGAGCGTTTACGTGCTCAATTACAAACGGACGTATCTTTACGTGTTGAAGATACTGATTCTCCAGACGCTTGGACAGTTTCAGGTCGTGGTGAGCTTCACCTATCAATCCTTATTGAAAATATGCGCCGCGAAGGTTTCGAATTACAAGTATCTAAACCTCAAGTAATCGTGCGTGAAATCGATGGCGTAAAATGTGAACCATTCGAACGCGTTCAAATCGATGTACCTGAAGAAAATGTTGGTTCAATTATTGAATCGATTGGTACACGTAAAGGTGAAATGCTTGATATGGTGAATAACGGCAGTGGTCAAGTTCGTTTAACGTTCTTAGTTCCAGCTCGTGGTTTGATCGGTTATACGACTGAGTTCATGTCAATGACAAAAGGTTTTGGTATTATCAACCATACGTTTGATTGCTACCAACCATTACTACCAGGTAAAATTGGTGGACGTCACCAAGGTGTACTAGTTTCTATGGAAACTGGTAAATCAACAACTTATGGTATGATGCAAATTGAAGATCGTGGTACACTGTTCTTAGAGCCAGGTACAGATATTTACGAAGGTATGATCGTTGGAGAAAATACTCGTGACGCTGATATCACTGTAAACATCACAAAAATGAAACAAAAAACAAACATTCGTTCAGCAAATAAAGACCAAACGAATGTTATTAAAAAACCGCGTATTTTATCTTTAGAAGAAGCACTTGAATACCTAGGTGATGATGAGTATTTAGAAATCACACCAGAATCTATTCGTCTGCGTAAAAAAATTCTAGATAAAAATGAACGTGAGAAAGCAGCGAAAAAATTACGTAACGCAGAACAATAATTTTCGCTGACATGAAAGGAAGAGGATGAACGATGTTGAATTGGCTGTTACTCAACTCTATTCAAGCATCTAAAATGAGAGAAGGAACAGAGGCTGAAGTATTAGAAGATTTAACAGGTATTAGCCGTTTCATTTATGAAAATGCACCGAATTATACAGTTGCAGGGTATATAGCTTTCTTCTCTGTATTTATTTTATCTGCAATAGTTTATCAACTAGGCTTTGCACGAAAATTAAATTTAAAGCAAAATATTGTTGTGTACCTCTGTTTATTTATTGGATGTATTTTTCTTACTTTCTTCGCCCTATCATTACCAATGATGGAGGGGTTAATTGTTGCAGCATTATTTTTGGGTATTTATAAAATTCGCTTGTCACGTGAGACTCGTGAGACTTAATTAACTATGAAAAGTATTTTATAGCTTTACTTAATTTAATAGCATTTTTAATTGTTTAACCTCGATTTTATAGACACTAACAAGTGGATATAATCGAGGTTTTTTTTACTCCAAGTATATTTATTTATGTATTCCGAAGTCTCTAGAAGAATAACAGTACTTAAAAATCTTTGGTTTTCCCAAGTGTTTAAAACCTTAACCCAATTTCTATATAAATTTGATAAATCGATATTTATTTCTTAAAATTTGATCAAAAGAAAAGCACCTCCAGTTGTTAGATTTATCTAACGATAGAGGTGCAATAAAGACATTTTTGATTTTATCAAAGAGGGATAAATAGTGATTTAATTGATTTTTTAATTCAATGAGATATTACCCGTTGCACTACATTTATTTACATCGCCAGCACAATATAAATTTAAAGCATGTTTTGTGTTACTTCTTGTATTAATCCAAATTCCCTTAGCTCCCCCAGGTGGAATATTTGCAGGTGTATCCATTTCTGCCACATTGTTTGGACCAACAACATACCACGCAATAGGTACTGAACCAGTATTTCTAAGTAATACATAAACCCTAGAAGAAGCATTAATATAATTTGATTGTGCAAAACCACTTGATCCTAAAAAAACTGATTCAGAGGTTGATGCAGAGGCATTTTCAGCATTATATCCATAAATGGTAAAAATAAGTACTAAAGGTGCTAGAAATCTAAGTATTTTTTTCAATTGAGTTCTCTCCATTCTAATTAACTTAAAATATATAAATAGAATATAGTAAATATAATAAAAAACAAAAATGTGTATTTATCCCTCTATAAATAATTATATCATATTTTGTAAATAATTACTAAATAATTTCTTTTGTTAATATTCTTAATTAATGTAAATGCAAAAGTAAATTGAGGGATTTTCTTTGAATTCACCCTTTTAGTCAATGTAACATACGCTATTTAATGTAAATAGGATCTAGGAGGAGAGAAAAAATATGAATCGTTTAAAATCTGCATTTATATTTAGTCTTGTCAGTCTTTTATGTATATTACTTGTTGGATGTGGAGATAAAGTGATGTCGAAAGTCAAAGTTGGAGAAGTAACTCGTTCGATTTTTTATGCGCCTCAATATGTAGCACTTGAAAAAGGATTCTTCGAGGATGAAGGCCTTTCTGTAGAGCTACAAACGATAGCTGGTGGCGATAAAACCATGACGGCATTGCTGTCAGATGGCATTGATATTGCTTTAGTTGGGTCGGAAACTTCGATCTACGTCACATTACAAGGGGCGAATGATCCAATTCAGAATTTTGCTCAGTTAACTCAAACTGACGGTACTTTTTTAGTCGCAAGGGAAAAAATGGGTAATTTTTCATGGGATCAATTGAAGGGTTCTACATTTTTAGGTCAGCGTAAAGGTGGAATGCCGCAAATGGCAGGGGAATTTGTGTTGAAGAAGCACGGCATTGACCCTGTTCATGATTTAACCCTTATTCAAAATATTGATTTTGCAAATATAGCCACTGCCTTTGCTTCAGGTACTGGTGATTATGTACAGTTATTTGAACCAACAGCTAGCGTATTTGAAAAAGAGGGGAAAGGCTATATTGTGGCATCTTTCGGTACAGAGTCTGGTAATTTGCCTTACACGTCCTTTATGGCGAAAAGCAGTTATTTAAAGGATGATGAGAAGACAGTTCAAGCCTTTACAAATGCCTTACAACGGGCACAAGATTTTGTACAGAATGAAAGTGCCGCAGAAGTGGCAAAAATTATTCAACCTTATTTTGAAAATGTAGATGTTGCAGTTATTGAAACAGTAATCGAGCGTTATAAAGCACAAGGCTCCTATGCATCAGACCCTATTCTCGATGAGGGAGAGTGGGATAACTTGCAAACAATTATGGAGGAAGCAGGTGAACTTCCTCAACGCGTGGAGTATGAAAAACTTGTGAACACAACCTTTGCTAAAAAGGCTGCTGAGTAATATGGAATTTTTACAGCTAGAAAATATTCACCATAGTTATTTTTCAAGCATAAAGGCAAAGGAAGTATTACGTGATATTAGCTTGGCCATTCGTGAAGGAGAATTCGTGTCGTTTATCGGGCCTAGTGGCTGTGGGAAAACGACCTTATTATCAATAATCGCTGGTTTGTTTCCACCAACTGAAGGCAAGGTCTATATAGATGGTGATGAACTATCAGCACATAATCAATCAAGCATTGGCTATATGCTTCAGCAGGACTACTTATTTCCATGGAAAACCATTGAAGAAAACGTCACGATTGGTTTGAAAATTATGGAGCG
The DNA here is from genome assembly GCF_002429815.1 of Lysinibacillus sp. UBA5990. NCBI lineage: Bacteria > Bacillati > Bacillota > Bacilli > Caryophanales > Bacillaceae > Lysinibacillus > Lysinibacillus sp. UBA5990. Next base: position 157,493 of record NZ_DJAY01000001.1, read on the forward strand.
GAGCAATAATTCACATAAAGTAACGGCCAATGCTCTTTTGCAAGAAGTAGGATTACCCCATGTGGGAAACAACTATCCACGAGAATTATCAGGAGGTATGAGACAACGTGTGGCACTTGCTCGTACTTTAGCAGTAAATCCTAAAATTTTATTGTTAGATGAACCATTTTCGGCTCTTGATTATCAATCGAAATTAAAGCTTGAGGATTTAGTTGTAGAAACATTAAAGACCTATAGAAAGACAGCAGTTCTTGTGACGCATGATATTGGAGAAGCAATAGCTATGAGTGAGCGTGTCTTTTTATTTTCAGCCAATCCAGGGACATTGCATAAAGTGTTTGAAATACCTGAGGCACTTCGTGAATTATCACCGTTTGATGTAAGACAGCATCCTACCTATGCAGATGTATTCCAAATCATTTGGAAGGAGCTGGAGAGCCTTGGATAACACATTATTTAAACAATATCAGCAAATGTTAAAAAAAGAAAAACGCTTTGTACGGCTATATCAGCTTATTATTCTGCTTCTGTTCTTTGGAGGATGGGAGCTGCTTTCTAGATTAGAATGGATCGACCGTTTAATTTTTAGTTCACCAACGCAAGTTTGGCATACATTTATCGAAAAAGTTATTGATGGAACTTTAACTTTGCATGTTGGTGTGACATTAATGGAAACGGTGATTGGCTTTATTGCTGGGACTTTACTAGGGACGTTCATAGCTATCCTATTGTGGTGGTCACCATTTCTGTCGAAGGTACTGGACCCTTATTTAGTTATTTTAAATGCGATGCCAAAAGTTGCTTTAGGACCTATTCTTATTGTTGCGCTAGGGCCAGGTTATTTTTCCATCATTGCGATGGGAGCTTTAATTTCTATCATTATTACGACTATCGTGGTATATACGGCTTTTAAAGGTGTCGATCCGAATTATAGTAAGGTTTTACAAACATTTGGTGCTACTAGGTGGCAAATCTTTCGGGAAGTCATCTTACCAGCATCTTTTCCGACCATAATTTCAACCTTGAAGGTGAATGTAGGATTATCGTGGGTTGGGGTTATTGTAGGTGAGTTTTTAGTTGCCTCGAAAGGTCTTGGCTATTTAATTATCTATGGCTTCCAAGTGTTTAATTTTAATCTTGTGCTCATGTCCTTGCTCATCATTGCATTTTTTGCAACAATCATGTATCAGGTGGTTGAGTTGATAGAAAAGTCGGTTATTAAAAATAACGGCTAATATAGAAAAGAGGTGTCTCCCGATGGAGGCACCTCTTTTTTGGTTCATCAAACATTAAAATTCTTTATCCATTTGTGGTGAAGTTCTATAAAAACGGAAATTCCCTGTTTCTAATCGTGCAACCGTGTTTTCTTTAATACGATCATGGCAATTGTCACACATATAAGTATGGATTGGACGATTACGTAATTTTTTGGCTAAAGGTAAATTATCGTCTATATTTTGAATCGTATCGCAAATTACGCATTTAACGCGCATTGCATTCCCCCCTATTCAGCGCGAATGGCTATTACGTTTTTAATAGGATTGTCAATATTTGAACCATCTCTCATTAATACGTGGATGGGACCATCTTCTAAGAGTGGCTTGCCGTCTTGACTATATTTTAAAATAAGTGTAGATGCTTCTTCAATAGAAAAAGGATATTCTTGACCATTCTCACATTCAAAGATAATTTTTGTTGCTTCAGGTTTAATTTCAGCATTTTTCAAGAAATGGCCTAATTCGATACCAAATGTCCCTGTTTCCATTCCTTTACGGTCAAACTTACGCTCTGATTTTAATGTAGGTGGGAATGTAGCTCCCTCCATAATCTCACGAGACCAGTGAGCACCAACCTCACGCATATATTTGATGTCTGAATCTTCCTTAACATCTTGTGTCGTGAAATATGTTTTTAAATCTAATTTACGATCATCGAAAATCCAAACAGTGGGATCTAATGTTAATTGATATGTTACTGCGCCCTTGATAGGAATTATTGTTTCCATGATAGAAATCCTCCTCAAATCTTGTATATCCATGACATAGTATAACGCTAATGCCTAAAAATAATAAAGAAATAAAATTTGAATTCGGTATTTTCCAATGAAGACACTTGCAATTTTAACGACTAGAAGATAAACTTTATTAAGATAGAATCGAAGAAATATCAGATAATGGGGGCGTCCTCATGGATACGAAATCACAAACTTCTTTTCAAGAAAAGGCTTTGGAGCTTTTAGTTGCTGATGCAGATAAGATTGCTCGCCTTATTCGAGTACAAATGGATCATTTAACAATGCCACAATGCCCTTTATATGAGGAAGTATTAGATACACAAATGTTCGGCCTGTCTCGTGAAATTGATTTTGCTGTGAAGCTAGGTCTGATTGAACGTGAAAAAGGCAAGGAAATTCTCGATTCACTCGAGAAAGAACTTTCTGTACTGCACGATGCGTATACAGACAAATAAAAAGAAAAACTCAAACGCTTTTTTGCGCTTTGAGTTTTTTTACTAGAACGAGGTTTTTCAGATGAAACAATACTTAAAACGATATGCACAAAATTTTGATTACCCTTTATTTTTTACTGTCCTATTATTGAGCTTATTTGGATTAATCATGATTTATAGTTCAAGTATGATGGTCGCTATTGCAAGAGAAGGAGAAGCACCTGATTATTTTTATCGAAAGCAAATCACCAATTTAATAGTGGCCTTTTTAGGCTTTATTGTTGCAGCATTTTTCCCGTATAAGCATTACGCGAATAAGAATATTATGATGATGCTAACCATCGTATTAGCTGTTCTATTTACTTGGCTAAAGATAGCAGGGCATGGTGCAGAAGATGTAGGGTCACAAAGTTGGATACATGTGCCTGGTTTAGGAAACTTTCAGCCATCTGAATATGCAAAACTATTTATAATTTTATATTTTGCAGCTGCATTTTATCGCAAATCACAAAAATATACATTTGAAAAACTTCAACCGACAGAAATTTTTTATCCGATTTTTCTGTGGATCCTAGTAGTTGCTGGTGTTGCTTTCGAAACAGATTTAGGGGCAGTAATTATTTTATGTGGAATTGCCGTATCTGTCGTTGCTTCTAGTGGCATTCCTTTTAAAACGTTTTGGAAATTTTTTGGTGTATTGGCGGCATTCGGTGCAGCAATTCTTGGTATACTTTTGTTATTCAAGGGAGAACTATTAACGGAGAACCGAAAAGGGCGGATTTTATCTTATTTAAATCCGTTCGAATATGAGAATGGTAGTGGTCATCAAGTGGCCAATAGTTATTATGCAATTGGCGGAGGCGGCTTAGAAGGAAGAGGGCTTGGTCAATCCATTCAAAAATTAGGATATTTACCTGAACCGCAAACAGATTTTATTATGGCTATAATTATGGAGGAATTAGGCATATGGGGAGTTATAATCGTCCTGACTGGTTTAGGGTTTATTGTATATAAAGGCTTTTCTATTGCATTGCGAACGAAGGATCCAATGGCACGCATGATTGCGGCTGGTATTGCAAGCTGGATAGGCTGGCAATCGTTTATCAATCTTGGGGGTGTAACCGGGTTAATCCCGTTAACCGGTGTAACGTTACCTTTTATAAGCTATGGCGGTACATCTATAATCATCCTATCTTTAGCGATGGGAATATTAATCAATGTTTCTATGTTTGAAAAGGTAGAGAGGAAAAAAACAGAATCATAAAGGGGGATACCTATGGAATCAATCAACAAAATCCTTGTAGCCAATCGAGGAGAAATTGCAATTCGTATTTTCCGTGCTTGTACGGAGCTGAATATCCAAACTGTTGCTATCTATTCAAGAGAAGATAGTGGTGCTTTTCATCGCTTTAAAGCCGATGAAGCTTATTTAGTGGGAGCGGGCAAGAAACCAATTGATGCCTACTTAGATATTGAAGGTATTATTGCCATCGCAAAAGATGCAGATGTTGATGCGATTCATCCGGGGTATGGTTTTTTATCAGAAAACGTGGAGTTTGCACGTCGCTGTGAAGAAGAGGGTATTATCTTTATTGGACCAACTTCTCAGCATTTAGATATGTTTGGGGATAAGGTTAAAGCACGTTCGCAAGCGATTGCGGCTGACATTCCTGTTATTCCGGGTACAGATGGCCCTGTAGCCAATTTAGCAGAGGTAGAGGCGTTTGCTAGTACATTTGGCTATCCAGTTATGATTAAGGCAGCGCTCGGCGGTGGTGGTCGTGGCATGCGTCTAGTACATGCAGCTGAGGAGCTTGCATCTGCTTATGAACGCGCAAAATCAGAAGCAAAAGCTGCTTTTGGCTCTGATGAGGTGTATGTAGAAAAGGCCATTATTAAACCTAAGCATATTGAAGTGCAAATTATTGGTGACCAGCAAGGCAATATTGTGCATTTATATGAACGTGATTGTTCAATCCAACGTCGTCACCAAAAGGTAGTTGAGATTGCTCCTTCTCATTCGATTTCCGAAGAGTTAAGAAATCGTATTTGTGCTGCTGCTGTGAAAATAATGAAGAATGTCTCGTACATAAATGCAGGGACAGTGGAATTTTTAGTCGCAGGGAACGATTTTTATTTCATCGAGGTAAACCCTCGCATTCAAGTAGAACATACGATTACAGAAATGATTACAGGTGTAGATATTGTCCATACCCAAATTAAGGTAGCAGCAGGTTATGCTCTGTTTAACGAAGAAATTCATATGCCAAAGCAAGAAGATATGCCAATGATTGGCTATGCGATTCAGGCACGTGTAACAACAGAGGACCCTGCCAACGACTTTATGCCTGATACAGGAAAGTTAATGGTTTACCGCTCTAGTGGTGGCTTTGGAGTCCGTTTAGATGCCGGCAATGGTTTCCAAGGTGCTGTTGTCACACCGTACTACGATTCCTTACTCGTAAAAATCTCTACATCTGGCATGAACTTTAAAGAAGCCGCTGCGAAAATGGACCGAAATTTAAAAGAATTCCGTATTCGCGGCGTCAAAACGAATATTCCGTTTTTAAATAATGTTGTGACACATGAGAAATTTTTATCTGGTGCTTTTGATACAAGCTTTATTGACACTACACCAGAGCTGTTCCATTTCCCAGTACGTCAGGACCGAGGAACAAAGCTATTAAGCTATATCGGTAATGTGACGTTAAACGGATTCCCTGGTGTGGAAAAGCAATCAAAGCCCATTTTTGTTCAACCGAATATTCCTAAAATAGACCGTTTAATTGTGCCACCAGCTGGTACGAAACAAATTCTAGATACCCAGGGTGCAGACGGCTTAGTGCAATGGATTTTAGCACAAGATGATGTGCTATTAACAGATACTACTTTCCGAGATGCTCACCAATCACTTCTCGCTACTCGTGTACGTTCGCATGATATGTATCAAATTGCAGATGCAACAGCTCGTATGATGCATCAGTTATTCTCTTTGGAAATGTGGGGCGGTGCAACGTTTGATGTGGCGTATCGTTTCCTAAAGGAGGACCCATGGGAGCGTTTAGCAAAACTACGTGAGCAAGTGCCAAATGTGTTATTCCAAATGCTTTTACGTGGGGCTAATGCTGTCGGTTACACGAACTATCCTGATAATTTAATCCGTGAATTTATCGCAGAATCAGCTGCATCAGGTATTGATGTATTCCGTATTTTCGATAGCTTGAACTGGATTAAGGGAATGGAAGTAGCTATAGATGCAGCCCGTCAATCAGGGAAAATTGCGGAAGCGGCAATCTGCTATACAGGCGACATTCTGGATGATACTCGTGCGAAATATTCTGTGCAATATTACAAAGACATGGCCAAAGAACTTGAGGCATCTGGTGCGCATATTCTAGCTATTAAAGATATGGCTGGTTTATTGAAGCCTGAAGCAGCGTATCGTTTAATTTCCGAGTTAAAAGAGACGACAAGTCTGCCAATCCACTTGCATACCCATGACACTAGTGGTAATGGTATTTACTTATATGCGAAAGCCATCGAGGCAGGTGTTGATATCATTGATACAGCATTAGGGTCCATGGCGGGTCTCACATCTCAACCAAGTGCGAATTCACTTTACTATGCCATGAAGGGTAGTAAACGTGAGTTACGTGCAGACATCAACGCATTGGAAAGATTGTCTTATTATTGGGAAGATGTGCGTAAATACTATAAGGATTTCGAAAGTGGCATGATCAGCCCACATTCGGAAATTTATGTACATGAAATGCCTGGTGGACAATATAGTAACCTACAACAACAAGCAAAAGCAGTAGGCCTTGGCGATCGCTGGGAAGAAGTCAAACGGATGTATTCCCGTGTGAACCTATTATTTGGCGACATTGTAAAAGTAACACCTTCCTCGAAGGTAGTAGGGGATATGGCACTCTTTATGGTGCAAAATGATTTAGATGAAAACACTGTATTAACAAGAGGCCAAACGATTGATTTCCCAGACTCTGTTATTGAATTATTCCAAGGCTATCTAGGACAGCCACACGGTGGATTCCCTGAGGCATTGCAACAAGTAGTGCTAAAAGACCGTAAAGCTATTACGGTTCGACCTGGTGAGTTATTAGAGCCTATTCAGTTTGAACAACTGGAGGCAGTGCTAGAGGAAAAATTAAATCGTCCAGTGTCGAAAAAGGACGTATTGGCATATGCCCTTTATCCAAAAGTTTTTGAAGAGTATGCGAAAACAGCAGAATCCTTTGGCAATATTTCAGTTCTCGATACGCCGACATTCCTTTATGGCTTAAAGCTTGGCGAAATCATTGAAGTCGAAATAGAAAAAGGAAAAACGCTCATTATTAAACTGGTATCTATCGGCGAACCGCAACACAATGGAACGCGTGTCTTGTACTTTGAGCTAAATGGTCAATCCCGTGAATTGGTCATTCAAGATATGACCGTGGAGGTAGATGGCAATCTATCATTAAAGGCAGATCCAAGTAATCCAAATCAAATTGGTGCTACAATGCCTGGTACTGTATTGAAGGTCGTTGTGTCCAAAGGAAGCCCTGTTAAACGTGGTGATCATCTATTGATCACAGAGGCAATGAAAATGGAAACAACTGTTCAAGCACCAAAGGATGGTATTATAAAAGAGGTTTATGCTAGTGCAGGGGATGCTATTTCAACAGGTGATTTGCTGATTGAAATTGAATAACTGATAGTGAAAAAGAGGTATGTAGATGCATTTTGAACATCTACATACCTTTTTATTGTGGAAATAAGAAAAATTGTATAAAATTTGATTAACTAATCAAAAAAATGTTCGAGTAATTAAATGGAGAGTTTATGAAAACTAATAAAAGTACCTTTATACAGGAAGCAAGGAAACATCAAATTATTGATGCGACTATAAGGACTTTAAGTGATATTGGCTATGTGAAGTCGAGTTTAGCCCAAATTGCAAAACGTGCTTCTATCAGCACAGCTTTAATTTCGTATCATTTCGCAGATCGACAAGATTTAATTGAACAAAGTCTGCAAGCATTGATTGATCAATCAGCTACATATATTTTGACGAAAACGTATGCTGCGGATGAACCTGCTTCACAATTAGCTAATTTTATTGAGGCGAGTATTGCTTATCAAGCAACACACCCAGAAGAAAATATAGCGCTTCTAGAAATTATTTTTAATGCTCGTACTGCTGATGAGATTCCTTTTTATAAATTGCCAGATGATGGAGAAGATCCTTTATTAAAAGCCTTGAGCAACATATTATCTAAGGGAAAGGAACAAGGGAAATTTACTATCACTTCTGTCCATGTAATGGCAAAGATTATTCAAGGAGCTATTGGGGAGTACATGTTAATTGGGGGACCACTTTCTATAGAAGTAGAACAATATAGTGCAGAGGTCATCAACATCATCTGGACAGCCATGAAAGTAGAGGGAATTAACAATGCTTAAAGCTTTATTTAATTGGATGTTTGTCATTGGCTTAATACTATTAGGCGGCCGTCTTGTAACGGTAATTTGTCGATATTTTGACATTCCATTTACAACATTCTTTAAAGATTACGCCCTAGTATCTATGATTATTTTAATAGTAGGAATTATAGGAACTGAATCTATGAAGAAACAACGATAAGCATAAAAAAGATTCGTTACAAAGATGTAACGAATCTTTTTTATTAGACTATTTCATTTTTTCATTGAAGTTACTACGAGCAACGAGCATGATCATGTAACATAATAGACCGAACAATAGAGAAATTAATAATGAATGCATTAAAGCGACTGTTAAGTTCAGCTTCGTTAGGACTACTAACATACCAGCGATCACTTGTAAAAATACTATAGTAAAAGCAATAATCCAACCATAGTAAACCACTCGTTGGTTTTTATATTCTTTCACAGCGTGCCAAGTTATGTATGCAATCCAAATGAAAATAATAAGAACAGCTAAACGATGTCCCATTTGCACCCATTCGTACATGTTATTTGGTGATGCTAACGGTGTTTCGTTGTAGCAAAATGGCCAGTCTGGACAAATTAAGCTAGAATCGGTATGTCGAACTAACGCGCCAGTATAAACGACCAAATAAGAATAAATTGTGACAGCAATTGTATGCCAACGTAACTTTTTACCAATAAATACTTTATCGGCATCAAATTTCCGATCGACTTCAAATACAATCATAGAGAGAAGCAGAACCGCAGCAAAGGAAATAAGAGAAATACCAAAATGAAGTGCTAAGATGAAGTCACCTTGCCCCCATAATACTTGAGCAGCTCCAATAAGAGCTTGCGCAATTAAGAAAAACATTGCTAAGAAACCTAAAAGCTTTACTTCACGAATATGTCCGAGCTTACGCCATGTCCAAACTGTTAACACAAGAATTGAAATAGATACGACTCCAGTAACAAGACGATGTGAGAATTCAATAAGGACTTCCGGTGTAATCTCCTTTGGAATAAGAGATCCATTACAATCTGGCCAGTTTCGACCACAGCCTAAGCCACTATCTGTTTTCGTAACGAGAGCCCCACCTAGTAATATAAGGAGCATCCCTAGCGTAGCGGCAACAGCAAACCACTTCAAATATCTGTTGTGTTGCATAAAATGAGTCACCTACTTTATCTATCAACATTACAAGAAAGTAATGTTTCTGCTACTAGATAATATCGAAAATACGTTTAAAAAACAACTTGTAAAGGGAAGGGAGTACTAGATGTCGATTCCATTTCACAAATTGTTCATAATTTCGTGCTTTAACCTTCACAATTCATTTTAGAAAATGTTTTACTATAGATATGTTGTTTTTAATTATATTTCTAGACAAAACTAATTTTTACAACTTCATCTAAATTTCACTTAATGTCTAGAAATCAATCGCAAATTTCGCTATAGTTATTGTTAGCGGAATATGCTTACAAAAATGAAAGGAGAGGTAGTATGTCAAACGGTCGTACACTGGCGGCTACTAGAAATACTGGTCCAGAAACAACATCAGTTGTAAAAGATTTCTTAGCACTAATAAAAATTGGCATTGTAAACTCGAATCTTGTCACAACGTTTACAGGGATGTGGCTGGCTTTTCAATTTACTAGTAGACACTTCTTGCAAGAGCTGGATGTCATCTTATTCACCATGCTGGGTGCGGCATTAATCATTGGTGGCTCAGGTGCAATGAATAACTTTATTGATCAAGATATAGATCCGATCATGAAAAGAACGAAGGCAAGACCAACAGTGACTGGCAGATTCAAGCCAAATTTTGTATTGACCATTGCCCTCTCATTTTTAATTGTAGGTGAAATTTTGTTATTAGCGGCATCGTTTGCAGCCGGCATGTGGGGACTTGCAGGAATATTTGCTTATGTCGTTCTGTATTCAATGTGGTCAAAGAGAAAGCATGTTAGTAACACGGTTGTAGGAAGCATTTCAGGGGCTATTCCTCCTATTATTGGATTTTCAGCAGTTGAGCCTGCTTTAGGTCCAGGAGCACTTGCCTTATTCCTAATTATGTTTGCATGGCAACCACCACATTTCTACGCGCTTGCTATGAAACGTACGGAGGAATATCGTGCAGCTAAAATACCAATGCTACCTGTTGTAAAGGGATTTAAACGTACAAAGTACTCAATGTTATTCTGGATTCTTTTATTATTACCGTTACCTTTCCTTTTACCGGAGCTTGGAATTGGCTTTTTAACTCTTGCTACTACATTGAACTTGGGTTGGTTAATACTAGCTCTGAAAGGCTTTACAGCAAAAGATGATATGAAATGGGCAAATAGAATGTTTATTTATTCATTGAATCATATGACCATACTATTTGTATCCATCATAATATTTGCGGTGTTTAGCTAAATTTAGGAATTCTTTCTTTTTCTAAAGAATTCATATAGACAGAACTAATGTCCTATGTACACATGAAAATACAACAAAGAAAGAGGGGTTTAATTAAGCTATGATGAAAGGGCTTAAAAAATGGCGTCTTTTTTCACTTCTAGCAGTGATGATGGTTTTCCTTTCAGGTTGTGGTGAAGAGTATCTTTCTACACTAAAACCATCTGGAGAAGTAGGTAAACAACAATTAAACTTATTACTGTTAACTACTGTAATTATGACGCTAGTAGTGGTAATAGTATCCGTTATTTATTTACTTGCATTCCTGAAATACCGTCGTTCACGCGTTGGTGAAAACGTTATCCCTAAGCAAGTAGAGGGTAGTCATACGTTAGAAGTGATTTGGACAGTTATACCAATTATTTTATTATTAATTATTGCTGTACCAGTTGTTACAACTACTTATAAATTTGCAGATGTTGCTGCAATGGATGAGGTAGATGAGGAGGGGAATAAAACTGCCCTAACAATCAATGTAACAGCCAAATTATACTGGTGGGAGTTCGAATATCCTAACCAAGGTATTATAACGGCTCAAGAGCTAGTAGTACCAACAGGTGAAAAGGTTTACTTTAATTTAAAAGCTGCCGATGTTAAGCACTCATTCTGGATTCCTGCTGTAGGCGGTAAAATGGATACAAACGTCGAAAACTTAAACAAATTCTACTTAGTATTTGATAAAGAATCGAAAGATCTAAAAGATGGCGTATTTTATGGTAAATGTGCTGAATTATGTGGACCATCACATGCTTTAATGGACTTTAAAGTAAAAGCTTTAAGCCCAGATGCATTTGACGCTTGGGTTGATGCAATGAAAGCAACTGAAGGACAAACAGCTGACAAAGCTTCAACAGATCTTGGCGAAGCAACTTTTGCTAACAGCTGCTTAGGCTGTCATGCTATCTCTGGTTCAGGAGCAGGCGGTACTCCAGGTCCAAACTTAACTACGTTTGGTGACCGTAACCGCGTTGCTGGTTTCTTAGAACACAATGAAGAAAACTTAAAAGCTTGGATTAAAAACCCTGAGGAATTTAAACCAGGTAACTTAATGATGAATGCTGAGGGTACTGCACCTATATACGGCGATTTATCTGACGAAGAAATTGAAGCTCTTGCAACTTATATCATGGGCTTATCAGTTGAAAAATAATTTCCGTTCTATGTAACAAATTTTTGAGGGAGGTAAAAGTTGTGAGCTCATACACACAGAAAAAGGGCTTTGGAGCAACTGTCTGGGATTACATTACTACTGTTGACCATAAAAAGTTAGCAGTCATGTATTTATTAGCCGGTACATTGTTCTTCGCTATCGCTGGTTTTGAAGCGTTATTAATGCGTATTCAGTTAATGAAACCAAATAACGATTTCGTGTCAGCTGGTTTTTTCAATGAATTATTAACAATGCACGGAACAACAATGTTATTCCTAGCTGCTACTCCATTACTATTCGCATTTATGAACATGCTTGTACCATTACAAATTGGTGCACGTGACGTTGCATTCCCGTTCCTTAACTCATTAGGGTTCTGGTTATTCTTCCTAGGTGCAGTATTCCTTCACCTGTCATTCTTTATGGGTGGCGCTCCTGATGCGGGCTGGACTTCTTATGCATCATTATCTTTATATTCTCCAGGGCATGGTATTGACTTCTATGTTCTTGGTTTACAAATTTCAGGGGCAGGTACTTTAATTTCGGGTCTTAACTTCATCGTTACGATTATCACGATGCGTGCTCCTGGTATGACATTCATGCGTATGCCATTATTCACATGGACAGCTCTTGTATCAAGTGCATTAATTTTATTCGCATTCCCTCCATTAACAATTGGTTTATTAATGATGTTATTTGACCGTATGTTCGGTGGTAACTTCTTTGACCATACAATGGGTGGTAACACAGTTATTTGGGAACACTTATTCTGGATCTTCGGACACCCAGAAGTTTATATCTTAGTATTACCTGCGTTCGGATTATTCTCTGAGATTATCCCAGCGTTCTCTCGTAAACGTTTATTCGGATATTCTTCAATGGTATTCGCAACAATTTTAATCGGTTTCTTAGGGTTCATGGTTTGGGCCCACCACATGTTTACAGTTGGTCTTGGACCAACAGCAAACGCTATCTTCGCTGTTGCAACAATGGCAATTGCCGTTCCAACAGGTATGAAGGTATTTAACTGGATCCTAACAATTTGGGGCGGATCTATTAAAGTTACAACGCCAATGCTTTATGCACTTGGTTTCATCCCGTCATTTGTTGCGGGTGGTGTTACAGGGGTTATGCAAGCATCTGCACCTCTTGACTACCAATTACATGATTCTTACTTTATCGTAGCTCACTTCCACTACGTAATCGTTGGTGGTATCGTTACTGCATTATTTGGTTCAGCACATTTCTACTGGCCAATTTTCTTCAACCGTATGTTAAACGAAACGCTTGGTAAAATTACTTTCTGGGTATTCTTTATCGGATTCCATTTAACGTTCTTCGTTCAACACTTCCTTGGTTTAATGGGTATGCCACGTCGTGTATTCACTTACATGGAAGGTCAAGGTTGGGATCAATTCAACTATATCTCTACAATCGGTGCATTAATGATGGGTGTAGGGGTTATCTTAATGGTAATCAACTGCTTAATGTCTATCAAAGGCAAACCAGCAGGTCGCGATCCATGGGGCGATGGACGTACATTAGAATGGTCAATTCCACAACCAATTCCATTCTACAACTTCCGTCAAACACCTCTTGTTCGTGGTTTAGATCCATGGTGGATTGAAAAACAAGAAGGTAACAAAGAAGTTACATTTGCTGAGCCACTAGGCGATATTCATATGCCAAATAACTCAGCGATTCCATTCGTTATTTCATTAGGTATGTTTATTGCAGCATTTGGTGCACTTTATAATCCTGATGCAGATAAACCTTGGTCAATCTATATTTTAATTGCTGGTCTTGCAATTACATTTGGTGCAATGATTGTCCGTTCTGTTAAAGATGATCACGGCTTCCATTTACACAAAGAAGAAATTCTTGAAATTGAAGAACAACTTTATGGCAAAGGGGGAAATAAATAATGGATTTCAATACTAAATTTACTCCTCATACTTGGCCAGATCATCCTGAACAAGCAACGCTGGAAGGTAAAAACAAAGTCGTTGGTTTCTGGATTTTCCTTGCCTGTGAAGTTGTACTTTTCGCAAGTTTATTCGCTACTTATTTAGCGCTTAAGAACAAAGGGCCAGCTGGCATGGAGTTCACAACTCAAGGGTTATTTGAATTACCATTAGCATTTGCTATGACGATGTTACTTTTAACATCTTCGCTAACATCTGTTTATGCAATTTACCATATGCGTAACTTTAACTTTAAAGGGATGCAAACTTGGTTAGCAATTACTTTAGCTTTAGGTCTTGGTTTCTTAGCTCTTGAAATTTATGAGTTCCAACACTATGTGCATCTTGGTTTTACATTTAACCAATCTGCATTCGCAACTGCATTCTATTCTTTAGTTGGTACACATGGTTTCCACGTAACTTTAGGACTTGTATGGATCGCAACTTTAATGATTCGTAATGCTAAACGTGGTTTAAACTTGTACAATGCACCTAAATTCTTCGTAGCTGCTTTATATTGGCACTTTATCGACGTTGTTTGGGTATTCATCTTTACAGTAGTTTACTTGATGGGAGTGATCGGATAATGTCTTCACACGATACACCTATAGTTGCTAAATCACAGGCACAATATGAGTATGATCGTCATCATAATGCCGTTCATATGCGTAAACAAGTACTCAACTTTGCGATTATGATTTTCTTTACTTTTATCGCATTCGCAGTAGTTGCAGCAGATTTTTCTAAATACTTAATTATGCCATTCGTTTTATTATTAGCGGGTGTTCAAGTTGTACTTCAACTGTATTCTTTCATGCACTTAGAAGACAAAAAAACACACTTCGGTGGAGTTATTGGATTCTTCATGTGGATGGGGATTTTAATTGCATTTACATTCTTCTTAGCATTCTTAACAATTATTTGGTGGTAATCACCAAAAAAGCACGTTCGTCATTTTGTACGAACGTGCTTTTTGTATTTTAAATTTTAGTGATGGTTGCAAAAAGAAGCAAACACTGGCAAACTTAACATTTGTTCACCTTTCGTTCATTGCAGTATAGCTGTAAGCGTTTTATAATAGGAGTACTGAAGTTTAAAGGAGTGCGTTCTATATGCCACTTAGTATATTTGGTTTCCAAGCGTTATGGAGCCCATATTTAATAGGGGTTCTTGTTTTTATAACAATCGTCTATTTTTTAGTCACAGTAAAGTGGCGTCAGGATTTTAAAGAAAGCGAACCTTTAAAAAAGGGACAAGCAATTTATTTTGTATTAGCGATGATTACCATTTATATTATTAAAGGGTCTCCAGTTGATTTAATGGCTCATATTATGTTTACGATGCATATGGTTCAAATGGCTATTTTATTATTGCTTGTACCGATTTTCTTAATTAAAGGAATACCTTGGTGGGTTTGGAAGGTTGCGATTGAAGCACCAGTTGTTAGAACTATATTTAAAGTACTAACATTACCAGTAGTTGCAGTGTTTGTGTTTATTGGTCTATTTTCCTTCTATCACTTACCGGATGTATTGGATTATATTAAATTAAATGAAACACTACATGGTACCTATACATTTGTCTTATTTCTATCAGCGGTTTTCATGTACTGGCCTTTAATTCAAAATATGCCAGGTAAAGATCAAATGAAGCCCTTGCATAAATTAGGCTATATTATTGCCAATGCCGTTTTAATAACTCCTGCCTGTGGATTGATCATTTTTGCACCTAATGCTATGTATGAAACGTATACGAATGGTGATGCTTGGTTAAAGGCAATGGAGCTTTGTGTTCCGGCCTCTACGTTGTCGGGACTATCATTATCAGGACCTGAGTTATTTACGGATATGAAACCTGTTGCTGATCAGCAATTAGGTGGCGTCCTAATGAAAATCATTCAAGAGCTGATTTTTGGTATCTTATTAGGTGCCATCTTTACAAAATGGTATCGTGCTGAACAAAAAGATCCAGATAAAATTACTGCTGATGCATTAGCTGCCCATCAAAAAAAATGGGAGAGTCAACAGCAACATTAATTAAAAATAGAAATTTACTTTGTATAAGGGGTTTTGATAATGGAATTGCAAATTTTGCCTACTATTAGTACTTCATTTATCGTCATTAGTGCTGTACTAGTAGCAATAGGATGGGGCTTAATTATAAAAAGAAATGTAGAAGGGCATAAAAAGGTAATGCTTGCTGCAGGTGTTGCTGCACTGATCTTCTTTATTATTTATGCTTCCCGTACAGTGTTTATTGGAAATACTGCCTTTGGTGGTGGAGAACATTTAAAACCTTATTATACGTTTTTCTTGATTTTCCATATTATTTTGGCAACTTCTGGGGCTGTATTTGGGATTGTTAGTATAATTTCAGGTCTTAAAACAAATTTAAAATTACACCGTCGTATTGGACCGATTACAAGTATTATTTGGTTCTTCGTCGCTATAACAGGTGTCCTTGTTTATTTATTATTGTATATTTTATTTGAACCGGGCGAAACTACATCGGTTATTAAAGCCATTTTAGGCATATAACAAAAATCTCCCACCTTATTTTTCAGTAGGTGGGAGGTTTTTTGTCGTTGGCTGAATTAATGAGAGAACTACTACAAAAAGTAATGGTCCAATTAAAATACCTAAAAATCCAAAAATTTTAAATCCGATAAACATAGCGATAAAGGTTGAAAGAGAAGAAAGTCCAATTTTATCACCTATTATTTTTGGCTCAATCATACGACGAACTAAAAATTGACCTACTGTTAATACAATTAACACAGCAGCATAAATATAATCACCAGCAAAAACTTGATAGATTGCCCATGGGACTAATAAAATAAATGAGTCAAGAAAAGGAATAAAGTCTAAGACGACAAGCAACAATGCTAATAATAGAGGAAATGGCGTTTTGAGAAAATAAAAGGCTGCGATAGCTAAAGCAAAAATACCTAATCCTACAAGCAATTGTGCTTTCAAAAATCCAAATAAGGCTAGTTTAACTCGTTCACCAATAAACACAATTTTCTGGTGGTAGTGGAAAGGGACGGGCATTAGTATTTTTTGATTAATGGTTGGCAATTCCAAAAGCAACATATACAAGACAATCCAATAGACAAAAATATCAAATAATCGTGTAGGGATATACGTTAATAAGGCAGACCAGACATCGATGTTTGTTAAGGAAAGTGCAAATTTTTCAGTGGAAGCTAAAGCTCTTGCAATCATGGATTGAATTTGTGAAACTAGTTCTACAGGTAAATGATAGGTGTGGTTACTTAGTTTAGATTGCATTTGAATCCATAGTGCAGAAAGTTGATTCAAATAATCTGGAATATCTATAATGAAAGATGAAAATTGTTTCCAGCTTACATAAATAATAAGCGTACATAATAATAAAGAGATACTTAGGAAAAATAAAAAAAAGATGGAGACCACTATTTTACGCTTTTTTCGAAAACGTTTGCTCATCCGAACTATAATAGGTTCTAAAAGTAAGGCAGTTAAGTAGGCAAGTAAGATCGGCAATGATATTGAAATAAACCAGAGGAGAAAAACCCCAATTGCGATAACGATAATGGGATGACGAAAAAAAGGACGATTAAAAAATGACAACAATTTTCTCACCTACATCTTGTTCTAGATATAGGTAGTATGAGAAGAAATCAAATTTTTACTCAAAATAAAAAAGACTGGATTACCAGTCTTTTCGTAACAATGAAGCTTTTTAATGCTATTCTTGCGATCACTTTTCAATTAATAAAGATTAGCGTGCGTTAACAGGTTCAAAGTTATTTTTATTTGTAGGCTCGATTGAGAATTGATCTAATTCTAATTTAACCTTTTTTAAGATTTCTTCACATTTTTTCACAATATGTGCTGGGAAAACTTCATCTTCCCCATATTCAACACCATGTGGATAATAGTACTTACCAAGTGTTGGTTTCATTAATGTAAGGATGGCATCATGTGCACCAACATCACCAGAAATGGCATATGCGAAAACGCGTAGGTAATAACGACCTTCACGAGTATCGAAACGTTTATCGAATGTCATACGTTCATAATCCCAACCGCCATCACATTCTAAACCATGTTTTTTCATAATGCTGACAATTAGCTCTTGATCAGCTGTTAAATTTTCAAGGTTAGTATTTTCAAAATACATGTATAATCCTCCTTTAGGTTCTCGTACAAAGTATACGCTCATTTTTATAATAGAACATATTCGACATTGTTGCAATGACAACATTGTGTCAACCCAATTACAATTGATATAATAACTTACAATAATGGTGATGAAAGGAGTCCTATATGAAAGCTTTATTCCGCATATTAATGGTTTGTGGTGCAATCGCATTAATCGGCTTTATGTTTTTTAATACCCCTAAGGAAAATGAACCACTAGAAGGCCCGAATACCAATTCAAATATAATCCCTCAAACGGAGCTAAAACAGCCCGATATAGGAGCAATGACACGTCCACAAACGGGTATTTCAACATTAATAGGAAAAGGCACACAAACCGTTTTGGAACAATATGGGGAACCAGGAAGAAAGGAACCCTCCTCGTTTGGGTATGAGTGGTGGGTCTATAATAAAGATGTTTCTACCTTTTTTATGATTGGCGTTGAAAATAACGTCGTCACGCAAGTGTACATAGCAGGGCAAGATATCAATGCATTTCCTTTTAAAGTTGGGCAAAAACGGGATGAAATTTACCGCATGACGATTATTGATTATGAGGTAGCCGCCAATGTTGGTGATAATATTTACATATTCTCGATGAATGAAGAAGATATGCAAACAAGATTATTGATCAAATTTGATGGACTATACGCGCAGCTCTATATTGACCGAGAAACGAGTGAATTACAGGGGATACGATATACCAACAGTAAAACACTTGTCCTTCATCAGCCATATGAAATGAGTTATCAAGGAGAGCTTGTTAGACGTACACCGCCTTCTTCATTTTTACAGCAAGAAATTGATAGGGCGAATGCCAAACAGCTCGATGATTTACTAAATGTAACCCGAGAGCATCATGGGTTGCTGCCTGTAGAGATGAATGAATCATTGGAAAATACAGCGAGAATGCATAGCGAAGATATGAAGGTGCAAAATTTTTTATCACATGAATCTCCCACTTATGGAGATCTTAAAAAGAGGTTACAAGCGCAGAGCATTGACTATAGCGATGCGAATGAAAATCTAGCAACTGCCTATTTTGATGCAATTGAGGCAATGCATGGCTGGACAAATTCCCCCGAACACCGAAAAGTTCTATTAAATGATAAATATTCACAAGTTGGTTCAGGTGTTTTCGTCGATTATTATACACAAATTTATATAGAACCTGCTTCACAGAAGGTGCATAATGAGGAATCAAATAATGAAGAATCTGAAGGTGAAGAACCTGTAGAGGAAGAGAAAACCGACCAAACGCCATAATATAATAAATTTACATGAAGACAAGCATTCGCTGAATGGACTTGTCTTCATTTTTTTGTGCTTCCAGTTGCCCCAAGTGGCTTCTACATTTTTCGTCACACCGTTACAAAGGCCGTCATATGATAGAGAACTGAAAGGGGGAAGAGGGTTGCAATTAGCTGAGTTATTGAAAGACTGGCCATGTAGCGTAACGGGAGGATCGATTCGAACAGAAATTACAGGCGTAGAGGATTATGCACAGGCAGTACAACCAGGCGACATTTTTATTGTACGTAAAGGCAAAAAAACTTCAGGAAGTCGTTTTGTCAAAGAAGCATTGGCCCATGGAGCAGCGGCAATTGTCTCTGAGGAAAGTATTTCCTTACCAATTATTGATAAAGAAATTCCTTTTGTATGGGTTCCTAATACAGCCTTATTCCTATCGTATGCAAGCGCGAAGTTAGCAGCTTTTCCTGCAGAAGCATTAAGTGTTGTTGCAATAACGGGGACAAACGGGAAGACAACAGTGAGCCATTTTGTCAGTCAGCTTTTAAACGCTCTACATAAAAAAGTGGCAGTTATAGGAACGATTGGGTTTTATCTTGATGGAGAAAAGCAACAAACATCTTACGAGGAACTTACCACATTGCAGGCTAAAGAATTACATCCGATATTAAAACAATGTGTCCGCAAAGGTGTCTCACATGTAGTGTTAGAAGCATCTTCAATGGGGTTACAGCAACATAGACTCGATCATTGTGACATTGATTGCGGCGTATTTTTAAACTTATCTGAAGATCATTTAGAAGATCATGGAGGGTTAGAAGCCTATAAACGTGCGAAGAAAAGATTAGCTGATTTATCTAAAAAGCTAGTATTAAATGGCGATGATAACTTTTGCCGCTCTGTTGGAATTTATGATAAGAAAAAATCCTGCTCATTTGGCTTTGATAATCACAATGATTTACATATCCAAATTGTCAGTGAAACAGTTGGCAAAACAGTGCTTTGCTTACAAACATCCGCGAGTGAGCATATTGTAGAAATTCCTTTTGTAGGGAAGTATCATGTGCAAAATACGGTTGCCGCATTGATGGCAGTATGGCGTTTAGGAATTCCAATGGATGATATAGTCGAACATATGTGGTCCTTAAGGCTTCCGGAAGGTAGGCTAGAGAAGATTGATAATCCAGTAGGAATTGATGTGTATGTAGATTATGCCCATACTGCTGAAGCCCTCCAAGCAGTGTTACAAACATTCGATCGCTCGAAAACGATTTATCTTGTCTTTAGTTGTGGTGGAAATCGGGATAAAGCAAAACGTTTTGCTATGGGCGCTGTAGCAAGTAAATATGCAGACGTTATCTATTTAACAACGGATAATCCTCGAGATGAAGATCCGATCATTATTAACGAAAGTATTATTGCTGGTTTTACAGAGCAACAATACTATGAAATATATTTAGACCGTAAAGTTGCCATCCATCAAGCATTAGCGAAGGCGAAAAAAGGGGACATTGTCCTTGTTGCCGGAAAAGGGCATGAACAAACACAGCAAATTAAAAATCAAAAATTCCCTTTTTCCGATCAACAATGTATTAAGGACTATTTTACAGGTCTACTTACCGACGCTGAATAACAAAAAATGATCCTGTAGCAATGGCTAGCTTGCGTCCTGTCTCATCTTCGATATCACATTCCATTACTAGTGTTTGCCGTCCTTTATGGACAAAACGACCACGCGCAATTAATTCTTTATTCGTTGTTGTGGCAATATACGTGACATTCATATTTGTAGTTACTACATTAAATCCTTCTGGTACAGAACGGGAAGCAAGTCCCCCCATTGCCGCATCGGCTATCGTCGCAATGATGCCCCCGTGTGGCACCTTAATCGTGTTATGAATAACTGGTGTAATTGGGATACGAACCTCACTGACTTCAGGCTCAAACTTGCCAACCATATGTAAGGCAGCGTTAATATAGCGACGATGAATACCTTGCTGTTTTTCTCGGAGCCCGGTTAAAAGATGTAAAAGAACATCTTCATCTTCCTTCGTACTATCTTGTAAAATTGCCCCTAATAATAGATCGATTTGTTCTTTAGGTGTTGTCATCAATTGGAAAAACCTCTTTCATTAATAATCTCATTAATGTAAAATTACCATAAAATCTGTTATGATGGGTAAGAGATTGGGGGAATTAAAAATGATGATGACCTCTGACTGGGTATTCATTTTAGATGAGGCGGAAGCGCTTTGTGAGATGATTCTTTCCTCAGAACCAGCGATGGCGCTTCAGCAAGCGTATGATGCCGTTTATAGTGATACACAAATTGTAGAAGCTATTTACGCGTTTAATCGCA
Organism: Lysinibacillus sp. UBA5990; assembly: GCF_002429815.1. Lineage (NCBI taxonomy): Bacteria > Bacillati > Bacillota > Bacilli > Caryophanales > Bacillaceae > Lysinibacillus > Lysinibacillus sp. UBA5990. Next base: position 178,758 of record NZ_DJAY01000001.1, read on the forward strand.
TGAAAGAACAGTACGAAGATGTACAACGTTTCGGAAAATATCATCCGGACTACCATACAATTATGAAGTCGATTCGCCAACAGAAAAGGGCGCTCGACTTAAATGAAAAGGTTTCTGCTTTAAAAATTGCTGAAAATGATTTTCAGGACTTGCTTGATGAGATTAGCCTACTTGTAGGGAAAACAGTCTCTGAAGCGGTAAAAGTCCCAGTAAGCAATCCATTCTTTGCATCTGGATCATCTTGCGGAGGAGGATGTGGCTCGGGCGGTTCATGCTCTTGCTCAGCGTAAATTAAGATGTGTTAAAACACGCATCTCTACTAGACTGTACACAACTCAAAAGTAAAATTGAGTTTGTTTACAGTCTTTTTCTATACAATTATATAAGGAGTAAACATACATGAAAACATATCGGATTGCAGTCATACCAGGAGATGGGATAGGAAAAGAGGTAGTACCAGCTGCCATAGATGTACTCAATAAGGTGGCATTATTGGATGGTCGTTTTCAATTCGAATGGACATCCTTTCCATGGGGCAGTGATTATTATTTAGAGACGGGTAATATGATGCCTGAAAATGGGATAGAGATTTTAAAGCAATATGACCAAATTTTCTTAGGAGCGGTGGGCATGCCGGAATTGGTGCCAGACCATATATCCTTATGGGGGCTACTTATTAAAATTCGTAAAGAAATGCAGCAATCTATTAATGTACGACCTGCAAAGCTACTCCAAGGTTTACCCTCACCTTTACGTCAACCTAATAAATTTGATTTTATTGTTGTTAGAGAAAATTCTGAAGGAGAGTATGCGGAAAGTGGTGGGAGAATACATAGTGGACAAGATGAAATTGCAATCCAAAATGCCATTTTTACTAGAAAGGGTACAGAACGTGCGATGCGGTATGCTTTTGAGCTTGCTAAAGCCCGACGACAAAATGTGACAAGTGCCACAAAATCAAATGGTATTACCTACAGTATGCCATTTTGGGATGAAATATTTTGTGAAATAGGGAAAGAGTATGAAGACGTAGAGAAAACATCCAATCATATTGATGCATTAGCGGCCTTTTTAGTCATGAAGCCGGACAACTTTGATGTCATTGTTGCCTCCAATCTATTTGGGGATATTTTAACAGATTTAGGGGGTGCCATTATGGGGAGTATTGGTATAGCGCCTGCAGCCAACATAAATACAGAGGGCGTGTTTCCTTCTATGTTTGAGCCTGTTCATGGTTCTGCCCCTGATATAGCAGGGCAAGGGATTGCAAATCCAATTGGGCAAATATGGACCGGAAAAATGATGCTTGATTTTCTTGGCTACGAAGAAGCAGGAACACAGATTTTGAAATCTATCGAATTAACATTAACGCAAGGTATAAAAACCCCTGATTTAGGCGGAACAGCAACATTACGAGAAGTAACTGATGCAGTATTACAATATTTAGAATCTGCTTATCAATGAAAGCAGGTAGGTATTGCTTTCATATAACAAAAGCCATCGAGTAAATGATCTGACCCAAAAAAGTTAGACATATTTAGTTAAGCAACTGCTAAGACCTGAGTTCGGTACTCCACCGGACTTAGGTCTTTTAATTTTTCTTT
>NZ_DJAY01000001.1:180606-180818 GCF_002429815.1 Lysinibacillus sp. UBA5990
CTGAATTGCGACTTTCACATCAGTGTATTTATCATGACGATTCAAACGCTTTTCCCAGTAATAATACGTACTACGTGGAATATCAGCGACTTTGATTAATTCCACTACTTCATAGATTTCCTTTAGTTCATAAATTACTTGCGCTTTGATTTGATTGGTAATTTTTCTTGCATTTGAACTAAAGTATTTAACTTTTTTAAGTACGCATTCTC